>DAOTUN010000020.1:0-41117 GCA_034437395.1 Anaerolineae bacterium | reverse complement strand
CCGTCCGGTTGCGCGCCGATGCCCTCACCGCCGGAACGCCGCTCGACTTCATCGAGACAGGTATACGCATGACTGATGTGTTCGCTCCCGGTGGCTCGATTTTTGGCGCGGCGCTCGATGGCAGCGTGATCGTGCATCCCGGTGCTGTCATTGAAGGAGCGGTCACGCTACCACGTCCGCACCCTGCCAGCATGCGCGTGCAGATCGCGGCGGTCGGCGGGGCAGTACACAGCGACACTATCGTCACGACGGCGAACGACGGCAAATTCACGATCGCGGGCGTGCCCGTCGGCGCGCATCGTGTGTGGGTGAAACATGCGCAATCGCTGGCGAGCGTCGTCACCACGACCGTGATCAATGGCACCAACACGCTGGCGTTCGTGCTGCGCAGCGGCGATGCCGACAACAACAACATCGTCAATATCGGCGACTTTTCCATCCTCGCCACAACTTTTGGCAAGGCTAGTGGTACAGCGGGATTCGATGCGCGCGCCGACTTCAATGGCAGCAGCAGCGTGACGATCGCGGACTTCTCACTGCTGGCGACCAGCTTTGGTCAGGCAGGGGCGTCGTTGATGCCATAATCCGATCACGAGTAGTTCTCATGAGAGGGCGCTCATGCGCCCTCTCGCAAGGCTGTTCTTTATTGTAGTCCAGGTTGATTTTTTTTCTGACTTTGCAGGAGGCACATAGCATGACACAGCATTTTTCGGCTCTTCTGGTCTTGTTGAGCGTAAGTATGGCTCTATTCGTGGGCAGCATTCAAGCGGTCGAGGCACAGGCGTTTCAAATCAATCCAATCGATTACGGCGATGTCGTTACGGGCTACACCTGCAATATCGAGCTGCAATCCTGCACTAACGAAACACGTTTCGAATTCTATGGCTCATTTGGCGATATCGTCTCGATTTATATGACGGCGTTGGACAGCTCACTCGATCCGGTTATCAGTCTAATGTCCGACTGTGATCCATATCTGTGTTCGCAAGCTGCGAATGATGATTATGATGGACTCAACTCTGCAATCGTGCGTTTTACGCTGTCAGAACCCAATATGTACTACATCATGCCGCGTGCCTTTGGCAGCACACGCGGACGGTATCAGCTTCGCTTAGTACTGGAAGCAGCCAACCCACGTATTGCAGGCTACGATTATGCCGCTGCGGTGCCAGCGGCGATCGGCAGTTTCATGACTCCCACCATCAACGGGCTGCGTGTGCGGCGCGGTCCTGGCACCAACGAATCGCGCATTGGCTCGATCGATAGTGGTCAGACATTCGTGGTCATGGAACAGCGTAACGGTTGGTATCGCATTGTCTACAACGGTCAGGATGGATGGGTGTCAGCGCAGTACACGCGCTTCGTGGCCACCCTCGGATCGAACACCAATCGGCGCGTTGCCACCGTAGTGCCAGCCTTCGTCCCTCAGTCATCGCAAAGTGCTGTCCAGACCTCCTCCACGCTGATGGCGTATCAGGCGTTTCAACACGGGCAGATGATCTGGAACAACGACATGCGTGGTATCTATGTCTTGTTCAATAATGGAACGTGGCTCGTATTTGCCGACAACTTCACCAACGGACAGATCGAGTCGGATCCAAATCTTGTTCCGCCAGCCGGACTGCTCCAACCGCAGCGCGGATTTGGCAAAGTGTGGCGTGAGAACGCCAATGTCAGGAACGGACTGGGTTGGGCGGTCAGCGCCGAACAGGGATATACCACACGATTTGAACGCTTTACCGATCGCAGTCTGTCCATGGAGCAGCCGTATCAGGGTTTGACATATCGCTTGGCGGTCGGTGGGCGTTGGACGAATTGAATATGTGCGCCAAACACACAGGTAACGCTTTCTCTCATAGCAGGGCAGATCGCACAGTGAGCGACTTCCTTCCGCATGGAACAACTTCAGTCGAGTTAGGGCGGACTATCTTGACATCCCACCCCAAAGCGCCATCACTTTAAGGAGATATGATGGAAATTGTGCTACTTGTTGTTGGTTTAATCTTAGCGACGATTGGCTCGGTCTTTTTAAGCCGGTTTGGGATACCGAGTTTTGTTTCGGCTCTCATGTATGTGGTTTCAATTGGAGCATCACTAGGAGTGGTGGGCATTATTCTCGCGCTCCTCATTGGAGTGCCTGTCATGATTGTCCTGTATTCATTAGCGGGAGTTATTGGACTGATCCCCGTAGCAATTATGGCTGTTAGGGGGAACATTAAAAAGTAGAGTAACTGCTCAGAGGGTATAGCCAAAGGGGAAGAAATAGGGTATAGAAGTGGACATGAATAGCGCACGCGAAGCAGAACTCCTAGCCATAATCCGAATACCGCAGCAGCAAATAATCGAGCGGTTGAGCGCCGAGATCGCTGAACTGAAGGCACAGCTTGCCAAGAACAGCGGCAACAGTGGCAAGCCGCCGAGTGGCGATGGGCTGAAAAAGCCCGCTCCCAAGAGCCAGCGTGAGCAAGGGAAACGCGCGAGCGGGGGACAGCCTGACGCAGGCGGGCGGCGAGGCTCATAACCGACGTTTCTTCCTTATGTGCCGTGTCTGTCGTGTGCAATGAATTGTCATGAATGTCAGCGCATTGTAACAGATCACCCGCGCCGACTCACCCGCCCGCCCGCGCCGCGCTCGCCTGAATCGGCAGATCGATGAACAGCCGTGTCCCGCCATAGGGCATGGCGCTGACGGTAAAGATGCCACCACGTCTCAGCACTCTCTTTTCGATCGTGGTCAGTCCGCCCTGGCGCCGATCTTCGTCGTCGGCGGGGATGCCGATGCCATCGTCGTGGATAATAAGACGCAATCGCTGACCGTGACGCGCCAGCGAGACATGAATGCGCCTGGCGTGGGCGTATTTCCAGACGTTGTTGAGCGCTTCAAACACCCAATGATAAATCTCGTCGTGCAGATCGTCGGGCAGATGCAGTTTGAGATCGAGCGCGTCATCGATGGCGATCTGGTGACGCACACTGAAATCGTAGAGCAGGCGTGGCAGATCAGCCAGATAGCGCTGATAGACACCCCGCTGCAGGTCTTCTACGATGTGATTCTGTTCGGTCAGATAATCGATCCATGCTATGACGCGCCGCTCTGTCAGCGGGGGCAGCTCGGTGGTGAGTTCGTTGAGCTGGTGCATCAGCCAGGTGAGCGACTGTTGTGTCGTGTCGTGCAGCCGATCGCGCGTGCGATCGAGCGCCTCTGAGCGCCGATTCATCTCCAGAAACAGCATGATTTGCTGTGCCATCTGGATCAGCACCTCGACCTCTTGCTCGCCCAGCAGATCATGATCACGCCGCCCTCCCACTGCCAGCAGCCCGATCGGATGGCTCATGAAAGACAGCGGCAGCACCGCCTCGACCTCAGGATCGTCACGGAATCGCGCCAGCGCGTCCGGCAGAGCCAGCGTCTGTAGCCCGGTGAGAAAAATGGGTTGTCGCAGCAGAGTCCCCCAGTCGGTGGGCGTGATGCTCCACACCGAGACGGATGGCGGCACGGCGCTGGCAGCGCGCTGCTCCAGGGTGAATCGAATCGGCGCGCCGGGTCGGGCGTTTGGATTGCCCAGCCACAGCCCGACGTAGGTGAGATTGAATTGCTCGCGCAGGAGTGCGCCGATGGTCGCGCCTGGATCGCGTGCACCTACGCCCTGCGTTAAAAGCAGATCGAGAAAGCGCTGCATATCCTGATAGTTGCGCCGCCGTCGATGAAACAGCCGACCGAGGCTGCCCTGGATCGAAGATTGAAACGACCAGAAAGCGCTCATCACGAACAGCACGAGGAACGAAGGCGCGAACAGAGTCGGATAATTATTGTGTTCGCTCGCCCCACTCACCAGCAGCAGGAAAAAGCTATTCAGCAGGCTGGCGCCAAGTGCCGACGCGATCAGCAGCATGACCACGATCAGCCCTGGCGATCGCGTCCCGAACGACTGGTAACGCACGATCGCCGCCATCGCAAAAAACGGGATGAACAGCAGCAGATAACGCAGATCGAGGGTTTGAAAAAAGAGATCGGCGCGCTGATCGAGCAGTCGGTTGGCAAAGTTGAGCAGTGTACTGGGCTGTGCCAGGATAAAGCCCAACAGCAGCGCGGCAGCGGCGCGGCGCGTGCGAAAGCTGTTCACCGTCGGACGGATGAAGATCAACACCCCGATCAGGCAGAAGATCAGGAAAAAACTACTGATCGACAGCAGCCAGTTGAGCGTGAAAAAAGCACTGTTATCGGCGGCGCGTGCCAGCTCGGTGGCGCCCTCGCTGAAAAAGAGCAGCCGTGCCCGCAGCCACAACCCCACCCCTGCCAGCGCCCACAGCGCGAACAGGGTCAGAGTCGCACGCCGCAGCCAGCGCCAGCGCGGGGTAAAAAAAGAACATCCTATGAATGCCAGCGCCAGGCTGACCGCAGCGGTAGCGCCATACCCCAGCAGATTCAGCACCCGCGATAGATCGCCTTCGAGCCAGAACAGCGATGGTTGCTCGATGCCGAAACTGAGCGACGCCAAGCCGACGTTGAAGATGATGGCGTCGCTGAGCGGATCGGTCGAGCGCGCGCGGTAGATCAGCAGCGCGATCAACCACAGGGTGAACGCCAGGATCAGCGTCGGCAGTCGCAGATCGATGTAGTTGTAGATCGTGAAGGTCACCAGCGGCACGGTAGTGCGCGTGCGTCCGTCGATGCGATCATGCCTCAGCGTCACCTTACGTTCCCCTGCATCCCAGAGCCGCGCGAACGTGGTCGGCGCATCGGCATATGGGCTGCCGTCCGCCTCATACAGCCCGATCCGCGTGGGCAGGATGGCGTCATCGACCAGCGTCCACCACGACGGAGTAGTATCGGAAAACTCGTAGTTCCCCTTGATCACGTTGTTGTAGGTGATCATGCCCTCGAATGGGCGTCCCACATCCGCCAGGAAACGCAGACTGCTGATGCCTGTCAGGACCGGCACAGCGACCAACACAAGTAATTGCAGGCGCCGCGTGCTATCACGCATCGCTGATGTCCCGCTCGATCGTCGCCAGTACATAGACGGCGTGTGCGATAATATCTTTTTGCACATCGTCGTTAGGGGTCGCAGCGTCAAAAAGTTTATGGTTGAGGTTATCCACATGCTTTTCGACGGTTCTGACGCTGATCCCTAGCTGCTGCGCAATCGAATTCTCTTTCAGACTGCGTGCCCTCAATGCCCAGACCTGACGTTCGCGTTCCGTCAGTTCGTCCCGATGCTCATAGGCAGACTCAACCCAAAAGCGTAAGCCGTGTGGCAGCGATGCCAGGTAGCGCAGCCCAGCTACGGAATGTGGGTATTCTACGAGGGTATCGTCGAAATAATTCTGTCCTAACTGGACACGCTGAAGGGCATACAGCAGTTGTTGACTACCAGCGGTCTGCTTGGACATATATGCAATGCCGCCGAGTCCCGTCCTGATCAGCGCATTGACCTCCAGCAGATGCCCGCCAAATGCCGAGCGAAAGACAATGCCAAGTTTGGGCGCTCTGGCTTTCAGCTCCTTTGCCAGCCTGATCCCCCATCGTTCCAGCCGATCCTTGGTGTCGCGCGCGTGGGGATTATCTTTTGGAATATGAATGTCGATCATCGCCGCGGTCATGATCTCTGGATCGAAGGCGTTGATAGCTTCATCGTAGGTGATGGTTGCCGTCACGGTGTAAGGAGTTTTACTGGTCAGCAAGTCGCGCATGTGGTCCCGATGAAGGCGGTCGTCTTCAACCAGCAGAATGTGCGGCATCGTGGCGGTTCCCCAATCAATTTGACATCGATCAATCGATTATACATTTCAAAGAACAAACTTTTTAGGGTTATACGTGATTCTACGTACCTGCACGATTCCGAGCTGTGCTATGATAAAGAAGAGCGTCATTATCTCAACTGGTCTATAGAATTTTTGTCCTGTAGCCATAATGCCGCTCTGTGGTCACATCCGGGGGAAAGATTCAGGGTATCGCTGGAAGCTGGTTGCATCATCGACGGAGGGTAGCGGGGCGCTTTACGTCCGTCGAGCAATAGTTCTGGATAAACGCCCCGGTCCTGAATAGGACCGGGGCGTTTGTGATCGTTATCGTGACCGGTTACTTGGTCAGCATCTCCGGGTTGCCCGGATTGAAATGCTTCAGGATCACCAGCGGCTCGCTGCTGCTGCGATTGCTGATGTTCACCCCTGCCTGCGCCGCTCCTGCCGTGATGAAAAACTCGTCCTCGGTCATCTGTCCGTAGCGAATCATCGTCGGCGCCGCGACATTGTGCGCCCCGATCGTGCCATACCCCTGCACACAGATGGCGCCATAGGCGACCGGATCGCTCACAGTCACGGTGCGCCCCGGCTGCACGGTCAGGCTCTTGGCGCTGAACCACTCACTGCCGTAGGTGATCCATTTTTCGGCGTAACCGCCATTGGGATCTGCCGCCACGACCGGGATCGGCATCAGGAAATAGCGATCGACAAAATCGACAGCGGTATTCGCCTCCCAATCCAGCAGCGACAGCATGTAATCGTAATCATAGGCTTTTTCCTGCGGCATGTGATAGGTCAGCAATCCGCGATCGACCACATAATAATCGCCGATCAAGGACTGCCACATGCTGAAGACATCGCTGTTACGCTGCGGCTCATAGGTACACAGCGTCCCCGGCGCGTGCAGCACGCCCGGCGGCACATACCATCCCGTGTCCAACTGCAAACGGTGCGCCTTGCTCAGCGTGAGAATCTTGTTGTCACCCTTCTCGAAATTCTTCAGCGTCTCCACGACCTGATCCTCAGTCGTCCCGGGGTTCAAGCCGAAGAAAGTGTATGGAAAGGTGTCGAGCGCGAAATTGTACTGTGCCGGATAGTAGTACGCCTCTGGCTTACCGATCTTGCCCAGTTCGGCGGCTTTTTCGTCGCTGTGATGCAGATGGTGTGGCAGCGGATACATATTGTCGAAAAATTTGCTGTACATCACCCAGCCGCCATAGCGGTCATAGACATCCTGACCGAGGAATTCGGCGCCCATGTCCGCGATCGCCTCCGCCAGCGTCACTTTGAATTTATCGCTGACATAGATGTAGCTCAAGCCTTCGTCTTCAGGGGTGAGCGCGCCGTTATCGGCTTTGGTGGTGCTGGCAAACCAGCGTTCGTCGATCCCACCCCGCGCGCCACCCAGGGCGTACAGGTCATCGGGATGCAGCCGCAGACGGCGCCCCGGCACACAAAATGAACGCGGCACCCACGACGGCATCAGGCGGACGATCCCCCGTCCGCTTTCCAACGCCTGCTCGACAATCTGATTGGTCATCGGCATGATCCTTAAGTGATCGAACCAAAAAGCGAGGGGCACACGCAGCGTGCCCCTCGCGTCACTGCTAGTCTAACCTATGCGCGTCTAGCTGCCCATCACCTCACCGATGCGCTCCGCCGACTCGATGTTGCTGGCATCCAGCACGATCGGGGTCAGCAGCACCGGGTTCGGCGCCATGTACTCGCAGCCGCGTGCTTCCAGGACAGCGATCCGCAGCGCGGTACGAATCTGACCGCCAGGATACTGCTCGACGGTGCCATCCATACCGCCATCGATCACGCTTTGCAGCGCTTCCGGCAGCGCGTCGAATCCGACGATCTTCACACTGTCGCCCATACCACCGGCGTTGATCGCCTCCAGCGCGCCCAACGCCATATCGTCGTTGGCGGCGATAATCACATCGGGCGGTGTCTCCAGACCCGCCAGACCCGCCTCAGTCACGCTCAAACCTTCATCGCGGCGGAAATTGGCGGTCTGCTCGAACACGATCTCGTAAGTCTCGCCAGCCGCCTCGATCGCTGCGAAGAAACCCGCCTTGCGGTCGATAGCAGGACCCGATCCGGGCTGCCCTTCCAGATAGAAAATCCGCGCGCCGTCGGGATAGTTGTCGATCACCCACTGCGCCTGCGCTTCGCCGCCGAGAACGTTGTCGGCGCCGACATGATTCAGAATGCCATCGACACCCTCGACGCGACGGTCCACCGTCACCACGATCAAACCCGCCTCGATCGCCTGAGTCAGCGCCGGGGACATAGCGGCTACGTCCAGCGGGCTGATCACCAGCGCGTTGGCGCCCTGCACGATCGCCGCCTCTACGTCGGCGGTCTGCTTCGGTACGCTGCTCTGACCATCGGTCTCGACGTAGGTCACGCCGCCGATCGCCGCCGCCTCATCGCGTCCCTCGGACTGCATGTGGACGAAGAACGGGAACGCCAGATCGGGCATCGAGCCGACCACAGTCAGCGCCATATCCGCTGGACACGCCGCGATCTCGTCACCGAGGATCGCCGCGCCCATGCCGTCCATCATTTCACCTTCGCCCATCATGTCTTCCATGCCGGGCACTTCACCGATGCGCTCGGCGCTCATCAGATTTTCCACATCGATGACGACTGGGATCAGCAGAATCAGCCGTCCTTCGGGCATGGCGCCGTCCACCGCAAAGCTGACCGCGATTTGCAGCGCCAGGCGTCCCTGCTCACCGGGGAACTGTTCGACAGTGCCGTCGATCCCGCCGTTGGCGATGCTCTCAAGCGCCTCCGGCAGCGCGTCGAACCCGATGATTTTGATGCTGTCACCCATACCACCCGCGTTGACCGCTTCCAGAGCGCCCAATGCCATATCGTCGTTGGCGGCGACGATCACATCCGGCGGCGCCTCCAGCCCAGCAAGACCGGCTTCGGTCACGCTCAAGCCTTCGTCGCGGCGGAAATTGGCGGTCTGCTCGAACACGATCTCGTAAGACTCGCCAGCCGCTTCGATCGCGGCGAAAAAGCCCGCCTTGCGATCGATGGCAGGACCCGAACCGGGCTGCCCTTCCAGGTAGAAAATCCGCGCGCCGTCGGGGTAATTGGCGATCACCCACTGCGCCTGCGCCTCACCACCGATCACGTTGTCGGCGCCGACGTGCGCCAGAATATCAGGCACGCCGTCCACACGGCGGTCAACCGTGACGACGGGCACGCCCGCGTCGATCGCCGCTTGCAGCGCGGGCGCCATCGCCGCCACATCGAGCGGACTGATCACGATCGCGGACACGCCCTGCACGACGGCAGCTTCCACGTCGGCGGTCTGCTTGGGGACGCTGCTCTGTCCGTCGGTCTCCAACAGCGTCACGCCCAGGACTTCCGCTTCAGCGCGAATCTGTGCCTGCATATGAACGAAGAACGGAAATGCCAGGTCGGGCATCGAGCTGAGAACCGACGTATCTTGCGCCGCAGCCGGCATCGACAGCGCGGTCAGCGCGGCGATCACCAGCAGCACCAGCACACGTAACTGCTTCATCTTCAAAACTCTCCTTGAAATAAGCTGGATCACACTTGTACTGCCTGAACATCGTAAAGGATTATCGTTTCTGCTGTGCCTTGATGAATTGATCGAACGCGACTGCCAATACGATGATCACGCCGATCACGATCTGCTGTATGTAGGATGAGACGTTCATCAGGACCAGCCCGTTGTTGAGGACGCCGATCAGCACCGAGCCGATGACGGTACCGAGGACACTGCCCCGCCCGCCAAACAAACTGGTGCCGCCGATTACGACCGAGGCGATCACCGTCAGCTCATAGCCGATCCCGGCGACTGCTTCAGACGAGTTCAACCGCGAGGACAGGACGAATCCGCCCAACCCCGCGAAAAAACCCACAATGATATACACGCTCAGGATCAGGCGGCGCACGGGCAACCCGCTCAACCGTGCCGCTTCAGGATTGCCGCCGACGGCGTAGACGTGCCGTCCATAGCGTGTGTAGCGCAGGATGATGTGCGCCAGCAGCGCGAACGCCAGAAACAGGATGACCGGCACCGGCACATCGCCAAACACCTTGCCCTGCCCCCAGAAGTTGTAGGCAGGGTCGAAGGTGCTGATCGGACCGCCATTGGAATATTGCAGCGCCGCCCCCCGAAAGACCGACAGCCCGCCCAGCGTGACGACGAACGCCGGCACACCCAGCCGGGTGATCGACACGCCCTGCAACAAACCGCCGATCACGCCGATCAGTACGGCGATCGCGGCAGCAAGGGCGACATTGCCGCCTAAACCGCTCACATCCAGTCCGGTCAGACGGGTGAAAAAGGCGCCGCCCTTGTAAATATCGGCGCAGATCAAGCCCGACAGAGCCAGCAGCGACCCGACCGACAGATCGATCCCGGCAGTCAGGATGACGAAGGTCATGCCGATGGCGATCAGCCCGGTGATCGACACCTGGCGCATGATGTTCCACAGATTGAGCGGCAGCAGAAACCGCTCGTTGCGCGACGTGAAGAACAACACCAGCACGATCAGGAAAATGACGGGCGCGAATTGTCCCAGCAGCCGCACCGGGTCGATGCGGCGTGCTGGTGCTGCCGCCAGGGGCGAAGCAGGTGATATGCTCATGAATGACTCTCCGTTGCAAAGGAGGAAGAGGCGGATTGCGCACCCGCCAGCGCCATCGCGCTCATCAGGCGGGCTTCGGTGGCATCGGCGCGGGTGAATGATCCGGTCAGGCGCCCCTCGCGGATAGTCAGAATGCGGTCGCTCATACTTAAAATTTCGGGCAATTCCGACGAGATCATGATGATGGCGATCCCTCGACTGGCGAGCTCGTCCAACAGCGCGTGGACTTCCGCTTTCGCGGACACATCGATACCGCGCGTCGGCTCATCGACGATCAACAGCTTGGGCTGCATCGCCAGCCAGCGCGCGATCACCACCTTTTGTTGATTGCCGCCGCTGAGGTTGACGATCGTCTGCTCGGCGCTGGACATGCGGATGTTGAGCGCCTGACGATATTGCTCCACCAGGGCGCGTTCGGCGCCGCGATCGACGAGCACCAACAGCCGTGTCAATCCACGCAGCGCGGTGATCGAGAGATTTTCGCGGGCGGCTAACCCCAAAAACAGCGCCTGCTGCTTGCGGTCTTCCGGCACCAGCCCGATACCCAGGCGTATGGCATCGTGGGGCGATCGGATGGTCACCGGCTGCCCCTCAAAGGTGATCGTGCCGCCTGTCAGCTTGTCGGCGCCGAAGATCGCCCGCGCCGCCTCGGTGCGCCCCGCGCCGACCAACCCGGCGATCCCCAGGATTTCCCCGGCGTGTACCTCCAGGCTGATCCCGTGCAGGGCGGTCTTATTGGGGTTGTTTGGATCGGCGCGCGTAGAGAGATCGGCGGCGCGCATGACCACACGCTCGCCCGTGTAGCGCCGTGTGCGGGTAAACAGGTCGCTGGTGCTGCGTCCGACCATCATCTGAATGATCGCATCCAGGGTCAATGCCTCATCGACCGGGGCGACGCCCGCGTTTTTGCCGTCACGCAGTACGGTCACATAGTCGCACAGTTTCATCACCTGTTCCAGATGGTGGGTGATGAAGATGATGCTGATCCCTTGGCGTTTCAGGTCGCGGCAGATACTCATCAACTGGCGCACCTCGGTCTCGCTGAGGGCGCTGGTCGGCTCGTCCATGACGATCAGTTTCGAGCGCATCGACAGCGCCCGCGCGATCTCGACCATCTGTTGATCCGCGACACTGAGTGCGCTCACAGGTGACATCGGGTCGAGCGGGATGTTGAGGCTGTCCATCAGCGCCTGTGTATCGCGCCGCAGCCGTGACCAGCTCATGAAGCCCGCAGCGCCGGGTTCACGCCCGATAAAGACATTCTCCGCGATCGTCAGATGCGGTACGAGCGTGAATTCCTGATAGATGGTGACGATTCCCATCTGCTGTGCCTGATGCGGTGAGGTCAGCGTGATCGGCACACCGTCAAAGACGATTTCGCCCACGTCTGGCGCGTACACGCCAGCGAGGATTTTCATCAGCGTCGATTTGCCGGCGCCATTTTCGCCCAACAGCGCGTGGATTTGCCCACGCTCGACGGTGAGCGACACGCCATCGAGCGCCTTGACGCCAGGAAAGGCTTTGTGAATGGCGCGCATCTCTAAAATCGGCGTCGTCATGAGGCAGCCTTTCGCGGCGGCGCGGTGCTTTCACGCACGACCAGTTCCGGCATCAGCACGACGTGCGCATCGGTCGGCTTGTCGTCGATCAGACTCAAAAGCAGCGCAATTCCGGCGTTTGCCAGCAATTCGAGCGGCTGGCGCACCGTCGTCAGGGCAGGTGTGAGATAGGAACAGATAGGAACATCGTCCATGCCGACGAGCGAAATATCCTGCGGGATGCGCAATCCACGTTCGCTCAGGGCACGCATCGCGCCCGCCGCCATCATATCGTTGCTGGCGAAAAAGGCGGTCGGCAGCGCTTCACCGGCATCCAACAACCTGACGATCGCGCTGTAGCCGCCGTGCAAGCCAAAGTCGTCACCCGTCGGGATCAACCGTCCACGTCCGTCGGTGAGCGCGAGAAATGCTTCAACACGCGCCTCGACCACCGAAATATCGCGCGGCGCGACGATCATGGCGATATCGGTATGTCCGAGGTCGCGCAGATGCCCGATCGCCAACCGGACGACGGCGTGATTGTCGATGGTACACCACGCGCCGGTATAGTCGGACGGCACGCGATCGAGCGCCACCAGCGGAATATCGAGGTCAGCCAGCAGCGTCCCGGTGCGCGCCTCCTGGGTACTCTGCACGATCAAAAGCCCATCCACCCAGCGGGCGGTCACCTGCTCGATCGCCTGAGCTTCACGTTCCGGGGAATTATGCGTGCTGAACACCAGTACGTTGTAGCCGCGTTCCTGTGCGGCGGTCTCGATCGTCTCGACCATGACGGCGAAATACAGGTTTGCCAGGTCAGGCACGATCAAGCCGATCGCCTGTGTCCGCCCGGTGCGCAGTCCCTGGGCGATGAAATGTGGAGAATAGCCCAATTCGGCAATCGCTTCTTCGACGCGAGCGCGCGTGTCGCTGGCGATGAACTGCCAGCCGCGCACTACGTTGGAGACGGTCGTCACCGAGACGCCCGCGCGATCCGCTACATCGCGTAAAGTCACTCTACGTGCCATATAGCCACTAAATCCAGTTTCGACCCGCAAACGCAGTATTTTTGTGTATTTAACGTTTCACAACTTGCAGTCAGGATAACGCGGTTTACAATTTTCGTCAAGCAAATGTTTTCAAAATCGGTAGACTAGGGTTACATGGGCGAACATCTTATGAGTGTGATCAGGCAGAGGGCTCCAATGAATATAACATCACCCGTTTTGACGACACAGAATCCCGGCTCGTTTGGAAAAGGTATTCCGTCGCTGCATCAGTTGAGCCGTGACCTGATGCGCGGGGCGCGCGCGCTGCTGTCAGGAAAGACGGAAGAAGGCTGGAATCGGCTGCGCGCCGCCAGCGCGAACTTCGCTCATTTTTACCTGATGCGCACGCGCGACGCGGCAGTGTGTCCCTGCTGCGGTTGGCGCGGAAGCGCATTTATTGCCGGGTCTAATTGGCGCGCGCCTGCATTTCAATCAAGCTGTCCTTCGTGCGATTCGCGCTCACGTCATCGCGGGCTGTGGATCGTGTTGGAGTCGGTACTGCACGATCTGCCGTCGGGAGAGCTGTTGATCTTTGCCCCTGAGCGCATTCTCGTGAGTCGGATCACGATGCTGGCACCCGATCGTACACTCAGAACGACCGACTTCTACAATCAGGATGTCGATTATCCAGGTGAGGATATACAAAAGCTCACCTTCACAGAAGGTCGATTCGCCTTTTTGATGTGCAATCATGTGCTGGAACATGTGCCGGACGATAACGCCGCGATCAGCGAATGTGCGCGCATTCTGGCACCGGGCGGCACAGCGATCTTTACTATTCCGGGCGATTATCCCAAGCGTGAGACGGTCACATTCGATCAACCCGACTCCAACGGTCATTTACGTCACTATGGCATGGATATAATCGATCGTTTCGAAGCCGCATTTTCAGCGGTTGAAGTCCGCGATATGAGTGCGGCGGCAGCGCCATCAGCGCATGTGCGTAAAAATGATATGGTATTCGTCTGCCACCGCTGACTCGGCGCTTCAGGCTAAGTACAACGGAATCACCCGTTCCAGGGCATACGCGGCGCGCCGCGTGAAGTCGGCGCGCATAGGCAGCGCCGACGGCAACCCATACTGCTCGATCATGAAGCTGGCAGCAGCAGCAGCAGCCGCGCCCGCCACGTCGATCCCATCGTCGAGACGCGCCAGCAGCGCCCCGGCAAAGGCGTTGCCCGCCCCGGTCGTGTCCAGCACGCGCGTCTGCACAGCAGGCAGGCGCAGTCCGCGAGTCGCACCGCCGCGAAAATCCCATATTTCGGCGCCCGATCCTCCCATACGCAGCGCCAGCACCTGACATCCGGCATCACGGAATGCCAACACGATCGTGTCGTGATCGTTCGAGCCGACCATCGCCGCTGCCTCCCATGTGCTCGGCGTAAATACCGTACATACGCTCATCAGATCGCGCAGCGCGTCGGGCGTGAATGACTGATCGGGCGGGCGAAAGGTCTCCAGGCTGACGCGCGCCCCCGTCACGCTGAATACCCGCGCCTGAGCGAGTGTCGGGTTTTCGGGGTGCAGTCCCCAGTGAAAGCCGTGCGCACCACGATACGACTCAGGCAGCGCCGCGATCGCCGCCTCGTACACGGTCGCGCCGTCGGGCGGCTGCACGCGCCAGATATGCTGTCGTGATCCGTCCTCCTGGTAATGCTGCCAGGCGCGCGGGGTGGCGTCGAGCGTGTATGCCAGCCCGGACAGATCAATCCCAGCGTCGATCAGGGGCGCCAGCAGCGCCGGCGTACAGTCGGCACCCACGACCGCGCTCAGTCCAACCGACTCACCCGATCCAAGCGCCACCGCCATGCCCCAGGCAGTCTGCGCGCCCCCACCGCCAAGCTGGTTCGCCATGATCATGGCGCCGGGCAGCAGAATGTCGTCGATGACGATACCGAACGAAACATAGTCAATCACATGGTTTTCCAATAATAGCCTTCTCAAAAGGAGGTCAAACGACGTAGGGACGCACAACAATGCGTCCGCCCACCGGATCATTGGATTTGTTTTCGTTTTTCCATAGGTCGGTGCGCCAATCGATAGTGCCTAGTTCTACGCTATAATTCAGCTCATGCCAAGAGATAAATTCAGTGAATCACGGATGCAGTATGCCCTTAGGGACTCATAACAATACCTCCGTAGAGAAAATCGTGATTCACTGAAATGGGTAGGTGGCGTGAAAACTACTCATCCCTCTCCCCTGGTGAAACAGGGGTGAGTCATTACATGAAAACATTCGCAGATGAGGCTCTGCTCGGACGCATCGTTTGAATCGTTTTTGGGGGGTCGTCAAGTACGTTACAATCAGGAAATACTTAAATCGGTGCTGATCTATTTTTCGCCCATGTTTCCTCGTGAGGAGATATTCCGAAATGCGTCCATTACGTCTATTCGTTTTCTGTATGCTGTTCATCCTGACCGTCGGCGCTGTATCCGCTCAGGACGCCACGCCCACCCCACTCCCACCCATCAAGATTGGCTTTATCGCAGATCAAAGCGGCGTCGGCTACTTATTCGCCCAATCACAGTTAGCGGGCTTGCAGGTCGCGGTCAACGAGATCAACGCGGCGGGCGGCTTACTCGGTCGCCGTGTCGAATTCGTCATCCGCGACGCGCAGCTGCGAGCCGATGTCGGCACCACCATCGCGCGCCAGATGATTCTGGAAGACGGCGTAGAATTGCTGGTCGGACCGACCAGCAGTGCGGTCGCGCTGGCGGTGGCGGTCATCGCTGAAGAGAACAAAATTCCGCTGGCGCTGCACACGTCCAATTCGATCGCACTGTCTACGACGGGCTGGAACAAGTACATGGTGCAGGTCGTGCCGCACACCACCATCGAAACCCGTGCGGCGGCACAGTACATGTCCGACCTGGGCTATACCATGTGGAGCAGCATCGGCCCGGACTACGCCTTTGGACGTGACGGCTTTGCCTCGTTCAAACCACGTCTGGAGGAACTCGTCCCCGGCGCCCAAATCATTTCCGAGCAATGGCCCCCATTGTCGGAACGTGACCTGACTACCTACATCACCGCGTTACAGGCAGCAGCTCCCGAAGCAATTTTCGGCAATCTGTGGGGTGACCAGTTCGTGACTTTCACGCAGCAGGCGGCGCCTGTCGGTCTGTTCGAGACCTCGACCTACATCGGTCTGATGGACCTCGATTACATGCGCGCGATCGGTGACGATCTGCCCGACGGCATGTACGGCTACACCCGCGCGCCCTTTTATGCGCTCGAAGGGGAGATGGTGGACAGCTTTATGGAACGCTATCAGCGCCTCACTGCCGGGCAGTATCCGGCGGACTGGGCGATCATGATGTACGACGCGGTGATGGCATTGCGCGCCGCCGTCGAACAAGCAGGCACGACCGACGGTGACGCGGTGGCAGCGGCGTTCGACGGGCTGGAGTTCGAGTCGCTGCGCGGGACGCTGACCATCCGCGACTGCGATCACATGGCGAATGTCGGCGCCTACGTCGGTAAAGCGACCTACACCGACGAATACCCGTTCCCAATCCTGACCGAGACGCTGTTCGTCCCATTCGACGAAGTAGCGCTGACGTGTGAAGAAGTGCTGGCGACGCGCGCGCCGTAACGGAACACCTAAAATTGTACGGGGGCGATCGCACAGGTCGCCCCTGACATCACGACTGTAGGCACCCGCATTGGCGCGCTCCTGTATCGTATTCAGTGAATCACGGATTCAGCACGATCGCAGGGACGCATAAAAATGCGTCCGTAGAGAAAATCGTGATTCACTGTTATTGTGTGTGTTATTGTGTAATGAAAGTACTCATGACAGCCTACCCTATTGAAGCCATCATCATTCAGGCACTCGCCGGACTCGCCTACGGGATGGTGTTGTTCATCATCGCGTCTGGCTTGACACTGGTGTTCGGCGTCATGCGCGTGATCAATTTCGCGCATGGCAGCCTGTACATGCTCGGCGCGTATCTGGCGGCTGCGGTCGGCGGGGTGCTGGCATCCCCGGTGATCGGGTTCGTCGGCGCGCTGGCGATCGCGCCTCTGGGCGTGGCGCTGATCGGCGTCGGCATCGAGACGACCCTGTTTCGGCGCATCTATCGCAAAGAAGTGCTGTTACAACTCCTGCTCACCTTCGGGCTGACGCTGATCATCGCCGACGTGGTGCGCGCGATCTGGGGCGGCGAGATTTATCGGCTCGCCCTGCCGGAATTTCTGGCAGGCAGCGTCGAGCTGTTCCCACGCCGCCGTTTCCCGGTGTACAGCCTCATCCTGCTCGTGGTCGGACCTGCGATCGCCTTTGGACTGTTCGTGATGCTGCGCCGGACGCGCTTCGGACGGATCGTGCGCGCGGCGGTCAACAACCCGGAAATGCTGGCAGCACTCGGTATCGATGTCGGGCGCGTCTTCACCGTGGTATTCGCGCTGGGCTGCTGGCTGGCGGGACTGGGTGGGATGCTGATCGCGGCGCGGTCGGCAGTGTCACTGGGGATGGACTCGCAGATCATCGTCCAGGCATTCGCAGTGGTGGTGATCGGCGGACTGGGCAGCTTCAGCGGCGCCCTCCTGGGTGCGCTGCTGATCGGGGTAGTGCTGTCGATCGGTCAGTTGTACTTCCCGTCCGTCGCACAAATATTGCCATTCGTGATCATGGCGCTGGTTTTAATCGCCCGTCCCTACGGTCTGCTGGGAAAGGCGGAACGGTGATGCGCCGCCCCCCATTGATCGTCCTTTACGGGATCACTGCCGCCATCCTGATCGGCGTGGCGCTGCTGCTGTCGGATTTTTACCGTTCGCTGCTGACCGAGATGCTGATCGCGGGCTTGTTTGCACTCAGCCTCAATCTGATTATGGGCTACGGGGGGATGGTGTCGTTCGGTCATGCTGCCTTCTACGGACTTGGCGGCTATGCGGTCGGCATCCTGACCACACGCTACGGCGTCGATCCGTTCGTCGCTATGGCGCTGGCGCCTTTCGTCGCAGCGCTCGGTGCGCTGATCATCGGTTGGTTCGCAGTGCGGCGCGTGCGGCTGTATTTCTCGATCCTGACGCTGGCGTTCGGACAAGTGCTGTATACCCTGGTGTTCAACAACGCCGAATTCACAGGCGGCGACAACGGCTTGCTCGGCATCCCCGGCGCCGACTGGCTGCGTCCCGAACTGAATTATTTCCTGTTCGCGCTGGCGATCTTCGCCCTGTGTTTCGCGGCGCTGCGTGTGCTGATCCGGTCACCCTTCATCCTGACGCTGCGCGCCATCCGCGAAAATCCCGAACGGGCGCAGTTCATCGGTGTCGATGTACGCCGCCACCAACTGATCGTGTTCGTGATCGGCGGCTTTTTTGCCGGGGTCGCCGGGATGCTGCTGGCGGGGCACAACCGGATCGTCGGCGTCGACATGCTGTTCTGGACGACATCGAGCCAGCCGCTCTTAGGCAGTCTGATGGGCGGGATGTTCTCGCTGGTCGGACCGGTCGTCGGCGGGGCGATCCTGCGCTTTTTAGAGGTGCAGATCACGACGGTGACGCTGTATTGGCCCGCCGTGCTTGGCGTGCTGACGGTCGGGTTCGTACTGCTGGCGCCGGACGGGTTGGTCGGGCTGGTCGATCGCTGGACGAACAAGCGCGACGGAGAGAACGACTCGTGAACCTGCTCGACGTATCGCATGTCAACAAAGCCTTCGGCGGCTTGCAAGCGTCGAACGACATCTCGCTCACCGTCGGCGCGGGCGAACGAGTCGCGGTGATCGGTCCAAATGGCGCCGGAAAATCGACGCTGTTCAACCTGATCAGCGGCGCGCTCACCCCTGACTCAGGGCGAATCGAATTCTATGGACGGTCGATCGTCGGCATGGCGCCACATCGGATCGCACGAATCGGGATCGGGCGCTCGTTTCAGCGCTCCAACATCTTCACCCGCCTGACCGCGTTCGAGAATGTGCTGACGGCTGTCCTGAGTCAGACTGGACGATCACGCGATCCGCTGCGGGCGCTGGCACGTCACCGCACGGAAAACGAACGTGCTGAGTCCATTCTGGCGCGTATCGGTCTGGCGGATGACCGCGATCGGTTGGCGGGCAAGCTGGCACTGGGCGATCAGAAACGGCTGGAGATCGGTTTGGCGCTGGCAATGGAACCACGTCTGCTGCTGCTGGACGAGCCGACGGCGGGCATGTCACCTGAGGAGACGGCGGGCACCGTCGCGCTGGTCGAGTCGCTGGCGCGTGAGACCGGGATCAGCCTGCTGTTCACCGAACACGATATGGCGGTAGTATTCGGGGTCGCGGAGCGGCTGTACGTGCTGCATCAGGGGACGATCATCGCATCGGGCACGCCCGATGCGATTCGCGCCAATGCCGATGTGCAGCGTATCTATCTGGGAGAGGCACCATGACCGCCGAAACACCGCTGCTGGCGATCGAAGATGTGCATACCTATTACGGATTGAGCCATATCCTGTGGGCTGTCTCGCTGACCGTGCGGCGCGGGGAGTGCGTGACGCTGATCGGACGCAATGGCGCCGGCAAAACGACCACGTTCCGCAGCATTATCGGCTTGACCGCGCCGCGATCCGGACGTGTGCTGTTCGACGGCGTGTCGATCGCCGGGATGCCACCGCACCGCATCGCCCGTCAGGGGATCGGCTTTGTGCCCGAAGAACGAGCGATCTTCCCCGATCTGAGCGTATGGGAGAATCTCGACGTAGCGCGCAAGCCGGGCGCCGATGGACGAGTCGATTGGACGATCGAGCGCGCCTACGATGTATTCCCGCGTCTGGCAGAGCGCAAAGACCAGCAGGGCGGCACCCTCAGCGGCGGCGAGCAGCAAATGCTGACGATCGCGCGCACGCTGATGGGCAACCCCGATCTGCTGCTGCTGGACGAGCCGTCCGAGGGATTGGCGCCACTGATCGTGACGCAAATCGGCGATCTGGTCGCGCGGCTGAAACGTGAAGGCGTGACGATCCTGTTGAGCGAGCAGAATCTGCCGTTCGCGCTGCGCCTGAGCGATCGCGTTTACGTGATCGACGACGGCAAGATTCGCTTCACCGGGACGCCCGCCGACCTGACGGCGCAACCGGAGATTGTGCGGACGTACCTGGGAGTGGGTTGATGCCCGCAGGCACAATCGTCGTACAATATGGACTATAAAGCCGCCTCACTCCCCGCTCATCGCCGCCAGGCGTTCCTCGACCACACGACGCGATCGCACCGCGATCGGCGCGGCGAGCTGACGACGCAGATCGTCCGCCTCGGTGTCCTTGTCGTACCACGACTGGAACATCTCGCGGATGGTCAGCCGCACCGCTCCGGCATACGGCTCGATCCGCACCGCATCGCCCATCCGGATCTCGCCCGTCTGAAGCACGCGACAGTAAATGCCCGGTCGTTCCGCCGCGCGAAATTTCTTGACGAACTGCGGATCGTCCATGCGTGTCGCCAGCGTCACGCACGGGACGCGCGCCGCCGCCGCCTCCAGGATCACCCCGCCGATGTGAAAGCGGTCACCGATGCACACCTCAGCCGATTCCAGATCGCTGACGGTGATATTCTCACCGAAAATCCCCGGCGTGAGCGGACGCCCGATCTGCCCCTCCCACCAGGCATAATCCCCGCCGCCATAGATGTAGACCGCCTGATCGGGCCCGCCGTGATTTTTCTTGTCATCGATGTAATCGCCCATCAAGCCAAGTTCTCCGACGCGCACCGCGCCCGCCGCCGGCACTTTGAAAATCCCAGTCAGCGCGCTCTCTTTGGCGTACTGCATGGTCTGCGGTTCAGCGATATTGACGCTCGTCATCTGCATTGTGAGTCTCTCCATTCAGCCGATCGTGATCAGCGGCTTATTCTGCTCGACGCTCTGACCCTGCACTACATGGACGCGCAGAATCGCGCCATCTTTCGGCGCTTTCAATTCATTCTGCATTTTCATGCTCTCCAGGATCAGGATCGTCTGTCCTTTCTTGACCTCCGCCCCTTCGGACAGCGGCAGCGCGACGATCAATCCCGGCATGGGCGCCTTGACGACGACCTCGCCGTGTGCGTTGTCCAGCTCACCGCGTGTCTGTGACAGCAGCAGCGCCCGCTCGTCCATGACCGAGGCGTTGTAGCGGCGTCCACGTATGATCACCTCGACCTCGCCTTCGCGCTCCTCAACCAGCACTTCGTAGGAACGGTTATCCATCAGGATCGAATAGAGCGCGCCGGTGAGAGGCAGAAAATCAACCGTGCGCGGCTGTCCATTGACGCGGATCGCTCCGGCATTGTCGATCTCGATCTCGAACTGTTTTTCGTTGATGATGGTGACGTATTTCATCGGTGCATCCGTTCCCATCGGCTCAACCATTTCCAGTTACTGGTGTCGCGTTCGTTACGCATGACCATCTGTCCGGCGATCTGGCGGTTGCGGTGCGCCACCAGCGCGGCGGCGATGGCGGCGGTCTGCAATTCTTCTTCGGACGGCGATTCTTCGTAGGTGGTCATACTGAAGCGCTCTTCGACAAATTTATTGTCGAACTTACCCGCGATGAAGTTGAAGCTGCTCAGTAAATTCTGGTGGAACGGGATATTGTGCTTTACACCCATGAGCGTGAATTCTTCCAGAGCGCGGCGCATCTTCAACATCGCCTCACCCCGGTCGTCCCCCCAACAGATCAGCTTGGCGATCATACTGTCGTAATGCGGGGTGATGGTGTATCCGGCATACACGCCGCTGTCCACGCGCACACCCGGTCCCGTCGGCGTGATCATGGTGGTGATCGTGCCCACCGACGGCATGAAATTGTTGTACGGGTCTTCGGCGTTGATGCGGCACTCCATCGCCCACCCGGTCGGCTCCAGCACATTTTCGGTGACGCCCATTCGCCGTCCGCGCGCGATGCGAATCTGTTCTGCCACCAGATCGACCCCCGTGACCAGCTCCGTCACCGGATGCTCGACCTGCAAGCGGGTGTTCATCTCCAGAAAGTAGAAATTCTTATCCTTATCGACCAGGCACTCGATCGTCCCGGCGTTGACATAACCGACCGATCGCGCAGCCGCGACCGCCATATCGCCCATCCGCTTGCGCAGGTCGGGATCGACGAACGGACTCGGCGCCTCCTCGACCAGCTTTTGATGGCGGCGCTGGATCGAACATTCGCGTTCGCCCAGATGGACGGTATTGCCGTGCGTATCCGCCAAAATCTGAAACTCGATGTGGCGGGCGCCGATGATCAGCTTCTCGATATACACCCGTCCGTCCCCAAAGGCGCTCTCCGCTTCGCGTCTTGCCAGCGCCAGCGCGTCGGGCAGGTCGTCGAGATGCTGTACCGCGCGCATCCCTTTGCCGCCGCCACCCGCCGCCGCCTTGACCATGACCGGGGCGCCGATCGCCGCCGCCGCCGCCAGCAGGTCATCGTCGTGCAGGTCGGGTTCGGTGCCCGGCACGACCGGGACGCCGGCGCGCTTGACCGTCTCCCGCGCGCTCTGTTTGTCGCCCATCGTGGCGATGGCGTGCGCGGGCGGCCCGATGAAGATCAGCCCGGCATCCACGACCGCCCCGGCGAACCATTCGCGCTCGCTCAGAAAGCCGTAACCGGGATGAATGGCGTCTGCACCCGTCGCACGGGCGGCGTCGATGATGCGATCGCCGAGCAGATAGCTCTCACGCGGCGGCGATGCGCCGATATAGACCGCTTCGTCGGCATAGCGCACATGCAGCGCGGCGCGATCGGCGTCGCTGTAGACCGCCACCGTGCGGATGCCCAGGTCGCGGCACGCGCGGATGACACGCACGGCGATCTCGCCCCGGTTGGCGATCAGGATTTTGCGAATATCCGTTTTTCCAGAATCGATGACCATCAACTTGCCTTTCGGACGCATCGTTGTGCGTCCCTACAAATCAGGCGCCGTCGCGGGGACACATCAACATGCGTCCCCGTCAATCTCACAGCGGCATGTTACCGTGCTTTTTGGGCGGGTTGCTGTCGCGCTTGTTCTGAAATACTTCCAGACCATTGATCAGGCGGGCGCGGGTCTCGCGCGGCTCGATCACATCGTCGATGAATCCCCGTTCCGCCGCCACATAGGGATTCGCCATCTTCGAGCGATATTCGTCGGCAAGCTGCTTCTTGAGCGCGACCGGATCGTCCGACGCCTGGAGCTGGCGTCGATAGATGATCTCGACCGCGCCTTCCGGTCCCATGACGGCGAATTCGGCGGTCGGCCATGCCAGATTGAGGTCACCGCGAATATGTTTGCTGCTCATCACGCAGTAGGCACCGCCATAGCTCTTGCGCGTGGTTATGGTCAGCTTGGGTACGGTCGCCTCGCAGTAGGCATACACCAGCTTGGCACCCGCCATGATGATACCGTTGTGTTCCTGCGAGACGCCAGGTAGATACCCCGGCACATCCACCAGTGTGATAATCGGGATATTGAAGCAGTCGCAAAAGCGGATGAAGCGCGCTGCTTTTTCACTGGCGGCGATGTCCAGCACCCCTGCCAGCACCATCGGCTGATTGGCGACGATGCCGATACTGTGCCCCCCCATGCGCGCGAACCCGATCACGATATTGGCGGCATAATCGGGCTGAATCTCGTAAAAGATGCTGTCATCGACGATATGATGAATGACCTCTTTGATGTCGTAGGGTTTATTGGGGTTATCGGGGATGATCGTGTCGAGGTCGGCGTCCCCTCGGATCGGATCATCTTTGGTCGGCATGAAAGGCGGGTCTTCCATATTGTTCTGCGGCAGATACGAGAACATCTCGCGCACCAGCAGCAGAGTCTGGTTTTCGTTGTTGCCGACGACATGACACACGCCGCTCTTGGTGGCGTGCACCGACGCACCGCCGAGTCCCTCGTGCGTAACTTCTTCGTGCGTCACCTGCTTGACCACATCGGGTCCGGTGATGTACATGTAACTGGTATCTTTGACCATGAAAATGAAGTCGGTCAGGGCGGGGCTGTACACTGCGCCACCTGCACAGGGACCCATGATCACGCTGATCTGTGGGATCACACCGCTGGCGAGCGTATTACGCAGGAAGATGTCGGCGTATCCAGCGAGGCTGATCACGCCCTCCTGAATCCGAGCGCCGCCGCTGTCGTTCAGCCCGATCATCGGTGCGCCCACCTTCATGGCGGCGTCCATGACTTTACAGATTTTCTCTGCGTGAACCTCGCTCAGGCTGCCTCCCAGAACGGTGAAGTCCTGTGAGTACACATATACCAGTCGCCCGTTGATCGTCCCCCAGCCGGTGACCACGCTGTCACCGGGAAAGTCGGCTTGATCCATGCCAAAATCACGGGAGCGGTGCTTGACAAAGGCATCCAGTTCGTGAAAGCTGCCCGGATCGAGCAGAATGTCGAGGCGCTCGTAGGCGGTATTGCGCCCGGCGTCGTGCTGACGCTGGATGCGGTCGGCGCCACCGCCCGCGTGACTCTGTTCGCGGCGGGCGCGCAGTTGATCGATCTTGCTGCCGTGCTGGGTCATGTGACGGTATCCTCTCGGTGCCCAGTGTGGAACACCGTTAATGATACCTTACTTAAAGTATCACGGGGATAGGCGGCAATTCTGGCTTTACGTTACACCTGGCAGCACGTCCGCGACGCGGATCGAGGCGATCGTCACGCCATCGATCACCAGCGGCACGTGCTGATCGGCGCTGTAGGTGACCAGCGAGTCGTAGCATTTCTCATCCTGATTGGGATTGGAGCCGACCTCGATCGTGCGGTCAGGCACGCTGACCAGCCACATCCGGGCGACGCCCGCTGCGGCATACAGTGCACACTTGTTTTTCCGATCGGACGCTACGGTCGAGTCCAAGACTTCGATCACTAAACCGATATCGAAAGCTTCAGGGTGACGGTGATCGTAATCGTTCCATTCGCCTCGCATGACCGCGACATCGGCAATCGGCAGGCTGTTCAGTAAGATGATTGGCTGCTCTTTATCAGCGAACCAACCAGCGGTGACGACCCGATTTAGCCAAGCCGTGAGACGCCGCTGCACAGAAACATGGGCAGGATTGACAGCCATTTTCTCGACGACCCATCCTTCCAGAAGCTCGACCCTCTCGTTTTTGGCAAACACACCACTTGCCATCATGCCAAGAAAAGTTTCCACCGTGAAGCGGTGCAGCCGCGCATCCTCCGTCAGCACTGCGGCGATTTCGCGCGGGGTGAGCGCTGGTGCCAGCATAATCCATTCCCTCTCACTCTTGTCGAATAATTGTAGCACGAACGCACGTCCAGCCCATTCAGACAGCCACACGCATCATCATATCTCGCACTCCACCGCGCGGCGCCGGAGTCCGTCTGGGGGTTGTTGGCAGCGTTGCATTTCACAAAAAGCTCATGATGCGCTGGACGCCCTGCTCAGGAAACGTTCACACGCTCACCGTCGGGCGATATTCCCCAAAGACACCGCGCAGCGTCCCGCACACCTCGCCCAGGGTCACGCCGCCCTCGACGCACGCCAGGATAATCGGCATCAGCGCGTCCGACCCGCGCGCGGCGCCCTCCAGCCGATCGCGCAGCATCGCCACCCGATCGTTGTCGCGTGCCGCACGATGACGTGCCAGCCGCGCGCGCTGTCCACCCTCGATCGCTGGATCGACGCGCAGCAGCTCCGGCTGCACCTCGCCTTCCATGGTGAACCTGTTCATACCGACGATGATCTGTTCGCCGTTTTCGATCGCCTTTTGCACCTCATATGCTGCCTGTGCGATCTCGCCGCTGACGAACCCGGACTCGATCGCGGGCAGCGCACCGCCAAGATCGTCGATGCGGGCGATCAGATCGCGCGCCTGGGTTTCGATCGCGTCGGTCAGCGCTTCGACGGCGTAGCTGCCCGCGAACGGATCGACGGTATCGGCAGCGCCGCTCTCGTAGGCGATGATCTGCTGCGTGCGCAGCGCGATCTGCGCCGCCTTCTGCGTGGGCAGCGCCATCGCCTCGTCCATGCTGTTGGTGTGCAGGCTCTGTGTGCCGCCCATCACCGCCGCCAGCGCTTGCAGCGCGACACGGACGATGTTGTTTTCCGGCTGCTGCGCGGTCAGCGTGCTGCCCCCGGTCTGCGTGTGGAACCGCAGTTGCAGGCTTTTCGGATCGCGCGCGGCAAAACGGTCGCGCATGATCGACGCCCACAGCCGCCGCGCCGCCCGGTACTTCGCTATTTCTTCCAGGAAATGATTGTGCGCGTTGAAGAAGAACGACAACTGCGGCGCAAAGTCATCGACGGCTAACCCGGCGTCGATCGCCGCGCCGACATAGGCAATCCCATTCGCCAGCGTAAAGGCGATCTCCTGCGCGGCGGTGCTGCCTGCCTCGCGGATGTGATAGCCGCTGATGCTAATGGTATTCCACAGCGGCACTTCAGCTTTGCAATAGGCGAACAAATCGGTGATCAGCCGCATCGACGGCGCTGGAGGAAAGATGTAGGTGCCGCGCGCGATATACTCTTTCAGAATATCGTTCTGCACGGTGCCGCGCAGCGCCACCGGATCGACGCCCTGACGTTTGCCGACGGCGATATACATCGCCAGCAGCACAGCAGCCGGGGCGTTGATGGTCATGCTGGTGGAGACCTTATCGAGGGGGATGCCCTCGAACAGGCGCGCCATGTCGTCCAGTGTGCTGATGCTCACGCCGACCTTGCCCACCTCACCGAGCGCCATCGGGTCGTCGGCGTCGTAGCCGATCTGGGTCGGCAGGTCAAAGGCGACCGACAAGCCACTCTGTCCCTGGTCGAGCAGGAATCGATAGCGCGCGTTGCTCTCCTCAGCGGTAGCATACCCGGCATACTGGCGCATCGTCCACAACCGTCCGCGATACATCGTCGGGTGGATGCCGCGCGTATAAGGATAGACGCCGGGCTGCCCGATCGCCGCATCCGGATCGGTCGGCAGGTCGGCGGGGGTATAGACCGGGTTGACATCGATACCGGACGAGGTGCGGACGGGCTTTTGTGAGGGAGCAGACATGGCAACGATCCTGGTGTGCGCGTTCAGGCTGGCTTGCAGGTTCAGTTTAGCCGACGCAGACCGTAAAGCAACAGTGCTATAATCACCCTCGCTCGGTCAGGATTTTATCAAAGAGGAATAACCAGGATGACGACGCTGGTAATCGGCGGAAGCGGCATGTTGGGCAGCGCGATTGTGCGCCAATTGAATGGGGCTGGCGCCGATGTGCGCGTGTTCGATCGGATCGCCTACCCCGATCCGCGCATCGAAACGCGCATCAGCGATGTGCTGGACGCGGTGGCGCTGGAGAGCGCGATCGCGGGAGTCGAGACGGTCATCCACACGGTGGCAGCCGTCAGCCAGACGACGCGCCCCATCCCGATGATGTATGCCATCAATGTCGGCGCGACCGAGAGCGTGATCGCCGCGTGTCAGCGGCAAGGCGTCGGACGGCTGATCTACACCAGCTCGATCGACGTGGTCTTCGACGGCACTGACATCACCGATGGTGACGAGTCGCTGCCCTATCCCGCGCATCATCTCGATTATTACGGCACGACCAAGATGCTGGCTGAACGTGCCGTCATCGCCGCCAATGGCGTCAGCGGACTGGCGACCTGTTCGCTGCGCGTCGGGGCGCTGTACGGTGAGAACGATCACAATCGCTTTCCGGTCGTGTTGCAGCCTGTATTCGACACCGGGATTTACACCCGGCTGGGCGACGGCACAGCAAAGCACGGCTTTGCCTTTGTGGACAACTGCGCCTATGCACACCTGCTCGCTGCACAACAGCTCACGCTCGACTCCGCGATCGCCGGGGAATGTTACTTCATCAACGATCATCCGCCGGTGAATTTCTTCGACTTCTTCCTGCCCTATCTGGACGCGCTCGCTGTTGCTTATCAGGTGCGCTCGACGCCGTATGGCGTAGTGAAGGCGCTGGCGCGCGTGACACAGTTCATGGCGAATCGCCGCCCCATCCCCGCCGACAGCATCCCGGCGTCGGGCGGCTTGTCGCGTTATGCGGTCGAGGCGACCTGTCGGGACTTCTGGTTCAATCACAGGAAAGCCACGCGCGATCTGGGCTATGTCCCGCTGTTCGATCAGTCGGTTGCCTTCGATCGCACGCTGGCATGGCTGCGGACGTGGATTGCAGCACGTGCGGAAAACTCTTAAGGTTCTGACAGTCCATTTACGTTGATAATCAGACTGCAATGACATTGTGACTTTCAGACTCGGTAATCTTAATGTTGCACTCTTGCTTCGCGCGAATCCTTTTGTCACACTACGTCATATTCCACGCACCTATCCATCGCAGTCAAATCAAGGAGACGAATCACCCATGCCCTATGCTGTGAAGTGGCTCATTCCCGATCGGCTGATGCTGAGCATCCACTACGGAGTCGTATCGTCCGACGACATGATGGCGTATATCGACGAGTCGATGGCGATGCGCGATGCTGCCAACGATAAAAATGGGGTGGGTGGCGCGCTCGTCCATACCCTGACCGACGCGCGTGCGATGACGCGCGTCGAGATCAAGCTAAAAGATATGCAAGGGGTGCTGCGCGCGCTGCGTGGGCAAAAAGTGGGCTGGTCGGTGTATGTCAACCCGTCAGCCGTCGATCGCTTCGTGGTGTCGGTCTCGCACCAGATGGTCGGCGTGCGCCATTACATCTGCGCCACGATGGAGGAAGCGCTCACCTTCCTGACCACCAACGATGAGACACTGCCCGCAGTCAGCGTCACGGCGGTCGATGCACTGGTACACGAGACGCTGCGGACAGCATCGACGGCGCAAGGATCGGCGTGAAAGTGGGGTTGGCGCGCCAACCCCTAACCCTGTTCCTTGAAAATCCCTGTACTACTCGCCGTAGCCGCGTGTGTGCGGCTGATATTCCGGGTGGCGCTGGATGTAGCTCGCTACAAACGGACACTGCGGCTCGATACGCCAGCCCTGCGCGACCGCGTAATCGAGCGAGTCTTTGGTCAGCTTGCTGCCAATGCCCATGCCCTCGAATTTGGTCGGTACATCGGTATGGGTGAAAATGATCGTCTTTCCGGTCAGGCGGTACTCGGAAACGGCGGTCGTGCCGTCGAGCGTGATCTCGAAGCGGCTGGCGTCGGGGTTGTGGATGGTCTCAAGCGCGTTCACGTCGATGTTGCTCATGATGGGGTTCCTTTTGGAGGCTAGTGGGTAGAGGCTGTTCGTTGATGGAATGAGAGAAGATAAGTCGAAAAATAACCCTTGCACGGCGTGGGATGGGATGTTATCCTTTTACATATACAGCAGCACAGCAGCACTGATGCGGGCGTAATTCAGTGGTAGAATGCTTCCTTGCCAAGGATGATGTCACCAGTTCGAGCCTGGTCGCCCGCTCAATCGACACTCCGGTCAATCGACCGGGGTGTTTTTTTGTGTCATTCTGGCGGACGAGCAATTGTGTCGCCGCGCGCGATCCGGATCGCCTGGTCGCGCGGCTGCTTCGCCGTCCCGGTGTAGCCGATCTCGCGCAGGCGCGCCAGCTCCAGCGCCTCCAGCGTATCGGACAGCAGCGCCAGATCGTCTGGCGGGATGCGCCGCGCGACGCCGCGCGCGTCCTGATAGACATAGCCGATCCCGGTACACCAGCGGCATTCTACCGCGCCGCTGTCCGCATCGGTATCGTCACCCTCACCCATTTCGTCGAACGGATCGCCTTCATCCACAATCCAGCCATATCCGTCACATGCCGCGCACAGCACGACCGGATCGTCGCGCTTCGAATCGTCTGGTACCATTTCGTCAACCCTTTGATAGTTCTTGCTGCTTCTCTTCTTCCCTTCGCGCCTTCATGTTCAATCTTTTCCTTGGTTACTTATCCCCCCGTGCTGCCCAGCGGGATATTCAGCGCGACGTAACTGTTCTCATTCCACCAGCGCGGATACGGTGCCTGTGCCGTGTTGAAATAGGCGTCCAGCACCCGGCGCACGACCGGCGCCGCCGTCTCCGACCCTTCGCGCCCATGTTCGATCATTGCTACGACCGCGATCTCCGGGTTATCGCGCGGTGCAAACGCGACGAACCAGCCGTGCGGCTCGACACGCCCGGTCTGCGCGGTGCCCGTCTTGCCACACACCGTATAGGGCGCGATCCCCGTCCCCGACGGCGCTGCCTCGTCGAACACGAACCAGGCGGTGCCGAGCGGCTTTCCGGTCGAGCGCCCGGTCGCATCCTGACGGGTGACCATGCACATGCCGGCGCGCACTGCGTCGAGCGTCGAGTCGCTCAAGCCCATCGTCCCCGACAGAGTCGGCATTCCTTCCAGCAGCGGCGGACGTGCGTCGCCCGCGCCGCCGCCGACACGCTGAATCACATAGGGCTTGAGCAGGTCACCCCCGTTGGCGACTCCAGCGACCATCTGCGCCATTTGCAGCAGCGTCACCTGTATGTCCCCCTGACCGACCGCCGCCGAGATCGCCGCGTCCGTGCCGCGCAGCAGCGGAAGCTGTCCGGACGCCTCCGGCACGATCGGTGCCAGCCCGGTCGCGCGCCCAAATCCCATCCGTCCGGCGTATTCGGTCAGCGCGGTCTCCCCCACCTCGTTGAACAGGCGCGCGCCCATCTGATAAAAGAAGGGATTGCACGATGCTGTCAGCGCCTCGGACATACTGACCAGCCCAGTGGCAAAACGCGCCGCCTCATCCACCTCAGTCGCGCGCCAATCGAGCCGACGCTCGGACGTGTCGCCGAATTCCTGACCACGCCATTCGAGCATGCAGTCAAAGATGTCCGCTGCCGTCATCAGTCTTTCTTCGACAGCCGCCGCCAGCGTGACGATCTTGAAGGTCGATCCCGGTGAATACTGCTCCTGCGTGACGCGATTGTTGAAGATACTGCGCGGATCGGTACTCAGCTCGGCAATCACCTCGTCTACAAAGGCGATCGGCGTATCCGGGTTGAATATGCCTGGATCGAAGCTGGGATAGCTCGCCAGCGCCAGGATCGCCCCGGTGTTCACGTCGATAGCGACCACACTGCCGCCAGGCGAGTGTTCGCGCGCCGCCCAATTGCCATTGGCGTAGTTGTAGGCGTCACTGAGCGCCTGTGCTGCCGTCCACTGCAAATTGAGATCGAGCGTCAGCCAGATCGAGCGCGCATCCTCTCCCGACGAACCCGCCAGTTCGCGCACGATCAATCCGCCCGGCTCCAGGATGCGCAGCACCCGCTCCGGCACGCCCGCCAGCTCGTTCTGATAGGCAGCCTCGATACCGAGCAAGCCGACCAGATCATCGGAGGTGTAGCCGCGCGCCTGATATGCTGCCAGCTCTTCCGCCGCGATATTGCCGACATAACCCACCAGATGCGTGGCGATCCCGTGTCCGGCGTAGCGACGGGTCGCGCGCGTATCAGTGCGCACGCCGCACAACCGGATCAGGTCGTTCTGCCAGACCGCAAAGATGTCCGGATCGATGTCCCCGATCGGGAAGACCGTCTCCGGGTTGTAGCCCGCCAGGGCGGTCACCAGGTCACCGCGGTTGATGCGCAGCAGCGACGCCAGCAGATCGACGCACGCTTCATAATCGCTGATGCCCTGATTGGCGATGTACAGCTCGACCACCTCGGCGTCCTGCTCGACCATCACCTGTCCGCGCCGATCGTAGATATTGCCGCGCGGCGTCAGACGCGACTCGATCGTCAGGCGCGTGCCGGGAGCGTATCCGGCGAGGATGTCCATCTGTGTCCAGGCAATGCGCCATTCGCCGCCGCCCTCTCGCACCAGCCGCATCACCCGTGCGGAGTCGGCTATTTCGCCGAACAGCGCCGACAGGATCGCCGCATCGTAGCTGACGACTGCCGTCGAACCCTGCTCGGCGGTGGACAGCACATTGTAGGTCACGCCTTCAGCGCCCAAGGCGCGTTCGGCGTCGGTGTAGATCGTCTCGAACACCGGAAACGGGGTCAGCCGTTGGCTCTGTCCGCTCAACAGCGCGTACATCCCCTGGCGGTCTTTAGTGTGCCAGCGATCGAGAAACGCGCCGACTACGCCCTCTGGCGCCTGAATCAGCACGATCAACGGTGCCGCGCCGCCACCGCCCGAAGAGGGGGCGATCGCGCCGCAGGCGCTGAGGATTATGCACAACACCAGGATAGTGATCAGACGTGCGGGGTGTTGCGAGTGGTTGAGATTAGGCAAATAAGTCCACCTGGGCTACCGTTTTTGTCATCAGGGTTAGGCACGCCAAACCCCTGCATGCACGCGGATATGGGCTTGTAGTGTACGAACCCACAAACGATCCCGGCACAGCATGTGGAGACAACTATAGTCGCGCGTGTGTGTTAGAGTCAACGGACTTTCACGGTTACCCCTCAAGGAGACACAATCATGGGGCTGATGGATGGCAAGATCGTACTGATCTTCGGCGTCGCCAACAAGAATTCAATTGCGTGGGGGATCACGCAAAAGATGAAAGAGCAGGGTGCGACTATTCTGCTTAGTTACGCCGGCAGCGAGGCGCTGCGCAAGCGCGTGCTGCCGCTGGCGGAGGAGATCGGCTGCGAATTTGTCGAAGAAGCGGATGTGCAGGATGACGCCGCGCTCGATCGTGTCTTTGAGCAGGTGCGCCAGCGCTACGGACGGCTCGACACGCTGGTACACTCGGTGGCATTCGCCAACCGTGAAGACCTGGGCGGCCGCTTTGTCGATGTTTCGCGCGACGGTTTCAAGCTGGCGCTCGATGTGAGCGCCTACAGCCTGATTGCGATGGCACGCCGCGCCGCTCCGCTGATGGACAAAGGCGGGTCGATCATGTGCCTGACCTACTATGCCGCCGAAAAAGTGATGCCGAAATATCACGTCATGGCGATCGCCAAAGCCGCGCTGGAGGCGATCACGATGTATCTGGCAGCCGATCTGGGACCACAGGGGATTCGCGTCAACGCGATCAGCGCCGGTCCGATCAAGACGCTGGCGGCGGCGGGTGTGCCCGGCATCCGTATGATGCTCAAGTACAATCAGCGCAACGCGCCGCTGCGGACCGCGGTGTCACAGGAGGATTGCGGTGATCTGGCGGTCTTTCTGGCGTCGGACATGAGCCGGATGATCACCGGCGAAATCGTGCATGTGGACGCGGGCTACAATATCCTCGGACTGACCCTGAGTGAAGATGAAATGGCGGAAATGAACAAGGTCGAGTAGCAGTCTGGGGTCATTCATCCGCTGCATCCTCCCCGATCCACACAGATCGCACCAGAATCGCAGGGGTTTGGCGTGCCAAACCCTTGCTAAAACCCCTATACTAGCTGTATCCACTTCATCATTTACATCGAGTCAATCGAGACAGGGGAGTCGCTGCCATGCTGAAAACACGATCGCGGTTTGTATGGGTTGGGTTGTTGAGTACCGTGCTGCTGCTGGGCGTCATCGGGATGCTGGTCGGCGTCGAGGCGGCGCCGTTGGACGGCTTGCAGCCGCTCACGACCGAGGAGTCGTCCGCGACTCCGACCGCCACGCCAAGTCGTACACCCACCTCAGCGCCGATCGGGGTCACGCTGCGTGTCAACGCCGGGATGCAGGGTCGTCCTCCTCAGCCGCATCCACGCTATGGCATCCCCGTCAGTGTGCGCATCGCTAACAACTTTGGTATCGTCCTGTTCGATGGCGTGGTCAACACCGACGAGAATGGCGGGGGCAGCGTGACCGCGCCTTTCATCCCGCCGGGCACCTACCGTGCCCGCGCCAAAGGCGAACATACGCTGGCGATCGCCGTCGAGGTCGTGCTGACAGGCGCCAACCAGACGATCGAGGCAGGCACGCTGCGTGAAGGGGACGCCAACAATGACAATAGTGTCAACATCAACGACTTCTCGATCCTGGCAGCGAGTTTCGGCAAATCGAGCGGAATAGACGGCTTCGACCCCCGTGCTGACTTCAACATGGATGGCACGGTCAACATTTCCGACTTTTCGCTCCTGGCGGGAAATTTCGGCATGACAGGTGCCGCATGAAGCGCGCTATCGCAACGCTGTTGATCATCGCTGCTGCCTTGTGGATCCTGATCCTGCCACTCTCCGCCCATGAAGGACGTGAGATCGAGGGCTACACGCTCTTTTTCGGGTGGCGCGCCGAACCTGCGTTCGTCGGCTATCTCAATGGTCCTGAAATTTTCATCGAGATTGCTGCCGCCGCCAAGCCCGCCCGCCCCAACGACTATCGCCACGAAGAGGAAAAAAATCCACTCGAAAGCGTCGATGTCGATCTGCAAATCGAGGTGAGCTTCGGACCCGTCACAAAGACGCTGCCGCTGGAACTCAATTTCGGCACCTTCGACAACTATGTTGCGACATTGATCCCGACACGCCCCGGCGACTATACCTTCCGCGTCTTTGGCATGATCGGCGATGTGGCGGTCGATGAGATCTTCTCGTCGTCGGCAGGCGAATTCAGCAGCGTCGAGCCGGCTGCCGATGTCACCTTCCCGGATGAAGTGCCGTCGATCGTCGAATTATTGGAACAGATCGCAGCGCTCGAAGCGCGGATCGCGGCGCTGGAGGGCTAAATGTCGATCATGCAGACAATGCACGCATCGTCCCGACGCGATCGATTGTTGTGGACGTGGGCGCTGTGTGCATTGTCCGCAGTGGTGCTGCTGCTTTACGCTGTTCCGGCATCTGCTCATGCCAACCTGGAACGTGCCGACCCCGCCCCCAACACCCGCCTGACCGATCCGCCCGCGTCGATCCACCTGACATTCACCGAACCCGTCGAACCGGGTTTCGCGCGACTCGGTATGCGCGACTCGGCGGGCAGCTCGTTCGCAAATGGCGATCCTCAGGTGAGCGCGGACGGCTTCAGTGTGACGCTGGCGCTGCCCGATACGCTGCCCGATGGCGTGTACACGGTCGATTGGCGGGTGGTGTCCTCAACGGATGGACACCCGACGCGCGGCGGCTATCCGCTGATTATCGGGGATGCGACCGCGCAGGTCGTGACAGTGACCAACAACATCGATACGCCCATCCCGATCGACACATCATTGGTGCGGGCGCTGAATTTGATCGCGCTGGCGCTGGTCGGCGGCGTTCCGCTGTTCGCGCTGGCGGTGTGGCGTCCGTTCGTGCGCGCGGCGCGGCGGTCGCCCGGCGAACTCGCTTTCGACGATCGCGCGGGCAGCCGCCGTTTGTGGCTCGTGATGTGGATCGGCTGGGTGCTGACCGGGATCGCGTCGGCGCTGCTGCTGGCGAATCAGACCCAGGTGCTGACCGGAGTGCTGACGGTCGAGGCGCTGGCACAAACGGTATTCGAGAGTCGTTACGGGCTGCTGTGGCTGGCGCGCATGGCGTTGTGGGGACTGTATGGCGCGAGCGTCCTGTTCGCCGTGCGGCGTTTGAGTGCGCGTGCTGTTGGCGTGCTATCGCTGCTGGCGGGCGGCATTTTCCTGGCACAAAGCGTGTACAGTCACGCGGCGGGCGCCGAGTCCAACAGCGCGCTGTACATCACCGCCGATCTGCTGCACCTGGTGGCGATGGCGGCATGGTTGGGTGGACTGGCAGCGCTGCTCGCGCTCATTCCACTGTTCCGCGTCACGGCTGTGCAGGCACCAGCGTTGGGCGGGCTGGTGGCTCGCTTCTCGAATCTGGCGCGAGTCGCGGTCGCGCTGCTGCTGGTCACCGGGGTGATCGCCGGGCTGCTGCAGATCGGATCGCTGACGGCGCTGCTGACTACCGATTATGGCATCGCACTCGTGATCAAGCTGGCGCTGTTCGCGCCGACGCTGGCGATCGCCGCTCTCAATCTGATCGTGACACAGCGCCGACTGCGCGCGGGCGTCGGCGCGTGGAGGGGTCGCCTGCGCCGTCTGGTGATGCTGGAAGGGGCGCTGCTCGTCGGCGCGCTCGCGGCGGTCGGCGTCATGACCAGCATTCCGCCCGCGCGCGTCACACTGGCAGCGCGTCAGGACGCCGCGTCGGTCACGTTTGCGACAGCGGCGACAGGGTTTTTCGAGATGATCGAGCAAGGCAGCGTGATGACGCACCTGACTATCGATCCGGGCATCGTCGGGGAAAATACATTCACCATCGAATTATTGCAGGCTGTCGAACTGACCCCGATCGCCGACGCGACGCTGATCCGGCTGCGGTTCCAGCATACCACCGAGAATCTGGGCGAGAGCGAGCTGCGCATGGTTCACGCGGGAGACGGCATTTACACCGTCACAGGCGCCAACCTGAGCGTGCCGGGCACCTGGCGCATCCGCGCGACCATTCAGCGCCCTGGTGAATTCGACACCGTAATCGACTTTTACCCAACGGTCGGGACTGCAACGATCGCGCTCGCCCCCGCCCCTGCAACCCTGTCATCTGCGCCCGCCAACCTCGTCCGCGCGCCCGCACGACTTTACACGATCGTTCCAACACGCGGGTTGGATGACGTACCCTGGCTGCTGACCGAGGAAGGCGCGCTGCTGCGTCCGGTTGCTGATGGCGCATGGGCGCCCATGCCATTCGACTCGCCCATTCGCGCTGCCTATGTTGGATTAGGCGATATACTCTGGATCGTCGCCGACTCTGGCGTGTATCGTCTGCCCGACGGTTCGTCCGATTGGCAGCGCGTGGGCGATGCAACTGGCGCGGATCGAATCGTCAGCACGCACGGCTACCTGTTCGCGCTCGGCGGCGAGTCGATCCTGCGCATCGGGGAAGGCGGGCTGGAAACCGACTCGCGCCAACTGGGGACGCCGGAGTCGGGCGTCACCGCGCGCGATCTGACGATGCTGGCGGATCACTCGCACGCACTCCTGAACGGTAACGACGTGTATCGCACGACCAGTGTCGGACTCGCCTGGACGCCGCTGGACGCCCCAGCAGATGTGCTGGCGATTACGGCGGACGCCGACGAGAATCTGCTCGCGGTGACGCCGGGCGCTCTGCTGGAGTACGATCTCACCCGCGCGAGCTGGCGCACCCGCGCGACCTGGACTGCATCCGCCGCGCCGAGCGACCCGGTGCCCTTTCAAGGGAATGTGTACGCGATCGCGGATGGCGCGATCGTGCGCATTGCCCGCGATACCCTGATCCCGGCGCTGCCCGATATGCCCGCTGTCATGGTCGATCTGGCGTTCATCTACCCCGCCATGCTGTGGGCGATCGATGTGGATGGAACGCTCTACAGCACGGCGGATGGGAGCGCGTGGCAGCTTACGCGCGGGCGCGGGTCGTGAGCAGATAGATCGCGGTCGCGCCAGCGGCGATGTGCATCAGTTCCAGGGCGATGATAGTGCCGATCGTGACGGGTTCGGGAGTGGGCATCATCCCGGTCATGAGCAGCAGCGGCTGCGCCAGAGACAGGATCAGCACGACGATGGCGACGGTGCGAAACAGGCTGACCGGACGCTGTGTGAAGCGCGGCATCAGCGTAAAGACCAGCGTCCCGACCAGCACGCCGATCACGGTCGCGCCGACGACTATCACCGCGAACGGGATCGGCGGCATCCCGGCGGGCGAGATGTTGAAAGTGACGCCGAGCGCGCTGGCGATGGCGTAAATGATCACGTTGATGACGCTGGCGATGACGGCGGCGGTGACACCGATCGTCCAGACACGGGCAGCGGGGGCGATACGTTCCTGAGGTGCGGCGACAGCGGCGGTCATGATGTGGTTCTCCTGAAATGAACGTGAACGAAGCGGCGAAAGGTTAGACGGCTAATGAATAGCGCAAAAAAACGATCAGGGTTTGTCGATCAGGTTGGCGTACACCTGCATCAGCAACCGACGCAGCAGCACCCTTTCGTCAAGTGACAGGTTGGCAGTCGTGCGCGCTTCGAGTTCGTCCCACACGCGGCTGACCTCCCCTTGCAAGGCGCGGCTCTTGTCGGTGAGATGCACGCGCGTAACGCGGTTGTCGTCGTCGTCTGGACGGCGCGACACCAGACCGACCGCCTCCATGCGCGACAGCATCTTGTTGACCGTCGGCGGCTGCACGCCCATGCGTTCGGCGATCTGCGTCTGCGTCATGCCTTCATGTTCCCAGACACACATCAGGAACATTTCCTGCCCGACGTGCAGACCGACCTCGTTCAGATGTTCGTCGGCACAGCTTCGATGCGCCTTGCCAATCTGCGCGAGCAGAAAGCTGATTGAGTCCTGAAAGGCGTGTGCCATAACTGCTCTGTTTCGTTAGCCGTCTAATTAAATACAGGACGATCGTGGACGGTTGTCAAGCGTGTTCTGGCAGGTGGACACCAGATTTCCACATCTGCCATGTACAGCGAACAATAGTGGGCACGATCGATCATGCCCACTATTGCGCGCCGCGTCGTTACGACCCGATAGCGATCTTCAGCTCGTCCCAGGCGTCGTTGTAGTAAGTCTCGACATCCGGCGGAACGGGGTTGATCTGGAACAGGTTGGCGCGCACCGATTCCGGCGGGTAAATGTTCGGATCATCCAGCGTCGCTGCGTCGATCAGACCGAGATCGAGCGCCACCTGATTCGGCGTGCCATAGGTGACATAGTTGCTGATGTCGGCGCTGACCTGCGGGTGCAGGATGTAGTCGATGAACACGTTCGCCAGCGGCGCATTCTGCGCGCCGACCGGGATCGCCAGGTTGTCCGTCCAGCGGCTCGCGCCCTCGACCGGGATGGTGTAGGCATACTCGGTGGTGCAGTTGGGATCGGCAGCGCACTCGGCGATCAAGCCGTAGACGTTGCCATTGTAATCGACCGCCAGATCGACCTCGCCCTGCGACAAAAGCTGTTTCGAGTTGCCCGCGACGATCGCCGCCACGTTATCCGAGTGATCGAGCAGATACTGCTTTGCCGCCTCGATCTCGTCGGGGTCTTCGCTGTTCACGTCAAACCCGCTCATCAGCAAGCCGATACCGAGCATCCCGCGCAGATCTTCGAGCCAGGCGACACTGCCGTCATAGGTGAAGAATTGTTCCCAACTGGTAATGTCGCCACCGGTCGCGGTGCGATTGTAGGCGATTCCGGCAGTGCCCCACTGATACGGCACGGTGTAGACATTGCCCTCGTCGTACCAGGGCGAGAGCATATCGGTGCTGACGTTGGCGATATTCGGGATCAGCATCGGGTCGAGCGGCTCAAGGATACCTTCCTCGATCATGACCGCGACCATGTAATCGCTCGGCACGATCACGTCGTAGCCGGGATTGCCCTGTTGCAGCTTCGCCAGCAGTTCTTCATTGGTGAAATAGTTGTCGTAGACGACATCGACACCGCACGCCGCCTCGAAATTGGGGATGGTGTCTTCGGCGATGTAGATCGTCCAGTTGTAGACGTTGAGCGTCTGCCCTTCGTATCCTTCAGGACACACCCAGGGTTCGACGGCGGGAGCCTCTTGCGCCAGAGCGGGGGCGACGACGAGCGCGAGCAGGATGCACAAAATCACAAGACGTTTCATGATAATTCCTCATTTTTGGACGTGTGAACATGATTGTATGCCAAATCACGCGCGATTGCCGCGCGCCGCGCCACGTCCCTGCATCGCCAGTGAGATGGCGACCAGCAGCGTCGAGACGATCAGCATCAGCGTGCTGATCGCGTTGATCTCCGGCGGCACGCGCGTCTTGAGCAGCCCATAGACGAAGATTGGCAGCGTGGTCGTGCCGACCCCCGACAGGAAAAAGCTGACGATCAGATCGTCCAGCGACAGCGTGAATGCCAGCAGCCCCCCGGCGACGATCGCGGGCAGCAGCAGCGGAAAGGTGATGCGCCAGAAGGCGCGCCAGGCGTTGGCGCCCAGATCGCCTGCTGCCTCTTCGAGCTTGGGATTCATATCCTGCAGCCGGGCGCGGACGACGATCGTCACATAAGAGATGCTGAAAGCGACGTGTCCGATCACGATCGACCCAAAACCGTTGACGGCGCGTATTCCGGTGAAGGTCTCGTTCACCCAGTCGAAAAACAGGCTGAAAAAGACCGCCAGCGAGATCGCCTGCGTGATCTCCGGGATGACGACGGGCAGGTACAGCAGCGCATCCAGCGTCTTTTTGCCGGGGAACGACCCGCGCGCCAGGCTCATAGCGATGCCGGTGCCCAGGACGGTCGAGATGATGGTCGAGACCGCCGCGATGATCAGGCTGTTCTGCACGGCTGCCAGCATGATCGTGGTCGAGAAGCGCGCGCTCTCGGTGTCGGCGCTGAGGGCGTTGCTGAAGATATTCTGATACCACTGCACCGTAAAGCCGCGCCATACCGAAACGCTGGTCGCATTGTTGAACGAAAACACCACCAGGATCAGGATCGGCGCCCACAGGAAAAAATAGGCAAAGATTGGATTGGCGGCGATGCCCACTTTTCCGACTTGGCGGATCGCCAGGTCGCGGCGCATTTTCGCCAGGTTGACACCATTCGGGATCGGACGCGCCATGCGCTTAGTCCTCCCGCCGCTCGCCAAAGCGGACGTAGATCAGCAGCGCCACCATCACCAGCCCGGTCAGCACCATCGACAGCGCCGAGCCGAGCGGCTGATTGCCCTGCCCTTTGTACTGCGTATTGATTAATGTGCCGATCATCAGCCCTTGCGCGCCGCCGAGCAGATCGGGCGTGACGAACGCGCCGATTGTCGGGATGAATACCAGAATCACCCCCGCGACCACTCCGGGCAGCGTCATCGGCAGCACCACTCGCCAGAAGGTCGATACGTCGTTGGCACCCAGATCGAACGCGGCTTCAGCATAGCGAAAGTCGAAACGCTCGACCGAGGCATAGATCGGCAGCACCATGAACGGCAAAAAGCCGTAGAGCAAGCCCGCCAGCACCGCTCCAGTCGTGTTCAGCAGTTGCAGCGGCTCGCTGATCAGCCCCAGGTTGATCAGCGCACCGTTGATCAGCCCTTCGCGGGCGAGGATAGTTTGCAGCGCATACGTCCGCACCAGGAAATTCGTCCAGAACGGCAGGATGATCATGAAGATCGCCGCGACCCGCACCCAGTTTGTCCGCCGGGTGGCGATCCAGAACGCCAGCGGATAGCCGATCGCCAGACAGATGATCGTGTTGAGCAGCGCAATCCAGATCGAGTCGAGGATGACTCCGGAAAACACGTCGAAGACGCGGGCGTAATTGGCAAACGTGAACGGCAGATTGCCGGCGCCCCCGCGTCCGCGTGTGAGAAAGCTCACGCCGAATACCACCACAATCGGCACGAAGAAAAATAGTCCTAACCAGAGAATGCCCGGAAGCGCAGTGAGCAGTCCGGTCGGCTTGGCGCG
>DAOTUN010000019.1:0-82183 GCA_034437395.1 Anaerolineae bacterium | reverse complement strand
GAGACGCGCCATCGCTGTGCCGTTCGGTGTACACGGCGATATTCGCCAGCGGCACCCCTGCGGTGTCAGTCACGCGCCCGCTGATCGTGCCGCCCAGTTCAAGAGTGAAGTCGATGCCGCCGATATTCACCACACTGTCGGTCAGGGTCAGGCGAGTCGCATCCTCGTAGCTGGTCTTTTCCTGCCAGAACTCACGGTGATAATCGAGCGATCCGCCGCACTCGACGCGCACATCCTGTCCTGCCTCGACCGTAAACGCAGCATACAGCGGGATCGGGTAAATCTGATAATTTCCAGTGGCATTGGTGCAGACCGAGCGCCAGGTGGTGCCGTCCCAGGCGCCGACGCCGATGTTCGCCAGCGGCACGCCCGCCGCGTCTTTGACCACGCCCAGGACGACACCGCCGCGCTGCACGGTGAAGTCGATGCCCGTGCGGTTGGGGGCGGGGCTGGTCAGGGTGATCGGCGTGGCGTTCTCCTGATTGACGGTCTCCTGCCAGTATTCCGGCACCCACAGCGTCTCGTTGCCCGTGCAGAACGAGTCGCCACTCACGATGGTGTAGGCAGTGTCGAGCGGAATTTGGGTGATGGTGTAGCTGCCATCGCCGTTGGTGCAGGTGCCGCGATTCGTGCCCAGCACGCGCACCGACACCAGCGCCAGCGCGACATTCGTCCCCTGGCGACGGACAACGCCGCTGATCGTGCCGGTTGACTGCGGCACATCCTGCGCGTGCAGCGGTATAGCGATTGCGGTTAGCAGGCAGAGGATCACCATGAGCGAGACAAGTCTCAAAACGTATGTGCGTATGCTGATCATGCTGGCTACCCCGTTTTTTGAGGTGTGACAAGAGCCAGAGTGTAACATGAAAAGCGGCGGCATTGTGGCAGTGAAACGAGGTTGGTATAAAAAAACAGCGCGGCTTGCTGCTAAGAAACAAGGAGCAGCGGGATGTAGCGCATCCCTCCCCACCCCTTCGACCATGCTTAGAATGACTTGCACCTGTCTATCCCGGCGAGCCGGGTGACGTGTGCTTTAGGACAGGGTGCCGCCCGCTTTGGTCAGCAGCGCGCCCAACGCCTTGAGCCTGGTCGAGACATCGCCCGACGCGCCTTCACCGGCGCTGGTCGTGCCCTTGCCCAGGCTGGTCAGGCAGGTGCCGATCGACTTGCCATTCAGCGGGCTGCTGGTCAACAGCGTCTTCAGCTCGGCGAGGTCGGCAGCGACCTGCTTGAGACCGGCATCGTCCGACCCTTCCAACTGAGCGTGCCAGCTCTCGATGTTCTTGACAGCGGCGGCGGGAGCCAGAGCAGTCAGCCCCCCATTGAGAGCGTCGATCGTCGCGTCGATGTCGTGTACTGCGGTGTTTTCCTGTGCCATTGTGTCATTGCCCTTTGGTAGATGTGGATTACGAGACCTGCATAATCGATTGGTTTTCGACGATGGCTGCCTACCCCGATGCAATCAACAAGGCAAATCTAACTAAAAAATATTGCGCGTCGATTAGCGGGATGTAAATGTTGTATGAATGTAGGTGTGATCGAGCGGACAGGTTTACATGCGGGGATCGACGGGAATCGTGTCGGCAGGGGGACAGGGATTAGCGTCCAATTGAACGAAGCAGGGGCATGATGTGCCATGTCCCTGCTTCGATACAATCCTGTCTCAGTTCAGTCGCTCCACCACCAATTTATTGAAGATGTCACGAACTCTCTACGCAGGGATAGCGTCCGATTCGTACTAAAATAGTTCTAAACAGCACGCGATTGATGTCGTTTAAGCGTATTGGGCGGTCAAAAGCTTCAGTTTGGCTTTTGCCTTGACCAGATTCAACATATCCAGCAGAGTCAGCGTCTTTTCGATCGCCTGCCGCTCGTCTGGCGTCAGTCCGGCGTTTCGATTCTTTTCGAGCAGTATGTCGATATGAGCCTGCACATCCGGCGAAACTTTATAGACTGCCAGCATTTCAAGCGTCGGCTGCGAAGTCAGGAAGTCCGCAATTTCCTCGAAAAGCGATTCTTCGACGATCTGCATGGTGCTGCCTCATCCACTCATCCTGCAGCCATGATAGCATGGATCGAGGGGCGTCATCCGCCCCTCGATGCGCAGGGTGTCGGCGCTACAGCCGCTCCGCCACCAGCTCGGCAATATCCATCACCACCGGACCGCCCTCGACCGCCGTCTGCGCGCTGGTGAACATCTGGGCACAGAAGGGACAGCCGACCGCCAGCACTTCGGCGCCAGTCGCCTTTGCCTCTTCGTAGCGCTCGACGGCGACCGATTTTGTCCCGTGTTCTTCCTCTTTCCAGAATTGCGCCCCGCCTGCCCCGCAGCAGAACGACTTTTTCTTATTACGCGGCATCTCGACCAGATCGACCCCCAGGCTGTTCAGCACGAAACGCGGCTCGTCCACCACGTCGTTCTGACGACCGAGGTAGCAGGGATCATGGAACGTGACGTTCGGCTGCTTGCTCGGACGGGCGGTCTCCGGCAGTTTGCCGCCGACGATCAATTCCTCGATGAACTCGGTGTGATGCACTACTTCGTAGCTGCCGCCAAACTGGTGATACTCTTTGCCGATATTGTGGAAACAGTGCGGACAGGTGACGACGATGCGGCGGTGCTTGCCCTCGAAGGTCGTGTTCAGTGTCTCGACGTTGGTCATGGCGAGTTCCTGATACAGATCTTCCTTGCCCGCACGTCGAGCGGCGTCCCCGGTACAGGTCTCGGTCTCGCCCAGCACGGCATAATTGACGTTCGCCTTTTGCAGCACCTTCACCAGCGCGCGGGCGGTGAGCTGGGCACGCGGGTCATAGCTGACGGCGCAGCCCGTCCAGTAGAGCACGTCGAAGTCGGGATTGACCTCGACCGTCGGGATGTCCATATCCTTTGCCCAGGCGAAACGCGGCGCGGTGCTGCCCCAGGGGTTGCCCTGGCGTTCCATGCCCTTGAAAGCACCTTGCAGCTCCGCGGGGAATTCCCCGCGCATCAGCACGGCATCGCGGCGAATTTCCAGGATGTCGAGCATCGGCTCATTGCCGACCGGACAAATATCGACGCAGGCGCCGCACGCCGTACACGCCCACACCGCCGACTCGCTGATGGCGCTCCCCATCAGCGGCAGCGGACTGGCGGCGCCCCCGGCGAAGCCTGCCATGTCGTCTTTGAGCAAAAAGCGCTTGTTGACCTCGTAGGCAGCCGGGGATAGTTCCTTGCCCGTCGTGTATGCCGGGCACACATCCTGACAGCGGTTGCACATGATGCAGGCAAAGCCGTCGAACAGGTGCGTCTTGGGCAGGTGTTCCAGCTTTTCCGCGCCGAACTGCTCGACCGACTCGTCCTCGAAGTCGAGCTTTTCCATCTCGCCCAGCGAGGTGCGGTGCGGACGTGTCAGGAAGTTGAGCGGCGCCATGAACAGATGCGCGTGCTTGCTGTACGGAAAGTAGGGCGTGAACAGCAGGATGCCGCCTAGTGCCACCCACCAGAAGAAGTGTTCCAGCAGACGCAGCCCGTCGGCGTTGTTGCCCGACCACATCGGCGCCACCAGCGAGGCGAACGGGCGTGCCGCGTCGAAAACGCCCGCTTCTGCGATCTGCACCGACTGACCGAGGAAGCGCGCCCCGACGTGCAGCAGGATGAACCCGGCGACGATCAGCGAGTCGGTGCTGATCGCGCCCGCCCTGACCTGGGGATGCAGCAGAATGTTGTCGTGATAGGTCAGGTCGCGCTTATTGGGCAGCACGAAGCGGCGCGCGATGAAGTAGCCGACGCCGAGCAGCACCACCACACTCAGCAGGTCACCGCCGAGCCGATACGCCGTGCTGAATACGCCCGTATCGCCCAGGAAGGTGTAATCGGGCAAAAAGCCCTCCAACACATCGGCGGCGTTGACCAGGAAATAATAGGTGAAGCCCCACACCACGCCTAAATGGATCAGGCTGGTGACCGGACGCGCGCGCAGAGTGGTGTGCTGTGTGAGGTAGACGCGCGCGGCAGTGAACAGACGTGCGGGCAGTCGATCCAGGTAGAGAGCGCGCGTGCCTCGGTTGATCGCGCCGAACATTTCTGCAAAGCCGCTGTAGGTCGCGCCGATGGCGAACAGCGCCAGCAGCACGAACGCCATTTGTTCAAAAGGGGTGAGCATCGTAAATAATCCTGTTTTGGTGTGTGCAATTGGTGGACATTCTAACGTCCACACGGCGATCCGGCAAAGCGCGAAAGCGCTGCGCATCTACGCTAGAATAGGATTAGTCCGGTTATAGCATTGGTTATAGCAAAGGAAGCTTTCCATGATCCCCGATTTTGCCGCAGTCGAACGTCACGAACTCACCCTAATCGAGTGGGCGCACCGCGAGGGCGTGACCACCGTCGCGCAGTTACGCAGCTTCACCGTCACCGTGCTGGACGAGATCGCCGCCATCCTGGGCGACGCCGACGACAGCGACGTGATTTTCATCCCTCACGATCCACTGGCAGACGATGGAAACGCCCCCGAACACGAGCGCCATCAGGGATGGTCGCTGGCGCATCTGATCGTCCATACCACCGCTACCGCCGAAGAATGGGCGGCGGTGAGCAGTCTGCTGGCGCGCGGGATCGCCTATCCGCGCGAACCGCGCCTGCGCTACGAGACCGACTGGCACAGCCTGACCACGCGCGCCGGGGTCGATCAGCGCCTTGCCGAGTCGCGGCGGATGTGTCTGGGCTATCTCGATGCTTTCCCGGATGCGCCGTTACTCGCGGTCGAGCGCGAGATGAGCGAACGCTTCACGGAGCTGTTTGGCAGGATGAACGCGATCGCGGGGTATCTGATGGGGCTGCGTCACGAGATCGGACATCTGGAACAGATGCGCGACGCCGCGCGTCAGGCACGGGCTGCGATCAATCCGCTGTAGAGACAAAGCCGTGACAGATGCGGCGGACGGCGGAATCGTGTACGATTGAGGACGATATTCCCTGTCCTCATCCGACGCCGATTGTCCATCAGGTGACCCGTGTACGACCCGATCCGTCTCTCCCGGCAAAGCGCGCCGCTGCGCTTCATCGCCCTGCATTTCGCCGCTGTCGGGGTGGTCAATCTGGTACTGTTCGCGGGGGGCGCCTTTCAGCCGCTGGCATCCGCGACGGGCGGGCTGGTCACCGGGTCGCTGGTGGCGAACGTCATCTTTCTGGCGGTGCTGGTGGCGTGGGTGATCGTGCGTCACGGCGATCTGCGTCTGGTGGACATCGGGCTGATCCCTGCCCGGCTGCCGCTGGCGCTGGCGGCGACGCTCGGTTTGTGGATCGCCGCGCAGCTCGTCCACGCTGTCGCCGGGCTGGTGACCTACGGCGCGGTAGAGGTGGCGTCGGTGTGGAACAGCGCCGGCGCGACGATCCTGCTTGGCGGTCTGCTGGCACAGTTGGGCGGCAACGCGCTGTTCGAGGAGATCGCCTATCGCGGGTTTGTGTTCCCACAGGTGTTCCTGCGACTGCGCAGGCTGGCAGGCGCGCGCTGGCTGCGTCTGATCGCGGCGGTAGCGATCTCACAGGGAATGTTCGCGCTCTCGCACATTCCCAACCGCCTCTATCTCGGCATGAGCCTGGAAGCGATCGCGGTCGATCTGCTGGTGCTGTTCGGAGTCGGCGTCTTTTTCACCGCCCTTTACATCCGCACCGACAACCTGTTTCTGGTCGTCGGCATTCACGCACTGGGCAACGCGCCGACGACGCTGTTTCGCAGCGCCCCCCTACTGGAGGGCGAAGGGGCGTCGATGGTCATCTACGCGCTGGTGATCGCCGGGTTCATGATCGCGCCCAGGGCACGTCGGCGCTGGCTGGCGCGACGCCGGGACGATCGTCCGCATCGACAAGCCGCTGAATCGGATTATGATTCAGCCGATGCACCCGTATTTGAGCCGCTTGACGCACGCGCTGATGAGCGCGAGGTCGAGTACGAAACAGATCAATCCCTGGAACCGCCTGGGCACAGCGCGCACAGCAGGCGCACAGTGACGCGCATAGTGACAGTAATGGAGAGTATGCCGTGAATCGCAACACGCCCCCTGACGATTTTGACCCGTTCGACGACCTGATCGCCGAGGAACTCGATACCTCCGACCGTCTCAGCGCCAGTCCCGCCGCCGTCGATCGCAATCGCAGCGATCGCGGCGAGGTCGAGCCGCGTCCGAATCGCGCCCCCTTTGGACGGCGCGGCGCCGCCAAAAACGCGCCGAAGCCCAAACCAGAACGACGCGCCGCCAGAGCCGCGCAGGACGATGATGACGACGATCTGTCGCTGCTGGATGCGATCGACGACAGCGACGATCTGATGGCGGAGATCGAGCGCAAGCCGCGCGGTGCCGATGTCGGCGGCGTCGATGTCGGCGCGCTGATCGGCGGCTTGCTCCAGGTCGTGATCAGCGCCATCCTGATCGCCGCGATCATGCTGCTGATCGGCGCGGGGGCGGTCATCGGCGCACGGGCGGCGGGAGTCATCCCCGGCGGTGCGATCGATCTGGCGGCGCTGGCACGTGGGGTTGGCGGTTCATCGGTCGTGCCGACGCAGCCCGCCCCGCTCCCCCTCGCTGCCGCGCTCGTCCCGACAACTGACGCGCCGACGACCGCAGCAGTCGCCGCTCTGCCCACCGGACAGCCGACCGCGATCGTCCCGCCGACCGCGACGCCGATCCCGGACTGTCGCCCCGCTGACCTGGCGGCGTGGTGGGCTTTACAAGCCGACAATTACGCCGACTTCACAGCGGTCACGCCGGAGACGATCGCCGCCGAGGACAATCCAGGCGCGCTGATCCAGCAGCTCATTTTCAAACAGGGATACTCGTCCGAGGTGACGGTGCCCAATCTGCCCGTGCCCTGCTATGAGGACGCGCGCGCGTCGCTTTTAGGCTTGATGGATCACACCATCGAGCGCGTGCGCGTGTTGTCGGCGGCGGGAGGGGTCGATCCGAGCGCGCTGGCGTTCGTGGAAGCCAATCTGAACGATGCGACCGCCGCCATGACCGGGACGCTGTGGCAGGTGGGCGCACTTGTGGAAGCCGATTCGCCGGTGGCGCTGAATGTCGCGCGCGGGAGCGGCGAGGGGTGCGGCGCCGCGACATGGTATGGACAGATCGAGCCGATCCGCGTCCAGTTCGCTGGCTATGCCGACCAGATCGATGTGGTGGCGCTGCCCGCCACCAGCGTGCGCGAGCTGATCACCAACATGCAGGCGGTGGCGGGCAACGCCGACGCGCTCACCGCCCCCGCCTGTGCCAGCGTGCCGAATCAACTGCGCGCCGCTGTCATGATCGACGCGATTGCCGCCTATACGAGTCTGCTCAGTGGGCAGACCGCCAACGCGAACCAGGCGTTCGACCGTGCCGCCTCCGCCGAAGCGCGCTATCGTGCCTGGGCAGCGTGGTTGGCGGGATGACATTATAAGGACGCATAATAATGCGTCCTACGCCCACATCGGTTCGGCGTCGTTCATCTGTGCCAGCACTGCATCCAGCACATCATACGCCGAGGTATCGCTCGCCAGCACGACCATGCGCGTTCCCATATCGCTGTCCCATGTTTCCGGCGAGTCGCTGATCACGATCAGCGGCTCGAAATGGATCGAGTTCAGGTGCATGACGATCTCGTGCGGCATCGGATCGCCACTGTCCTCGATGACCACTGCATCTGGAAAGAAGGCGACGACCTGCGCCAGCGTGCCGTAGAGCGCATCTGCGGGCGCTGCGCACAATGACCACTCTCGAGTCGTGGCTGCCGATTCAAGGGCGGCGCGGCGGGGTTCGCTTCCGACAAAGATGAACAGGGGATATTCTGAAGACATAGTCGTTTTCGGCTCCTGGCGCGTTCCGTTATCTGAAATCATGATATGATCATCGCGCGTTTGCTGACAGAACCATTGGCAACCATTACCACCCGTCCACCTGTGAATCAAAGGTGTTCAGCCATGACGACCCCGACAATCGAAGCTCACGAGAAGCTGCTCGATGAGACCGGCTGGCGCATTCTGCACGCGCTCCAGGAAGATGCCCGCATCAGCTATGCCGAGCTGGTCGCCGCGTCGGGCTGACTCCGCCGGCGGTACAGGAGCGCGTCAAACGATTGGAAGACGCGGGCGTAATCAAGGGGTATCATGCCGAGATCGACCTCAAACGGGTAGGGGCGTCCGTCGTGGCATACGTCCGACTGGCGAACAGCGGCAGAGAATTCGATCGCCTGGGGGAAATCATCAAAGCGATGCCGAATATCCTGGAAGCGCATCATGTGTTAGGGGAAGACTGCTACGTGGTCAGGATCGCCGTCCCCAGTGTAGGCGCGCTGGAAGCCTTCTTTCGCCAGGTGAAGCCTTACGCCCACACCACCACCTCGATCATCGTGCATTCGCCCGTTCCACGCCGGACGATCTGTGCCGATATTGCCGACGATCCGACGCTTTAGCATTCACGTCTCAGCGCTCACGCTCAACTATCAGGAGCCACCCGTGTCCTCTCTCGACGACACCACCCCATCGCACCCACAGCCGACCCCCTCTCTGACGCTGGAAGCGGCACAGGCACGGATCACCGACCTGGAAACGCGACTCGCCGCCGCCGAAGCCGCCACCCGCCAGACAGCGGCAGGCTATCAACAGGTGATCGACAACCTGCCGATGCGTATTTTCTGGAAAGACCGCGACTCGCGCTATCGCGGGGTCAACCGTCAAATGCTGGTGGACTTGGGACAGCCCGACCCGGCGAAGGTGATCGGGCGCAGCGATGTCGATCTGGGAATGCCGGAGTCGGCTGCCTACCACAGCGACGACCAGCACGTGATGACCAGCGGTGAGCCCATGCGCGACAAAGAGGAACGGGTGATCGCGCCGACCGGGGAGGTCTATTACACCACCACCACCAAGATACCGCTGCGCGCGCCTGATGCTACGATCGAGGGCATCATCGGCACCTATTACGACATCACCCCGCGCAAGCTGCGCGAACTGATGCTCGAAAAGTTAGTGAAACAGACGATCGACATCATCGACCTGAGCGACTCGCTCGGTGATGCGCTGACCGCCGCCGACCTGCTGGAACAGCTCTCCAAAATTGGCGTCGCAGAACACGCCGACGCACTGACCTTTTTTTCCAATATCATTGGACCGGATGGCACGACCATCGAGGTCGAGATCGCTGCCAACTACACCCGCGCTGGCGTGACGGTGCCGACCCTGCCGATCAGCATGCGCTATCCAGCCAGTGATTTTTCTCTGCCTAAATTGTATATCGACGAGCCAGAGACCAATCTGCTGATCGAGAATGTCAGCCTCGATCCCCGTGTCGATCCGATCGCACGCGGCAATCTGCTCTATCTGAACATTCACAGCCTGATCATCGTGCCGCTCTACCGCTACGAGCGTCATATGGGTGCGATCATGATCTCGTTTTCGGCGCCGCGCACCTTCACCCCTGAAGAACGCGAATATTTCGACAAGCTGCCGCCGCTGCTGACGCAGATCGTCGAGCGTCTGCGCCTGCTGGACGAGCTGCGTGCCAGCGTCAACGAACTCAACGCCGCGCTGATCTTCAAAGATCAATTCCTGGCAATCATGAGCCACGAGCTGCGCACCCCACTCAACGCTATCCTGGGCTATTCCAGCATCGCCATGCAGATGGACGCCGGACAGCCAGGCGCCGCCGACAAGATCAAACACATGATGACGCGCGTGGTCGCCAACAGCGATCGACTGCTGAGTCTGATCAATGCCATCCTCGATCTGTCGCGTATCAACGCTGGACGGATCGAGATCGTCGCGGAGCCGTTCGACCTGCACGAATTGGCACGCAGCTGGCAGGAGGATTTTGCAGAACGGGTCACCGGCAAGAATCTCGCCTTTCAGTTCACGCTCGACGAAACACTGCCCGCGCAGATCGTCGGGGATCACGAACGCATCACCCAGATCGTCGGCAACCTGATCGAAAACGCGGTCAAATTCACGGAACAGGGATCGATCGATCTGCTGGTACGCAATCAGGGCGGGCGCCTGTGTATCCAGGTGCATGATACCGGGATCGGCATTTCACCGACCTGGCACCATCTGATCTTCGAGGAATTCCGGCGCGTCGAGATGGACTCGGTGCGCAAGACCGGCGGTGCCGGACTCGGACTGTCGATCGTGCAGCGGCTCGCACAGCTCATGGGCGGCGGTGTGACCGTCGAAAGCGAGATCGGCAAAGGCAGCACCTTCACCATCACCCTGCCGATCGTCCCCGTCCCGACCGTGACCCCGGCGTTGACCAGCGAAGGCGCCTGATCATGCCGCACAAATGGATCGACTCAAAAATGCCCCTGGGCGGCTGGCTGGTGCTGGTGGTAGACGACGAGGACGACAGCCGCGCGATCGCGGAGATTATGCTGATGATGGCGGGTGCCGAGGTGTCGCTGGCGCGCGACGGCGCAGAGGCGCTGGCGCTGCTGCACGGCAGCCCGGTCAAGCCCGCCTTTATCCTGTCCGATCTGTCGATGCCGGTCATGGACGGATGGCAGCTCATGCTGCGGCTGAGTCAGGACAGCATCTTGTCTGCCATCCCGATGATCGCGCTGACCGCCCATGCCATGCGTGGCGACCGCGAGCGGGCGCTGGCGGCTGGCTTTCGCAATCACATCACCAAGCCGCTCAACGCCTCGAAATTCGTCGATGGGCTGCTGGATATGCTGGTCAATATGCCGGAATTTGCCGAATCGCTGCGTGCCTGGCACGCTCAATAGGAGCCGTATCATGTCCGATCGCCACCTCCTGATCGTCGATGATGAACCGGACAGCGCCGAGGTCGCGGCGATGATGCTGGCGTCTGCTCACATCGCTACCACCATCGTGCATGATGCCTATGAGGCGATCACGCTGCTGGAAGCGCAGCCCGATGGCTACCGTGGTGTGCTGGTCGATCTGGCGATGCCGGGCATGGACGGGTTCGCCCTGCTGCGTCAGCTGCGCGCCGCCGCCACGACCGCGCATCTGCCTTTGATCGCCACGACCGCCTACCACACGCCGGAGCTGCGCGCCCAGGCGCTCAAAGCCGGATTCAACGCTTACTTTCCCAAGCCGCTCGACACCAGCGTTTTTTTGGGTATGCTGGAACGGATGCTGACCAGGGACGCATAAGAATCCATTTGAGTGATGCGCTTTTTCAACGTAGTGGCATGGCGTGCCGTGCCGGTTTCAAACAGGGTTTGGCACGCCAAACCCCTGCATTCGCCAGGAACGATGATTTACGGAGACTGAACCCGTGACCCCGCCTGACTCCACCGACCAGAATGCGCCGCTCTTCAAGCGGGCGCGCTACCGCACGATGCGGCAGCGCGCCGCGACCGACGAGACGCTGCCCCCGCTCGATCCCTACGATCCCTATGAACTCAGCGATTTCGACGACCTCGACGACGATACGCCCGATGATGACAACGACGACAGTGCCGACTCGCCGCGTTTCTGGACCAGCAACCGGTTAATCATGCTGATCCTGGCGCTGATCGTGCTGATCACCCTGCTGGCATACGATCTGCAAGGCGTGATCATCCCGCCGCCGCCGACCGACACCGCGCCGCTGATCGATCCGCTGGTGTGGACTCGCATTATGATATGATACGGGCGATTTTTCACGCGATCAGACGCCGCTCGGCGCACGGAAGCACGAACACATGAAGACCTTTCTCATGGGCGATATTCACGGTCAGCCCACCCGCCTGCGCACGCTGCTGATGGGTGTCCGACTGATCGATGCCGAAGGCGCGTGGTGCGGCGGCGATGCTAAACTGATCTTTCTGGGCGATCTGGTCGATCGGGGTCCCGATGGAATCGGCGTGATCGACCTGGTGATGCGTCTGCAAAGCCAGTGCGCGCCCGTCGGCGGGGAGGTGCGCTGTCTGCTCGGTAATCACGAGATCCAATTTCTCGCCGCCCATCGCTTTGCCAGGCAGGATCGACATTTCATCGAGACATGGCGGCGCAACGGCGGACAGGATGCGGATATGGCACGGCTGACCCCGCGCCATATCGCCTGGATCCGCAATCTGCCCGCGATCATGCGTCTCGGACCCAGGCTGCTCCTCCATGCCGATGCCGGGTTGTACCTGGCGCACGCGCCGACCATCGAGGGCGTCAACGCCAGCTTCCGCGCGACGCTCAACAGTCCTGATCCCGGCGATTGGGAAGACCTGGTGAGCGACTTTTCGCAGCATCGCGCTTTTGCCTCACAGCGCAAGGGAGAGGGGATGATGCGCGACTATCTGCGCTATTATGGCGGTGAACAGATCGTGCATGGACATACGCCGATCCAGGTGATGGCGGATGTGATCGTGCCGGTCGAGCCGTTCATCTATCTCGACAAGCGCGTCGTCAACATCGATGGCGGCATGGCGATGGGCGCGCCGGGCTTCATCTGGCAGGTGGCGTGATTCAGAAACCATCTGACTATTCTTGTTCAGGAAAGTGGAAGTACCACCTGACCTGTTGTTCGTTCAGATTGTGAATGATGAGCGTATGTCGCGCACGCTGGCACAAGCACGCGATGTGCTGCTGCCGAAGCGGATCGGCGGTCAGGTGCGGGTGTATGATAATGGCGAAGTTCGTGAGGAGGGAAAGTAATGATCGCTTACCAACATATCGCTGAACTGGCGGATCAACTGCCGCTGGTGGAGAAAGCCCGCCTGATCGAGCATCTGAGTGCCGCGCTGCGTCAGGATTTGGAGGTCGAAGCCTACAAACGGATGAACTGGCACGAATTCATCGACCGGACGGCTGGAATTCTTGCCGAAACGCCCATTCAGCGCTGGGAACAGGGTCAGAATGAAGTACGTGAGCCGCTGGAATGAAATATCTGCTCGACACTGATATTTGCATCCGCCACCTCAACCATCGCTCGGAGCATGTCACAGCGCGGCTCAAGGCGGAAAACGAGCGTGACATTGTCGTATGCTCAGTGGTGAGAGCCGAGCTTTACTTCGGCGCGATGAAAAGCGATACACCCGATGTCACGATGGCGCGGCAGCCCGCATTTGCCGAACGGTTCGTATCTTTGCCATTCGACGATGCCGCTGCGGAACACTACGCTCGCGTTCGGGCTGAACTGACACGAGCGGGAACTCCCATTGGACCCAACGACCTGATGATTGCCTCTGTCGCATTGGCAAACGAACTTACATTGGTCACGCATAACACGCGGGAATTTGGACGGGTGACGGGCTTGAAGATCGAGGATTGGGAAACAGAGACGACATGAGAACCCATCTGAAAATCAGATAGTGAGGGCATTGAGGAGACGGCGAATGGACGCCAACCAGAACATACCCTCACTACTGCGACAACATTCCGCTTCGGTTCTAAATGGTTGGGTAAACCTTCCATTTTACCGAATAGAAATATTCAGATGGTTTCTCAGCCCGCCGCGCGGACGCATCACGAGGAGTCCGGTTTGTATTCCCGACATTCATGATAAGGGTTGACGAGCTATGTCGCTGCTGACGGCGAGAGACCTCGCCAAAGAATTCGGAAACGACGAGATTTTCAGCGGCGTCTCGGTCGAGATCGCGCACGCCGCCCGGATCGCCCTGGTCGGACCCAACGGCGCGGGCAAGACGACACTGCTGTCGCTGCTGATGGGCACCGACCTGCCGAGCTACGGATCGGTGTCGCGCGCCAAAGGGCTGCGTATCGGCTTTCTGCCGCAGCGACCTGAGGTGTTGAGCGATCGCACCATCCTCCAGGAATGTCTGAGCGCCTTTGCCGAGGTACGCGCGCTGGAGACCGAGCTGGGCGATCTTGCCGAGCGGATGGCGGCGCCCGACGCCCCCGACTCGCTGATCGCGCGCTATGGTGTGCTGCAGGAACGGTTCGAGTCGGCGGGCGGCTACACCTACGAACAGCGCATCAAGACGGTGCTGCACGGACTCGGCTTCACACCGCAGGACGGCGATCGCACGCTGGGTGTCCTGAGCGGCGGACAAAAGACGCGCGCCCTGCTGGCGCGGCTGCTGCTGGAGGCGCCCGATCTGCTGGTGCTGGACGAGCCGACCAACCATCTCGACATCGACGCGATCGCCTGGCTCGAAGGCTATCTGAAGGAATTTCCCGGCGCGGTGCTGGTCGTCAGTCACGACCGCTACTTTATGGATGCGGTCGCCAACACGGTGTGGGAGCTGGACTTTGGCGCGCTCGAAAGCTACCGGGGCAGCTATTCGCGCTACGCCGCACAGCGCGAAGAGCGGCACGCACGCCGTCTGAAAGAATTCGAGTCGCAGCAGGAATTCGTCGCCAAAGAAGTCGAGTACATTCGTCGCAATCTCGCCGGGCAGAATACCAGACAGGCACAGGGTCGGCGCACCCGCCTGGAGCGGATGCTGCGCGACGACGCCCGTCTCAAGCCGCGATCGCGCCGCGATATGGCGCTCACTCTGGGCGATACCGCCCGGTCAGGCGATCTGGTGCTGCGCACGCTCGGCTTGCGTGTCGGCTATCCCGGCAAGCCGCTGTTCACGGCGCCAGACCTGACGCTCAGGCGCGGCGAGGTCGCGGCATTGATCGGCGGCAACGGCGTCGGCAAAAGCACGTTCATCAAGACGGCGATCGGGGCGCTGTCGCCGCTGGCGGGCGAGGTAAAGATCGGCGCGGCGGTGCAGATCGCCTACTTTGCTCAGGCGCACGAGCTGCTCGATCCCGACAGCACCCTGCTGGATGTGGTCACGTCCGCCAAGCCGATGACGGTCGGGGAAGCGCGCAATTATCTGGCGGCGTTTCTGTTCGAGGGCGATGATGTATTCAGGACGATCGCCACCCTCAGCGGCGGCGAACGCGGACGGGTCGCGCTGGCGGCAATGGCATTGAGCGGCGCCAATTTCCTGGTGCTGGACGAGCCGACCAACCATCTCGACATCGCCAGTCAGGAAATTTTGCAGAATGTGCTTGCCGACTTTCCTGGCACGATCCTGCTGGTCAGCCACGATCGCTATCTGATCGACGCGCTGGCGACGCACATCTGGACGGCAGCGCCGGGATCGTTCGAGACCTTTATCGGGGGCTATCGCGCCTATCTCGACGCCAGAGCCGCCGCGAAAAACGGCATGTCCACGTCACCCAGCAAAAATGCCGCCGCAGGGACGCACAACCATGCGTCCGCGCCCAAAAATGCCGCGCATCCGAGCGGACTCACGCCCTATGCCCGCAAGAAACGTGTGGAGGCGCTCGAAACGCGCATTCTGGAGTTTGAAGCGCAGCTGGCGGATGTGAGTAACCAGCTCGAACGTGCCAGCGCGTCTGGCGCAGCCGGGGAGGTAGCGAAGCTGGGCGCGACCTACACGCAGACCGAGTCGGCGCTGCATGAGGCGATGGTGGAGTGGGAAGGGCTGGTGGATTGAAAATGCAGGCAGATCGCCTCGACAACGGCTGCATCGCTCACTAGTCGGACGCACCCTTATACATCCCTACGCTATAATCAGGATTCATAATCCCCATCGAGGAGTAAACAGGTATGGCATCGCAAGACAACGGCTATCTCGGCAGCCAACTGTACAAGATCAGACATTCCGCCGCGCACATCCTGGCGCAGGCGATGCTGGAACGCTTTCCTGAAGCCATGCTCGCTATCGGTCCGCCGATCGCCGACGGCTTCTACTACGACTTTCAACTGCCCGTCTCGCCATCCGACGAGGATATAGCATGGGTCGAGGCGCGCATGAAGGCGATCATCGCGTCGGGCGTCTCATTCAGTATGCGCGAGGTCAGCGCTGATGAAGCGCTGGCACAGTTCAAGGATCAGCCATTCAAGCGTGAGCTGATCGAAGACCTCGTACATGGGCGCGTCGATGAAAACGGCGAAGAGATCGCCGCCCCTGCGTCCACACTGACGTTCTACACGCAGGACAGCTTCACAGATTTATGCCGCGGACCGCATGTCGCCAATTCGCGCGAGATCGACCCGGAGGCGGTCAATATCACCTACAAGAAGCCTGCTGGCGCGTACTGGCGCGGCGACGAAAAGCGTCCGCAGCTGACGCGCATCTACGGGACGGCTTTCGAGTCGTCGGCTGATCTGGCGGACTATCTGACGCAGTTGGACGAGGCGCGCAAGCGCGATCATCGCATCATCGGGGAAAAGCTCGGCTTGTTCACGTTCAGCGCGCTGGTCGGCAAGGGGCTGCCGCTGTGGAAGCCGCGCGGCGCGGTGCTGCGCGACCTGCTGGAGCGCTGGCTGCGCGACACGCAGATCGACGGTGGCTATCTGCCGGTCGTCACGCCGCATATCGGCAACCTGAATCTGTACCGCACGTCGGGGCACTATCCGTATTATGCCGACAGCCAGTACGCGCCGATCCAGGTGGACGACGAAGAATTCCTGCTCAAGCCGATGAATTGTCCGCACCACATCATGATCTACAAGAGCGATATGCACTCGTACCGTGATCTGCCCGTGCGTCTGGCGGAATTTGGCACGGTCTACCGCTATGAACAGTCGGGCGAGCTGAACGGACTGACGCGCGTGCGCGGCTTCACGGTCGATGACGCGCATCTGTTCGTCACGCCCGATCAACTGCTGGAAGAATACAAAGCGGTGATCCGGCTGATCCAGTATGTATTCGGGGCGCTGGGCTTCACGGATTATCGCGCCCGCGTCGGCATCCGCGATCCCAAAAGCGACAAGTATGTCGGCAGCGATGAAAACTGGGAGCGCGCCAGCGCCGCCATCATTCAGGCGTGCGACGAGATCGGGCTGCGTTATCATGTCGCGGAGGGCGAGGCGGCGTTCTACGGACCCAAGCTCGACTTCATTTTCCGCGATGTGCTGAAGCGCGAATGGCAGCTAGGGACGGTGCAGGTCGATTACAACCTGCCGGAACGATTCGAGCTGGAGTACGTCGCCGAGGACGGGTCGCGTCAGCGCCCGGTCATGATCCACCGCGCGCCGTTTGGCAGTATGGAACGGTTCACGGGCATCCTGATCGAACACTTCAACGGCGCGTTTCCGGTGTGGCTGTCGCCCGTGCAGGCGATGCTGGTGCCGATCGCGGATCGGCATATCGAGTACGCCAACGGGGTGGCAAAGACGCTGAAGGCGATCGGGATGCGCGTCGAGGTGGACGGCAGCAAGGCGCGTATGGGCGCCAAGATCGCGTCTGCGCGCGAACAGCACATCCCGTATATCCTGGTCGTGGGTGACAAGGACGCCGCCGCCGGGACGGTCAGCGTGCGTCTGCGCACAGATGAAGACCTGGGCGCGCTGCCCCTGGACGACTTCAAGACGATGGTGGCGCGGCTGGTCGGGGAGCTGAGCCTGGAGCTGAAGTAGCGCGATGATAGGGTGCAGCCCCGCCGTGCAGGTCGGGCTGCACACTGTGTGTACGATCAGGGCGCAAAAATGCCTGTTTCTTGTTGAAGACGAAAGGACACGCGCCTATCATCACGATCGACTGAATTGATCAACAGCCGAAAGAAAAATGATCACCCTCACTATCGATACACTTATCGCCCCAATCCGTATCAACGCCACCGGGATCGCGCTCGTCGGTGATACGCGCGTCCCCCTGTCAGCGGTGGTGACGGGATTCCGCAATGGAGACTCGCCGGAACAGATCGTGGACAACTACGATGCTTTGACGCTGGCGGATGTCTGCGCGGTCATCGCCTACTATCTGCGTCACCGTGAGGTAGTCGATGGGTATCTGGCAGAACTGTTGGCGAGCGCTGCTGATGCACGGCGCGATCTGGAGTCGCGCGCGCCGGAGATGTTCACGCTCCAGGCACGACTACGGGCAATGAAACCGAAGCGCAGTCGATGATCCGCTTTCTGGCGGACGAAAATTTTAACAACCTGCTGGTTATTTCAGCAGCCCACGCGCCGCCTCCGCCGCCTGTCCGCGCGCGACCGTGACCTCCTGCCCATCCCTGAGCCGCTTCAGCTTGACCGACCCGGACGCGATCTCATCGGCGCCCAGCAGCGCCACCACCGGGACGCCCTTCTTGTCGGCGTAATTCATCTGCTTGCCGATATTCTTGTCCTGCATGTACAGCTCGGTGCGCACGCCCGCCGCGCGCAGCTCCGCCGCCAGGCGGGTCGAGTCGGGGCGGGTGTCGTCGCCAAACACACTCACGAACACCTCGACCACCGTGCCGCCGATGCCCGCCGGATACAATTCCAGGATGTCCATCACGTCGATGATGCGCTCGATCCCCAACGCCGTCCCGGTCGTGGGCAGCGTCTCGCCTCGGAACAGCCCGATCAGGTCGTCGTAGCGTCCGCCACCGCTGATGCTGCCCAGGTTCGGCTCGGTGATCAGCGTCTCGAAGATCGGTCCGGTGTAGTAGCCGAGTCCGCGCACCATCGTGAAGTCGAACTCGCAGCGATCGGTCGGCACGCTGGCATCCGCCAGGTGCGCCGCCAGCTCGCGCAGCTCGCGGACAGCGGCGACGGCGGCGGGGTGATCGCCCATGATACGGGCTGCAAAATCAAGACGCTCGGACGGCGCCACGTCGGACGCAATCAGGGTCATGATTTTGGCGATCACATCGGATGGCAAGCCGCGCTCGGTCAGCTCTTTTTCGACGCCCTCCGCGCCGACTTTATCGAATTTGTCGATGCTGCGATACAACTGTGCCAGCGGCTCACCCTCGACCCCGGCGTACAGCCCGATCGCTGTCAGCAGCTTGCGATTGTTGATCTTGACCGTGAACTGTGGAAAGCCCAGCCGCGTCAGCACCGCGACGATCAGCGCGATGATCTCGGCGTCGGCGGTCATGCCGGATACGCCCACGATGTCGGCGTCGCACTGGTAGAATTCGCGGTAGCGTCCGCGCTGCGGACGTTCGGCACGCCACACCGGGGCGATGTGATAACGGCGGAAGGGCAGCGTGATCTCGTTCTGATACTGCGCCACCACCCGCGCCAGCGGCACGGTCAGGTCATAGCGCAGCGACAATTCTTCCTTGCCACCGGGATGCTGCGCGTTGAAGATCAGCTTTTCGGCGTCTTCGCCATATTTGCCCATCAAGGTCTCGTGCAGTTCCAGCACGGGCGTTTGCAGCGGCTCAAACCCGAAGCGGTGAAATACGTCGCGCACGATTGCAAAGACGTATTCACGTTTGATCATCTCGGCGGGCAAAAAGTCGCGCATCCCTTTGGGAAGGCGGGGCTGAATCTTCGGCTGCGGCATCGGCTCACACTCGCGCGGTGATTTAGAGAATCAATGCGCTTAGTTTATCATAGAGGTGAACGGTTCGGCGGGGCATCTCGACGGGACAGGACGAGCAGACATGGCGATCGAAAAGACGGTCTTCATCAGTTATCGACGCAGCAGCTATTACACCGCGCTGGCGCTGTTCAAGGCGCTGACGGCGCGCGGATGGGACGTCTTTTTCGACTTTGACAGCATCGACTCCGGCTCGTTCGCGGAGACGATCCTGAGCCAGATTCGCGCCCGCGCTCATTTTATTCTGATTTTGCACGCCGATACCCTGGCTCGCACCGCCGAACCCGGCGACTGGGTGCGGCGCGAGATCGAGACGGCGATCGACGAAAAACGCAATTTCGTCCCGCTCACTCTGGATGACTTTGACTGGAAAGCCGCCGAACCCTACCTGAAAGGCAAGCTGGCGCTGGTGCAGGGCTACAATGCGCTGCCTGTGCCGCGCGGCTATTTCGACGAGGCGATCGACAAGCTGATCGAGCGCTATCTCAACAAGTCGCTCGATCTGGTGCTGCATCCGGCACCGCCGGCTGCCGAGGCGCAGGCGCAGCAGGCGATCGCCGCCGCCAGCGCCGCCCCCGCGCCGACGCCGCAGCAGTTGTCGGCGCAGGATTATTTCCAACAGTCGCTCACTCGGATCAGCAGCGGCGACATCGACGGCGCGATCGCCGCCGCCGAGAGCGCGATCCGGCTGGCGCCGATGAGCGCAGGCGGGTATCAGGCGCGCGGATGGGCGTATTTTCAACGCGGGTGGTGGCAGAATGTGATCGGCGATTACACCCAGGCGATCATGCTGTCCCCCAACGACGCCCGCGATTATATCAATCGCGGCTGGGCGCGCTTCAGCATGGGCGACGCCAACGGCGCGATTTTCGACTACAACGTCGCGCTCACGCTGATGCCCCACAACGGTATCGCCTACAACAATCGTGGGATGGCGTTCGCCATGCTCAACAATGCGCAAGCCGCCTATGCCGACTTCGAGATGGCGATCCGCCTCAATCCGTCGGCGTCACAGCCGTATTTCAATCGGGGCAACGCGCTGTTCGCGCTGGGCAATCTGCAAGGCGCGGCGTGGGATTACGAACAGGCGATCCGGCTGGCGCCGATGGTCGCCGCGCCCTATGGCGGTCGGGCGTCGGTCAAATACAACATGGGCGATCGGGCGGGCGCGATCCGCGACCTGGAATATGCGCTCACCCTCGACCCGACCTATCAGTACGCGCGCGAGTGGCTGAGTCGGCTGCGGGCGGGCTATTGAGGCAACAGCCCACCCGTTCCAGACAGCGAATCAGGGTTTATGGATCGGCGCACAGCCGCGCAGGGTCCGTGCGGTGATCAGTATGGCACGCCCCAGCGATGCTGCGGGGCGTGCGATCATGCCCCGACTCCCCAAAGTTGTACTGTGTTCGTTTTTGTGACGATGGCGATCAGCGTCTCGTCGGGGTGAATAGCGACCGCGCCAGCGAGGGTATCCGGCTCGACGGCGATGCGCGCCACCTCGGTCAGGGTCACGCCATCGGCGGTGGGGGTCACGGTGTAGACCACCACCGCATCGCTCAATTGCAGGATGAGCAGGCTGCCCGATCGGGAGAACTGCACATCGAAAAGCTGCGAATCGGTCATCAGCTCGGCTGCCGCACGCCAGATGCCGCCGTCATCCACGCGCCAGACGCGCATCAGTGCATACGCCGACGTGACCAGCAGCGATCCATCAGGGCTGAAGCGCATACGGTCAACCGTGCCAAGTCCGCTGCTGCCGTTCAGCATGACAAAAGGATGCGGGTCCTCGATGCGTGCGCTTTCAGTCCCGTCTGCATTGATCAGTATGACAGCAGGTGTCTCGCTGAGGTCGGTGCCGCGCACGATCGGCGCCAGCGCGACTATGCCGTCTGACGCCGATGCCAGCGTGGCGCGATCGCTGCCCAGCGCCTCCAGGATGACAGAGGGACGACCATCGGCGAAATAGCGGACGACCGCGCTGCCCGTCTGCCCGTTGGCATCGGTCACGCGCACCTGCGCGATCACCCCGTCCGGCGGGACTTCCGTCAGCAGGGACAAGGTGTTCCCGTTGTCGCCAGCGATCGGGGCGAGACCGGCTGTTTGCAGCGTGACCGCCGTGTTGAGCGTTCCCAGCACATGCACCGGATTGGACTGGGTGCCTTCGACCCTTCCCCCTGCGATCAGCCGTGTGCCATCGGGGGTGAAAACGGCGACAGTGTAAGGGGTGCTGCCTCCGTCGATCTGCGTGAGCTCATCGAGTGACTCGGCATCGAACAGCGCTAAATCGCCCTGATCACTGATCGCCAGCAGCAGCGCGCCGTCGGGGGTGAAGCGTAAATCGAGGATCGATCCGGTCACAGCGACACTGGCGATGGGTTCGCCGCTCGCCAGCGCGAACAGCGTGAGACCACTGCCGCCGCCGACCGCCAACTGCGTGCCTGCGGGATTAAAAGCCAGGGCGTTGACAGGGCGCTCCAGGTCGAACGTGCTGAGTATTTCCGCGCTGACCGTATTCCACACGCGGACGAGGCTGTCACCCGTGACGCTGGCGAAGGTCGCACCGTCGGCGCTGAACGTCAGCGGGCTGGGACTCTGCCGGTTGGCGGTGTTCGTCGTATCGACGAGGGCGAACCGGCCGATAGCGCGCCTGCCCAGCACATCCCAGAATTGCACGCTGCCATCGGTGAGCGCCGCCGCCAGCAGCGATCCATCGGGCGTGAAGGCTGCGTTCGCCGCGCTGCCCTCGTCGATGATCAGCGGTATCATGATGTTCTCATCGAGCAAAATGACCGCGCCGTCTGCCAGCACGACGGCGGCGCGGTTGGGGGCGATCGCGGCGCTAAGGATCGGCGCCGGAAATGTCTCACGCCTGACCGAGCCCCCGGTGATGGTGTCCGAGATCACGACCACGCCGCTGTCGTCGCCGCTGATGATCCGATCCCCGTTCGGGCTGATCGCCAGCGCCGTCACCGAGGCGTCGTACCTTCCCACGAGTATCTGATCCAATAGTGCCAGACGCGGGGCGGTCGCAGGCGCGATCGCGTCGGGAGACAGCGCGCGTTCGCGCCCGGCAAACGCCGTTGAGAAGGCGACCGCGATCGCGCGCAGACGGGCATTGACCATGTCGCGCGGGCCGAACTCGGTCACCGCAGCGCGATAGGCTGTCCCTGCTTCGGCATAGCGCGCCCCCTCGAAGTAGGCATCTGCCACCCCATAGGCGGGCACATCCCAATTTGGGGCGAGCTGAACAGCAGTGGTGAAATCTGCTGCTGATTCGTCGTAGCGCCCCTGTTGAAAGCGGGCGACGGCGCGGTTGCGCACGAAATTCGCATCATCGGCGTCGAACGTGATCGCCGCGCTGAAATCCGCCTCGGCTGCTGCGAAATCATCCAGATTGAAATGGGCGATGCCGCGTCGATTGTGGATGTAAGCCGTCGCTTGCAGCGCGATCGCCCGGTCGTAATCGACGATCGCCGCCTGAGAGTCGCCCTGGTCGAGCAGCAGATCACCCCGGTTGACCCGCGTGTTGACACTATCTGGGTCGAGTCGCAGGGATTCAGTGTAATTGGCGAACGCTTCATCAAAATTTCCCAGGCGCACCTGGAAATAAGCGAGGTTGTTATACACGACCGCGTTATCCGGCGCGGCGGCTCGCGCGCACAGGGTTTCGGCGATCGCCATTTCGATCTGCTCGTTCTGAAAGGCTTCGGCTCCGCGCTGAAGGTAGGTGTCGGCATCGAGCGCCGGGTCGCACGACGCGCCCCCCGTTTGCGCGCTGGCAGACCCGATGCCGCTCGCCATCAGTACCGCGATGAATGTGTGCAAGACATAACGGCGCAATCGCATACGAAATTTTCCTTTACACCTGATGCGCAATGAAACTGGCAGCAGCAAGCATACCGTCTGAAACGCGGGGACACACGGTTCGGGCGGGTGACAGCGCGTTTCGTGATAGACTCTGATCATGATCGCGCACAGGCGAAATTCACTGGACATGCACTCATGACGACCGAACAAACACGCGCGATACCGCGCATCGAAAGCATAAAGATCAAGAACTACCGCGCGCTGCGCGATCTGGAATTGACCAACCTGACATCGCTCACTGTGTTTTTGGGTCCCAATGGCAGCGGAAAATCAACTATCTTCGACGTGTTCGCGTTTCTCGCGGAGTGCTTCAGCGTCGGCTTACGTAAAGCGTGGGATAAACGTAATCGGTTCCGTGAACTGCGCAGCCGTGACGCCAATGGATCGATTGGGTTTGAACTAAAATATCGTGAGCAGCCCAATAGTTCACCCATCACGTATCATTTAGCGATCGACGAAAATGAAAAGGGCCCGTTCGTCGCCGAAGAATGGCTCGCATGGCGGCGGGGCAAACAACATGGCGCACCGTTTCGGTTTCTCGATTTTCGTAATGGCAGAGGACAGGTCATCAGCGGCGAGGTACCAGAAGAAAGCGACGAGCGGGTCGAGGAACGCCTGAGCGCGCCGGATGTGTTGGCGGTCAATACCCTGGGGCAGCTCGCGCGGCATCCGCGCGTGAGCGCGCTGCGTGAATTCATCACCGGTTGGTATCTGTCGTACCTGAGTGCGGACAACACACGCGGCACCCCGGAAACGGGTCCGCAGGAGCATTTGTCGGAAAGTGGCGATAACCTGCCGAACGTGATCCAACATCTGCGCGAACAGAATCCCGACCAGTTAAATTACATTCTGAATCGTCTGTCACAGCGCGTCCCACGGTTAGAATCGGTGATCGCGGATGTCATGCAGGATGGGCGATTACTGCTGCAAATCAAGGATGCGCCTTTCAGCCGTCCTATCATGGCAAAATTTGCCTCTGATGGCACGCTCAAAATGCTGGCTTATCTGACGATGTTATTCGACCCTGACCCGCCCAGACTGATCGGGATCGAAGAGCCGGAGAATCAGCTGCATCCTCGACTGCTGTATGATTTGGCAGAAGAATGCCGCGCAGTATCCGCAAAAACGCAGTTGATGGTCACCACCCATTCACCATTTTTCGTCAATGGCTTGAAAGCAAACGAGCTGTGGGTGCTGTATCGCGGCGTGGACGGCTACACGAAAGTCCGTCGTGCCTCGGACATGCCCAACATCAACGAATTCATGGCAAACGGAGGCATGTTGGGCGATCTGTGGATGGAAGGGCATTTTGAAGTTGGCGATCCTTTGACGAATGCGGGCGGACCCAGGACGCGACGTTCCGGTCGGTCATAGGAAAAAGGACATGCTGCTTAATTTCTATGTCGAAGAACCGTCTGCCGAAGCGGTACTCATCGAGCTGGTGCCGCGCATTTTGCGGGATCACACGTTTGAGTTCGACATTTTTACGTTTCAAGGCAAACCAGCCCTGTTGCGGAATTTACCCAATCGTCTGAAAGCGTATCAACATCGCCAGGATGATTGGCGTGTGATCGTGCTGGTAGACCGTGATGACGATGATTGCCTGGTGCTGAAGCAGCAACTGGAGCAGTTCGCCCGCGCTGCTGGTCTCACGACACGCGCCGTTTCGCCTACGCATTTTCTCGTCATCAACCGCATTGCGACTGAAGAATTGGAAGCGTGGTTTTTTGGGGATGTTTACGCGATCAGAAAGGCGTATCCGCGTGTAGACACAAATCTGGCGCATCAAGCCCCTTATCGTGACTCGGACGCGATCAGAGGCGGCACATGGGAACACCTGGAACGCCTGCTCAAACATTATCACCCTGGTGGCTTAGAGAAAATACGGGCTGCACAGGATATTTCAAAGCATATGCAGCCAGAGCACAATCGCAGTCAAAGCTTTGGGGCATTTCGTGATGCGCTGTTGGGGTTGTTTTCATAATCCGCACCGCGGATAGCCTTTTGAACAACGGCGCATCCTCCCCCGCTCACGTCCCGCGCAGTCCCTTGAGCGTGTCGTAGAGTGCCAGCAGCGAGTCCGGCGTCATCCCGTCCTGGGTGACCAGCGTGCGCCCGCCCTGAGGCGACTCGATCGTGAGGGTGTACTGAAACACATCCGGCGACGCGCCTGCCCCGCTGAAGGTGCCGTCGATGTCCAGAAATTGCAGCGCGACGATCTGCTCGGACAAGAGCGCAATCTGATTGGTGCTGAGGCGGGTGGTGACGCCATCGCGGATCAGCCGTCCGTCAGCAAACACAGTAATGTCGAGCGGCACCCCGCCGATGCCGCCCTGTTGATACAGGCTGATCACCCGGAATTCGATCGGGGCACGGGTGGGCGCGCCGGGCGTGGTATTGTCGGTGCGCAGCACCAGCGTACCGGGCGCGGTGTCGGGAATGCCGGCAATATCGTCCCCGGTCGGCAGTGAGAATACCTGCGCGTCGGCTGCACGCTCGATCGTCCCCTCGGCGGTCGGCGCGGGGATGGCGGTCGGCGGCGCAGGCGCGGGGGTGGGCGTGCCGCCGCACGCGGCGAGCAGCACGGTCAGGCTTGCAATAGCAGCGGTCAGGATACGTCGCATGGGCGGATCGCCTTTTTTTGACATTCGAGGTGGAGATACAAGCTTAGTCTAAACCTTCTTGCATGTTGTCCGCAATCTGATAAACAGGTCGTAAGCGTCCCCATGCCTAAAGGTGAGGGGAGGGATAGCGCCATTTTGATGACCATTCTGGTACAATCAGCCCGTCTCGCCTACCCACCCCTACGGTAACGCTCACCCATGACCGACACCCGCTGGACCAGCTTCGACCTGATCTTCTTCGACTGCGACAGCACCCTCAGCGCCATCGAAGGCATCGACGAACTGGCGCGCTTCAAAGGCAAAGAATGGCGTGTGTCCGTCCTGACGCAAAAAGCGATGGACGGCGATCTCGATCTGCGTGAGGTCTATGGCAAGCGGCTGGCTGCCATCCGTCCGACGCGCGGACAGCTCAAGGCGATCGAGACGCGCTACGCCGAGACGATGGTGCCCGACGCCGACAGCGTGATCGCCGCGCTGCACTATCTGGGCAAGCATGTCTTCATCATCAGCGGCGGGCTGGCTGACCCGGTGCGCGGCTTTGGCGCGCGGCTCGGCGTGGCGCCCGATCGGATTCGCGCCGTCGATCTGGAATACGACGAACTCGCCGGAGAATGGTGGCGCTATCACGACCCCGCCACGCAGCACGGGCAGACCTATTTCGCCTACGACGAGAGTCCGCTGACGGTATCGAGCGGCAAACCGCAGATCGTCAACGAGATGGCGGGCGATCTCCCCGGTCGCCGCATGATGGTCGGGGACGGGTCGAGCGATCTGGCGGCGAAAAGCGTGGTCGATCTGTTCGTCGGCTTTGGCGGGGTGGTGACGCGGGCGAAAGTGCGCGACGAGTCCGAGGCGTTCGTCAGGGTCAACTCGCTGGCGCCGATCCTGCCTATGGCGATTGGCGCGTCCGGCGCGGCGCGGCTGATAGGCACACCCCATCAGGCGGTGCTGGAGCGCGGTCTGGCGCTGGCGCTCGACGCCGAAGGACTGACGCTCAAGGGCGATCTGCTGCAAGCCTTCAAAGATGCTTTCGAGGAAAAAACATGAATTTGCATGGATTCTGCCCCCGCGCCGTCATCTTCGACATGGACGGACTGCTGATCGACAGCGAACCCATCTGGGAACAGGTCGAGGATGGCATCCTGACCCGGCGCAATCTGATCCTCGACCCGGCGGTGCGTGCCCGCTACATCGGGATGCGCATGGCGGACTTCTGGCGCGGCTTGTCTGAAGCCTATGCGCTCAACGAGCCTATTCACCTGCTGATCGCAGAAGCGGTCGATACGATGGCAGCGCGTGTGGGCACCGACGCCGCACTGCGTCCCGGCGCTGCCGACCTGATCGCGCTGCTGCAGGCGCGCGGTATTCCGTGCGCGATCGCCTCCAGCTCACCGATGGCGATCATCGACGCGGTGGTCGCCGCGCACGGATGGGAAACCCTGTTCGCCCGGCGCGTGAGCGGTGACGATGTGACGCACGGCAAGCCCGCCCCCGATATTTATCTGGAAGCCGCGCTGCGGATCGGCGTCGATCCCGCCGACTGTCTGGCGCTGGAAGACAGTCTCAACGGCACGCGCGCCGCCGTCGCCGCGCGCATGGTCACGGTGGCAGTCCCCGATCTGGCGCACACCAGCGCCGCCGCCTTCGACGGGGTGACCCCGTATATTTTCGAGAGTCTGCACGATGTGCGCGCCGCTTTGGAAGGATGCCGCTTTGACGCCTGAGACCCCATCAAAACAGTTCGCGGTCGTCGTCGCCACCGACATCACCGATGAGGGCTTGAGCCTGCTGCGCGGCGAGGACGACCTGATCGTCCACACCATCGCCCCGACCGCCGACGCCTTGCGCGATTACCTGCCGACCGTGCATGCGCTGATCGCCCGCGACGACGTGACCATCGACCGCGCGCTGCTGGACGCGGCGCCGAATCTGCGCGTGATCGGACGGGTCGGCGCCAGCCTGAACGGGATCGACATCGACGCGGCGTCGGTGCGCGGCATCGTCGTCATGAACACGCCCGGCGTGAGTGCGATCGCCGCTGGCGAACACACCGTCACGCTGATCCTGGCACTGGCGCGGCGGCTGGTGGAGGCGCACAACAGCCTGGGCGCGGGCTTCTGGCTGCTCGACCGCCGCCGTCAGGCGGGGACACAGCTCATGGGCAAGACGCTCGGCATCATCGGTTATGGGCGCGTCGGGCGGGTGGTGGCGGCGCGCTGTCTGGCGTTCGGGATGCAGGTGTTGGCGGCGGATCCGTACATCCGCGAAGAACAGATCGAGGATCGGCGGATTCAGTTGGTCGGGTTGAAAGAACTGCTCAACAAGAGCGATATCGTGTCGCTGCACGTCCCCGCCACCGCTGAGACCCGCACGCTGATTGACGCGCGGGCGATCGGGCTGATGAAGCGCGGCGCCCGGCTGATCAACACCGCCTTTGGCGGCGCGGTCGATGCCGACGCGCTGCACGAGGCGCTCGTGAGTGGACAGATCGGCGGCGCCGGACTGGATGTATATGCCCAGGAACCGCCCTACAACAGCCCGCTGATCGGCATGGACAACGTGATCCACACCCCGCACATCGCGGAAAACACCGTCGAGGCGACTCAGGACCTGTCGCTCCAGATCGCTGCCCAGGTCATGGACGCGCTGCGCGACGAGGATTATCGCAATGTGGTCAATCTGCCCTTTCTACCCGGCGTCGAGTACGAGACGACCCGTCCGTATCTGCGTCTGGCTGAACGGATCGGCGCGATCCTGGGCGTGCTGGCGCGGCTGCCTGTGCGTCGGATCGCGGTCGAGTATCGCGGGGACGACATGGAGGGATTGGTCAAGCCGCTGACGGTAGCGCTGCTGAAGGGTGTGCTGACCCCGGCATTCGGCGAGAGCGTCAATTACATCAACGCGCCGATGCTGGCGAACGAGCGCGGGATCCAGGTGACGCGCGCCAGGGGGCTGCACACCGCCGAATATACCAGCCTGGTCTCGTGTCAGTTCACGCTGGAAGACGGCGAAACCATCACCATCGCCGGGACGCTGCTCGATCGGCGTGAAGCCCACATCGTGCAGATCAACGATTACCGCATGGACTTCATCCCGGAGGGCTATCTGCTGATCCTGGGCAGCTATGACAGTCCCGGTGTGATCGGCAAGGTCGGGACGCTGCTGGCGGACAACGGCGTCAATATCGCCACCTGGCAGACCGGGCGCGCCGGGCGCGGTGGCAGCACGCTGACGGTGCTGACGCTGGACGAGCCGCTGACCGACGGCGTGCTGGAGTCGCTGCGCGGGCAGGCATTCGTCCGCCACGCCCATCCGATCGATCTGAACGGGTGAGGTCATGATTCGGCGTGCTGCCAGCGCTGTCGTGCTGATCGCGCTCTCGATCTATATCGTCGCGGGCGCGGTGATCGTCCCATTTCACGGCGACGAGCCGATGCAGATTCACATGAGCAACGATTATGTCGCGCTGACGATCGACCGCGACCCGGACTACCTCAAGGTCAGTCCACCTTACCCGATCGACGGCGATGGCGTGCTGCGGCTGATCAACGGCAGCGTCAACCGCTACCTGATCGGCGCTTCCTGGCACATCGCCGGATACGACAGCGGCGACCTGCCGCCGCGCCCCGGTTGGGACTGGGGCTTGAGCTATGACGACAACCTCACCACCGGGCACCGCCCCGCAGGCGACTTCATGACGATCGCGCGTCTGTCATCGGCGCTGCTGACCGCCGTCGGCGTCTGGCTGATCTACGCGAGCGGGCACGCGGTCGGCGGCGTCACCGGCGGGATGATCGCAGCGGCGATCTATGCGCTGCATCCTGTCATCCTGCTCAACGGGCGGCGCGCCATGCAGGAAGGATCGATGCTGGCGTTTGGGATGCTGGCGATCGCGGCGGCGTGCGCCTGGACGCTGCTGGACGACCGTGCCCCGGCGTGGCGGCGGGTGAGTGTCGCGGCGCTGCTGGCGCTGGCGGCGGCGCTGGCGCTCGCCAGCAAACACAGCGCGATCGTCTTTGTCGCTGGCGCCTATGCCGTGATCGGCGTCGATATGCTGCTGCGTCGGGCGGGCTGGCGGCGGCGGATCGAGGCGATCGCATTGGCGACCGTCAGCGGCGGGCTGGCGATCGGGCTGTGGATCATGCTCAGTCCCGCCTTGTGGAACGATCCAAGCGCGCGCCTGGGCGATCTGCTGACTGAGCGCGCCGCCCTGATCGACATTCAGGTGACGGTCAACGTGCCAGGACTCCCGATGACGACGGCACAGCGCATCGAGTCGATCGCCTTGCAGCCGTTCCTGCGCCCGGCACAGTTTTACGAGGTCGGCTACTGGGGCGAGTCGGCGGCGGTGCGCGCTGAGATTGCGGCGTACCGGGACTCTTTCCTGTACGGGCTGCCGCTGGGCGAGGGCATTGGGGTGATCATCGGCGGATTACTGACCGGGCTGGCGCTGATCGGGATCGGCGTCGGGCTGATCGACGGGTGGCGCCGGCGTCGCAGCGGTCGCGGACGACTGATGCTCGGCGCGAGCCTGTGGACGGTGACGGTGGCGGCGAGTCTGATGGTCAATCCGCTGGACTGGCAGCGCTACTATCTGGTGCTGATCCCGCCGCTGATCCTGTGCGTGGGGATGGGCGTGGCGGCGGTGTGGACGCTGCGGTCACGGCTGGTATTGTCGGCACCCGCGCCTCTGTAGGCAGGATAATGCGTCCGCATCTGTCTGCCGTCTGCTCAGTTGTACCCAGTTCTACTCAGTTGTGTTGTATGGAGGTGGGTGTATTTTCCTCGCCGTCAGGCGACGGTCGTCGGCGGCATACCGCCTGTGTCGTCCATCTGCAGCACGTCATTCACGACGACAGCGGCGACCTCGCGCGTGGCGCGCTTGGCGGGCAGCTTTTTCGATTCGGGAATCTCGTCGTCGTCGGTCACCTGCGTGAACAGGTTCTCGAACACGTCCAGCGCCAGCAGGTTGTCGATCGTGTCCTCGATCGTCTCGTAATCGCAGTGTGACACCAGGATATGCGGCATTTCGAGCGCGGCATAGCGCACCGGGGCTGCATAGTGCATCTCTTTCGACATTTCGAAGCTCAAGTCCATCTGCCGCCCCAGATAAGGCAGCGTGACGAAAATGGCGGTATAGTACTGACCGTTTTCCATCTTGACCACGACATCACACGCATCCTGATCGTGCGCGTCGAGCATTTCGAGCCAGATTTGAACGGGGAGATCGGCTGCACGCATCATCATAAGGTGTCCTGCTCATCGATTCCGATACCCGCACAGGGCGGGGGCACGAGTCTGCGATATTGCACACGTCACTTGCAGAATAAGCCTAATTTGAAAGACTTGTCAATACTTGAGGTCAGATTTGCGTTGGAAACCTATTGCCGTGTGTTAAACTAGTTGAATTATAGTAGTCCTACAACCGGGTCGGTCAGTTGGGCGGTGATCATCTCGTCCCAACGATCCCCGGCGGTGTCAGACAGTGTAGCTATTGCTCAGGTGACCAGCGGAGACGAGGTGATCGTGCATCAAGTTCTCTATATCGAAGATAACCGCGAGAACCGAATGCTCGTGCGTCGCATCCTGATGGCGTCCGACACCGACTTTACGATCACTGAAGCCGACACCGGACGTAAAGGCATCGAGATCGCCCAACACATGGCGCCGCCGCCGGACATCATTTTAATGGACCTGAGTATGCCGGAAATGGACGGTCTCACCGCCACCCGTACACTGCGCGCGTTACCCGATCTGCACGACATCCCGATCGTCGCGCTGACCGCCAACGTCATGAAAGGCGACAAGGAGCGCAGTCTGGAAGCGGGCTGCGACGGGTATATCTCCAAGCCGATCGACATCGATAGATTTCCCGACGAGGTCTTGTCATACATCAGGAGCGGGCATGAACGACGTGCAAAGCATCCCCAATCGTCAGACTCCGATTGAACCCAGTGAGGCGCATGTGCTGGTCGTCGAGGACAATGTGCCCAATTTTGTCCTGATCGCCCGGATGCTGGCGTTCATGGGCGTGCAGCGCTGCGAATGGAAGACATCCGGCTGGCAGGTCGTCCAGTTCGCAGATACCCTCCCGCGCGTCGATCTCATCCTGATGGACATCCGTCTGCCTTACGAGGACGGCTATCAGGCACTCGCTAAGCTGCGCACCAATCCTAAACTCAAAGAAACCACCGTGTGCGCCGTCACCGCCGAAGCCAGCGAGGAGCAGATGCGCCGCGCCAAAAAAGCCGGGTTCAACGGCTTTCTGGGCAAGCCGCTCGATCCCGATCGCTTTCCCAGTCAGATTCGACGCCTGCTCACGGGGGAGGAAGTATGGGAGTGGAAATAGACCCGATGTCCGACCCGCTCGATACCCGTCCCGCCCCACTCGACACGCCCCTGTCTGGCGGCACCAACGCGCCCGCCAGCGGTGATGGTAGACTCAACCGGCTGGCAGAAGCCCAGTATGCCGCCGCCAGCGCCATTTATGGCGCGTCCGACGCCCCGTCGATCCTGTCCGCGATCATCGTGTTTGGCGGCAAGACCTATCAGGATGCCCATCTCGCCTTCGTCGAACCCGATACCACCCCGCCCACCCTGCGTGTGGTCGCGCGGCGCGTCGGCAGTGCCATCCTCCCGGCGGACGATCGGCGCGTGCTGTCATCGTATCCCGCCTATGAAGCACTGGGCGCGGTCGAGTATCTGCACGCCGCCGATATGGAACGCGATCCATTCCTGACCGAAGACGAGCGTAATGCACTGCGTGAACAGGGCATCGTCGCCATGCTGCTGGTGCCGCTGGTGATCGGGCAGACCCTCAACGGCGTGATCTTCATGACTCACCCGACCCCCGTCGAGACGCCGATCGAGGTCTTGCGCGCCTTACGCAGCCTGGCAGATCAGACCGCGGTCGTGTTCGAGAATCGCGCGCTGCTGCGCCGTACCGAGCTCAGCCTGGGCGAGACACAGACGCTCTATGATCTCAATCAGGCGCTGCTGGCTGCCCAGGACCCGCTGGAGCTGCTGCGCGCCATCGCTAAGCATCTGGCATCCGACGCCGACTCGATCATGCACGTCGTCGCATCGCGGCGGCGCGATGGAGTCGAGGAGGTGGCGGTGCAGCACATCATCACCAAGCGCGGCGAACAGGTGGTCAACATCCCGCTCAAAGGGATGCGCGCCGCCAATCTGCTGACCGGCTTGCCCGTCGAGGTCTCGTTCATCGAGGATGTGAGCGGCGCTGACAATGCCGCGCCGATGCTGGAACTGTTGAAAGAGCGCACGCGCAGCTACGGCGTGATCATCGCGCGATCGGGCGATCGCGCCGCCGACGTGGTGACGATTGCCTACGAGACACCACGCGCCTTTGACAGCCGCACCCGCCGCCTCTTTGCCGCCAGCGCCGATCAGCTCAATATCGTGCTGCAAAATCAACGCCTGCTGTTCGAGTCGCAGTCCAGCGCCGAGCGCCTCACCCGTCAGGTGCGCGTGCTGCAAAGCCTGAACCGTCTGGCGACCGGGATCAGCAGCTTTCAAGGCGAAAAGCAGTTACTCGACTATATCGCCCGCGAGATGAAAGAGAGCCTGTCGGTCGATCATGTCGGCGTGGTGCTGATCCAGGGCGACGGGCAGACGGGCACGGTGATCAGTGAATACCCCGATCAGGGCATGGTCGGCACCGCCGTCGAGATGCAGTCCAGCCCGATCATCAAAATGCTGATGGACAATCCCAACAAACCGGTGATCATTCAGAGTGTGGACAGCGATCCGCTGCTGGCGAGCCAGACCCGCGCCGCCCTGCGCGGCATCGGCGTCGAGGCACTGATGGTGCTGCCGCTGTATGTCTACGGCAGTTTTATCGGCACGATCGGCTTTGACCTGTACGAGCGCGGACGCACATTCGCGCCGGAGATGGTGGAGGTCGCCCAGACGATGACCTCACAGCTCGCCATCGGCTTGCAGAACATTCGCCTGTTCGCTGAAGCACAGCGGCGCGCCGAGCAAATGCAGAGCGTGGCGAGCTTTGGTCAGGCGGTGCAATCGTCGCTGGAGATCGAGTCGGTCGTGCGCACGCTGCTGACCCTCAGCAACCAGATCGTCGCCTTTGACCAGATGACCGCCGCGCTCTACGACGAGGCGGTCGGCGCGCTGCGCGTCGTCGGCGTCAACGATTCTGGCAGTATTCAGATCACGCCCACCGACGGCGTGCTGCTCTCGCTGGCGGATACCGCCGCCGGACAGGTGTGGGCATCGGGGACGACGCTGTTCAGCGGCACTCCGGCGACCAGCAGCACCGCTGGCACCTCCGCCATGCTGGCACCGATTCGTACCCGCGACCGCCGCATCGGGACGGTGACCGTCACCATCAACGGCGCCAACGCCTACACCGAGACCGACAAAGCCATTTTTCAGCAAATGGTCAATCTGCTCGCGGTCGCGCTGGAAAATGCCAGCGCCTATGCCCGCAGCCAGCGCCTCGCCCGCAGCGAGGCACTGGTCAACGAGGTGACCGCCCGTTTCCAGCAATTTTCGGACATCGACGGCTTGGTCACCACCGCCGTGAGCGAGCTGGGCAAGGCGTTAGGTGCGCGCCGCGCCCGCATCCGCCTGGCTGACCCGGCGGCACTGATGCCGACCCCATCGTCCAGCGGCACTGGGGAATAGGAAAAACGCCATGCGCAGCACATTCGATCGCCTTTTCATCCATCCCCGTTACAGCACTCAAGCTGAGCTGGCGCAAATGCGCCTGATCGTCGGGACGACACTGGTGCTGGTGCTGCTGCAGACAATTTTCATCGCTGTCGTGCCCGATGTGCGCCCCAGTTTCGCGCGCGCCTTTGCGGGAGATACCTTCGACATCTTCATACTGATACTGGTGTACGGCTGTACGGCGCTGGCACTGGTGGCGGCGCGCTCAGGCTGGACGACGGTCGCTGGCTTGGGGATGCTGGGTATCTGGCTCGGCGGCGCTGTCTTTCTCAGCATCCAGCAGGCGTTTCTGGGACGGACGGCACTGTTATCGCCGCTGATACTGGTGATTCTCGGCTTCATCGCCCTGGGTGAGCGTGGGGTAGTGCTGACCGCTGTCATCGGTTTCATCGCGTTTTTGCTCGGCGTGGCACGCCGTGACATGGTGACATTCATCAATGCGCCGGATACGGTCGAGATATTCAACCTGGCGCTGGTGCTGTTGGGGATCACCATCGTGCTGATCCTGTATCGGCGCATCGCCCGCACCGCCCAACGCGAATCGCGTGCCGAGGCGGACGACGCACGGCTGCGACTGGCGACGATCACCACCGACATCGCGCAGCGCATCGCCAGCCGAAAAGCGCTCGACGAGGTGCTGACCGCCACCGTCGAGGAAATTCGCGGCGGCTATGCCGAGGTCTACCACGCGCAGATTTTCCTGATCGACGAATTTGGCGCGATGGCACGCCTGGTCGCCAGCACAGGCGAGGTCGGCGCGCTGCTGCTGTCGCGCGGACATGCGCTGGAGGTCGGCAGCCAGAGCGTGATCGGACGGGTCACCCGGTCGGGGACGATCGTCGTGGCGCGTGCCGGATCGACCGACACTGTGCACAAGCGCAATGAACTGCTGCCAGAAACGCTGGTCGAGGCGGCATTTCCGCTGATCCTGGACAACCGGGTGATCGGCGCGCTCGACCTGCAAAGCCGCGACATCACCGCGTTTGCCGATCAGGACTTACCGATCTTTCAATCGCTGGCGGACAACACCGCCGTCGCCATCGAGAATGCCCGCCTGTACGAGCAGACGCAGTCGCGCCTGCGCGAAAATCAGCGCCTGCTCGACCAGATGCGCGGCGCCATGCGCGAAATCGAGCGCCTCAACCGCGAATTGACCGGGCGCTCGTGGGCGGACTATCTGGAAAATTACGACTCCAGCCCCAGTATCGAATTCGACTTCGAGACCGACATGCTGACGCGCGGATCGGGCTGGACGGCGACGCTGCGTCAGGCGATCGTCAGTGACCGCTCGATCCAGGATCAGCGCGCCGATATGTCGGTGATCGCCATCCCGATCCGGGTGCGCGGTCAGGTGATCGGTGCGATGGAATTTGAACTGGACGAGTCGGCGCCGCTGGTCGAGTCGATCGATCTGGCGCAAACGGTCGGAGAGCGCTTCGGCTTGGCGCTGGAAAACACCCGCTTGTACGAGGCGACACAGCGCGTCGCACAGCGTGAACAGCGCGTCAATGCTATCGCCGCTCAATATCAGAATGTGACCACTGTGGACGAACTGCTGCGCATCACCGTGAGCGAGCTGGGTGATCTGCTGGGTGCCGACCGGGCTTCGATCCGCCTGGGCAGCGCGGGCATAGGCAGCCTCGGCGCCGCGCCCCCGCTGATCGCCAGGAACAGCGGCGCCAATGGCGCGGGTCATGCCAGCGAAAGTGAGGCGCGCTGATGCCATCGCTGCTGATCACGCTGTTTGGACTGCAATACGACTATAACGATCCGGTTGAAAAGCAGCGCGCCCGCGCGCTGCTGACGATGACCTGGATCGGATCGCTGATCTGGCTGGCGATTTACATCCTGCTGATCCTGCCGCTGATCCTCAGCGGCGGACTGCTGACCAGCGGCTATCTGTTCATCTACATGACGCTGCTGCCGATCGTGCTGGTGCTGATTTACATCGCGGTGCAGCAGGGGCGCCTGCGCACCGCCGCGACGCTGTTCGTCGGCAACTTCCTGGCGTTGAGCGTGCCGCTCGGTCTGGTCGCCTACGTCGATATCATCCAGCTCTTGCCCGTTCTGGGATTGGTAGCGGCGGGGGTGCTGCTCGATCGACGTGGCTTGGTAGTGGTGACGATCATCTGCATGATCAGCATCGCCCTGACCACCCTGGGCTATCAGGCATCGGTCACCACACTCGATCGCTTTATCCCCGCCGAGACAGCCAGCAACGAGTTCATCGCCATGAGCGGGCATGTGCTGCTGATCGCGGCGTTCCTGTACGCCTTCAACGGCACGCCAGAGCGGATCGCCCGCGAAACCAATGTGATCGCGGAACAGTGGCGCGCCATCGGCGTACTCAGTGCCCGCAGCGCCGTCGATGAAGCCAGCGCCATCGACGGCGCCCTGCGGATCGCGCAGCGCGACCTGCGTTTCAATGTCGTACAGGTCTTCCTGATGACCGACCGCGCCGGAGGGACGCGCCGTTTCCGGCTGACCGAGAACGGTCTGCTCACCCTCGACGTGGTGCCCGACACGGTGATCCAGGAAGTGCTGACACGCTTTGAACCGGTGATCGTGCGTGGCAGCGATCGCCGCGCCGCCGATCATCTGGTCAACCCGGCGCTGATCAGCATCACCCTGCCGATCCAATTCGAGGGGACACTGCTGGGCGCGCTCGACGTGCAGAGCGCGCGTGCGATCGAGACCGACGCCATGCGTCTCGCGGTGCTGGACAACCTCGCTACCCAGCTCGGACGCGGGCTGGCGCAGCTGCGCCGCTTCACCGCGCTGGAAAACGACGTGCGCGACCAGGAGAGCAGCGCCCAACGGCTGCGCGCACAGATCGCCGACTTACAGCGCCGCGCCGAGGGCACGACCACGTCCGGTTGGGAACGCTACCTGCGCGGCTTTGGCGTCGCGGGCTATGGCTACGATATGGACGGCGCCAAAAGCGGCGGCACGCTGATCACCGCCAACGATCTCCCGCCCGCCGTGCGTGCCTCGCTGGAACGCGGTGAACTGCACATCGTGCGCGCCGCCGATCATCAGGTCATCAGCGCGCCGATCGGCTATCGCGGTCAGATGTTGGGCGCGATGGTCTTTGAGGTGCCGGTCAGTCGCTCGATCGGCGCCGCCGAGATTGACCTGGTGAACACGATCGCGGATCGACTGGGCAACGCGCTGGAAAACAACCGCCTGTTCGAGCAAAACCAGGCACAGGCGCAGCGCGAACGCAAAGCCAACGATGTCGGCGGCTTGCTGCTGACCGCCACCGACATCGAGCAAATGCTGACTCTGGCTGCCGAGGCGTTCAACGAGGCACTCGGCGCCACCCACACCCGCGTCTCGGTGCAGACCGAGGCGCTCCAACGTGCCGACGCGCTGGTGACGGATCAACGTGCGTCCAACGGCAGCGGCACAGAAAAGGCGGTCGGATCATGATGCGAGGCAGTCTGTTCAACCCGTCCACATGGTCACTCGGCGCCAAAGTCGTCGCGGCGCTGGTGGCGCTCGCCGCGCTGGTGATCCTCATCACCGGCGCGGTCAGTACGCGCAGTATTCAGGAGGTCAACCTGGACAGCGGACGGCTGCTGGTCGAGCAGACGGGCGCGCGCCAGGCAGCCGTCGTCGCGTCCGCGATCAGCGCCGCCGATAGCGCCGTGCGCCGTTTCACAGTACAAGAGCAGGCGCGCCTGTTTGGGCTGCTGCTGGCAGATGTGCGCGTCAACGACTCGGTCGCTTTTCCACAGTCCAGCACCAGCGAGGTCGCCAATCTGCTGCGCAATGAGCTGCTGGCGCTGCCTGCCTCGCTGTTCGAAAATGTGCGCCTGGTGGATCGCAATGGACGGGTGCTGGCACAGGCGGCGCGCTCCGTGCCCCTCAGTGGTGACCCCATCGGTGCGCGTGCCCCGGCGTATATCGCCGCCATCAACGGTGCCATTCGCGGGGAAGACCGTGTGCTGTCGGTCTCCCAGGTCAATTTCACCCCGATCGTCGAACAGACCGAGATTTTGCGCTGGCGCGATCAGACCCCGATCGGTTTCCTGGTGGTGCGTCTGAACAATCGGCGCATCTTCTTTGACCCGCTCACCCTCGCTGCCGACAACAATCCATTCAGGCTGCGCAGCTTCATCGTTACCGCCAACGGTGTGCTGATCACCCCCGACGGCGTGCGTCCAGAGTCGCTGCGCGCCGCCGACTCGCTGGCAGCCGGTCGCGCTATCGAAGGCGAGATCGGCAGCGACATCTACAGCGCCGACGATGGTATCGAGTACGTCGGCTATTACGCCCCGATACGCGGGGCGCCGCTGGCACTGGTGACCCAGGCATCGACCAGCGACGCGCGCGCCCGTTATGATGTCGCCCTCACCCCGCGCCGCATCGCCACCGCCGTCGGCTTATTGGCGATCATGGTGTTCGGCGGGCTGCTGATCGCGCAGTTGGTGATCCCATCGCTCAACCGTCTGCGCCGCAGCGTGCAGTCGATGGCGTATGGCAATCTCGACGCCGACATCCCGGAGACGGGTCGCAAAGACGAGATCGGCGCGCTGGCGTCCAACATCCAGGCGATGCGCGATCAGGTGCGCGGACAGATCGATACGCTGGAGATCAGCATCGCCGACCGCGTGCGCGACCTGGACGCCACCCAGGAGATCAGCCGTTTTGCCGCCACGCAGCGCGATCTCCAGCGCCTGATGGACAGCGTGGTCAACCTCATCATCGACCGGTTTGGCAATATCTATCACGCGCAAATCTTCCTGCTCGACGCCGATGCTCAGGACGCGCTGCTGCGCGCCAGCACGGGCACGGTCGGCGCGGAGCTGCTGCGGCGCGGACACCGCCTGGGGGTTGGCTCGGTCAGCGTGATCGGTCAGGTCACCTCCCAGGGACGAATCGTGATCGCGCGCGACACCGCCGTCAATCCCGTCCACAAGCGCAACGAATTTCTGCCCGACACCCGCGCCGAACTCGCCGTTCCGCTGCGTGTCGCCACCACCATCATCGGCGCGCTCGACGTACAGAGCCGCGAACGGGATGCTTTCAACGAGGAACAGGTCGATATTTTGCAGACGATGGCGGATCAGATCGCGGTCGCCATTCAGAATGCCCGCCTGTACGAGGACGTGAACCGCCGCTTGCAGGACATCGAGGAGCGCAACCGCCGCGCCACCGTGAGCGCCTGGCAGGATTACATGCAGGAGCGCCGCCGCGACTCGATCGTGCGCGAAAGCGGTATCGCCTCGGAATTCGACCACAGCGATCTGAAAGAGGCGGCATCGCTGACCGGGGAATTGGTCGTCGGGCGCGTCACCCCGCGCCAGACCATCCCGATCGCCGTGCCCATCGTGCTGCGCGGTCAGGTGTTGGGGATCGTCGAATGGGAAATGCCCGTCGGCGTCCTGAGCGAAGACAAGCTCGAGCTGGCGCGCGAGCTCGCCGGACGACTGGCGATCAGCCTCGACAATGCGCGTCTGTTCCAGGAGACTCAGCGCACCGCCGAACGCGAGCGCGTCGTCAACTCGATCGTCGCCAACCTCACTGCGCAGACCAATATCGACGACATTCTGCAAACGGCGGTGCGCGAGGTCGGTCAGGCGCTGCGTGCGCCCCAGGTGAGCATCCGTCTGGGCGGCGCGGTTCCGATCGCACTGCCGGACACCGGGACGCTCAAACCAGAATCGAACGGTCATTCCACATAACCTGAGTTATACTCGATTTGTTGATGCGTACAGGGACGCATTGTTATGCGTCCCTAGGCACCCTGGCACACGGACACATGGTTATGCGTCCCATCCAATCGGCATCGCAGGGGTTTGGCGTGCCAAACCCGCCGCACCCGATTTATGACGGTGTGGCGCGCCGCACCAGGATCGCAGGGGTTTGGCGTGCCAAATCCTCATGGCAAAACCTAATCGCTAGCGCGTGACTGCGTGATGAGTTGAAAGTAGGCACGAGACGATGCAAATGGCAAGCGCCCGCACCCTCTACCGCCGCGCTCTGCGCTGGATTATCCCGTTCATCATCGTGATCTCGGTGCTGGCGGGCATCGCTGCACTGGTGATTTTGCGCACGGGCGCCCGTGCGTCACTGGTCGATTCGCAATTGTTGTCGCTCGACCTGGCATTCGAAGACTTGCAGCAGCAGCTCGATCGCCTCGCCGACGAAGCGATCGAGCTGGCGAGTGAGCGCACCGTCCGCGCCTTTGCCCGCGACACGCTGGTGTCCGGCACCGTCACCCTCGATCAATCCCAGGTGGAGATGGTCGCGGATTTTGCCGATCTGCTGGAGCAAAACGCCGAGTCGTTCATCGCTATCCGCTATGTGACCTTCAACGGCGCGATCTGGACGGAAGCCACCCTGAACGGCAACGGCATCGTCGAGATCGACCGCGATCTGCGTCTGGGTGAGATGAGTGCCAACCCGCTGGTCAACGCGGTGGCGAATATCTCGCCCAACAACGCGCTGCTCGACGGGATCAGCTTTCGCCGGACGCCGAGTCTGTCGTTCGATCAGCGTCAGCGCCCGATCGTGCGCGTCGCGGCACCCGTCGCCACTGAGACCGACATTTTCACAGTATCGGGTCTGATCGAGATCGACATCGACGCCAGCGGCGTGATCCGTGAGCTGCGCGCCGCGATTGATAATGCCGCCGCTGAGGAAGCGGGACGCCGCATCGTCATACTCGACAGCGCCAGCGTGGTACTCTACGACACCAATGCGCGCGAGGTCGATTATCTGAGCGCACTCTTCAGCGGTGATCCCATCCTGGCGAGCGCGGTACTGCCCGCCGAAGCCCTCACCCGCAGCGAGGAATCGCGCGGGGACATCGGCGGCGGCGCGATCACCTCGTCGCTGCGTATTCCACTGGGCACGGTGGACGACGCCAGCGCCAATGCCTGGCATGGCGTGCTGCTCGACAACGAGTTCCTCGCGCTGGGCGACAGCCTGGCGTTCGGTATTGGCACCTTCATCGTGATTCAGATGACCTCGCTGGCGCTGATCTTCCTGATCGGCGCCGCGCTGCGTCGATCACTGCGTCCGATCGACGAGATGCGCAGCGCCGCCGCGAGCATGGCGCACGATATGCAGAACCAGACGCGGCTGCCGTCGGCGTCCCCGCGCCTCACCCAGCAGATGCGCGTGCTCACGCCGTCCGACACCGCCCTGCCCAGCCTGACGACGGGCAGCACCGTCAGCGATGATGTCGCCGATCTGATGGGATCGTTCCAGATCATGTCCGAGCGCATCGGCACGCTGCAGCAAGAATTGGAAGTGCAGCGCGGACGCTACACCCGCAACATCGACGTGGCGGCGCGCGTCAGCCGCGAGACCGCCACGCTCTACGACATCGACGCGCTGCTCAACCGCGCCATTCGTCAGATCTGCGAGGAATACGGCTTTTATCACGCCCAGGTATTCCTGTTGGACGATGTGGGCGAGAGCGCCGTGCTGATCTACAGCTACGGCGAGCGCGGGCGTCAACTGCTGGAGCGCGGACACAAGCTCGGCGTCGGATCGCCCTCGGTGATCGGGGCGGTCACCGCCACCGGACGCGCCGTCGTCGTCAACGACACCCAGGCGCCCGGCAGCACCCACAAATTCAATCCGCTCCTGCCGGACACGCGCGCCGAACTCGCCGTCCCGCTCCAGTTCGGCGATCAGACGATCGGCGCGCTCGACATCCAGAGCGTGACCCCGGATGTATTCCCGCCCGAAGAAGTGCGCGTCTTCCAGATGATCGCGGATCAGGTCGCCGTCGCCATTCAGAATGTGCGCCTGCTGGCGCAGTCACAGCAGCGTTTCGAGCAAATCGACACCCTCAATCGTCAGTTGACCCGCACTGCCTGGGATGGCGCGGGCGGCGAACGCGGTAAGATCGCCGATGCGTCCTTCAGCTACGATCTGATGAAGGTCGTGCCGGGGACGGGCAATGCCACGCCAGGCAATCTGAGCGTGCCCATCCTGATTCGCGGTGAGGTGATCGGCGCCATCGAAGCCTCCCCCGCCGAGGGCGGCGCCTTCACCGATGCCGATCGCGCGCTGGTGAATGCAGTTGCAGAACGTGTCTCGGTCGCCATCGAAAACACCCGTCTCTATGAAGACACGCAGATTTCGCTGCAAGAGACCTTCTCGCTCTACCAACTCAGCCGCTATCTCAACGAAGCGACCTCGCTGGACGACATCATCGACGCGATCATCGTCTCGGTGATGCCGGACGCCATCGCCGGGCAGATCGCCATCTTCGACGACTACCCCGACGACATGCAGCCGGAATGGTTGGAGATCGCCTCCGACTGGCAGTATGAGGCGCCCGAAAAGCGCCAGGTGATGCTCAACGGACTGGAACTGCACCTGGACGATCACCCGCTCATCGCGGGCATGACCGCGACCGAGGTCGCACTGGTCAACGATGTCGAACGCGATAACCGACTCGATGAAGTCTTAGTGGCGATGCTGTCCAGCCTGGGCGCGCGCTCGGTGGTGTTGATTCCGTTCAGCGTGCGCGGCAAGTGGCGCGGGATCATCATGGTCGAATTCCCGATGGTGCGCACCTTCACCGAGCGCGAAGGGCGCGCCTACAGCGCGCTGATCGACCAGGCGGGCGTCGCCATCGACGCGCGTCTGCTGCTGCGGCAAAACGAGGTCGCGCTGGCGGACATCGAGCGGCTCTACATCGCCAGCCGCATCATCAATACCGCGCAGAGTATGCCGGAGCTGGTGCGTGCCGCCGTCGAGACCGCTGGCGGACCGGGACTCGATTTTGAACTGGGCGCCTTTGTCGGCGCACTCGACGCGACTGGCTGGGCGACCAATCTGCATCTGGTGGCGCGCTCGCTGGCGGGCAAAGTGGTCGAGTCCGCCGAGGTGATCGCCCTGCCGATCGCCTACGACTCGCCGCTGCGCCGCCGCGAGGCACTGCGTGTCCAGGACACCGACGACGAGACCGACAACCCGTTTGTCGGCTATCTGCGCTCGCGCGGTGCCCGCTACGCGACCGTGCTGCCGCTGTTCAGCAGCAATAATCCGATCGCGCTGTTCTTCATCCTGGGCAACGAGACGCGCTATCTCGGTGACGAGGAGATCGTGGTCTATCGCGCGCTGACTGGACAAATGAGTACGGTGCTGCAAAATCGGCGCCTGCTCGAACAGACCGAGCGCGCGCTCGATGAGACGCGCCGTCTGTACGCCGCCGCCCGCGCCATCACCAGCGCGCCCGACCTGAGCAGTGTCTACGCGGCGGCGGCGCGCGGGATCACCCGTGATATGTCGGTGATCGCCCGCCTGTCGATCCTGACGGCGCCCAACGCCAGCGCCACCGCGCCCTATCTCGATTACGCCCATGTCTATCTGCGCGACGACACCTCGCAGAACGATTTCCGCATCGGGCTGCGTCTGCCCCGTGCCGCTATCCCGTTAGCGGATATCGTGCAGGAAGAAGAGGGCGCCGTCCTGTTCAACGATGTGCGCGCCGATGTCGGCGGCTATAATACCGTGCGATCGCTGGCAGAGCGCAACGGCACCCGCGCACTGGTGCTGGCGCCGATGATCACACGCCAGCGTTTCTACGGCCTCATCCTGATCGAGAGCGAACAGCCGGATGTCTTCGACGAGCCGTTCGTCACCTTCGTCCAGGCGGTCACCGACCAGCTGGCGATCGCTGTCGATGGTATCCAGGCATTCCAGGAAGCTCAGGTACAGGCGCAGCGCGCGCTGGCACTCGCGGAAGCGGGGCAATTGGCGGCGGCGGTCGGCGGCGAATTCGTGCAGAGCATTGGCGAGGTCTTCGCCCGTGTCGCCCAGCCAGCACAGTACGATCGCTGGCTGCTGACGCTGGTCAACCCCGAACGTACCCATCTAGAAAAGGTAATCCAGCGGCTCGCCGGGATCACCCAGAGCGGCAGCGAGGCACCAGAGCGTTACAGCCTGGAGAGCGATCAATCACCGCTGGTGCTGTCCTTCCTGCAGGATCGCGCGCTGCTGGTCAACGAACCGGGTTCATTCCCCTCGCTGGAGACGCTGCCCGAACCCGTTCTGAATATGTTCGGCAAGCATCTGGTCACGCCCGTTCGCCTGGGGACACAGGTCATTGGGGCGATCATGGTGGGACGTGCCCGCACTGCTCCCGACCTGGACGAAAACGACGAACAGCTCGTCAAGACGCTGGCGGCGCAGATCGCCGTCGCGGTAGAAAATCGCCGGCTGTTCAGCGCCGCCGAGGCAGAACGCGAACGCCTCAGCATCGTCCTGAACACACTCCCGGCGGGCGTCGCAGTCCTCGACCCGATCACCTTCCGTCCGCTCCAGCACAATCAGCAGGCGGTCGCCCTGCTCGGTGACGCGCTGGCGGCGGGCAGCGCGCTCGACGTGGACATCTTCCATCTGCGTGTCAGCGGCAGCCACGATCCCTATCCTCAGGAAGAGCTGCCCTATCGCCTGACTGCGCGGTCGGGGCTGCCCGCCAGCATCAACAATATCTCGGTGCTGCTCGATGACGGCACGCAAAAAGATATGCTGATCACGGCGGCGCCGCTGCTGGACAGTAAAGGCGTCGTCACCGCCATCGTCACCGCCTTTCAGGACATCAGCGCGCTGCGCGACCTGGAGCGCACGCTGGAAGCCAACCTGCGCGACACGCTCAACCTGTACGACACCTCACGCGCACTGTCCGAAGCCAAAGACATCGACGAAGTACTCAACCAAATCCTGAGTCAGCTCATCAATCAGGAACCGTCGCACGCCTATCTGGTGCTGTTCGACCCGGACTCCTACGAGATTCGCATCGGGCGCTCATACACCGCCGACCCCGACGACGACGCCCTGCCCCCGATCGACATGTCCAGCGGCGCGATCGCCGGCTGGACGCTGCCCGACGAGCTGCTCGACGCCGAACGCATCCTGATCGTGCGCAATGTCGCCGAATCCTACGATCTGGACGACGCGACCCGCATGGCGCTGCTCAAGCGCAACGTGCAGTCGATCGCCGTGCTGCCGATGCGCGCCCGCCGCGAGCTGCCGCTCGGCTGGATCGTCCTCACCTACGAGTACCTGGAAGACTTCAGCGCCGACCGTGAACAGTTCCTGATCACGCTCAACGACAGCGCCGCCGTCGCGCTCGACAACCGCTATCTCTATCGCAGCACCTCGAACGCGCTCGAAGAGACGGGACAGCTCTACGACGCGACCCAGATGATCAGCCGCGCCCGCTCGCTGGAGAGCATTTCCGAGGCGCTGCAGCGCTCGCTGGCGACCCTCAATGCCGACGTGTACGCGGGTTTCATCCGCGCCGAGAGCGGCGCGCTGCTGACGATGTTCAATATTGCGATGGACAGCGACCCGATGGGCTTTGGCGCGCTGCTGGCAAAACACGATCTGAAGAGTCTGCCGCGTACCTTCATCGACGATCTGCGCACGCTGACGCAGCCGACGCCGCTGGAGCTGGATTTTCAGGCGCTCGGCAATCTGCGCGCGATCGCCATGCTGCCGCTGCAATCGCCGGACGCGACGACGGGCGTGCTGTTCATCGGCTCGCACTTCCCACGCAGCTTCCAGGGTGGCGAAGGACGTTATCTCAGCGCCGTCGCGGACAGCGCCTCGGTCGTCATCGACAACTATCTGCTGGTCGAGCGCATCCAATCCACACTCGATGAGACCAGCAGTCTGTACCAGGCGAGCCGCGCGTTGGGCGATGCCTCTGAGCCGGAACAGATTTTGCGCATCGTCGCAGATTTTCTGCTCGGCACCGAGATCACCCAGGCATTCATCGTACAATTGCTCAGTCCGGTGTGGGATATGCCAAGCGCGCTGGCGCGAGTCGCGGCGATGTGGGCGGCACCCGACACGGAAAGCGTCGATCTGACCGGAATCAGCCTGGGCAGCGAGCAGTACCCGGCGTGGCGGCTGCTGGCAACGCCGACCATGCTGGTCATCGACGACATCGACAGCGCCGAAGATCTTTCCGAGATGGAGCGCATGGGCTTGTACAGCCTCGACCTGCGTTCGCTGGCGGTGCTGCCGCTGCGCGCGGGCGGACGCGCGTTGGGCAGCATCGTCATCGGTTCGTCGTCGCCGCGCGCTCACACCGAGCGCGAGCTGCGTATCTATCGTTCGTTCACCGAGCAAGCCTCGCTGCGTCTGGAAGCCACCCGTTCGCTGCGACAAGCGGAACGGCGCGCCCGGCAGTTGGTCACCTCGTCCGAGGTGAGCCAGATCGCGGGTTCACTGCTCGACATCGACACGCTGCTGCCGCGCATCGTCGATCTGATCCGCGATCGCTTCTCGTATGACCATGTGCAAATCTTCCTGATGGACAAGGACGACGATTTTGCGCTGCTGCGCGCCAGCACAGGCGAGCCTGGTCGTCAGTTGTTGAGCATCCGTCACAAGCTGCAAAAAGCCTCGCAGTCGGTGATCGGACAGGTGACCGCGCGCGGCGTCCCGACGATCGCCGCCGACACCGCCGACTCGCGCGTCATCCATCGTCCTAATCCATATCTGCCCAATACGCGCTCCGAAATGGCGATCCCGCTCAAGCTGAAAGGGCGCACCATCGGCGCGCTCGATGTGCAGTCGAATGTCCCCAACGCTTTCGACGAGGACGACGTGATCGTGCTGACCACGCTCGCCGGACAGGTGGCGACCGCCATCGACAACGCGCAGTTGTACGACCAGGCGCGCGTTCAGGCGATCGAGATGAGCTTCCTCTATGGCGTCACCAACGCCGCCGCCAGCGCCTCCAGCCTGGACGACGCGGTGCAGAACGTCGCGGAGGAGCTGGCGACCTCGCTCAATGCTGCCTCGACTGCCGTCTATCTCCCCGAAAAGTATGTCGACAGCGACGACGCGGAATTCACACTGCTGGTGCCGATCGCGCTGGCGGGCAGCGATCAACCGCTGTCCGAGCTGAGCGAGATTCGCCTCGACACCGCGCAAAACCTGATCGCCAGTGCTGCTAATTCGCGGCGTGCGCTCATCCTGCAAGACATCAGCGACGAGGCGCGTTATCTGCCCGTCGTGGCAGGGGCACGCAGCGTGATCATCGTGCCCTTGGGCACGGCGGCGCAGCTGGTGGGCGTGATCGCGCTGGAGAGCGAGCGCGTTGGCGCCTTCAACGACGCCACGCTGCAACTGCTGATGACGCTTTCCGGCACGCTGTCGGCGATCGTGCAGAACCAACAGCTTTTGCAGCAGGTACAGATTCAAAACGACGCACTGCGCGAACTCGACCGCCTCAAGAGCGATTTCCTGGCGAATATGAGCCACGAGCTGCGCACCCCGCTCAACTCGATCATCGGCTTCAGCCGCGTGATCCTCAAGGGCATCGACGGTCCCCTGACCGAAATGCAGGAGCAGGACCTGACCACCATCTACAACAGCGGGATGCACCTGCTCAACCTGATCAACGACATCCTCGACCAGGCGAAGATCGCCGCTGGCAAGATGGACTTGCAGTACGACTACTTTGAGGTCAAGCCTGTGATCGATGGCGTGCGCTCGATCGGGATCGGACTGGTCAAGGACAAACCGATCGACATCCTGGTCGATGTCGCGCCCAATCTGCCCAAGGCGCACGGCGATGAATTCCGCACGCGCCAGGTGCTGCTCAATCTGGTCTCGAACGCCTCGAAATTCACCCGCGACGGCACCATCACCGTCAGTGCCTATCCGGTGCGCGACGGTGAGACCAACAGCGTCATGGTGCGCATCGATGTGACCGATACCGGCATCGGCATCGCCGACAAGGATATTCCGCTGCTGTTCGAGGCGTTCCGTCAGGTGGACTCGTCGCTGACGCGCACGGCGGGCGGCACCGGACTGGGCTTGCCGATCGCCAAGTCGCTGGTGGAGATGCAGGGCGGACGAATGCTGGTGCAGTCCACCGTCAACGTCGGATCGACCTTCTCGATCCTGCTGCCGATCGACCCGATCGTGCAGCCGGAAGAATCGCCCAAGCGCAAGACCGACAATCTCGACGACCGTCCCAGCGCCCGTCCGCTGTCCGCGCGCAACGCCACCGGTCATCTCAGGATGCCCGCAGAGCTGAGCAACGACGTGATGGACACCAATCCCGACATCACCCGGATCATGACGCGCAAGCGGCAAATCCTGCTGATCGAGGACAACCCGGAGATGGTCGATCAATTCCGCCGCGCGATGGCGCGCGAGGGCTTCGAGATTTTTGCCGCCACCATCCCGCTCGAAGCCGAAGCGATGGCGAGCGGGCTGCATCCGACGATCATCATCATGGACGTGAATTTTTCCAACGGCGCGGGCTGGAACATTCTGCGCAATCTCAAGGGGCGCGACGATACGATGGACATTCCGGTGATCATCGTCTCGCTGTCCGGCGAGGTCGAGACCATCCTGCAGGCGGGCGCGTTCAGGTTCATCCCGCGTCCCTTCCTGCCAGAGCAAATCGTCGAGGCGGTCAAGGCGGCGGAAGCCGACAGCCATGTCGAGCGCATCCTGATCATCGACGACCAGCCAGAACACGCCCGTCTGATTCAACAAATTCTCGATCAGCACGGACGCTACCGGGTGTTCGTCGCCAACAACGGCATGGACGGCATTGCGATGGTCGCGCGGCGCCGCCCCAATCTGATCCTGCTCGATCTGCGGATGCCGGATATGGACGGGTTCCAGGTACTCAAGGAACTGCGCGGCAACCCGGAGACGGCGACCATCCCGATCCTGATCGTCACCGGCGAGACGCTCACCAACGCCGAACGCGAGCAGCTGATGAACCTGGCGGTGCTGTTCAAGTCGAATATCGCCAGCAACGAATACCGCGAGCTGCTCGATGGCGTCAATGCCTACCTGGATCGAAACTGATGCAGACACGCAAACAAATCCACAGAATCCTTTGGGCGGACGCATCCTTATGCGTCCCTGCGTCGTCTGACTTCCATTTGGGAACGCCATAATGCCTGTGAGCACCTCGATCATGCTGGAATGTATCAACTGCAAGACCCGCGTCCCGCTGGATAAGCGGGTCGCGGGCTGCCCGAACTGTGGTGAGGTCATTCTCGAAGCACGCTACGATCTGGATCGCATCGACGCCGCCGCCTGGCTCAAAACGCTGCGCGGACGCAAAGAAGGCTTGTGGCGCTATCGTGAGGTGCTGCCGATCCAGGATACGAGTCACATCGTCAGCCTGGGCGAGGGCGGGACGCCGCTGATCAAGAGCAAGGCGCTGGCGTCGATGCTGGGACTCAAGCATCTGTACATCAAAGACGAGCGCCAGGGTCCCACCGCCAGCTTCAAAGACCGTCAGGCGACGGTGGCGATCTCGGCGCTCAAAGAGATCGGCGTCGATGCGGTCGTGGTCGCCAGCACCGGCAACGTCGCCATCGCCTACGCCGCCTATGGCGCGCGCGCCGGGATCAAGCTGTGGGCGTTCTTTCCGAGCCTGACCCCCGGTGACAAGATGCGCGAGGCGGCGCTGTATGGCGCCGAAGTGATCAAGATCACCGGCACCTACGACCAGACCAAAGAACTGGCTGCTCATTTTGCCAAGCGCAAGGGCATTTTCCTCGACCGGGGGATCAAGAGCGTCGCCGCCATCGAAGCGATGAAGACGATTGCCTACGAGATCGCAGAACAACTTGGCGACGACCTCGAAGGGGGCAAACACTGGCGCCACCCGGACTGGTTCCTGCAGGGCGTCAGCGGTGGCATGGGTCCCATCGGCGTCGGCAAGGGCTTTGCCGAGATGCTGGAATTCGGGTTGGTGGACGGGATGCCCAAGATGGGATTGATCCAGTCGAGCGGGTGCGCGCCGATGGTCGCCGCCTTCAGACGCAATCAGCGCATCGCCACGCCCGTTGACGACCCCAACACCGTGATCGCCACCCTCGCTACCGGCAACCCCGGTCGCGCCTATGAGCTGTTGTACGATTATGTCGGCAAGTACGGCGGCGATTTTAGCGACGCCAGCGACGAAGAAGCCTTTAACGCCATTCGCATCCTGGCGCGCAGCGAGGGCATCTCGGTCGAGCCTGCTACCGGGGTGACGTTCGCGGGCTTGTTCAAGATGGTACAGCGTGGGATCATCAAGCCCGACGAGGTGGTCGTCGTCAACTGTTCCGGGCACACGCTCCCGGTCGAGACCACTATCCTGGGCGATCACTGGCAGCGCCAGGTCGATCTGTCCGCACTGACACAGACTCCCAATATCTCGCAGGAGGGGATCGTGTCGGCGCTCGACCAGATCGGGGAGCAGGTGCGTCGGGTGGTGGTGATCGAGGACAATGTGGACTCGGCACGGCTGATCAAGCGTATGCTGCAGGCGCGCGGGGCGCTGGATGTCCAGGTCGCGCACGATGGCGGCAGCGGGCTGGAGCTGGTGCGCAAAATGCGCCCGGATATTGTCTTCACCGACCTGATGATGCCCGACGTGGACGGGTTCGCCGTCATCGACACCATGAAAAACGATCCCGATCTCTGCACCATCCCGATCGTGGTGATCAGCGCCAAAGAACTGACCGCCCGTGAACGCGAACGCCTCAACGCACAGGTGAAACTGCTGCTGCAAAAAGGCTCTGCTATCACCGAAGATGTGATCGACACACTGGTACACGACCTGGAATAATTTCTAAAAGGCGAAACGTTCCATGACGGCTGTTCAGCGTAAAATCCTCTACATCGAAGACGACGCCGCCAGCCGCTCACTGGTCGAGCGCGCGCTGCGTTACGGTGGCTATCAGGTATTCGTGGCGGAATGCGGTCTGGACGGGATCGATCTGGCGCGTCGTGAACAGCCCGACCTGATCCTGACCGACATCAACCTGCCCGACCTGACCGGGCGCGAGATCACCACCATGCTGCGCGGGGAAGCCGCCTTTGCCACCACGCCGATCGTCGCGCTGACGGCGCTGACGCTGGCAGAACAGCGAGAGCTCACCCAGGCAGCCGGGATCACGGGCTACATGACCAAGCCCGTAGACATCGATCAACTGCTGGAGCGGGTCGCCTTTTACCTGAAGGGCGGGCACGACGTGACCGACGCGCAGCCGCTCAACGACGCGCAGACGCGCTATATCCGCGAGGTGGTCACGCGCCTGGAGACCCGCATCCGCGAGCTGGAAAGGCTCAATCACACCCTCGAACGCTTCGACCGCATGAAAGATGTCTTCATCCAGCTCACCGCCCACGAGCTGCGCACGCCGCTGACGCTGGTGATCGGCTACAACCGCCTGCTCGAAGAAAATGCCATGCTGCGCGGCATCGCCAACGCCGATCCCAACATCAAGATGCTGTTCGAGGGCGCCACCGACTCGATCCTGCGCATGCAGGGCATCATCGATGAGGTGCTGACGGTCAGTCGCATCATGACCAACCAGATCGACCTGACGATCGGTCCGTGCAATCTGGGCGATCTGATGGAGCGCGCGATCGCACATTTTGGACGGGCGATCAGCGATCGACGGATGATGGTGCATTTCACCAAAGCGCAATGGTCGCCCCGGATCGTCGCGGACTGGGAGCTGCTGTCGCTGGCGCTGCGCAATCTGTTGAGTAACGCCATCAAGTTCACACCCGACGGCGGGTCGATCACGCTCAGCTGTCAGACCGACGGCGATCGCGTGCGCTTCGCAGTGCGCGACAGCGGCATCGGCATCGCGCGTGAGGACTGCGTGTCGATCTTCGAGCGCTTTTTTAGCAGCGGCAATCCCGATCTGCACAGCACCAGCAAGACCGCCTATCGCGGCGGCGGCATCGGCTTGGGTCTGGCGGTGGTAAAAGGGATCGTGGACGCGCACGGTGGGCAGATCGCGGTCGAGAGTCCGGGGTTCGATCCGGTCAAGCTGCCCGGCAGTACCTTCACGGTGGTCATGCCGATCATCGCGGTGATCCAGCCGCGCAAACGCGGGTAAGACAAAACGATGAGCCGAGTTGTGTTAACGGCTTCAAACAGTCGATTTTTGAGTCGCTGGTGGACACGCACAGGTGTGTCCTTACCCCTGTCGTGGCGTGCAGGGACGACGTAACTACTACGCCCACCCCTCACCCTCTCTTTCACAAAGAGGCGAGCAGGAGTACACGTCTTCAAGTCCCTCTCCCCTTGTGGGAGAGGGACTTAGGGTGAGGGCGTAGTAGTTACACATATTTTGCGCACAAACCAGGAAACCTGTGTATAATTCTGACTTGCTAAGTGCGTTACATTCACTTGATGTATCGGGCGCAACCAGGCATTTCTAAAAGGCGATACGGTTGAGTAGTTTGTCGTTTACATCGATTAATCGGGGGACGAAGGATTTAATTTTCCTAATAATGCAAGTTCTGAGTGGTTTGTCGTTGCCGCCGTCATTACGAGAAGCGAAAACGATCTGATTGTGACAAAGCTGATCGAGCGCGTGCGCACCAAAATCCTGTGGCAAAGGAGTCAGGAGCCAAACCTGCATTTTCGTAAGCTGAGGGATAGAGACAAATTATTACTACTTGAAGAGATAGCCACAGCAGATTTGCGCGCCATCGCGGTGATGATCCACAAACCGTCGATTACCAATCGCAGCGCATTTAATCAGAAAAATGTGCTTTATCACTATGCGGCGCGTTATCTTTTGGAGCGTGTTTCGTGGTGCTGTCGAGATTGGGCTGCTAACGGAGTGAACGGCGACGGCACCGCCGAGGTGCATTTTTCAAATCGCGCCAATCTGAAAATGCAGGAGTTTCAATCTTATCTGGAAAGGCTGCGTTTTCAATCAGACAATCGTATCGACTGATCGATCATCAAGCCTGACCAGTGTCAGATATTGATGCCGAAAAGAGATTTGGGTCAGCAAATCGCCGATGCTGTTGCCAGCGCATTTTTCTTTTCGGTACGCAGCCTGCATGGGAACGTACCCCAGCCAGATTATGCACAAGCGCTGCGCCAGGTGATATACAAAGCAGGAACGAAATATGATGGACTCGGAATCAAAATATGGCCGCGCGAGTACCATCAACGGTTGTCGCAAACGATACATTGGGATTGGTTGAGGAAGATTTATAAATTTGAGGAATAAGAGAACAGGCCCCGGGCTTCAGGATCCCACGCCGCAAAGGGCGTTGCCGTCGCAATGACGACCAGAAGGTTGTCCCGCGAATGCCTGTTCCCTGTTGATTATAGAACAGATTATACGCTTGACAATAAACTCTCAGTTGGTGTTCTGTTTTCATGAGTTTTCTGTGTGCATTGTGATTCACGGAATTTGCTCTTTCTTTTCCTCTGTAGGTCTAAATCTCTGGTTGATCTTCAAGAAAGAACAGGCAGCCCGATGAACGACGCCCGCCGCGATCCAAATTTTCGCAATGCCCTGATCGCAGCCATCAGCACGCCGATTTTTTTGGGCATAGCGCCGATCTTCGGCAAACAGGCGATCCTGGCAGGCGCTGATCCGTTCACCGTCGCTGCCTTTCGCACTGTCATCGCGGTGGTGCTGCTGTGGGTGGTGTACGCGCTGTTTCTGCGGCGAGCGCTGTTCATCTACCCGGCGGGCTTGCTGGGCTGCGTGGTGGTCGGGCTGGTGAACGGGATCGGCTCGCTGTTTTATTATAGCGGACTGCAATATCTCGATGCGTCGATGGTGCAGCTCGTCAACGGCATGTATCTGGTGTTTGCGCTGCTGCTGTCGCGCATCGGCGGGGAAGCCTTTGATCGGCGCACGCTCTTTCGCGTCGGGCTGGCGCTGATGGCGCTGCTGCTGCTGACCATCACCGGGAACAAACCGCTCAACTTCTTCGGCGTCGGGCTGATGCTGGGCAGCGCGCTGATGTTCGCCGGGACGGTGGTACTGAGTCAGTATGTGCTGTACGAGATGCCGCCTACGACCGCGACGCTGTACATCCTGTCCACGATGGCGGTGGTGGTCGTCATGGCGTGGGCAGCCGTCGGGCAGCCGCTGACAGGCGCGACCCTGGAAGCCAGCATCGCGCCGATCTTCATCCTGGGGATCACGACGGCGATCTCGCGGCTGGCGATGTTTTCCAGCGTCTCGGTATTTGGCAGTCTGCGTACCGCCATCATTGCCATCGCGGAGATCGGCGTCGCGCTGGTGCTGGCATTCTTCTTTTTGGGTGACCGCCTGACGCCGCCCCAGGTCGCTGGCGTGCTGGTGCTGCTCGGCAGCATCATGCTGATCCGCGCGGGCGATCTGCGTCCCACCGGGGTCAATCTGTACGGAATGCTGGTGCGAGACATGGCGAGTGTGCAGTTCCAGCGCATTGCCTTTCATCGCGCCTTTGGCAAGCCGGAACACGACAACGAGGCGGGCGTGATGGGCATCATCACCACGGGCGAGATGGAGATGATCCGCCAGATGATGGGCGCGGACACCAAGCCCGTCGATCCGCTGCCGATGTTCAAGAATACCGTGATCAGCGGTCAGGACCTGACGGCATACCTCGATTCGCTGAACGCGCCGACCCGCCCGACGCGCCCCGATCGCCCGTCGGAGTAGGGGTCTGGCGTGCCGAACCCGTCCTTCCTCTGATTTTATGCAGGTCGCCTCTTATGCAGATCGCCTCTCGATTCGTTTTCCTGTGCTGCTCTGGCACCGCGCTTCACTGTTATAATGATGAAAAACAAGAGGCTCATCATGCGTCGGGTGCTTGTCATCAGGATGAAGATTGCGGGTTTGACCGTTGACGAATTTGTCGCGCTGCTGCGCGCCTAACTAAAAGAAACAGCCCATGTGCGGCATCTGCGGCACCCTCGACCTGACCCCACGCGGACGCGCCTCGCTGTCCGCCGTGCGCGCCATGACCGACTCGATCGCCCACCGCGGCCCCGACGGTGACGGCTTTTACGCCCCGTCCGATCAGCCGCAGATCGCGCTGGGGATGCGCCGCCTCTCGATTATCGATCTCGATGGCAGCGATCAGCCGCTCTACAACGAGGACCGATCGATCGCGCTGGTCTTCAACGGCGAAATCTACAATTACAAGGAGTTGCGCCGCACGCTGATCGCCCAGGGACACGCCTTGCGCACCGATGGCGACGGCGAGACGCTGATCCACCTGTACGAACAGCACGGCGCCGACCTGTTCGCTCATCTGCGCGGCATGTACGCCTTTGCACTGTGGGACTCGCGCCGGGGGCGGCTGCTGCTGGCGGTCGATCACATCGGCATGAAGCCGCTCTATCTGTGCGAACATGACGGCATCCTGCGCTTTGCCAGCGAGGTCAAGGCGATCCTGACCGACGCGACCGTTCCGCGCGCGGTCAACGCCGACCTGCTCGACACCTACCTGTCGTTCGGCTATATGATCGGGGAAGATACGCTCTTTCATGGGGTGCGCCGCCTGATGCCGGGTCACGCGCTGATCGTCGAAAATGGCGAACAGCGCCTGCAACAATTCTGGGACTTTGGACGCGATCATGTCGGCGTGGTCGGCACCCGCGCAGGCGAAAGTGAAGCGGCGATCATCGACGAGGCGCGCGAACGGATCGCGGAGTCGGTGCGGCTGCATCTGCGCAGCGATGTCCCGGTCGGTTTGTTTTTGAGCGCGGGCATCGACTCGGCGGCAATGCTGGCGCTGATGGCGGGCGCAGTCGGCGCATCAGGGGAGGCGGTACGCGAACGGGTGCGCACGTTCACGGTCGGCTATGCCATGCCGACTGCCGACAACGAACTGGAAGGCGCGGCGCGGATCGCGGGGCATTTCGGCGCCCACCACACGGCACGGGTGATCGACGCCGACGACTGGTGGACGGGCTTCGAGCGCTATGTTTATCAGCACGACGAGCCAAACGCCAACCCGTCGGCGGTGTCGCTGCTGCTGCTGGCGGAGGAAACCGCCAAACAGGTGCGCGTCGTGCTGACCGGACTCGGCGGCGACGAACTGTTTTGCGGCTACGGCACGCATCAAAAACTGGCGCGCATCATCCGGGCGCGGCGCGGCGGCGGTGAGGGTGTGCCCTGGCTGGCAAACGCGCTCGGCGCGCTCGAACCACTCTACCCGGCGCTGAAGCGCTGGCGCGGACTCGGCGCGCTGCCGACCGTCATCCCGGCATGGCGGACGCGCTTTTTGCCGCGCGACGAGGCGCTGCGGCGCACCGCCTCGTTCGACGGCATGGTCATGTCGGACAGCCTGCGTCACGCCCTCTATACCGACAGCCTGCGCGACGCCTGGGCGCGCGCCCAGCACAAAGAAAACACCTATGCGGCGATCGCGGCGCGTTCGCTGCGTTACGACCCGGCGCAAGCCGCGCAAGCGCTGGTGATCAACACCTGGCTGCACGGTAACGCCCTCCTGAATGCCGACAAGGTGACGCTGGCACACGGGTTGGAGGCGCGCGTCCCTTTCTTTGACCCGCCGCTGCTCGACTTTGCCGCGCGCGTCCCATCGGAGCTGCATATGCGCTCGAACAAGTACGTGCTGCGTCAGGCGATGCGTCCGCTCTTGCCCGTCGAGGCGCTGGAACGCCCCAAAAAGCCGTTCGAGACTCCGATCCTGGGCTGGTTCACGCGCGAGCTGCGCCCGCAGATCGAGGCGCGACTGCGTGACCCTGGCGCACGTCTGACCGAGTGGATCGATCGACGCGCGCTCGATCGGCTGCTCAATGGACACTTCAGCGGACGCGCGCCGCAGGTCGAGATGGTCTTTCGGCTGCTGACGTTGGAGACGTGGCTGCGACGGTTCATGTAGCGCCGGACAGCCAATTTATGATGGAATTATCAGGCAGTCCCATTTTCCGATTTGAATCAGAAGCGAATGACGATGGACGCAAACAACACAGGTACACTGCTCCCCGGCGGACGTTATCGCCTGATACACGAGCTAGGACGCGGGGGTCTGGGGATCGTCTATGAAGCCTTTGACCGTCTCAAGCGCGAGACGGTGGCGCTGAAGCGGCTGCACCTCGGCACTGGCTCTACCTGGTCGGAGGACGAGTCGATCGAGCTGCTGATGCTGGCGCACGAATTCCGTACCGGCGCCAGCCTGCGTCATCGTCATATCGTGCCGCTGCTCGATTACGGGTTCGACGCCGATCGGCTGCCCTATTTCACAATGGCGCTGATCCCCAGTGCGCAGCCGCTGCTGCCCTATCTGTACGCGCAAACCGAGGTCGAACAGGTGCGGCTGCTGGCGCAGTTTTTGGGCGCGCTGGCGTACCTGCACCGCTGCGGGATCGTCCACCGCGATCTCAAGCCGGGCAACATCCTGATCTCGGAGGCAGGCGAAGCGCATCTGGTCGATTTTGGAGTCGCGCTCAATGCCAAAGGCGAGAGTACGCGCGGCACCGAGCTTGCCGGGACGCCGCTGTACATGAGTCCCGAGGTACTGCGCGGCGAGTCCGCCACCTATGCCAGTGACCTGTGGGCGGTCGGTATCATCCTGTACGAGATTTACGCCGGGACGCATCCGTATATGACCGATCCGGGAGACAGCATCTCGCGCGTCATCAACCGCATCCTCGCCGCCACGCCCAACCTGGACAAGCTGCGTCCGACGCTGGTGCCGATCGTCGGGCGGCTGCTGCTGTCCGATCCCGCCGATCGCTACGCGCGTGCCGAGGATGTGATCGCGCCGCTGATCGAGGCGACCGACAGCCCATTCATCCCCGTCGAGATGCCGATCGACCGCGAGAGTTACCTCAGCGCCGCACCATTTACCGGGCGCCGCGCCGAGCTGAAGCTGCTGCTGGCGGCGCTGGAGGGCACGACGCTGGCGAGCGCCGATCGCGCCATCCTGCTGGGCGGGGAGAGCGGCGTCGGCAAGTCGCGGCTGATGGACGAGCTGCGCATTCGCGCGCTGGTGCTGGGCTGGCTGGTGGTGCGCGGACACGCCAGCGACAATGGCGGGCTGCCCTATCAGATGTGGCGCGACCCGCTGCGGCGGCTGCTGCTCGCCCTCGATCAGGTCGAGGATACGCTGGCGGGCATCCTCAAGGCGATCCTGCCCGACATCGATCTGCTGCTGGAACGCCCGATCGTGCAGGCGCCGCCGCTGCAAGGCGCCGCCAACGAAAAGCGGCTCGACGACGCCATCCTGCAGGTGCTGCGAATGCAGACTCAGCCTGTGCTGCTGCTGCTGGAAGACATCCAGTGGGCGGGCGAAACCGACAGCCTGACCCCGCTCCGGCTGCTGCTGGGGCACCTGGTCGATCTGCCGCTGCTGATCGTCGCCAGCTATCGCACCGACGAGGCGCCCTCGCTGCCCGCCGCGCTGCCCGGCGTGACGATCATGACGCTGACACGGCTCGATGACGCCAGCGTGGACAAGCTGGTCGGCGCGATGGTCGGCAGCCGCAGCGCGCCAGGGCTGACCGAGCGGCTGCTGGCAGAGACCGAGGGCAATGTCTTTTTCCTGGTCGAGACTCTGCGCGAGCTGGCGAACCGCTACGGGGCACTGGAGTCGATCACCGCCGACACGCTGCCCCCGGACTTTTTAGTCGGCGGGGTGAGCGCGCTGATCCGGCGGCGGCTCGCTCAGGTTCCGGTCGTCTATCGGCAAACGCTCCAGATCGCCGCACTGATCGGACGTCAGATCGACCCGGTGGTATTGGAGGCGATCGCCGACGATGTGGACGGCTTCCTGAGCGCCGCCGCCAATGCCGCCGTGATCGAATTCAACGATGGCGCGTGGCGATTTGCGCACGACAAACTGCGCACTGGTGCGATCGCCAGCCTGAACAAGGAGGAACAGATCGTCCTGCACTGCGCGATCGCCATCGCCATCGAGCAGGTCTATCCGGACGATCATGCGCGCGCACCCACGCTGGTCGAGCATTATCACGCGGCGGGCGACCCACGCCGCGCGTGCGATCGGGTCATCACCGCCGCCAACCTGCTGATCGAGACCGCTTCGTATGGTCAGGCGTGTGCGCTGCTGGAATTGGGTCTGTCGCTGTCGCACGCTCTGGAAGATGATCCGCTGTCGGCGCGCATCGTCGCGCGCCTGGGCAGCATCCATTACGAGCTGGGACGCTACGACGAGGCACAGGCGCACTTTCGACACAGTCTGTCGCTGGCGGAGCGGCTCGACGACGAGCTGCTGATCCTCGATGCGCTGCAAGGGATCGCGCGGGCTGCCTCGCGCGCCCACGATGACGACACGACCGAGGCATATGGCAGCCGTGCGCTGGCATTGGCGCGTCGGCTGCAGGACAGTCGCGGGGAGGCGGTCGCAGCGAGCGCGCTCGGCATGGCGGCGCTGCGACGCGGCGATCTGGACTCCGCCAGTGCGTATCACATCCGTGCCGCTGAATTAGCCGCGCTGTTGGATGAGCCTGTGCTGCATGGTGACGCGCTGGCGCATCTGGGGCTGGTCGCCTTGCAGCGCGGCGATCACGTCGCTGCCGCTGACACCTTTCAGCGCGCGCTCGTCATCGAGCGCGCTGCGGGCAATCTGCCGGGGATCGCCTGGGTGCTGACTCATCTGGGGTTGCTGCACATGCAGCAGGATCGGCACGACGATGCCCGCGCCTATTTTGAGGAAGCGCTGACGATCTTCCGCCGTCTCCAGCATCATCCGGGGATCGCTGAGACGATCAGCCATCTGGACGGATTGCGGTGAAGGGAAAGAGCTTAACCAGAACTTCAGAGCTTCAGAGGAAAAATAGCGGACCTTCAATGCTGCGCGTCTTGCCGATCAATCATTTCACCTGAAACTCTGAATCTCTGGTTCATTTTATGGTTGGTGACTTTCCTGGCGAACACCCTGCCGTGCGCTCGTCACCCCGACCGCGATGATCACCGCCGCCGCCGCGATCCAGTACAGCGCCCACGCGGTCGGCGTGACCAGGAAACCCGGCACGAACTGTGGGACAAGCTCGGTCAGAATGCCGAACACGCCGACGGCGATCAGCAGCAGCCCCGACACCCGATTGAGCATCGTGTGCTGGCGCGTCAGCCAGCCGACCGCCCGCCGCTGCAAGGGCAGCGCCACCAGCGGCAGCAGCAGCAGCGGAAAGCCGAACCCCAATCCGAACGCCAGAAAGTACGCCAGTCCATCGACCAGCGCGCCGGAGTCGCGCGCCCCCAACACGAATGCGCTGGTGATAATGGGTCCGGTGCAGGGCAGAGTCATCGGCGCCAGCAGCAGTCCGTAGACGAACGCCGCAGCATAGGGGTTTTTCAACAGCGGCGCCTGACCGAGCGACAGGCGCGCGAATGGATTGTGGTCGAGCAGCAGCGCGATCCCCATCCCGATTACCGCCAGATACACGATCGGTAGGACCACGATCAGCAGCGCGCCAAAAGTCTGGTTGAGCAAAAACAGGACGAAGCCGATCGCCACCATCATCGTCAGCACGCCAGCCAGCACCAGCGCGCCCAACAGGGGCGCGGCACGGCGGGCGCGCTCGTTTTGCGCGCTGCCCGCCAGGAACGCCAGCAAACCCGGATACAACGGCAGCAGACAGGCGTTGGTCAGGATCGCGGTCACGCCCAGTGAAAACGCCTGAATAAGCTGATTCATCGTGCCGTCACTCCCGTAGCGACGCATAACACTGCGTCTGCGGCGATCCGTCGCGGCGTCACGCGCTGCGCGCCGCGTCGAGCTGATTGGTCAGCGCGGCGGCGTCGTGCTGCCCGGTCGATAGCTCGGACACCACCCCAGTGGGCGAGATGATGAAATGCGGCGTGGCAGGCGGATTGCTGATGGTCAAGCCGAACTGTGCGACCAGCGCCTGCAGCATATCCGGGCTGGCGACGGCGAACGTCCAGCCGTAGTTTTCGGTCACGGCATAGGCGGCGAGATCGGCGGGCGTGAGCGCAGTCTCGACACTGAGCGAGATGAAGACCGTCTCGGCATCCCCGACCTGGGCACGCACGTCGCGGACGATATTTTGCTGCGCGCGGCAGTTGGTACACCAGGTCGCCATCGGCTCGACGTAGACTGTCTTGCCAGCAAAGTCTGCCAGGCGAAAGGTCGCGCCCGTGCGCGCATCGACCAACGGCAGATCGACCCAGCTCGTCTCCGGCACGATCACCACCGACTCCAGCGCCGACATACCACTGTCGATCGGGGTCGGGGCGGGGATCAGCGTCGGCGTGGGCACCTGGACGATCGTCGTGGTGTCGGAGGCACAGGCAGCCAGCAGCACGACCAGGATGAGCGGTGCGACATTACGAAGGCGCATGAGTCATTTTTCCCTTTACATGAACAACAGAAAATGGACGTAAACCCCCTGAGCGATCATACGGGTTTCACATGAGGAGTGCTATAGAATCCGCGTGCGCACGCCAAACCGCTGCGATCGCGCTGAGGCGCAGCGACGCATAACGATGCGTCCGCAATCGCAGGGACCTATAACGATGCGCGCTGTGGAACCTGCATTGCCCGATCGCCCATTTTGTCGGTATGATCGTCGATGTGACATACGACCATCATCCTATCGATTGAGAAGGATCATCCTCATGGCGCAAGAAGTCGTCCGTAAGGAAATGCTGGCACAGGGGCGGATCGTCGCCTACCGTTTCGACAGCCTCGGCACCGAAGCCGCCGAGGTGTGGTACGCCGACATGGAGGCTATGTTCCTGACGATGCAGGATGAGGATCACCTGCTGATGCTGATAGACATGACGCGCGCCGACAACGCCTTGTTGAGCGCCGAGGCGATGATGCGCGGCAAGCAGGTTGGCAAAATCCAGTATCATGGCAAGACCGCCTTTCTGGTCGAGGCACACGACAACACCACCATGCTCGATATGTTCATCGACAAAGGGCTGCCGTCCACGCGCCTGCGTGAAGTATTCATATCCGAAGCCGAGGCGATCGCCTGGCTGCTGGCGCCGTAACGTGTCCGCTGATCCAAACCGATGAAATAGAAGGATAAAACCCGATGCGTCGACTCGTCCTGCTGTTTGCCAGCGTCGCGGTGAGCGCGATTTTTCTCTGGTTGGCGCTGCGTGGGGTGCCGCTGCAAGAAGTAGTCGCCACCATCGGCACCGCCGACCCGGTCTGGCTGGCGATCGGGCTGGCGACCGTCCCGCTCGGCTTGGCGGCGCGGGCGATGCGCTGGAGCGGCGGTCTGCTCGAAGACAGGCTGTCGGCGCCCAAAGCCTTTCACATCCTCAATATCGGGATGCTGCTCAATCAACTGCCGCTGCGCGCCGGGGAAGTGGCGCGCGGCGTGCTGGCAGCGCGCGACGGCGTGCCCTTCGTCACGGCGGCGACCAGCATCGTGGTCGAGCGGCTGATCGACGTGGTGGTGTGCGTACTGCTGCTCACCATCGGCATCGCGCGCGTGCCCGATGCGCCGCCGCTGATCGCCCAGATCAGTCTGGCATTCGGGATGGCGGCGGTACTCGCGTTCGTGGTGCTGGTCGCCCTGGCGCGATCGCCCGTGCTGGCGCGGCGGCTGCTGACCACGATCGAGACGCGCCTGCCATTTTTGAGCCGCTTCAACCTGACACGCCGTGCCGATGAGGTCTTCGACGGCTTGCGCCCGTTCAGCCAGCCGCGCCGCGCGGCGATCGCGCTGTTCTGGACGGCGGTCGGGTGGGGAATATCGGTGCTGTCGTTCTATACGCTCGAACGGGCACTCGATGTACAGGGCGTCGATCTGCTCACCGGGTCGATGCTGGCGGTGGCGCTGGCGTCGTTCAGCATCGCCATCCCGATCAGCGTGGCGTCGATCGGGCCTTTTCAGGGAGCCGTGCGGGTGGCGGGCGACGCGGTAGGCATGGCGGTAATCAGCTCGACCGCGCTCGGATTCCTGTTTCACGGCGTTTCGATCATCGGCTATGCGGTCTTTGGGGTGATCGGGTTGATCCGGATCGGCGTCAGTCTGCGCGATGTCAGCCGTCGATCGTAGAGATTTGGCGCGCCAAATCCCTACGATCGACGCCGACACGGACGCATCGTGATGCGTCTCTACGCACATCTGCTGGCAATCCTCATCAAAAAATATCAATATTCGGCTTAGACATTCTGCACAAACACGTGTCGGCATTTCGCGCTCGTGTGTCGTTGTCTAGAGATACCAAACCCACGACGGCACCTTAGCCGAATTCGTTGTCTACTTTTACTAAAGATGCACCCCGAAATTCAGCGCCATTTACGGTATGTTGATTTTTTGCTATGAATAAACTCCCCTGTATCGCGGACTTCCGTATATAGGGGAGTGACCCATGAACAAAAGAAAACGTCTATTCGGTCGTCTTGCCATCTACGCCATCGCCGCCGTAATCATGGTCGCGTTCGGCAGTCAGTTCGTACAGGCTCAGGACAGCGAAGTCGTGCCGACGATGGACGACATCATCTCGATCAGGATCGGCATCGACACCGCCTGGGTGTTGCTGACCGGGTTCCTGGTCTTTTTCATGCAGTTGGGCTTCGCCATCCTGGAAACGGGCATGATCCGCCAGACCGCCGCTGTCAACGCGCTGCTGGAAAATTTCCTGGAAGCGTGCATCGGTGCGGTCGTGTGGTGGCTGGTCGGCTTTGGACTGGCGTTCGGCGTCGATAACGGCAGCGGCTTATTCGGCACGACGCTGTTCGCGCCGGGGATCGAAACCGCCGACGTGATCTACTACGGCAATATCAGCGTGCTGACGATGTTCTTCTTCCAGTTCGCCTTTGCCGCGACCGCCAGCACGATCACGACTGGGGCGATGGCGGAGCGCACCGACTTCATCGGCCATCTCATCTACACCGTGATCATCACGGCGGTCATCTATCCGATCGTCGTCCACTGGGTCTGGGGCGGCGGCTGGCTGTTTCAGAACGGCTTCTTCGACTTTGCCGGCAGCAATGTCGTGCATACCGTCGGCGGCACGATCGCGCTGATCGGCGCAGCGATGCTGGGACCGCGCAAGGGCAAGGTGTGGGGCAAGGCGATCCCGCCGCACAACATGGGTCTGGCGTTGATCGGGACGCTGATTCTGTGGGTGGGCTGGTACGGCTTCAACCCCGGCTCGACTCTGGGCGCGGTCGGCGTGGGCGGGACGATCGGCATCGTCGTGCTGAATACCACCCTCGGCGGCGGCGTCGGCGCGCTGTCGGCACTGTTCTTCCAGTATTTCCGCACCGGCAAATGGGATCTGGGCGCCACGCTCAACGGCTCGCTGGCGGGCTTGGTGGCGGTGACGGCGGGCTGCGCCTTCGTCAATCCGGTATCCGCCATCATCATCGGCGTGGTCGCGGGCATCATCCTGCTCCTGTGGACCGATCTGCTGGAACGGATCAAGATCGACGACGCCGTCGGCGCGTCATCGGTGCATCTGGCGTGCGGTGTCTGGGGCGTGCTGGCGATCGGTCTGTTCGCCGAGCCGAGCCTGACCCCGTTTGCGGCGAACGTCAAATCCGGGTTTGGCGGCTTGTTGGTCGGCGGCGGCAGCGCCGATATCCTGGTGACGCAGTTCCTCGGTTCGATGGCGACGATCGGCTGGACGGCGGCGACCACGCTGGTGATGTTCGCCGTACTCAAGGCGGTCGGTCGGCTGCGCGTCAACCCGAAAGCCGAAATGGACGGCAACTTCATCGACAACTACGAACACGGTCAGACAATCTGGCCCGATCTGCTCCCCCTGCCTGGTGACAGCGCGGTCAAGAGCGGCACGATGAGCGCCAAAGTCTCCCCGGCGGCTGGCGACTGACCACAGCGAAATGATCTCAACGGGGGCGCGGCATCTCGCGCCCCCGCGAAACTGACACCATGCGGGGACGCACAATGAGGCGCCCGCCAACATGAATACAGCGCAGGGACGCACAACGATGCGTCCGCCCACAAAATCATTCAAGGACAGCACGATTTTGGAACAAGTCACCCGTATCGAGGGCGCACTCATCGAGACACCCGCGCCTGAGACGAGCATCGCAATCACCAAAGAAATGATCGGATGGCTGCTGGCAGGTCTGGCAGGCATCTTTTTCGTTTTTATGGTGACCCTGCTGCCCACTGTCATGGTCTCCGGGGCGATCACGGCGTCGATCGCCTGGGTGCCCTCGCTCGGTCTGACGCTGGCGCTATATCTGGACGGCTTGGCGCTGCTGTTCGCGCTGATCGTACTGGGCGTGGGTGCGACGATCGCGCTCTACGCCGGGTACTACTTCGAGACGCGCGCTGCGATGATCCGTTTCGCGGCGCTGCTGGTCGGCTTCATGGGCGCGATGCTGGGCGTGGTGCTGTCGGGCAACGTGCTGACACTGTTCATCGCCTGGGAAGCGACCAGCATCCTGTCGTTTCTGCTGATCGCCTTTGACGGCGAACGCGAGTCGGCGCGGGCGGGCGCGCTGCAAGCGCTGATCATCACGGGCGGCGGCGGGCTGGCGCTGCTGGTCGGGCTTGTCCTGATGGGTACGGCGGGCGGGTCGATGCAGATCGCCGATTTGCTGGCAAACCCGGCGCTGCGCGAGTCGCCCTGGTACGCGGCGTTCACACTGCTGATCATCGTCGGCTGCTTCAGCAAGAGCGCACAATTCCCGTTTCATTTCTGGCTGCCCGGCGCGATGAGTGCTCCGACGCCAGCGAGCGCCTATCTGCACAGCGCGACGATGGTCAAGGCGGGCGTGTATCTGCTGCTGCGGCTGGCGCCCACGTTGGGCGATACCGCGCTGTGGGAGACACTGCTGGTCGGCGGCGGACTGCTGACGATGGGCTTCGGCGCGCTGTGGGCGTTGCGTCAGACCGATCTCAAAGCGATGCTGGCATACGCGACCATCAGCCAGCTCGGAGCGCTGGTGGCGCTGATCGGCTTGCCGCACGGTGAAGGCGTACAGGCGGCGGCGATCGGCATCCTGGCGCACAGCCTGTACAAAGCGGCGCTGTTCATGATCGTCGGCGCGATCGACCATCACACCGGCACGCGCGACCTGCGCGCGTTGGGCGGCTTGCGCGCGACCATGCCGGGCTGGGCGATCGCGGCGGGGATCGCCGGGTTGTCGATGGCGGGCATCCCGCCGCTGTTGGGCTTCGTCGCCAAAGAAGCGCTGCTGGAGTCGCTGCTGTCGCAGCCGATCGCGCTGCTGGTCGTCGGCGTGAGCGCGGCACTGAGTGTCGCGCTGGCGCTGATCCTGGTGCTGGACGTGTTCGGCGGCGCGCCGCACCAGTCGGCACATAATGCGCACGTTCACGCGCTGCCAGGCGGGATGCTGATCGCGCCCGCCGCGCTGGTCGGGCTGTCGCTGCTGGCGGGGCTGCTGCTGCCGCAGCTCGTCGAGCCGCTGATCAGTGCCGTCATCGGTGCCGATGCACATCTGGCGTTGTGGCACGGCATCAATACGCCGCTGATCGTAAGCACGCTGGCGATCGCGGCGGGCGTCGGCATCTACGCGACGCGCGCGACCTGGCGCGGGTGGGCGCTGCCGACGCTGACGAGTGGGGCGGCAGTCTACGCGGGCGCACTGCACGGCGTCGAGCGCCTCGGTGATCTGCTGCTGCGCTCGCAGAATGGCAAGCTGCGCACCTATCTCGCCGTGATCCTGATCGCGGTCGTCGGGCTGCAAGCCGCCGCCGGACTCGCGCACATCACCGAGTTCACACCCGTGTTCGAGTTTCGCGGCGCGCTCGACATCCTGCGCGTCGGGCTGCTGGTGCTGGCGCTGGCGACGATGCTGGCGAGCATCCTGTTCAGGAAGCACCTGATCGCGGCGCTGGCACTAGGCGTGTCGGGCTACAGCGTCGGCGGACTGTTCCTGCTGGAACCCGCGCCGGATGTGGCGCTGGTGCAGTTCATGGTCGAGACACTGGGCACGGTGCTGCTGATCATCATGCTGGCGCGCATCGCCCCGGAAGAACGCCAACGGGCGATGGACTTGCTGTGGGTCGGGTCGCGCGCGGGACTGGTGCGCGATATCGCCATTTCGCTCGCTGTCGGCGGCGGGGTGGCGCTGTTCGCGCTGGCGGCGGTCAGCACCCGCCCCAAGCCGGAGTCGATCGCCACCTGGCACCTGGAAAACACGCTGGCTGAGGTCGGCTTCCCGGATGTGGTCGGCGCCATCGTCACCGACTTTCGCGGGCTGGACACGATCATCGAGATCACCGTCTTCAGTATCGCGGCATTGGGCGTCCTGACGATCATCGCCCGCCCCGCCCGGCTAACGCGCGTGCGCCCGCACACCGACGGCGATCCGGTCGAGGAGTCGATCCGCGAGGTGCATCCGCATGGCGCTTCCCCTTCTCAGTCCGAGGCGGATTTGTTCGTGTCGAGCTTTTCCACGCCGATGACGCGGGTGATCTCGACCTGGGTGCTGCCGTTCTCGTTTCTGGTGGCGCTGGCACAACTGCTGTATGGCGGCGATGGACCTGGTGACGGCTTCACGGCGGGCGTGATCAGCGGGCTGGGCGTGGCGCTGTGGTACGTGGTGTTCGGCTATCACGACGCGCGTACACGGTTGGGCTGGCTGCACGAACGTCGGTTGATCGGCGTCGGGCTGATGCTGGTGATCCTGAATGCCGCCTATCCGCTGCTGGTCGGGGAGCCGTTCGCGGCGCACCTGTCCTATCTCGATCAGATACCGCTCCCGGCGGGACTGCACCTGACTTCCACATTCGTATACGAGACGGGCATCTTTCTGACCATCCTGGGCAGCGTCACCACCGTGATGGAAGCGATCGCCTATCCAAAAGAGGTCGAAGCACTGTGAATATCCTGTTCGCGCTCGCCACCGGGATCATGTTCAGCCTGGGCGTATTTCAACTGCTGCGCCGCGATATGGTCAAGTCGGCGATGGGCTTCTACATCCTGTTTACCGCCATCAACCTGCTCTTTTTCGCGGTCGGCGCCTTCAACGGCAGCGCCCCGGCGTATGCGCAGAATGTCGGCGTCGAGCCGGTCAGCGACCCGCTGGTGCAGGCGCTGATCCTGACGGCGATCGTGATCAGCTTTGGCACCTACGCCATCCTGCTCGGCTTGATCTCCACGTCGGCGCGCCGCTACAAGACCGCCGACCTGGATCAGCTCGATCAGTTGAAAGGGTAGCCATGACCGACAACGCGCTGATCCTCGTCCCAATTTTTGCCCCGCTGCTGGCGGCACCACTGTGCATCGTGTTTGCGGGCAGTGCGCGCGCGCGTCAGATCATCGGCGTGACGGCGTGCGCGCTGGCATGGGCGGCGGCGGTCGCGCTGCTGGTGATGAATACGCAGAGCGGGGTGCAGATTTACCGCGTCGGCGGCTATGCCCCGCCCTACGGGATCGTGCTGGTGGCGGACATGCTGTCGGCGTTGTTCGAGGTCATGGCGACGACTGTGGTGCTGTGCGCGTCGATCTACATCGTGGGCTGCCGCGACAAGTGCGTCGGCTATCCCGCCTTTATGCCGCTGTTTCTGTGCATGGCGGCTGGGCTGCACGGCGCCTTTTACACCGGGGACATCTTCACATTGTTCGTCTTTCAGGAGCTGATGATCATCTCGTCGGTGATACTGGTGGCGATCTCGGACAACCGCCTGGGCGTGGAAGCCGCGATCAAGTACCTGCTGATCAGCGCGCTCGGCTCGCTGTTTCTGCTGATGGGGATCGCCGCTATCTATGCCACCTTTGGCACGCTGACGCTGGCGGATATTGCGCGGCTGCTGGAGGGCGGCGACCGTCCTCTCCTGGCACAGGCGGCAGCGGTGGTGCTGATGTGCGCCTTTTTGCTCAAGAGCGCGGTCTTTCCATTCCATTTCTGGCAGCCGGACTTTCACACCGCCGCGCCGACGCCGGTTCACGCGGTGCTGTCGTCGGTGGTGGTCAAGGTTGGCGTGTACGGCTTGATCCGGCTGACGATGCTGCTGTTCATCGCGGAGGCGCCGCTGGTGCGATCGCTGCTGCTGATCCTGGGCGTGATCGGGATTTTCTTTGGCGGGCTGGGTGCATTGCGCACCTACGACGCCAAGCGGATGCTGGCATACTCAACCTTTGGACAGATCGGCTTCATCCTGCTGGGGATCGGCTGGGGGACACCGCTGGCGCTGGTGGGGGCGATCGTGTACGCCTTCAATCACGCCTTCATCAAGTCGTCGCTGCTGATGATCACCGGGGCGATCGCCAGTCGTATGCCCAACAAAAGCGCGGCGCTCAAGGACATCGGCGGAGCGGGCAAGACATTAGGCGCGGTCAGCGCGCTGTATCTGATCGGCGGGCTGGCGCTGACCGGCATCCCGCCGCTGAACGGCTTCATCAGCAAGCTGACGATCGTGCAGGGCGGCATCGAGGCGGAGAGCTGGCTGATCCTGGGACTGGCAGTCGGCGCCGGGCTGATCACGCTGCTGTACATGACGCGGACATGGCAGCACATTTTCCAGCGCGCCCCCGACGCCACCCTGACTTTGAAAACCTATGGCGACAGCCTGCTGGCACCCGCCCTGCTGATCGGGCTGTGCATCCTGCTGGGACTGTACGCTGTGCCGCTGGTCGATGCGGCGACGGCGGCGGTCGCCGGGCTGAATGATCCATCCGTCTACATCAAGAGTGTACTGGGAGGCTGAAACCATGATTGCGATCGCGGTGTTGGCGGCGCCGATGGCGCTGGTGTGGATGCTGCTGACCAGCAGCCTGACGTTCGACAGCTTCATCGTTGGCTTTCTGATCGGCTTTGCCATTCTCTATCTGATGAAGACGGAAAACACCCGCATCGACGTGCGTCGTCTGCCCGATCAGACGCTCGCCTTTGTCGTCTACATGCTCACACTGATACGCGACATCTGGAAGAGTACGATCGACGTGACGCGGCGTGTCCTCGATCCCGATCTGCCGATGAACCCCGGCATGATCACCGTGCCGACTCAGGACGCCAGCGAGAGCGATGTGACGGCGGCATTCAGCGCGCATGGCATCACCATCACGCCCGGCGAACTGGTGGTCGATTTCGACGGCGGACACACCATGTACGTCCACTGTCTGGATATGGACGCTTCGGCGGGGTCGGCGCATCAGGCACAGACAAAACGACTGGCGCTGCTGCGGCGCATCCAGGGAAAGGGGGACTAGGCGATGTCCCCTATCATCGTCTTTGGATTACAGGCGGCGCTGGTGGTGCTGGTGCTGCTGCTGATCCCGGTCGCGGTGCGCGCCTATCACGGTCCCAGCGCCGCCGACCGCCTGGGCGCCATCGACCTGATCACCACGCTGCTGATCGGGATCATCATCGTCCTGGCGCTGCTGCAGGGCATTCACATGTTCATCGATGTGGCGATCGCTATCGCCGCCTTCGCATTCATCAGCACGCTCGCTATCGCCCGCTATATCTCAGAAGGAAAGGTGTTTTAACATGATCGAGATACTTGGACTGGTCGCGGTGTGGTTTGGGGTCGGCTTTTGCGTGGTCGGGGTGATCGGGATCGTGCGGATGCCCGACGTGTACTGTCGGCTGCACGCATCGGGCAAGGTGTCTACAGTCGGGCTGGCGGGGCTGGCATTGGGTGCAGCGCTGATCATGCCGTCGGCGGCGCTGAAGCTGCTGGCGCTGGCGCTGTTCGCAGTGCTGACGCTGCCGGTGAGTACGCACGCGATCGCGGCGGCTGCCCACCGTCACGGCGTACCGATGTACCGTGTACGGCGGGCGGTGTCGCGCCCTGCCCCGCTGGCGCTGCCGGAAGGCGAGTATCAGGATGGTCGCAGCGCGGCGTGAGGGAACCAAATGGGGCTATAATCAGGACGATGTGAGTCAGGAGCGTGAGCTATGAACGATCGCATCGTCTTGAATGTCCCGCCTGAGATCGCTGAACGCGCACGCCGCATCGCGGAGTCGAGCGCACAAGCGGTCGAGCAGGTTTTAATGGCGCATCTGGCGACGCTGATGCTGCCCGTTCTGCACCCTGTGGAACAGGCGGAGCTGGACGCGCTGCATTTTCTATCGGACGATGCGCTGCGCACGATCGCGCGTGAACAGATGCCCGACGATGCGCAAGCCCGCGCGCATGTCCTGATGAACGCGAATAATCACGGGCTGCTGACCGAGGACGAACGCGCCGAGCTGGAGACCCTCGTAGTGCGAGCCGATCAGGTGATGCTGCGAAAGGCTGAGGCGGCGGCGCTGCTGCGCGCGCGTGGTCATGCTTTTTCGCAGTCCGATTTTCTTTCTCCGCATGAGTGACTTAAATTGGGAAGCAATACGCCACCTGGTATATGTGCGCGCAGTCGGGCTTTCACCCGCCGTTAGACACTCCTGAACCACCCTGACCCTCTTGTGTCAGAACCCATGTTCTGCTATAATACGTCTCTACTCTGCCAGCAGGAGACGCGCACGTATGGCAAGCCGCAGCGAGTTCACCGTAGAGGCAGCATACCGCTACAATCGGTCAGAGACGATCCGTTGGATCGTGTCGCATGTCTGGCGTTACAAGCTGCTGTTCATTATCGTGGTGGCGTGCTACCCGATCGCCTGGGCGTCCTTTTCCTATGCCCGCATCCTGATCGGCGGCGTCGCGGAAGAGATCATCAATCCGACCGTGCCAGGGGCGCTGTTGAGCCTGTCGATCGTGGCGCTGATCGTACTGCTGCTCGACTCGGCCGCTTCGCTGGTCAGCAGCCTGACGCTGGTGAATATCGCCCAGCGGGTCGAGCGCGATACGCGCCAGGAACTCTACGAGAGCCTGCTCGGCAAGAGTCAGACCTTCCACGATCGCCAGCGCGTCGGGGACATCATGGCGCGCGCCACCGACGACGTACAACAGTTGAACACGCTGATCATGCCGGGCATGTTGTTCATCTTCGACATGCTGATGGGCTTGGTCATGCCGATGATCTTCATCGCCACCATTCGCCTGGAGCTGCTGCTGATTCCCGCATTGTTCATCGTCAGTTTCGTCGTAGCGGTGCGTCCGTATTCGGCACGGCTGAACCCGGTCGTCGGGGCACAGCGCGGCGCCTTTGGCGCGATGAACGCCGGGCTGGAAGAGAGCGTCTCCGGGATCGAGGTCGTCAAAGCCAGTGTGCAGGAACCGTTCGAGCGCAGCAAGTTCACCAAAAATGCGCGCGCCTTCCGCGACTACTTCGCACAGCAGGGACGGATCGAGGCGACCTACCTGCCAATGCTGTTCTACGCCTTTGCGCTCGGCTTGAGCTTTCTGCACTCGATCATCCTGTACAACCAGGGCGTGCTGACGATCGCGGATGTGATCGCTTATACCGGCCTGGTCGTCCTGCTGCGCTTCCCGGTGTTTTTCTCGCTGTTCGCTTTCACGCTGGTGCAGCTGGGTATCGCGGGTGGGGATCGCATCCTGAAAGTGATCAACGAGGAAGCCGACCTCGACGAGAACACGGCTGGCTATGCCGGACAGATGCGCGGCGAGATCGTCTTCGAGAATGTCTCGTTCGGCTACGAGGACGGGACGGTGCTGGAAAATATCACCTTCCGCGTCAATCCGGGCGAGACGATCGCCATCGTCGGGCAGACCGGATCGGGCAAGAGTACCCTGACCGAGCTGATCAATCGCACCTACGACGCCACCGCCGGACGGGTGCTGATCGACGGCATCGACGTGCGCGAGTGGAGCCTGGAGTCACTGCGTTCGCAGATCAGCCGGATCGAGCAGGACGTGTTCCTGTTCTCGCGCACGCTGGCGGAAAATATCGCCTTTGGCGCGCCCGGCACCCCGCAGGACAAGATCGAATTCGCCGCCGGTGAAGCGCAGGCGCACAACTTCATCATGAGCTTCGACAAGGGCTATCAGACCGAGGTCGGGGAACGGGGCGTCACCCTCAGCGGTGGACAGCGCCAGCGCATCGCCCTCGCCCGCGCTTTCCTGACCAACCCACGCATCCTGATCCTCGACGACTCGACCAGCGCCATCGACAGCGCCACCGAGGACGAGATTCAGAAGGCGATCAACCGGGCACAGGTAGGACGGACGACACTGCTGATCACGCACCGTCTGTCGCAGATTCGCTGGGCGGATCACATCCTGCTGCTGGAAGACGGGCGCGTGCTGGCGGCTGGCGATCACGAGTCGCTGCTGCGCACCTCGGAACCGTACCGCCGCATCTTCGCACGCTACGATATGGCGCTGCCACCGTTGCAAGCCGAACCCGCGTAAACTCCGACGACACCCTGCATGACTCTGATCGCGCACACAGGAGGCAAGACACATGGGTTTCCTCATGGATGGTCTGGACGCAGAAGAATACGATCGCAAGTACAGTGACGCCACACTCGTTCGCCGTATCCTGACCTACTTTCGCCCAGAGCGCGGACGACTGGCGGCGGTGATGCTGGCGATCGCCGTTGGCTCGGTCGTCAACACCATCATCCCGATCATCATTTCCGACGGCATCGACCGCCTGCAAATCGACAATACCAGCGCGACGCTGCTGATCATCATCGCCGCGCTGATCGTGCTGGGCATCCTGTCGTGGGGGTTCAACGCCATCCGTCAATGGCTGTCGGCGGCTGCGATCGGCAATGTCACCCTCAAGATTCGTCAGGACGCCTTCGACGCGGTGCTGGAGCGCGATCTGTCGTTCTACGACTCGATCCCGTCCGGCAAGATCGTCAGCCGCGTCACCTCGGACTCGCAGGCGTTTTCGGCGACGGTCGGGCTGGTGACCGATCTGGGCAGCCAGATATTGATCGTGACGCTGCTGACCGGCTATCTGTTCACCGTCAGTGTGCCGATGACCCTGCTGGCGCTGGTGATCAGCCCGTTCATCGTCTTCACGGCGCTGGCATTCCGTCGCATCGCCCGTGAGACCGTCACCCAGTCGCGGCGGGTGGGCGCGGTCGTCAGTGCGCACATCCAGGAGACGATCAGCGGCATCGGCATCGCCAAGACCTTTCGCCAGGAACAGACCATCTACGAGGCGTTTCTGGACGTAAACCGACAGAGCTACCGTGTCAATCTGCGCACGGGCTCGACCTTTGCCAGCATCTTTCCGATCCTGATCGGCATCGCCAGCATCGGCACGGGGCTGTTGATCTACTTTGGCGGCGGGCTGGCGCAGAATGGCGACATCACCGCCGGTGAGTGGTATCTGTTCATCCAGGGGATCGCGCTGTTCTGGTTTCCACTGACCAGCATCGCCAGCTTTTGGAGTCAGTTTCAGCTCGGACTCGCCGCCGGCGAGCGCGTCTTTGGCTTGATCGACGCCGACGCCAAAGTCGTCCAGACGGGCGCCAATATTGCGCTGCCTGATCTGCGCGGCGAGATCACCTTTGACAAGGTGAACTTCCGCTATACCGACAACGAACCCGTCCTGACCCAATTTTCGCTCACGATCGCGGCGGGCGAGACGCTGGCGCTGGTCGGGCACACCGGGTCGGGCAAGTCGAGCATCGGCAAGCTGGTGGCGCGCTTCTACGAGTATCAGGAAGGGCGCATCCTGATCGACGGACAAGACATCCGCTCGCTCGACCTGGGCGCGTATCGCGCGCGTCTGGGCATCGTCACGCAGACTCCGTTCCTGTTCGACGGCACTGTGCGCGAGAATCTGCGCTATGGCGTGCAGGACGCCAGCGACGCCGACATCGAGCGGATCGCGCACCTGGTGGGACAAGGGGACTGGATTCGCACGCTGCCCGACGGCTTGGAGACCCAGGTCGGCGAACGCGGCAGCAGTCTGTCGATGGGACAGCGCCAGCTCGTCGCGCTCGGTCGTGTGCTGCTGCAAAATCCGACCATCTGCATCCTCGATGAGGCGACCGCCAGCGTCGATCCGCTGACCGAGACTCTGATCCAGGAAGGTCTGGACACCGTGCTGGCAGGACGCACCTCGATCGTGATCGCGCACCGTCTGTCCACGATCAGGAATGCCGACCGGATCATCGTGCTGCGCGACGGCGCCATCATCGAGCAGGGCACGCACGACTCGCTGCTGGCGGGCGGCGGGCATTACGCCGAGCTGTACAATACCTACTTCCGCCATCAGAGTCTCGAATATCTGGAAGCAGAGCCGGTTTAAGCGGCAGCAATAGAGGGGTGCGGCACACGCCACACCCCTCTTATTTCTCTAACCCCCTATCCCCACCCCGCGAACTCCGCCTCCACCGCCGCGATCGCCGCCGCGTCGGGCAGCACCGTCATCATATTCATGAACGTGTGCGTTTCGCCGGGCTGCAGCAGCACCAGCCGCCCATTCGCCCGCGCCGACTCCTGACCTTCCGGCAGACAGTTGCCCGGCTCGATCCCGCTGACGTAAATCCCCTGGCGCGTATTTTTCCACTGGGTGAAATACGGGCTGTGCTGGGTCGTCCAGTCGAGACGCAGCCCAAAGGTCTCATTGACCAGCGCGACCGATGCGCGCCCGCCTTGCGGGGCGATCGTGTGGAAAAACACCTGTTCGGCATAGCCGGGCGTCGGCGCGTCGTAGTGCATATGACGGTCGAGCCCGGCGCGGGCGGCATCGTCGCGCGGCGCGATCGTGTGTGCAGGCGAGAGCAGCCGTGCCCCCGCGCGCACCAGCGGATAGCCCAGGTTGAAATGATAGAGGATCATGAACGGCGTCGGCATGTCGCCGCAATTTTCCACCGTGTCGCAGATCGTGACCGACGGACTGCCGACCGACAGAACGTACAAGCGCTTGAGCCGAAGCTGTTCCCCGAACAGGCTGTTCTCGCTGATGCTGGACACCAGCTCGGCATTCAGGATGCCGTCGGCGTCGAAAAATGTGCGCGCCTCGATCGCGTCGGCGCGCAGCCGGGTATATCTGCCATGCAGATCGCGCTTTTCGCCCGTGACCGGATCGGTGTCGGACGCGCCCGCGTGCGTCAGCCCGCAGGTGGTCAGCAGCCCGCCGTTGAACAGGCGCAGCCAGGGCGCGGCAAAGTCGGCGGGCTTGGGCGAGCCTGCTGCCAGCCAGGTCAGCGGCAGCCCGTTGTACGCCGCGCTGGTGATGTCCATGCCGCGATCGGGCAGCAGCGTAAACGTCAGCCCGCTGCTGTTGTGCGCGTCGATGACCCGCTGACCGTCTGCCAGTGTGGAGGAGCGAAAATCGATGAACTGTCTTAGATCGGCACTGTGCTTCAGAAGAGTCTCTTTATTCCACATCAGGGGAATCCTTGGCGTGACATGAATAAGCAGCGGATTGTAACGTGCAGGGACGGCATTGTTGCCGTCCCTTTGTCTTGAAAATGCAAATGCAAAACGTCAATACACCCTAGTCTACGACCGCCGTCCCACTATGCGCGCTGCTGATCACGCCCGCGAGCAGCACGCCGACCACACCCGACAGGAACGCCGCCCCCGTCCAGACATGCACACTCCAGCGCAGCGGTTCCAGCGCACTCAGGGTGACCATGTACAGGCTGAAATAAACCAGCGGCGCCAGCCCACAGAACAGCAGGTAGCGCCCGCCGCGCTCTGGCGACGGTCGCAGCAGCGCATAGGCGACATCCGCGATCACGCCCGCCACCAACGCCGGAACGATCAGGGGGTAAAAATCGTTCAGCACCGTCAGCAGCGCCGTCGGCACCACGAACAGCACCACGAACGTCCCGAACGGCAGCCGCCAGCGCCATGCCAGCAGACTCACGACCGCCGCGAACAGCGCCGCCGTGAACACCACCCCGGTCACGCCAAAGTCCTGCATGGCGTCGCGCATCCCGAACGCGGTCGGAAAGTCCAGCAGCGGCGCTGGATTGACGATCGGATTGCCATAACTGACGAAGAACATCACCAGCGTCAGCGTCAGCGCCGCGCCCAGGATCATCGCGCCCAGATCACGCCAGCCGCGCGCCGCCTCGCGGGTGGGAAAGCGCGTCCACGCCGACCGCATCGCGCCCGTGAACACCAGCCCCATGCCGATCGCCAGCAGCAGGTGAGTCGGGCTGGTCAGCGCCTCTGACCCGTCCTCGATGCCGAACAGCGTGTGCCACACCATGTCGCCCGCGCCGCCGACCGCGAACACGCCCACGCCCACCAGCGACAGCCAGTAGCCGCGCGGCAGCGCGCGCGTGAAGGCGAACCCTTTGCCGGTGTTGCGCACCTGGAAATAAACCAGCGTGGCAGCGGCGATCGCAAAGCTGCCATAAAAGAGCAAATGCCAGGGGGTGAAGAAGCTGCCATCGACCTCGCCGTGAAAGTGCGCCCAGCCATCTACCCACAACCCGGCGAGAAACAGCGCCGACAAGCCGATCATCAGCCAGTCGAAGCCCGCGCTGCCTTGCGGAGTGCCATCCTGTCGTGTGACGACTCGCTGTGCTGCCGAGTCGCGTCCTGTGATCGCCGCCATCTGAGGTGACTCCTGTGTATACGATGATGCGACTCTATACGTGCGGGCAGGGGGGCGGGTTACGCCGAGCCACCGTATAAAAACGCGCCTGCCAGTCCATCGGCAAGACAATCATACCTTGCCGCGAAAAACGGATCACCCCACCCTGAAGAACAGCACCCGCCCCGCCTCATCCCCCGCCGCCAGCGTCCTGCCGTCGCGGCTCAGGGCGAGGCAGGTGATCGAGCTATCTGCGATGAACTGCGCGCGCACCGCGCCGCTGTGCCGATCATACTGGGTGATACGCTCGCCCCGATGCCAATAGAGAACAGCGTCACCGATCAGCGCATCCTCTGCTTCTAACAGCGCCGCCGGATCGAAGCCGCGTGCGCGCGCCCATGCGATCGCTGCGCCTGGAGAGTCCGCGCGCCAGTCGTGCAGCACTTCCAGCGGCACCCCGTCGGCGCGCCAGAGCCGCAGCGTCCTGTCACGCGCCCACGACAGCAGGCGCCCATCCGCCAGCGCCAGCGCGCCGTACACAGAATCCGAGTGACCCTCCAGGGCAGCCAGCGGCGCCCCGTCGGCGCTCCACAGCCGCAGCGTGGTGTCCCGTGGCGAGGTGTATCTCTTGACATACGACCACGAGAGCAGGCGACTATCCGCCAGCGCCAGCGCGCCGTCCACCCCGTTCGTGTGTCCCGTCATCGTGCGCAGCAGCGCCCCGCCCGCCGCCAGCAGCGCCGGATAGCCGTTGTCGATCAACCTCAGCGCCCCCGGCTCGTCGGTCAGGCGCGCCACGAACGCCGCCGCCCCTGCGTTCTGATGCTGCGACGGCAGCCGTCCGCGCATCTGCTGCGCCCACTGGGTTTGATCCTGTTCCAGCGCATCCAGCGACAGGCGCACCGCCGACTCGATCAGGCGCACCAGTTCGGCGTCCGCCATCGGGGCAGCGGGTGTCACACCCGCGTAGGCCGCGAAGTCCGCCAGCAGGTCGGGGGCAGCCAGCGCGCCCAGCTTGGCACGCAGCCAGCGCGGGTCGATCAGCAGGGCGCCGAGCGCGTCGGCTTGTCGCGCCGCGATCAGGTGATAGGCGTAATAGCGCCAGGCGTAGGCGTCGGGCAGCGCGTGCGGGTCGCCGAGCGCGGCGATCAGGGCGGCGTGCAGGTCAGCCAGGGCGCCCCCTCCCAGCTTGCCCCCTAAATATTCCTTCATCTTGTCGTGTAATCGAAAAGCCCCCCCGATTTCAGGCAGGGTGAAGCTGCCCGCAAAGCGCCTGAGCAGCTTCTTTGCCTGAAAGTCGTTCATTGCGCCAGAGGCACGCCACAGCGCGGCGGCGGCGCCTGCACTGACTGCCACGTCATCGGGGAAGATCGCCAGCTTGTACAGGCATGACCGTTCCGCCTCGGTGAAACGGCGCAGACTCACCGACATACTGGCTTCCAGCGCGGCATTTCGTCCGGCATCGTCGCGTCCGAATACCGCCAGCCCCTCGGTGTCCAGCCCTTCATTCACATACGCGAGCGCCGCTTTGAGCGACTGCCGGTTGACCACCACTTCCTCGCGCAGCACCCCGCCGAAGATATTCAGCAGCAGCGGCCACTCCCCCAATCGTTCGCCTAAGTGCCGCAGCGCCTGCTGTTCCTGGGATGTGGGTGCGGTCTGGCGCGGTAAATAGCGGGTCAGCATCGCCGCCGCTTCGTGCGCTTCCATTTCAGCGACCGCGATCGGCGTGGTGGTGCAGAGCGCCGCTACCGACGGTTCGCGGGTGCTGATCAGCACATGCCCTGCTGGTAACGGCAGCAGTCCGGCGATGTCGTGCGTGCCCCACACGTCATCGAGGATGAGCAGACATTCGCGCTCCAGCAGCGCTTCCCGTACTTTCGACGGTGCATCGTCGGGCGAGACTTCCGGTTTGTGCAGATCGCGCAGGATGATATTCAGATCGCGCGCGAATTCCTGTCTGGTCTCGCCGACCGTGACGTAATACACCCCTCCAGCATATGAATTGGTCACGTCGGGGTCGCCCCCGATCGCCTGTACCAGGTTGGTCTTGCCAAAGCCGCCGCCGCCGAGCAGCGTGGTCACCCCGATCGTCGGTTGTGCGCGGCTCACCCCGATCACCTGGTCGAGGATCGCGCTTTGCAGTGTCGGGCGCTCGACGTAGGTATCAGGCAGCGGCGGCGTCTGGTTGAGGACGGGCGGTTGCGGCTTGGGGTCGCGCAGTTGCGCCAGCAGGTTAGCGTGATGCTGAGGGTAATCCTGATAGCCCGGATCGAGGATATAGACGTGTCTGCGCTCCAGCCAGCGCGGAATGTCGGTGAGCATCGCTTCATCCAGTACCACCGGAACGATCTGTTTGCCCAGGCGCCGCGCATACACCTATTCGCGGCGCACGAAATGCGACAGCAGCGCTTTTTTGGTGATCACCAGCAGGAGGGTATCGACTCGCTCTATCGCCCCTTTGATCGCCTCCCACCAGTCATCGCCGCCCTGTAAGGCGACCACATCCTGCCACAGCGCGAACTCATCCTTGAGCTGCTCTCGCAGCGACTGCGCGAACTCGTGACCGTCGCGGCGCGAATATGAGATGAAGATCGTCGGCGTGCTGGACATGAGCGGCTTCCCCATTCAGTGATGATGCCGCATAGCGTAACCCACTTTGTCGTTTTAGTAACTATTCGGGTAGCCCTCATCCCCCGACCCCTTCTCCCGCGAGGGGCGAAGGGGAGAAACGCACTGGAAAGTCCCTCTCCTCTTGTGGGAGAGGGATTTAGGGTGAGGGCTATATGGATCGCCCGCGCAGGATGCCGTGTCAGGATCGGGTATAATGGGGTGATTCGCGTCACACATGCAGCACATCATGCAGTGTCCCTATCATAAAGTTCATTGAGAGAAATAAACGGTGTCCATGACCTCCCCTCTCGATCCCCCCGTCCGCCTGCTGGCGGGCTTTGACACGCGCTGCGGCGGCGAACCCGATCTGGTCGTCGGCGCCAGCGGACGCGCGGCATGGGCGGCTGCCCGCTTCACAGGCGCTTCCTTTTATGTCGTCCACGACGCCGACTCGCCCCGCCGCGCCCGCTTTGACCTGCGCGGCGCCCGGCGCGGCATCACGCTCTACCGCCGCCCGATCCCGGCGTGGGCGCGTTATCTGGCGGGCGTGACCGCCCTCAGCGATCTCCAGTCGCTCCCCGGCGCCGAGATCGTCGTGTGCAGCGACGAACCCGCCGGTCCGCGTCGGGATCACGCCCTGGGCATGGTGGCGGCGGCGCTGTGGCACACCATCAACGACCTGCCGACCGAGGAAGCCGACCTGTTTCAGATCGCAGAACGCGCCCGCCGCGAATACGTCGAGATCGGCGCGCGTCCGACGATCTACGCCGGGGGGCGGTCATGACGCTGATCTTCGCCATCGAGTCGTCGTGCGATGAAACGGCGGCGGCGGTCGTGCGCGATGGGCGGGTGATCCTGTCGAACGTGATCGCCTCGCAGATCGAGTTACACGCGCGCTACGGCGGGGTCTACCCGGAGGTCGCCAGCCGCGCTCACGTCGAGGCGATCAGCAGCGTCGTCGCGCAGGCGTGGCATGAGTCCGGCGTGGCGCCCGATCAGGTCGATGCGATCGCCGTCACGCGCGGACCCGGCTTGATCGGCTCGCTGCTGGTGGGGGTCAACTACGCCAAAGGTCTGGCGCTGGCGCTGGACAAGCCGCTGATCGGGGTCAACCACCTGGAAGGGCATGTCTGCGCGCTCTGGCTCGACGGACGCGACGCCGACGCGCCCGAACCCGTCGAATTTCCTGCCATCGTCCTGATCGTCAGCGGCGGACACACCGAGCTGCTGCTGATGAGCGGGCACGGTGCCTATACCCGCCTCGGCGGGACGCTCGACGACGCCGCTGGCGAGGCGTTCGACAAGGTAGGGCGCACGCTCGGACTTCCGTTTCCCGGCGGACCGCACATCGAGAAGATCGCCGCAAAGGGCAACGCCACCGCCTTCGACTTTCCGCGCGGCAAGAGCGACGACTCGTTCGACTTCAGCTTCAGCGGACTCAAAACGGCGGTCTTGCGCGCCGCGACGGTCGCGCCCGCACAGCCAAAGCGCGCCGCTGGCTCGGTCGCGCCCGCGCGTGACAATCGCGCGGTCGTGCTGCGATCGGGTATCAGCGTCGCGGACGTGGCTGCCAGCTTTCAACGCGCGCTGGTCGAGTCGCTGGTGAGCAAGACGGTGCGTGCGGCTCAGGTGCATGGCGCCCGGATGATTCTGCTCACGGGCGGCGTCAGTGCCAACAGCGCGCTGCGTGACGCCATGCGCCGCGAAACCGCCCTGCCCGTGCTGTTCCCGCCCGTGAGCCTGTGTACCGACAACGCCGCCATGATCGCCGCCGCCGCCCATCGGCGCTGGCTCGATGGCACGCGCCACGATCTGAATATGGACGCGGTGGCGTCGTGGGCGCTGACGAGTGCGGCATATGTGGGGGTCTAAGCATTCTCGCAGATGAAAAGTCCGCAGAGACGCTCGATGTTCTCTGCGGACGCATTGTGATGCCTTTCTGCGGACGCATGTGATGCGTCCCTACGGCTTGCGCAGAATCTTCTCCAGCGTTTTTCCTTTTGCCAGCTCATCGATCAATTTATCCAGATAGCGAATTTCACGCTCGATCTGCGCGGTACGATCACCGGCATCATCCGCCGCACCGACAACGTGACGCCGCCGGATTCAGTTGAGCAGCTTCCGCGAAAAAGGTCTCAAAATCGGTTTCTTTTTCCAGGTGCGCTGCTAACGCTTCCTGACTGTATCCG
>DAOTUN010000018.1:0-12983 GCA_034437395.1 Anaerolineae bacterium | reverse complement strand
GAGAACGAATATGATGGAAAAGGAGGGGTAGAATATGGCGAATATTCAGGTCGTCATCGTCTCTGCGATTGCGCTGACTCGCGCAGGCTTGCAACAGATTATCACCCAGTCAGGGACACACATCGACGTGGCAGGATCATTCGAGAGTCTGGCGGACGCGGACGCATTCCTGAACAACCACAACGCACGAGTGCTGATTACCGATGAATCACTGCACACGGTGAACATGGTCAAAGCATTGAAGCGGCTGATAGAGGTACATCCGGGATTGGTGGTGATCCTGGTCATGCAGCGTCCGACCGCCAGCGTCGCTCAGAAGTTGATTACCTTGGGCGTGCGAGCACTGCTGCACAAGGACGATGACTTGGGAAACACCCTGAACCACACGATTCAAACAGCGGTGAAGGGCAATACGACGATTTCACCCCTGATCGCAGAGTTTCTGGATCAATCGGTAGCGCTGCCGGCAAAGATTACCCAGCGCGACCTGGATATTCTGCAACTGCTGACCGACGGGATGGAAGCGAAGGAAATTGCTGCTCACCTAGGGGTGACGTACGGTGTGGTCAACCGCACCATCAATCGGCTTCTGCGGACTTACAATGTACAAAATGTCCCTCAACTGGCGGCGATGGCGCATCAGATTCTGAAGGTGCGCAAGCAGCTTGAATGACGGACGCGCAAAAGATTCTCATCGTAAAGCCAATTATTTGCATCGGTATGCAATTTTTTTGCGTTCTCACCTTTACCGTCTGTGCTAGGCTGAGACGGGACAATCCGAGAGGGCAAAAGAACATGACTACGCATATCCTAATCGCGGACGGAAGCAGCCTGACCGTCGTCGGCGCGGCGGCGTTGCTCAGGGAACGCGCCGACACTACCACAACCACTGCCGAAAACGGTGATGAGCTGATCGCGCTGGCGCGCGAGTCCCAGCCCGCCATCATCCTGCTCGGCGACCGTTTCGATCCGCTGTATGACACGCTCGCCCTGATCGAGCGGCTGCTCCGCGCTGCTCCGTCGGCGCGTATCATCGTCATGGGTGCGTCCACCGATGGACTGGTCATTCGTGACCTGTTCACGATGGGCGTGTCCGGCTATCTGGCGACGGGAGACGACCTATCGTCCTGCCTGCTGGTCGCGCTCGACATGGTGCTGCGCGAGTATCCGTACCTGTCGCCGACGGCAAACGCGGAATACCTGATCCTCATGCAGGGCGGCAATCGTGACTGGCAGCTTGACCCGGAAGCGCGTGCGGTGCTGCGCCTGATGGCACACGGCTGCACGGCGCGTGAAATCGCATCACGGCTGAACCTGAAGCTGCGCCGCGTCTACTGGGTGACCGAGAAAATGCGCGCCCGCTTCGGCGCGACGACCAACGTCCACCTGATCAGCCGAGCGACCGCCGAAGGGTTTGCCGGCTTTCCGGACTAACCGGAATCCTCCATCCGGCGACCGGAATCCTCCTACCCCAAAACTGGAATCCTCCGGTCGTCGCGTCACTCCGCTTTGTTACGCTGAAACCAGCGTAAACCAACCCCGGAGTAATGATATGCGACGACTGGCGCTATACGTGTTGGCGGCGCTCTGCCTGACGGCGTGGAGTGCCGCCTTTTTCCTGATCCGCGCTCAGACGAGTGCGGACGACACCGTAATTCCGACCCTGATGGTGCTGCCGTCGCTGACTCCGACGGAGACACCATCCCCGACCGGATTGCCGACGCTTACGCCAACCGCTAGCGCAACGCCGACCAGCGCGCCGACTGAGACCCCGCAGCCCACACCGTTTCCAACGCTGAGCGCCCGCGTGCTGGAGTTTTCGGTCGTCATGCCGGGCGTGGTCCTGCCACCGCAGCCGACTGACCTGCCCTACGGTCTGACCGTGCTGTACGAACCGCCGCTGCCTGTCGAGCCGCTGCCCGATGCGACCGATACTGCGCCGCCGTTCATTGGCTGGTACGCCTTCGAGTCGGACTATCCAACCGTGAACTACGCGCCTGCCTGGACACCGCGCCTGTCGCAGTTCGCCAGCCGGGGGCAGTACCACCGCACCGAAGGCGCATACGACACTGCCAGCTTCATGTTCGAGGGTGAAGCCGTGCGGGTGCGCTACATCGCGGCGCAGAACATGGGACTATTCGATGTTTTGGTCGATGGGGCGGTTCTGGAGACCATCGACGCTTACGCCGATGAACTGGCGTTTCCGACGACCGATGTGTACTTCGTCGGCGAGGGCGCGCACCGCCTGGAGATTCGTGCCGTCGGGCAGAAGAACGATGCTAGCGAAGGCTACGTCGTCGGGCTGGATGCGATCCATATCTGGCGCGGCGATGCGAATACGCTGATTATCCCGCCGCCGCTCATCACCAACACACCATCACCATCCCCACAGCCTGCCGCGCGGGTCGAACTGATCGGCGCGCCGCCCACGGTGCAGGCGACCGGCACACCCGTCCCGCCGCGCGTCATCAACGCTGAAGTCGTCATCGCCTATGACGAAAACGGCAATCGCACCGTCGATCCGGCTGAAGGTGTCGCTGGCATTTCCGTGCGTGTGGTCGAGACGAACATCAACCGCGTCATCGCCAGCGGCTTCACTGACGCGCGCGGCTATGTCGCCTTCGAGGTCGTGACCGATGCGCCCGCTCAGATTGTCGTCCCGTACTTTGGCGAGACCTGGCAACTTCAGCGTGGAGGAAACAGCACCAGCGCGCCCGCGTTCACGCTCCTGCTTATCCCCGGCAACCAACCAGGATTGATCCCATGAAACCCATCATTTTGTGCCTACTCACGCTCTCACTGGCGGCGCTCGCCTGTACCGGGACGCTGACCGGGATCACCGGCGCGCCCGTCTACGTCTGCCCGACGCCGATCGTCTTGACGGCAACACTGCTGCCGACGCTGGTCCCGATCCCCGATTATCCGACGTTGGTCCCGTTCCCGACCGCGCTGCCACCGCCGACGGTCACGCCCTATGCTATCCGTCCGCCTGCCGCCTTCTATCGGGGCGATGCGGTGTTCGCGCGCAGCCCGCAGTCAGCGCGTTTCCGGCTGACCACGATTTACACAATCAACACCCTTGCCGGGCGTACCGTCACCGTATGGGGGATCGAGATTCGCAACCTGAGCGTTGGAACCTACGACGTCTTCCCCGCCTACCAGAGTTACATCAGTCAGATTGTCGGCGGCACGACCGGCGTTTGGGGCGCGTCGAGCGACGCCGCCGTCGATGCCGGGCTGATCGTGACCTATGAGGCAGTCGGTCTTGCACCGGGTGCGACGCAAATGTTCACGCTCGCCGCCTTCATCCCGTATGGATCAGCCCCCGACCGTATCACCTTCATGCTCGATCCGACCACCCGCCCAACACCACCGCCGCGTCTGCCGGGCAGTAATGCGCTCCTCTGGCGCACCGAAACCAACCCATCCTGTGCTGGCACCATTGCTGATCCACCTGCCGGCGTGCTGCCGCCTCCATAGAAAGGAATGACGAATGCCAATCGTTGACGATGTGCTGAATGGGCTGCAAATCCAGATCGATACCCTGTGGTGGAACCTGATGTTCTCGCTGGCGGGGATGGGCTGGAGCTTGCAGCGTGCGTTTCTGATGATGGGGTACACCATCGAACTGATGAACCAGTGGCTCATCGATAACGCCTTTACGCCGCTGATCACCCAGACCAACGCCAGTTTGCAGGTGGCGGTGAGTATCTCGTTCGTCGTCGCGCTGCTGGTGCTGGGAATCACTTACCTGCTCGCCGCCTTCGCGCGGATGCGGATCGTCGAACCGCGCAGCGCCATCGCCTGGTATTTGGCGGGCGCGCTGTTCTTCTCACTGGGACCCAGCCTGTATCAGGGCATGAGCGACTTCCGCCGCGATATCTCGCAGGCGTTCTACGCCAGCAGCCTGAGCGGGCTGAGCGCCGCCACTGGAACCGCCTTCAATTCGCTCTCCAGTGTGGACAGCGCCGATATGGGCATTCTGACGCTGTGCGACAACTTCGGCTCGTACATGCCCGTGTGGAACTACACCATCGATGGGCTGGACGTGGCGCTGGCATATCTGCGTGCCGACGGCATCGACCTGATGGGCTACCCCTCTACGCCCCGCGATCCGTACTGCCAGCCGCACACGCCTGACCCGGCAACCGGCTTGTGGACAGCGGGCAGTGTCCCGTGGGAATGGCGGCGTCCGGGTTCGTTCTTCGCCAATGACCGCGATCCGGTTTTCTTCCCGGCGATGACCGCGCTCCAGCGCTCCGACTCGCTCGGCATGACGATGGCGGCACAGGGACGGCTGCTGACCGCATGGCCGCTCATTCTGTTCGGCGTGACCGAACAGCTCGTGTACCTGCTGCTCACTATCGCGCAGGGGCTGACCTTCATCTCGTTCGGCGTGGCGATCCTGTTCGCGTTCTTCAAGAAAACGGAGGTCATCGCCCGTTCCATCATCGACCTGTGGATCGAGCTGATCATCCAGACGATCGTGATTGCGCTGATTCAGTCGCTCGTCGTGACGTTCTTCCTGGCGGGGACGGCAAGCGGCAACGGCATCGTCGTGCTGGGTGTAGGTTTGATTTGCCTGATCTTCATGGTGATCGTGCTGTTCAGCGGCGTGAAAGCAGTCTGGAACTCGTTCAACCGTCTGTTCAACGCCTTTGGGCAAGCGACGGGTGGCGCGCTCATCAGTCCTGGCGCGGCGGCAGTCATGGGTGCGGCGGGTGCAGTCGGTGCGGCGGGACTGGCTTCTGCCGTATCCGGGACTGTCGTTGGAATTGGCTCGAGCGCGATGGCGGGCGCGACGGCGCTGCGCAGCGGCGCAACCCCGGCGCAGGCGGCGGGTCTGACCTTCGGCGGTGTCGAACCGTTGGCGGACGCGGCGCGGTCGATCACGCGGTTGCCAAACCTGCGCGGCACACCACTCGGTGACGCGGCGGAACAATTTACCGAAGGGGCAACCGTTCGCCGCGTGGCACGCGACGTGCCGATCTACGGACCAGCACTCGGACCGCGCCTTGGCACGCAGCTGCTTTCGGACTACGACCCAGAGAACGCGATTTACAACAAACGGGGAGAGGTGATCGGTCGTCCAATGCTTGTTCCTGCCGTGGGTGAAAAATTGGAAGCGATGACTTATCCGATCGGCAAACGGCCCCGCAAGTTGGATGAAGCGCGTGCTGAAGCCGCCCGCCAAATGGAATGGATCGAAGATGAAGATGGTGAACTGACGCCCATGTTCACGCCGGTGAAGCGTAAGCGCACAGGCATGTTCACGCCTGTCGCCCCAACGCCAACGGAGGCGTCTGCCGATGAGGAACTGGCGCGCGCGCGTGCAACGTATGCTGATGATATGCGCGGCGAAGAGATGGAACAGCATATCGCAGAAGTGGCGCAGTCTAGGAATGAACGGGAAACAGGTAAGTCCGATTCCGATCGCGTCGAGAGTGCTGCGGGACGACTGGAGCGGAGTGCGGAAGCCCTCGAACGTGCCGCCGGCACGATGAGCGGCAGTCTACGTGTGACTGGAAGCGCCGACGTATCCAGTGTTATGGGCGACGTGATGAGGCTGATCGGCGGGCGCGGTGCTGGTGGTGTCGATCACCTGTCGGTTGCCGGGCTGATGGCGCAGGCAGTCGGCGTGACTCCGCTGGCGGACGGCAAGCCGCCTGTGCGCGATGATTTGGCACGGTTCGGCATGTTCATAGATAACGCAGCGCGCTTGGGTCTAACGCCGGAGCAAACCGAGCGTGTCGGGCAGGAAGTCAAGGAAAGTCCGGATCGGCGCATGTTGCCAGAAATGCGCGCCGAACTGATGGGAGGTGCGGTCGATGTGGGGCGTTCGCGGGAAGAAGCCGAGCGTGAGGTCAATCGACTGGAGATCGCGGCGCGTCTGCTCCCCAATGAGATCACCGCTTACGGCACGATGCCCGCGCCGGCCATCACCGTCGCGCCAGAAGTAACAGTCGCGCCAAACATCACGGTTGAAGTGCCTGATCAAAGCAGTGACGACTATAGCAGCTATGACGACGCGATGCGCTCGAACAGCGCGCTGAGCGGCAGTGAAGGCATGTTGGGAGGAAACCGTTCATGATTGAGATGCTGAAGTACCACACGGTCGAGGAACTGCGGTTGCTCTCGCTCGACGAGTTGCGCGCGCTGTGGGAATTGGTGCCAACGGACAGGCAGCGGGCATACCGCGCCGCCTACGACCGTGAAGTGAAGACGGCGGGCGCGGAAGGGTCGGACGCGAAGGAACGCCGGATCGCGCTGGCGCTGCTCAAGCGCTACTACGAGTCGGCACTTGTCCCCATCGGGATGCGCTGGGCGCGTGCGCCAAAACGTGTGCAGGAAGCGGCTGAACGCGGCGAAAGCATTAACGCACCGGAAAACGTGCAGACCGCGAAGGCGGGCAAGCCGTCAGGCAAGGTACTGGCAGTGTTGGGCGCGCTGATGATCGGTATGGTCGCACTGGTTTTTCTGCGCGGTTCGGGCGGCGGATTGGTCGAAGTCACGCCTGATGTGGACATGACCGCCACGCTGCCCGGCGGGGTCACGCCGACGCCGCTGGCGCTGGAAGCACAGGACGATGTGATTGAAGGCGGCGACACCAGCCGCGCACCGTTCTACCCGATCAACCTGCAAATCGCGGTGCAGGGTGAAAACGTGCCGCGCGTGTGGGTGGTGCAGCGCCGAGCGGTGCGCGCGTCGGAATGGAATTATGACCCGAACCCGGATACCGCATCGTATCTGAACGGGATGAGCGTCCGCCCTGTGATCGGCATCCCCTGGTCGGAGGACAATGCTGAGTGGTTCGCGCAGATCGACGCGGGCGCGGAGTTTCGCTTGCAGATGAACACGGGCGCGATCCTGACCTTTGCTTTCGAGGACAAGCGTGAAGTGCGGCGCAGTGACACGGATATCTTCCGCCAGGTCAATCCGGGCTTAGTCTTGCTACTGCTCGGCGAGACCGACGCAGACGGAATGCCGACAGCGACACGCACGCTGGTCACAGCCGCGTATCCAGTCGAGCAGGAACTCGGACGTATGGGTGAACTCATCGGCGCGCTGGCGCAGCCGGTCGTCACGGTTACTCAAACATCGCTACCGACTGCCACACCGACACCGATCCCGTTCATTGGGCTGGATGTACAGATCGTCTCTGTGACGACGGCGGAAGGGCGAATCACGACGCAACTTCGATTGTACAACGGCGGCGCGACGATGATTCCAATGACGCCGGACGATGTGTGGCTGGCGCTCGGTTATGCCGAAAATCCGCCGGGTCCACGCACGCCCGCCGAAGGACTGTTTCCATTCGACCTGCTGCCGGGTCAGGCGGCAGACTTGACACTTGTGTGGACATGGAGCGGGGAGCCGTTCGGGGCGCTCGGTGTCGGTGCGTGGCGGTTTGCGGTGGAGTTTTAAGGGAAACGTTTGCTCAGAACTGCGATGTCTGGTTGCTGCATAGCGCTGCGCCACGTCGGACTTCGGCTGTGTCACCCGCTCTACACGATCGCAGCACCCTGCTCGGCTAAAAGGATTCGCAGCAGTGCTCTGTGGCAATGCAGCTCATCTTCGCAGTAACAGCCCACAGAGAAATTCGTCTGCCGGGAAAGTGCAGCCAGTAAGGTGATCAGGCGCTGGGCCTGTGGGCGCCGCATCTGAGCCAGGTAACGCCGTTCATAGGATGCCCACCGTCGTGGTGTCAGGGGTTCGGCCAGCGCCCACGCACGCAAGTCTTCACTTGGTGCCAGCTCCGGCAGCCACACATCAAAGTAATCTCGCGAACCCCAGTCCTGTTTGCGCACTCCGCGCGGTGGGCGGCGAACCGTTCCCAAGCGCAGCCCTTCGTCCGGGGTTCGAGGCGTGCCGAGGCGAACGATACGAATGGCCATGCTTTTGGTGTACTCCCGTTGGTTACCCGCCACTATCTGAGTTCGGTGTATCGCGAAAAATAATTCACAACCCTGCACACCGTTTATGATTTTGCGTCATGGTATGCAGGGTTATTTTTACTCACCTGCCTGTGTGAAGGAACGCTGCTGTCTCTAACAGTCGGATATTAGTTCTCCGCAAACAGCGACAGGATATTGCCCTCGGTATCCTTGAACGATGCAAAGCGTCCGTCACCGCCCATCGGGGTCGCTGGAATGATGATCTCAGCGCCCAATGAACGCACGCGCTCGATCATTGCCTCTAATTCGCTGCCGTGTCCGGCATTCAGATACACATGTGTTCCCTGATTACCCGGCTCTACGCCCGGCGACTGTAACAGCGATCCACCGACTTCATTCGGCTCGAAGTACAGCGTCGCCATCCGGCGCGGCGGCATATCGGTGATGGTCAGTTCCCGGTTAAGCAGTTGTCCGTAGAACTTGGCGGCACGCTCAATGTCTTTCACCGGAATCTCGATCCACGAAAATACTTTGTTCACGATAGCTATACTCCCTGAGTTGAAACGTTCGACAAACTCAGCATAAAATGGGTCTGGTGACATCTGCTGTCACCAGAAAATCGATTTAGAAACTCAGGTGGTAAAGATGCGCGCAGATCGGCTGCTGTCCATCATGCTCATCCTTCAGGCACAGGGGAAAACGACCACGCTTGCGCTGGCAGAAACACTAGAGGTTTCACGGCGCACCATCTTGCGCGACATTGAAGCGCTGAGCATTGCCGGCGTGCCTGTTCATGCAGAGGCGGGACATGGCGGCGGCGTGTATTTAGATGAACACTACCGGGTCTCGCTGACCGGATTGAAGGAAGTCGAGGTTCGCGCTCTGTTTGTCTCCACCCGCCCCGGACCACTGCGGGATGTTGGTCTGGGTCAGGCCGCCGAGGCAACGCTGCTCAAACTATTCGCTGCGCTGCCATCGCTGCATCGGCAGGAAGCGCAACGGATGCAGCAGCGCATCCATCTTGACCCGGCGTGGTGGTGGCACAAAGGTGAAACGCTGCCGCATCTGGAAACGCTCAAAGCGGCAGTGTTTGCCGATTATCGCGTTCAGGTGCGCTATGAACGCGGCGATGGGGAAGTAAGCGAACGTATTCTTGAACCCTACAGCCTCGTCGCCAAAGCGAGTGTGTGGTATCTCATCGCGCGGCGCGATAACGAGCTGCACACCTACCGCGTCTCGCGTTTTAGTAGGGTCGAGGTGCTGGACACCCATTTTGAGCGTGATGAAGCGTTTGACCTAGCTCAGTATTGGCACACCCACGCCAGCGAGTTCGTCGCCAATATGCCAACCTTCGCGTTCACGCTGCGGCTCACCGCCGCGAGGCTGCAATTCCTGAACTGGTATGCGTCAGGGCGATTCACGATCCGCGACACCAGTCCCGATGGGGCACACCTGATGATCGATTTACTGTTCAGTTCCCTTGAGGAAGCACGGATGCTGGTATTGGGGCTGGGGACCGATGCCGAGATCATCGAGCCGGAAGCACTGCGCGAAGCGGTGCTTCTGCAAGCGCAGCAGATCGTGGCAGAGTTTTTGCCTGAGTAAATCATTTTGCTGAGTATCGTTTTCTCTTCAACAGTAGAGTTCGATAAAGAGGATGTCTCATGCTGAATAAATCCATTGCCTGTCCGAAGTGTGGGCGAGCCGACGTTATTCGCAAAGTTACGTCGATTGTCGATGAAGGCACGACTTACACGGATTCAAATCGGCTTGGCATGTCGATCAGCGGCGATGATACGCAGTTTTATACTGGTTTTGGACGTTCCGTTTCTCGTACAGAGCTTGCATCTGCGCTTGCACCGCCTCAAAAGCCAACGCAACCATTTCGTCGGGGATGGTCAGGGATTTTTCTAAACTTTCACTGGAACTGCGCGGGTTCAATTCTTGGATTGATGATCGTTGGCGCGGTATGTTCTTTACCATTGCTTTACACGACGTACCGCGAAAATCCGCTGCTCATCTTCGTCCCGGTGGTCATCCTCCTTTTCGCTGCAATCGTGCTGATCCGGTGGGCGTGGTTATCCAGTCGGCGTGAGACAAGGACGCTGCGTGAAGCCGAGGCGCAGTATCCGCTGCAAGTTGAGGCGTGGAAGCGCGCACTTGAACGTTGGAAACAGCTCTACTACTGCCAGCGCGATGATGGCGTGTTTATCCCTGCACAAGCGCGACTCATTCCCGTAAACGAGATGCGTGCGTTCCTCTATGCATCCGACAAGAAGAAGCGCTGACCCTCTCGTATTTTTTTGACTCCTCGCAGCGCAAAAAACCCTTCATAACCATGCATACCGTTCATCCACGGCGGGACGGTATGCATGGTTTTTCATGCCCCGTACACAAAACCCGGAATCCTCCATCTGGCGACCGGAATCCTCCTATCCCCAAACTGGAATCCTCCGGCGGTTGACGATCCCGGCTTTGCTACCCTGAGAGTGTTACCCGCTTAGACCTCAGGAGGGTCGTCTCGTGAAGAAAGTCCTGTTTTCGCTGTTCGCGGCAGCCTGCGTGCTGCCCATCGGGAGCGCATTCGCGCAGTCGCACAGCGTCGGTGGCAGTCGCCCCGACGTGACCGCCTCGTCCACCATCTTCACCCCCGGCGTACAGGCGTCGTCCATCGTTTCGGACGTGACCGCGTTCAGCGTCGGATTGGACGTGACCGCTTTTTCCGCCCCGGTGCTGCCCGTGATCGACGTGCAGGCGTCGTAAGTCCCGTTTCCTGACCCTGCCGCCTTCGTCCGTCTGGGTGGAGGCGGTGAGGTTGTGTAACCGTTCAGACAAGGAGTTCATTCGTGGATCTCAGTACCGCCATTCAGGATTTGTTCGGAGATATTCAGGATGTGGCGCAGATCATCGCGCCCATCGCCGCGATCATCGGGTTTATCGGGCTCGGCATCATGTACATGGGTTCCAGCTGGCCCCTGATCGGGGACTGGAAGCGCGACAATCCAAAAGCCGCCAACCAGGTCGTGATCGGTCTCCTGTTCGTCGTCTTCGCCTCCAGCGTCACCGCGCTGATCACCTTCACCTAACCCATTTCGTCCGCTGGCGCGGAGGTGTCTGCCTCCGCGCATTTTTGCATGGGAGGCTGCCCGATGGCTGCCGACTTCAAATCGCACATCCTCAGCCGGGACGAGAAGGGCTTTGGCGGCGTGCCGTTCAAGCGGCTCCTGTTCGGCGGCATCGCGGGCGGTTTCACCTACACACTGTGCCGCTTCGCGCTGCCCAATCTCGCCATTTCCGCTGGCATCGTCGTCGCGCTGCTCGTGGTCGTGCTGACCGCGCCGCGCGGCGGGCTGCCGCTGTGGATGCGACTGTGGCTGAATATGCGCGGGTCGCTGCTGCTCGCCGCCGCAACGCACCCAAACGGACTGGCGAACGAGCTGGCGAAGCTGCTCAACCTCTCGACCGATACCGCCGTGCTGGACGGGCGCGCAGTCTTCGCCGCGCCCGCCGGACTGGTCGAAGTCGATTTGTCCGAATGGGTGACGTTCGCCCGCGCTCGTGACCTGGACAAAGGCGATGGGCTGGTGTTCGTCAACGCGCCTTTAGGTGCGCAGACGCTGACAGAGGAGGCACTGTGACTCAACTTCGCTCGTTTCTAATCGAGCCGTTCGACATCATGCTGCACGCGACCGATGAGGGTGCCACCGCGCTGCAAGCTCGCTTCTCGACCTGGCTGCGCACGCTGTCGGGCGAAGCGCGCTTCCTGTGCTGGCAGATGCCCGCCACGCTCGACGGCAAGATCGCTGCGCTCGACGATGCTGAACTCGATACCGACGACGAACAGCGGCGCGACCTGCTGATCGAGTACCGCCGTGAGTACGAGCGCATGAATGCTGGTGCGGAGTATCAGCGGGCGCTGTGTGGGATGGCGCTGTGGAATGACCAGAATCCGCGTGCGATTGCGGGCGGCTTGTCGTCGGCGTTCGACACGCCTGTGACCGAAGCGGCCTTCCCGGCGCTGTTCGAGGGGCGCTACGAGCTGCGTGACCGTCCCTTCTGGCATCTCGCGCCGTCCGGTCGTCCCGGTGGGCGTCCGTATTGGGCGGTGTTGACTTCGTATGAATTCGCACCTTCGACATGGAATTTCTTCCGCCCCTTACCGCCGCTGCTGCGCCTCAACTTTCCGCTGGCACTGGCGGTGGACATCCCGAAAACCTATGACCGCAACGCCGCCATTGATGCCATCGAGAGCATCATTCAGGCATATCAAGTCCATCTGGCGGGTGTGCGAGGCGAAGACAGCCGTTCGGTACAGCGCGTGACCGACTGCCGCAGGGCATTGCAGGAGATCAATAACGGCGATGCGCTTCATCTGGTGCAGATCGCCGTCGCGGTAGCAGCCGATGATCTGGACACGCTCAAAGAGCGCATCGCGGCGGCGGTCAATGAAACGCGGGCTTGGTTCTCGCTGCGCCAGGAAGTCGGGGAACTGCTCTCGCGGGCGGTCAGCTTCTTCACCGCGAAGCGTACCAAAGATATCGCGCTGCCGACCACGACGTGGCCGGTGACCTCGCGTGAACTGGCACTGATGCTCGCGCCGCTCGGCTACCGCAAACTCTCGACCACGGACGGCGTGCTGCGCGGCGAAGCGGTTGGCGGGGCGTATCCGGTTTTTCACAACTCGTGGCGCGACAAACGCGCCACCCATGAAGTCTGGGTCGGGCAGTCAGGCTACGGCAAGACGTTTGCGCTCAACTGCTATCTCACCCGTGAATATGCCGAAAACGGCATCTCGTTTGACATGCTCGAACCGATGGGACACGGGCGGCACATCGCCGAAGCCTTCGGCTTGCCATGGTATGTGCTGAGCGCGAAGGCGACCAAGCTCAATCCGCAGGATGTGATGTTCCCGACGCTCTTGGAACAGGTCAGCCACACCACGCGCTTGTACGAAACCGTTCTCGGTCGGCCACTTTCGGGCGGGCAGCGCGAGAACCTGGAACGCGGGCTGCTCGGCGAAGCGCTGGAAACGCTCTATCGCGGCTTTCCCGACCTGACGCGAGTCTCACCCGATCTCGCGCCGACCTG
>DAOTUN010000017.1:0-42037 GCA_034437395.1 Anaerolineae bacterium | reverse complement strand
CGTAAGTTGCGCAGAAAATATCGCATATGAAAGTGAACAGCAATGATCAAAAATGGCTAAAGCAAGTGAAGGGCTTATATCCCACCGCTAAAGCGGGTGGATTTTACGCCCTGGTTCTATAAAAATGCGGTTAGGCTGCATTGCATAGACGATGTAGGGACGCATCATGATGCGTCCGATAATCCTAATGTTGGTCGAGTCTGGTCGAGGTGAGCTATGTTTGCTAAAAGGGCAGTTATGAACAAGCAGGTGATCTGGATGGGCGCCTTTCTGGTGCTGATGATGAGCGCGTTCGTCGGCACGGCACAGGACAGCACCGTCTTGCGGGATGCGGCGCCCGATCCGAACGCGGCGAGCTTGGTCGAGGTCGCGGATGGGTTCACCCGCCCGATCTATCTGACCCACGCCGGGGATGACAGCGCTCGGCTGTTCGTGGTCGAGCAGGGCGGCAAAATCTGGATTCTCGATCAGGATACCCGCCTCGATCAGCCGTTCCTGGATATTTCCGATCAGATCAGTCAGGAAGCAGTCAACGTGCAAGGCTATACCGAGCGCGGATTGCTCGGCTTGGCATTTCATCCGCAGTATGCTGAAAACGGTCTGTTCTTCGTCAATTACACCGACGACAACGCCGGCACCACGATCGTCGCACGCTACAACGTCTCGACAGACGATGCCAATCGCGCCGATCCGTCCAGCGCGGTCGAGATCATGCGCGTCGAGCAGCCATTCCCGAATCACAATGGCGGACATATGGCATTCGGTGCCGACGGCTATCTGTACATCTCGTTCGGTGATGGCGGGTCGGGCGGCGATCCATTCGATAACGGGCAGGACCTGACGACGCTGCTGGGATCGATCGCGCGCATCGATATCGATGTGCCGGACGGCGAGGGGTACGCGGTGCCCGCCGACAATCCTTTTGTCGGACGCGCTGACGCCAGCCCGGAAATCTGGGTCTACGGCGTGCGCAACGTCTGGCGCTTCAGCTTCGACGCCGCGACCGGTGATCTGTATGCCGCCGATGTCGGACAAAACGCCTGGGAAGAAGTCAATTTCATCCCGGCGGGACAGGGTGGCGTCAATCTCGGCTGGAACGTGTACGAAGGCACGCATCCGTTCAGCGGCGCGGCGGGCAGCGCGGATATGGTGATGCCGATCGCGGAATATTCGCACACGCTGGGGATCTCGGTCACAGGCGGATATGTCTATCGCGGCGATGCCATCCCTGACTGGCAGGGGGCGTATCTGTACGGCGACTTTGGTTCCGGTATTATGTGGTCTGCCTACCGGGACAGCGCGGGTGAGTGGGCGGATACGCTGCTGCTGGACACCGGTCACAGTATCAGTTCGTTTGGAGAAGATCAGGCTGGCGAGCTGTATCTGGTCGATTACAGCGGCAGCGTCTATCGATTCGGTCCTGTCTCCAACAGTTAGTGGACAAACGATTCAGAATTGGCGCGATCGCCCCAGGGACTGATAACAAGGCGTCCGCTGTGATGATCGCGTCAGGTTTAATTCGGTGCTCCATAAGCGGATGTGGCGCACCAGCGGCGGGATCGATCATCGTCGATCGATCCCGCCGCTGCACCGAGGCAGCGTGGACAAAGCGGCGGTCAAGCGACTTGGCAGCGTGCGTCAAGTGGTCTATAGTCGAGATCACAGCATCATGAAAAGGAAGTGCCTTGCCGATCGCCCTCGATCTCGATGATCCGCTGCAAATCGCCCTTGTCGGCGGGATTGTGGCATTGTGCGTCATTCTGATCTGGATTGTGCGCGTGATCTTTCGTCTCGGTGCGCGCTCGGACTCGTTCGGCATGTGGCAGCCCACCTATCCCGCCCCGCCGCGCGTCGATCCTGACACCCTGGACGGGCGACGCTACCTGTGGCAGGCACACGCGCAAAACGATGGTGCCGGATTGACCGACATGCCGTGTGCGTCGGGGTCTGTGATGGCGCGTAAGCTGGTGGTCGGGCGCGATGGCAGCAAGCTGGCAGACTGGCGTATCGCGGGTGCCCGTACCGGGCGTTATGACGCCTATGGACGAATCGCCAGGACGCATCACACGCTGTCCGGCACTTATCTTTCGCGCCTGGTGCGTGCCGCGCGCAGGCGCAAGGTCAGCCCGCGCGCGGCGCTGCGACTCGCACGTCCGATCGCGCGCAACCTGGTGCGCGATATCGTGCGTCACAGCGATACCCGCACTGCCATGCTGCCGATTGCGCTCGACATCCGCGTCAAGAGCAATCAGCCCGGCGCACGGGTGCGCTTCGATCTGCTGCGCTGCGATGCTACCGAGTGGGTGACGATCGACTCGTGGTTGTCGGCGCCGACGATCGGCTCGACGGGTGACGCTGTTGATCAGCTCACCTATGCGCTCTACGGTCAGCGTTTTGGCGAGACGCCGCGTCATGCACGGGCGCGGCTGCAGGCGGATGTGACGCGGATCATCGCTGGCGTGATCGTCAAGCCGCCGGTCGCAAAAGCAGCAGCATTGCCCGCTGCCGCGCCCACAGCGGCGCTGACTCCACCCACTACGCCTGTCCTGGCTGTCGATGACACCGCTGCCAATAGTACGGACGCATAACGCAGCGACTTGCGGAGTGATGCGGAGTTCGCAGAATAAGTCAAACGGCGCACGGGCGTGCTGAATCCATGATTCACTGAATTTGATTGGATGCTGTTGGCACGCCCGATATGCGTGACTCGCTGAATTTCACCCAAGAGGCGATCCACCACCGGATCGCCTCTCTTATTTTCAGCGCGAACTTCTTTCCAGATTTTTCGGCGCTATGGGACTATAATGCTCCCCACTCTCTGCCATCTGCAGAACGTCACCGAACGTCACCGAACGTCAACGGAAGGATATTGGTTTGCTCCCGCCTCAACCATATCAGCACCTCCGCGTCGATGAAATAAGACTCTACAGCGATTTCCGCGAAATTCAGGCGATCGGGCTGACCGAAGAGGGTGGACTGAGCCGCACCTCCCTTTCGATGGCGGACATTGCCGCGCGCCAGTGGTTCGCCGGGCGCATCGAGGAGGCCGGACTGACCGTGCGCGACGACGACGCCGGCAATCTCAGCGGCGTCCTCTCGTGCTCCAATCGTAAGGCGCGCACCCTGCTGGTGGGTTCACATCTGGACAGTGTGCCCAATGGCGGTCACTATGACGGCGTGATCGGCGTGCTGGCTGCGTTGGAATGTCTGCGCGTGCTGCACGAAAACGCCGTCGATCTCCCCTTTCATGTCGAGGCGATCGACTTTACCGACGACGAAGGCAGCTACCTGGGCATGTTCGGCGGTCGTGCGCTGGCTGGCGCGCTGGCGTCCGACGCGCTGCAGGATACTCCCGACGCCGACCATGGCCCCTTTCGTGCGGCGCTCGGACGCGCCGGCATCGAGCCGAGCCAGTTTTACAACGCGCGCCGCGATCCGACCGAGCTGGCGGGCTATCTGGAAATGCACATCGAACAGGGGTCGCGTCTGGAACGGGGCGACAAGACGATCGGGGTGGTGCTGGGCATTGTAGGACGCACCAACTACGAAATCACCTTCATAGGTGAGGCTGGACATTCCGGCACCACCGATATGTATCGCCGTCGAGACGCCTTGCGCGGCGCGGCTCAGTTCATCATGCGGGCGCATGACCTGGTGCGAGAGAAATACGGCGACGGCATCTTCAACTGCGGCAATGTCGAGGTCGTGCCGGGCGGCTACAATGTCATTCCCAGTCGAGCTGTGCTGTCTGTCGAGGTGCGCCACGCCAAAGCCGACCTGTTGAGCAGCATGGAGACGATGATCGTCGGCATCGCCCGTGAATGCGCGGCTACTTTTCGATTGGATGTCATGCCGCGCCTGATCGCGCGCTATCCGGCGGCAGAGATGCACCCACACATGCGCGGGGTGATCGAGGCGGCATGTGACGCGCTGGCACTCAGTCACATGCCGCTCTACAGCTACAGCGGACATTCCCCACAGTTCCTGAGCGCCATCACACCGAGCGCGATGTTGTTCGTCCCCTCGATCGGCGGCATCAGCCACCACCGCGACGAGCGCACCGAATGGCACCATGTGGTCAGCGGCGCCAATGTGCTTCTGCACGCCATTCTACGATTGGCGGCGGAGTCCGCGCCAGCGCCAAAAAGACGGCGGGGTCGTGCTAAAAGCGCCCGTTCAGAGAGTCCGCATAGCCCGTGAGCTCGGCATAGCCAGAGCCGCTCACAGCGCCGTCGAGCTGTACCGCTCCTTCCCAATAGGCGATCCCGCCGCCGTGCAGTTCCTGATCCGCCAGCAGCGGCGTGACGGAGAAGGCGAAGGCGTCCGCTGCTGCTGGTGTCACCGTGATCGTCCAGTCCGACGGATAGACCGCGCCCGTGTGCGGACTCGTCCAGGTGGTAGACGAGTCGATCGTGAAGGCATCCGACGGCAGATATTCGGTCGATCCGTCAGCATTGATCAACAGACCGCCGAAATACGGGTCTCTGGTGCCATCTTTCAGGCGAATTTGCCCGACCATCAGCTCGCGTCCGTCGTCGAACTGCAAGCCGAACCAGTCCCAGCCATAGGCGTCCCCGCCGAGCGCGCTGGTGCTGAATTCGTGATCTTTCCAGGTATCCCCGCTGACGGTCAGAGTCTCACCGTCTATTATGATGGTGCCCTCGGTCGGCAGCCGCGACAGTGAATAGTAGTAGCTGGCATTGCCGGGTTCGGCACTCTTAGCGCTCAAGCCCTGGTCGCCTTGCAGCGCGGGCGGCTTCACCTGGGTCAGAGTCAGATCGAGCGCCACATCATCCATCGCCGCCGTGATGCGCGACTGGCTGGCGTCGGCGTTCAGCCCGTCGATCGACCAGTCTTCGAGCCACACCCGCAGCATTGGATCGACCGTCGCCCCGGCGAGATCGGCGCCGCCGCGCATCAGCCGCGAGTCGTGAAAGTAGCGTGCGCCGCCGATGTCCGACACCCCGAAATGTGCCATGTAAATCTGATTTGTCCGCCACTCGGAGTCGGTCTGAGCGCTGTCGCCCGTGATTGCGCGCCGAAAGATCGTGAACTGGTAGCCAAAGCGCCGTCCGTCGTCGGCAGTCAGATTGCCCGTGTAATACCACCACTCGGTCTGAAAATCAGGATGCGCGCCAAAGTCGCGCGGAAACTGCCAGTCCCAGGGATCGATCGCGCGCGTGAAGGCAGCAAGGTCGCTGCTGCCGCGCAGCAGCACCGCTCCGCTCTCGGTCGGCGCGCTCTGCCCGCCGATAGCGCTGAACCCGGCGATCACCACCACCAGCACGATCAGACCTACAACGATATAGCGGATCATAGCCCGTCTCTTTTCTGTCGCACCGTATTATTTGGATTGTTCCAAATTGTACAAACATTGTGTGAGCGAATGCTGAACGCGCGCAAAATATCCCCCGATCGGCACATGGTTGGACTCGTCTGCTGCGCTAATTTCTTGGCACTGGTCGAAATTTGCTTGCGAGGACACGCTCTGATGCAGACTGAACATGGTCCGCCTGACAACACGGTTGAACCCTTGATCGTCATCGCCTCCAATCGAGGTCCTTACAGCTTTCGTCGTAAAGACGACGGCACATTCAGCACACAGCGCGGCGAGGGCGGACTGGTGACGGCATTGGCAGCGCTGGCAGCCAACAACGACGTGCTGTGGATCGCCGCCGCGCTCAACAAAGACGATGCCGCCTGGACGCGCGCCCACGACGGCGGCACGGTCGAGCTGGAGGATATACGTCTGCGGATGCTGATCCCGAATCGGCGTCGCTATCGCATGTATTACAATCAGATCGCCAATCCGCTGCTGTGGTTCATCCAGCATCAGATGTGGGACGGCATCCGCGAGCCGATCATCACCGCCGACACCTGGCGCGCCTGGGAAGAGGGGTATGTCGCGATCAATCGCCAGTTCGCGGATACCATCATCGCCGCCATTCCCGACACCGACCAGCCGATCCTGATCTTCCCCCAGGATTACCATCTGTATCTGCTGCCGGAGATGCTGCGCGCGCATTTTGGGGGGCGGGTGCAGATTCAGCCTTTCATCCATATTCCCTGGCCCGGGCCGGATGTGTGGCAGATGCTGCCCCAAGGGATGCGCACGCCCCTCTTGTGCGGGCTGCTGGCGAGCGATCGCATCGGCTTTCAGACCGAGCGCGACGCTTTCAACTTCGTGCAGACCTGCCGCTTTTACCTGCCCGACGCGCACGCCTACGGCAGCCGCACCACGCTCGCACATCGCGGACGCACCATCGAGGCGCGCGCCTATCCGATTTCGATCGACGTGGAAAAAGTCGAGGCGCTCAGGGATGAGACCAGTACCCGCCTGCACAAACATCAGTTGTTGCAGTCGATCGGCGTCAATCGACTGATCCTGCGCATCGATCGGATAGAACCGAGTAAGAATATTCTGCGCGGTTTACTCGCATTTCGCACGCTCTTAGAGACACATCCTGAGTATCGCGGCAAGGTGCAAATGCTGGGGCTGCTGGTGCCGTCACGCCTGGAGGTCGAGCATTACCGCGATTATCTTTCGTCGGTGATGGCGGAAGCAGGCATGATCAATGCCACCTACAGCGATGAATTGTGGGAACCCACGCGCCTGATCATCGGCAGCAACTACGCCCGCGCGATCGCCGCGCTGGAATTGTACGATGTGCTGCTGGTCAACCCGATCAACGACGGGATGAACCTGGTCGCCAAAGAAGGCGCGCTGATCAACGAGCGCGGCGGGGTGCTGGTGCTGTCGGAAAACGCGGGCGCGGTGTTTGAATTAGGGGCGCACGCGCTGACAATCTCGCCCTACGATGTGCATAACACAGCCGAAGCGCTGCATCAGGCATTGTCGATGCCGCGCGACGAACGCTTTCGTCATGCCGATGCGCTGCGCGAGCAGGTGAAGGGCAGCACGGTGCAGACCTGGTTTCAGCGCCAGGTTCACGAGGCACTGATCGCCTGGGAGAGATCGGTCAGCCAGTCCGCGACGCCCTCCACGCCGACCACCAGTGTATCGGCGGACGCCAGCACAGAGGCAGGCGTCTCCCCGTCGGCGGCGGTGACGCCGATGGCGTAGGATTCGCAGCGCGAGTCGGCGCGCAAATGCGCCGTGACTCGCATCGCGTCCACATCGGTCACGTCGTCACCCAAAAAGACACAGGCTGTCAGCGCATAATCCTCTACCAGCGCCGATAGACCCGTGCCTTTATCGACCTGCAGCGCCGGGCGCACCTCGAACACCTTGCGTCCGGCGAACTGGCTCAGTCCGTTTTCGCGGCACAGACGCGCGATCAGCGGCGCAAACATCGACTCGACCGCGGTGGAATCGACCGCCGCGCGGTAGTGGATCGAGAGCGTCGCGCCTTTGTCCTCGATCAGCATCCCTGGCAGCAGCAGCGGCGCGATCGCGGCGATCACCCGTTGCAACGCCGGACGCGCCGCGTTCGCGCCGGGGATATAGGCGATCGTGCCTGCTGTCCAGCATTCGTAGCCGTGATTGCCCACGTAGACCAGCGCGTCGAGTCCGACCTTGCGATGGGCGTCGAGCGCGGCGCGCCCGGTCAGCGCCGCCACCAGGGTCAGGCGTCCGCTCAGGCTGGCGAGCGCCGCGCGGCAGATCGGATCGACGATGGCGGCATCAGGCGACGGGGCGATCCGGCTGATCGTGCCGTCGATATCGGTAATCACGCCGACCCGCTCCCCGGCACGATGCGCGCCGACCAGACGCGCGGCGATCGCCTCTGCTGTCACGCCGTCCCTGTCATTCATCGCGTGACCACCGTCGGCAGCGCGGCGCACGCCCGACTGACGATCATGTACTGCCCATCGAGCCAGCCTTGCAGTCCATCGTATTCAGCCTGCCACCAGAAAGCATCCGGCGCGGTCGTGCTGGACAGTCCGCCACGCGCGAACAGCTCGACCGTCGTCCCAAACGGAATCACAGCCAGCGTTTCCCCTTCCAGGGTCGGCGCGGATCGCAGCCGCAGGTTGTACTCGACCGATGCTAAACACGGCGTGACCGGGGTCAGCGTCGGCAGCGGCGTGCGCGTGGAAAATGTGAAACGGGTCGCGGATGGCGTAGGCGTATTTTGCGCCGGACGCGGACTGGGCGTAGACGGTGCCGTTGGGCTCGCTGTCGGGGTCGTGGTCGGCACGCGATTCGGCGCGTTGGTCGCTGGCACCGTCGGGGTCACAGTCGCATCGTCGGCGGCTGTCGTGCCCGTCGCCGTCGCGGTAGCGGCACCGGCTGTCGGCGTCTCGAACAGCGCCCGCAGGCTCGGACGAGTGCCTTCCGGGTCGGGCGTACCGCCGCCCATACGATCGCCCAACCCGGTGATATCGCTGTTGACCATGAAGCGGATGAAGGTCTCCATCTGGCTCAATGCCAGCGCTGCCTGAACCGGGTTGACCTGTCCGGCATCAGTGGCGTCGCGCAATATCTGGCGCATGATGACGGCGATCTGATCGATGACCAGTTCAAGATCGCCGCCGTTGTCGATGACGATCCTGGCGAAAGATGTACCAGACTCCAACTGATCGATGATGGCGATCACCCCCAACCCGGTCGTATCGGCGGCATAAGTCAGGATCGATCGGAACAGATTGGCAAAACGCTGTTCGGCGTCTGGTGTCCCGGTCGGCGTCCCCGCCACCACGATAGGGTCTTCGCCGTCCGATGGGGTGGATGTGGCTGCCCCGGCGACCGACTGCGGTTCGGCATTCAACGCGGTGTATGCCCATATGAATGGCAGCGTGAAGGTCGAGATCGCCAAAAATATCGCCCCGGACAGTCCGAGCAGCCCACGCGAGCCGCGCAAGCGCTGCTGGCGGAAGAATTCTAAAATGGTGATCAAGAGGTATACGACCGCGATCCCCCCAGCCAGCAGCAGCGCGATCGGCGCGATGCTGGTATCGGGTATCTCGGCATTGTAGGTCGTCAGCAGCGCTGCAAAAGGGGGCAGGATTGCCAGCAGTAGCAGCGCCAGATCAAAGTAACCCGTCTTATGACGGCGCAGGATCGTCTTGAGCAGCGCATTGATCGCGCTCAAGCCAGCGAACAGCGCGCCAACCGCGACGAGTTGCCATGCGTTAGAAGTCAGGAATTCCAGGATTGCCAAGCGCGAACGCCCTTTCGCTGCCGATCTGATCGAGATGCGCATGTCCCGTCATAGATCACCTACAACGGTATACGCATGGTAGAGCCGCGATGTTCCAATCGGCACACGTTGGCACACAAACGTATCTATCTTAACGTAGGATCGACGCCGCCAGCGTGAGCGGCGTGTTATAATTCGACGAATTAGTTGACTCGGTTTCTCCAGCGTCGTCATCATCTCCACCCATCCGCAAAGGAAAATGACCGTGCCTAACGACTTACCAACTCTGGCGATCAATACTATTCGGACTCTGGCGATCGACGCCGTGCAAAAGGCGAACAGCGGACATCCTGGTCTGCCGATGGGCGCTGCCCCCACGGCGTACACGCTCTGGACGCGCCATCTGCACCATAACCCGCGTAATCCCCACTGGAGCAACCGCGATCGCTTCATTTTAAGCGCCGGACATGGCTCGATGCTGATCTACGCGCTGCTATACCTGACCGGCTATGAGGTCTCGCTCGACGACCTGAAGAATTTCCGTCAGTGGGACAGTATCACCGCCGGACACCCGGAGTATCATCTCACGCCGGGCGTCGAGGCGACGACGGGTCCCCTCGGTCAGGGGACGGCGAACGCGGTCGGCTTTGCGCTGGCAGAGGCATATCTGGCGCACCATTTCAACCGTCCTGGGCACAGCGTGATCGACCACTATACCTATGCGCTGGTCAGCGACGGCGACCTGATGGAAGGCATTTCCGCGGAAGCGGCATCGCTGGCGGGTCAGTGGGGCTTGGGCAAGCTGATCTATCTGTACGACAGCAATGATACCACTCTCGACGGCGGCACCGATATGATCTTCACCGAGGATGTGCTGGCGCGCTACCGCGCCTATGGCTGGCACACGCTGCGCGTGGAAGACGGCAACGATGTCGAGGCGATCGACCGTGCCATTCAGGAGGCGAAAGCGGTCACCGAGCAGCCATCGATCATCGAAATCCGCACGATCATCGGCTATGGCAGCCCCAACAAGGGCGGCACCAGCGAGTCGCACGGCGCGCCGCTGGGCAGAGACGAGATCGCGTTGGTGAAAGAATTTTACGGCTTCCCGAACGAGGATTTTTACGTCCCTGGTGAGGCGCTCGAACACATGCGCGGCGCCGTCGATGCGGGCGCCGCTGCGGAAAGTGCCTGGATCGATCGACTCGTGGCGTACCGCGCCGCCTTTCCCGCACTCGCCGCCGAATTCGAGCGCGCCCTGCGCGGCGAACTCGGTGAAGGGTGGGATGCCGACATCCCCCGTTACGGCGCTGGCAAAGAGCTGGCGACGCGCGTCGTCAGCGGTGAGGTGCTGAACGCGATCGCCAGCCACGTCCCCACCTTCATCGGCGGCGACGCCGACCTCGCCGGCAGCACGCGCACCCTGATCAAGGGCGCGGAAAATACCGGACACCACCAGCCTGCCGCTCGCAACATCCGTTTCGGTGTGCGCGAACACGCGATGGGTGCGATCGTCAACGGACTGGCATTGCACGGCGGCATCATCAAGCCCTACAGCGCCACCTTCCTGCAATTCAGCGATTATATGCGTCCCGCCATCCGTCTGGGCGCGCTCATGGGCATCAAGCCGCTGTACATCTTCACCCATGACAGCATCGGCTTAGGCGAGGACGGACCCACCCATCAGCCCGTCGAACACGTCACCGCGTTACGCCTGATCCCGCAGTTGTATACCTGGCGCCCCGCCGACGCCAACGAGACCGCCGCCACCTGGCGCGAGGCGATGCTGGCGGACAAGCCATGCGTGCTGATCTTCACGCGCCAGAATTTACCCGTACTGACGGGCGAAGGTCTGGACGGCGGCGTCGAGGCGATCTTCACCGGGACGGCGCGCGGCGGTTATGTCGTCGCAGACGGCGAGGGTGAGCCTGAGGTAATTTTGCTGGCGTCGGGCAGCGAAGTCCACATCGCCCACGCCGCCTACAAGACGCTGATGGCGGAAAATGTCCGCGCGCGGCTGGTGTCGCTGCCCTGCTGGGAACGTTTCGAGGAGCAATCGCAGGCTTACAGGGACGCGGTGCTGCCCCCGCACATCCGCGCGCGGGTGAGCATCGAGGCAGGTGTGACGCTGGCGTGGTATCGCTATGTCGGCGCCGACGGCATCGCTATCGGCGTCGATAAATTTGGCGCCAGCGCTCCCTATCAGCGCATTTATGCAGAATATGGTCTGACTGCCGAAGCGGTGGTGAGTGCGGCGCGGTCGGTGGTGACACGCGGCTGAACGTGTGTATATCGTGCAGGGACGCATAACGATGCGTCCACATAGACAAAAGGCATAACCTGATGAAATTGGCATTAGCGTCGGATCACGCGGGCTTTCCCGTCAAACAGCACCTGCTCGAATTTCTGACCGCGCAGGGGCACGAGGTGATCGATCTCGGCACCGACTCGGCGGCACAGCGCACCGATTACCCGGATGCGGCAAAGGCGGTCGGCGCCGCCATCCTGGACGGGCGGGCGGAACGCGGCATCCTGACCTGTGGCAGCGGCGTGGGCGTCTCGATCGCCGCCAACAAGATTCCGGGCATCTATGCCGCCATCTGCCATGACACCTACAGCGCGCATCAGGGGGTCGAACACGACTTTATGAACGTGCTGGTGGTCGGGGCGCGCGTGGTCGGGACGGCGGTCGCGGAAGAGCTGGCGACCGCCTTCATCCATGCCACACCCAGCGACGAGGCACGCTATGCCCGCCGTTTCGAGATGGTGCAGGCATTGGAGAAACACATACCGTAATCCGTTGGAGTAGTGCCTTGCTATCAGCAGGCGAAGCAGGCGGCAAATGGCTACGTCACATGTACGGGTTGTGTTTGGCATTGTCGGGCTTGGACTCGTGTTTGGTTTCCAGGGGTTTGCAGCCTCCCAGCAGCGATCAGCGACACGGTATCTCGCTTTCCAAATGTTCACAGGTACTTCTGATACCAGCGTGCCAATAGGGGGATCGGGCAGCAATCCGTTATCGCCACCGCCAGATAAAGACGAGATGAGCCGCTTTGTCCAGCGACTCATTGAGGAAATTGGTACAACCGGACAGACAGAGACGAAGCTCGCATTCATGATTGGACCGCTGGCGTTCGATCACACCGACTCGCAGTTGCGGCAGATGATCCGGGATGCCTTCAGAATCGCGCGCGAGCAGGACATCGCCGTCGGCTTTCACATCGACGATTCCATGTTCTGGGCGCGGCGCGCCGATTTAGGGCGAGACCCTGCGAATGTCGAGTGGCTGGACTGGGAAGGGACACCGAACACAGGCAGAAGGCTGGACTGGGGTGCGGAACCCATACGGATAGCCCCGCAGATGTGTTTCAACAGTCCTGCCATTCAAAGGGCAGTTCGCCATCTCGCACACGATGTAATCGGCGTCGCTGTCAATGAAGGGATTGCCACCCTTGAAGCACAGGGCGCGCCAGAATTGTTCGCGGGGGTCATCGTCGGATGGGAAACCCAGATCGGTCGTGATTATGCGACCGATGCGTATCTCGGCTACTGCGCCTTGACTCATCTCGGCTTCAGCCGAGAGCAGCCCCCCCAGGACATGGATCGTGAGCGTGAGCAGGTGGTGCAGACGTTTATCGCGCTTTGGGCAGAGGGAATAGCCGAGGCAGGCGTCGATCCAGAGAAAATCTACGCGCATACCGCAGTCACCTCCAGACAGACTTACGAAAACAGGACGGACGACTCTGTACTCAGCTATTCACAGGTCAATCAGTTCGCGCCGCCGTCCATCACCTTTGGAGCGCACTACCAGCCTGGATTCAGCACCTATCCGCAGCCGGGGCTGATGGAACAGCTTTACGGCGAGCTGGCGCAGCACGACAATCCAGCCTGGGCATCGGCTGAAGGCACAAATATTTACCCGGCACTTCTGACGAGCGGCGGCAGCATGGAAACGTATCTGGCGCAGATGTTCAATCATGGTGCGGCGCTGGCGAACATTTTTGGTTGGGGGGTTGGGTTAGAGACAAGTGGAAATCCATTCCGCACAGCAGCCGAAACAACCGATTCGATCCGCGCGTATCGCCGGTTTCTTGGCGGAGATGTACTCGTCGAGGGGTATTATGTGTTCCCGGATTTACCCAACAGGATGCAGCTCATCCAGACACAGCTTCCGACGTGGATACCACAGAATCCAAGCCGACAAGCGGAAATTGAGGCGCTCGTGCTTTTACTCAGCCAATACATAGAAGAAAACAATTACCAGGAGGCGAGCAGAATCGCCGACGACATACTGGCAATAATGACCCCGTAAAGTGCAGCCGGTTGTCAGGACAGCAAAAAAAGGTAAAGATGGTGTGATGTGATAGCCTACTTGTGCCAAAACAACGTTTTCAATCCGTTTCTCTCTAAGGAGCTTACGCGATGACTGGCAATCCGCCCGTCGAAGTGCAGCAGTACGGACAAAGTATCTGGTACGACAATATCCGCCGCAGTCTGATCACCAGCGGCGAATTGCAACGGATGCTGGATCAGGATGGCGTGTTGGGCATCACCTCGAACCCAACGATTTTCCAGAAGGCGATCGGCGCCAGCAGCGATTATGACGACGCGCTGATGACGCTGCTGGAGCTCGATCCCTACGACATTTACGAGCGACTGGCGATCGAGGACATTCAGCACGCCCTCGATCTGCTGCGTCCGATCTACGACCGCACGGGCGGCAAAGATGGCTATGTCAGCCTGGAAGTATCCCCGCTGATCGCCGACGACAGCGCGACAACGGCGAACGAGGCGAAACGCCTGTTTGCGCTCGTGAATCGTCCGAACGCGATGATCAAGATTCCAGCGACTCCCGCTGGCATTTCAGCGATCGAAGAGTCGATCGCCGCCGGGATCAATATCAACGTCACACTGATCTTTGGCGTCGATAACTATCTGCAGGTCGTGGAAGCGTTCATCAACGGACTGGAACGGCGCCACGCGGCGGGCGGCGATGTGCGAAACATCGCCTCGGTCGCCAGCTTTTTCCTGAGCCGCATCGATAGCGCCGTCGATCGGATGCTGGACAGCAACATCCGCGCCGCGCAGATGCGCGGTGACGTGGGGCGAGTCACCTTCAACAACAATCTCAAAGGCAAGACGGCGATCGCCAATGCCAAAGTCGCCTACCGCCGTTTCAAAGACATCTTCTACGGCGAACGCTTTGCTGCGCTCAGTGCAGCAGGCTCGATGGTACAGCGCCTGTTGTGGGCATCGACGGGCACCAAAAATCCCGCTTACCCCGATACGCTCTATCTCGACAGTCTGATCGGCGCCGATACCGTCAATACCGTGCCGCCAGACACGCTCAGGCTGTTCAAGGATCATGGCACCGTCGCGGCGACGCTCGATCAGAACCACGACGACGCCAGTCAGGTGATGGATATGCTGGCTGAGGTCGGCATCGAGCTGGACACAGTGACGGCACAGCTTCAGCTCGATGGTGTCGAGTCGTTCGTCGAGTCGTTTCACAGCCTGCTCGAACAGGTCGAGGCGAAGCGCGACGTGCTGCGCACGGGCGTGATTCGTCAGCAGGAAGTGACGCTGGGCATGTACGCCGATGCGGTCGCCGCCGCGATCAAAGAACTGAGCGCCGATCACGCCAACGGTCGGCTGTGGAACCGCGATGGCAGCCTGTGGAAAGATAGTCCGCCTGTGATGGCGCTGATTCACGAGCGCCTCGGTTGGATCGACCTGGGCAAAGCGATCGACCTGGATCGACTGCAGGCGCTGGCAGACCGCATTTGGACTCCATCGCTGGATGCGGTCGTGGTCTTGGGCATGGGCGGCGGCGGGATCGCGCCGGATGTGCTGCATCACGCTTTCAGCGCCGGCACGCCGCGTTTTTTCCTGCTCGACAGCACTGCTCCTGCCGCCATTCGCGCCGTCGAAGACCAGATCGATCTGGCACGGACGTTGTTCGTGGTCGCCAGCAAGAGCGGCACGACCAGCGAGACCGACGCGCTCTACCGTTATTTTTACGATAAAACTGGAGGGGATGGTGCGCGCTTCATCGCCATCACCGACGCCGGGACGCGGCTGGATACCGAGGCGCGCGAACGTAATTTCCTGGACGTGTTCAATAATCCGCAGGATGTAGGCGGTCGCTATGCCGCCATGAGCTATTTTGGTCTCGTCCCCGCAGCGCTGTTGGGGATCAGCTTCAAGCTGCTGTCCGCGAGCGCCGATCGGATGCGCGTCGCGTGCAGTGCGACCATCCCGGCAGAACAACACCCCGGTATCTGGCTCGGCGCGATCCTGGCAACATTGGGCAAAGCAGGACGCGACAAGGTGACGCTGCATTGCAGTCCATCGGTCGGCAAATTTGGCGCGTGGGTAGAAGGTCTGATCGCGGAAAGCACGGGCAAGGATGGTAAAGGGCTGCTGCCAATCGTCGGCGCCACCGTCGGTAAGCCGCACGATTACTCGTCCGATCGCCTCTTCATCTATCTGCGTGTGGACGGCGACGCCAACGACGATCTCGACGCCGGCATGACCGCGCTCAAACAGGCAGGGCACCCAGTCGTCATTCTGCATCTGCAGGACGCCTACGCGCTCGGCGGCGAATTTTTCCGCTGGTCGTATGCTACCGCCATCGCCGGACGTCTGCTGGGTGTCAACCCGTTCGATGAACCCAATGTCGCGGAGAGCAAGGTCAACACCGCGCGACTGCTGCACACGCCCTACAACGTCGTCCCATCGCCAACCATCGTTGCCGACGGGATCGCGCTCTACGCCGATGCGCGCATGGCAAAAATGCTGGATGCGCTCTGCGATCAGCATCAGTATGAACACACGCTCGTCAACATGCTGGCGGCACAGTTCAATGCCACCAGCGCCGGGGATTATCTGGCGCTGCTCGCCTATCTGCCGCAGACCGAGGCGATCGCCGCCAAGCTGGACGAGGTGCGGCGCCGCATCCGTCACGTGACCAAGCGCGCGGTCACGATCGGATTTGGACCCGCCGCCCTGCACACCTCTGGTCAACTGCACAAAGGCGGTGCCAACAACGGGCTGTATATCCAGATCACCGCCGATCATGAGCCGCTGCCGATTCCTGACAGCCCCTTTGGTTTTGAGACGCTGATCGCCGCGCAAGCCGCCGGTGACCTGGAGGCGCTGGTGGCGCGTGGGCGCCGTGCGCTGCGGCTGCACCTCACAGGGGACCTCACGACGGGCGTGGAAAATCTGCTGACCGCGATCGAGCTGGCGGAAGCGCGGCGAACATAACGGGACATCCTGGCGCCCTACACCCGTTCGGCGGAAAACAGAATCTTCGTGTAAGGTGCGCGGTACAGTCGGTACGGCGCGCCTTCCTCGAAGGCGTTGAACAGGTCACGCGGCACGACCAGTCGTTCGCCGCCCACATCGAGGATATAGGTCTTGGCGCTGCGATTGATGCGGATAGTATGGCGCAGCGTGCCCTCCAGCACGCCGACTACGCCCTCGCGCAGATCACGCTGGATGCGCAGATAACGATTGGCGCCGACGCCCATGATCGCTGCGTTGAGCAGAGTCAGTCCGACGCCGACGATCGTCAGTGAGAGATTGCCTGTCTCGCCGCCAAAATACAGAAAAACGGTCGCAAACAGTCCGACGGCGAGCAAGCCGACGATCACGACTGTCCGCATCAGCCGCCAGGTCATCTGCAATCGCGCGGTCTGCGAGTCGCTCAACCTGCCCGCGCGATTGCGCGCCAGATCGTCGGCGGTGAATTTCAACGCTGTATCCAGCGTCGGACGTTCGATATCGGAAGAAAATACGGGCGTCATGCGATCATCCTTGGTGTCGAATAGACAGTGTGCAGCAACGAGTATAGAAAAAGGGTAGGACATTGTTCAACCGTATTTTCGATCTGGAACGCCTGCCGATCACGCGCCGTCTCGTCGTCGAAAATCCGCTGACAGGGGCGGAAGGTCGTCATCTGCTGCGCACGGGCATCGGGCGGCAGCTGCGGCTGTCGTGGCTGCTGCTGGCGGTCGTATTCGGCGGGTTGGTCGCCATGATCGCCATCAATTTCGCCGTGCCGATCGCGCGTCTGCTGCCGTCTGCTATCTCAGTCGGGGACGTAGAGCGCGCCTTCATCCAGATCGTCGAGTTGAGCGCGATGGCGGCGGTGGGGCTGGTGCTGATACAAACCGCGCTGATGACTGGGATCGCGCCACGCCTGACCTCGACCACGCTGGCGCGCGAAAAACAAGGACGCACCTGGGAAGCGCTGATCCTGACCGGTATCGACGCGCGTCGGATCGTGTGGGGTAAATGGGCTGCCGTCGTGCTGCTGCTACTGCGGCGGCACCGAACCACGCTGCTGCTGCGCCCGATCCTGTGGGTTTGGATCATCGCCGTCGGCAGGTGGCGCGGACTGCTGCCCGAAAACGCCTCGATCGGCGTGCTGCTGACGGTGGTGATCGCGCTGATACTGGCACCTGTGCTGTCTACTGCTTTGTTCGCTGCCTATGGCATGGTGGCAAGCAGTTGGGTCGCCAGCGAGACGGCGGCATCGCGGCTGCTCGGCGGCTTGCAGGTGGTGGTAGTGCTGAGTGTCTTTGCCCTTTTCTGCGTCCTCACGCCAGTTTTTTCGTTCAGTACGGAAAACGACATGCTGCTGGCGCTGCTGGCCGGGACGCTGCTGACCACGCTCGACAGTGGTCTGATCGGCTTGCTGTTCACCTTCACGCCGATGGATGAAGCGGCGCGCCTGAGCTATGTCGGCGGGGTCGCGCTGTGGGGTGCGCTCACGCTCGCCATGACCTACGGACTGCTGCGCGTGGCGGTCTGGTCGGCGGTGCGCGCCGGGGCATCGCCGCGCGGTTGATCGGGATAATCGGCTGAAATGTAAGCATCCCCACGCCTGAAGGCGGGGGGATCTCGCGCCATTTCGATGATTGACTTGGTGGTAGTTTAACTCTTTGAGGTTATAGTATCCGGCAACCGCTCATCCGATCAGCATAGGGAGTCTCATACATGGCAGCTAAAGCGCAGCCAGGACGCAGCTTTCCGCTCGGCGCGACCGTCTATCCTGATGGGGTCAATTTCAGCATTTTCTCGAAAAATTGCGAGGGGGTCGATCTGCTGCTGTTCGATCATGGCGTCTACGACAAACCCGCGCGCGTGATCCATTTTGATCCAAAACGCAACAAGACTTTTTACTACTGGCATATGTTCGTGCCCGGTTTGAAATCGGGTCAGGGTTACGCTTACCGGGTGCATGGCGCCATGAATCCAGAGGCGGGCTTGCGCTTCGACGGCTCGAAAGTGCTGGTCGATCCGTATGCGCGTGCCATCATCATGGATGACTGGGATCGCGGCGCCGCCACCCGCTACGGTGAGGACAACTGTGCCACCGCGATCAAGGGTGTGGTCGTCGGCACCAGCGAGTACCAGTGGGACGGCGATCGTCCGCTGCAAATCCCCTACACCCGCTCGGTGATCTACGAAATGCACGTCGCCGGGTTCACCAAAGACCCGTCGTCGGGCGTGACGCCAGAGCTGCGTGGCACGTACCTGGGACTGATTGAAAAAATACCGTATCTGAAAACACTGGGCATCACCGCGGTCGAGCTGCTGCCGATTCAACAGTTCGACCCACAGGACAAGCCGTTCAGCGCGCACGCAAATTACTGGGGATACACGCCGTTCGCTTTTTTCGCCCCGCACAGTGCCTACGCCACCGGCGGCGATCCGCTGGCAGCCGTCAATGAATTCCGCGATATGGTCAAGGCGCTGCACAAAGCCGGGATCGAGGTCATCCTCGACGTGGTGTACAACCATACCGCCGAGGGCAACGAAAACGGTCCCTGGATGAGCTATCGCGGCTTCGAAAATCGCGCCTATTACATCCTGGCGCCGGACAACCGCTATTACATGAACTATTCTGGGTGCGGCAATTCGTTCAATGCCAATCACTCTATCGTCCGCCGTCTGATCATGGACAGTCTGCGCTACTGGGTGTCGGAGATGCACGTAGACGGCTTCCGTTTTGACCTCGCCGCCGTGCTGTCACGCGACGAGCATGGCAGTCCGCTGGCGAATCCGCCGATCCTGTGGGAGATCGAGTCCGACCCGGTGCTGGCGGGCACCAAGATCATCGCGGAGGCGTGGGATGCAGGCGGTCTGTATCAGGTCGGATCGTTCATCGGACACCGTTGGGCGGAATGGAACGGCAAATTCCGCGACGACGTGCGCAAGGTCATGAAGAGCGAAAGCGGCATGGTCTCGGCATTGGCGACGCGCATCCTCGCCAGCCCCGATCTGTACGGCACGGGGAACCGCGCCATCAACCGCAGCATCAACTTCATCACCTGTCACGACGGCTTTACGCTCAACGATCTGGTGTCGTACAACGGCAAGCACAACGATGCCAACGGCGAGGACAACCGCGACGGCGACGACAGCAACAATAGTTGGAACAGCGGCGCGGAAGGCGAGACGACCGATCCGAAGATCGAGGCGCTGCGCGCCCGTCAGGTGCGCAACTTTTTGACGCTGACGCTGATCGCGCAGGGTACACCGATGATCCTGATGGGCGATGAAGTCCGACGCACGCAGCACGGCAACAACAACGCCTACGGTCAGGATAATCCCATCAGCTGGTTCGACTGGACACTGACCGAGAAGCACGCCGGACTGCTGCGCTTCACTAAAGGGCTGATCCACTTCGTGCAGTCGCACCGCGTGTTTGGTGAAGAGGACTTCTGGTCAACGCTCGAAGAAGACAATGCGCTGGCGTTCACCTGGCACGGCACGCGCCTGCATCAGCCCGACTGGAGCAGCGGATCGCGCGCGCTGGCATTCTCGCTCGGCAACGAACACAGCACCGACTATCTGCATGTGATGATCAACTCGTTCTGGCAGCCGCTGCGTTTCCATCTGCCGCCGCTGTCGAACGGTGAACGCTGGAGCCGGATCGTCGATACCGCGCTGGAGACGCCCAACGACTACTGCGAGCGCGGCAGGCATCAGGTGATCACCACCGATGAATACCTGGTGACCGATCACAGCATCGTCCTGCTGCTGGCGCACGGGTCGTAACTGGTCGATCCGGTACAAAATAAATCGCACGTCGAGATCGCTCGGCGTGCGGTCAAAATCGGGACTGGGTGCCGGATCACAGACTCTGCTTAATGGTACGTATCCCCAATGATTGCAGCAGCATCATGACTCGGACGGTGAACGTCTCGACAAAAATTGTGACCCTGCTGACCTTGCCCGTCTGTAAATGGTGAAATTCCGGTGCTGGCTGCTGGTCGAAGGCGCGCGCCCTGGTATGCGCCGTCAGCCGCTCGATGAAGGCTGCCGCGCTGATCACAGGCACAGTGGCGGCGTCCACGCTGATCTTTGGATAATAGACATGAACGGGCAGCGCGCCAAAATCGTCGATCTGCTCGACACGCCGCTCCGCCGTCAGCCCTTCATAATCTCCGATCAATGCCTGCGCCACCGGCGTCATCAGCACGTACTCGCGCGACTGGACGCTGTTCTTGAGCAGGCGGTGCAGCAGGATCACTTCTGCCCCGGCGATCTCGGTGAAGCCGCGAATTTGCTTGATGGCGACGGTGCCGTAATGCACGATCATCTTGAGCTTGAGATCGGCGATATGGGTGCAGGCTTCGCAGAAGCAGCCATGCCGGGAGCCGACCAGCGCCTGTGAGCGGGTGTAAAAGCCGGTGAACATGCGATTGATCTGGACATGGAGGCTGTCCGCAGCCGGGCGTTCCTGTCCGGTCGGCACCTCGGCATACATGAACACCGCATCGCCCTCCAATTTAGCGATCATGAGCGGATATTCCATACCATCGATGACCGCTTCGAGCAGCTCGGTGATGATCTCCTCGGCGTGCAGCAGGCTGGTGGCGTGCAGCTTCATAAAGCGGGTGTAGCCGCTGATGTCGGCAATGACGAGCAGGGCTTGTGTCTGGCGCATCGGAATAATCCATTTCGCTCTTTGCGGCAAAACGTAGATGCGCGCGCGGACGCGATCTTACGCACTGTAACACAGCCTGGCGTGCCCTTGCTCCATAGGCATCGTCGGACTCGTCGGCAGGCGCCGCACAGGATCGGGAGTCAGGGAAAAGCCGCCCGGATCGCCGCGCGCAGCTCGTCGGCGTGCGGCGCGTAATTGCCGACGCGCCGCACCACGATGCCGCTGGCGATGTTGGCGAGCGTGACCGCCTCGTGCGCGCTGGCACCGCCGAGCAGTGCCAGTGTGATCACGGCGATCGCGGTATCTCCGGCGCCCACCGTGTCGTACACGTCGGTGACTGTGGGCGCTGGACTGTGCGTCACGTCGTCCTGGGTTGCGACTGTCGCGCCGTCGCCGCCGCGCGTGATCACCATCGCCCGCGTCAGGTCGAGCCGGGTGTACAGGTCGCGCGCCGCCGCCGCAAACTCGTCTTCCGTATTCAGCGGACGACGCAGCACCTCGCGCGCTTCGTCGGCATTGCACTTGACCACGCCCACACCGCGATACTTGTCAAAGTCCCCCTGCGAGTCGGCGGTGATCAATCCAAAACCGCCCGCATGGATCGCCTCGATGACGCGCGGCGTGACCATCCCACCGCGATAATCCGAGATCAGCACCGCCTCCACATCCGGCGCGATCGCCCTCAGACGCGCGCTCACCTCCGCTTCGACCGCCGCCGTCAGCGGCGCGCGCGACAGCCGATCCATGCGCGCCACCTGCTGCGGAAAGCGCAAGCCCATGTGCGCCATGATGCGCGTCTTGAGCGCGGTCGGACGCTCGCTGTCACCGACCAGCAGGGTCGGCGTGATGCCGCTGACCCACAGCACAGCCCGCAGTGCGTCGGCTGCGGCATCGGCGCCGACCACGCCGATCAGCCGTACATCGACGCCCAGCGCCGCCAGATTCGCCGCCGGGTTCGCCGCCCCACCCGCCACATAGCGCTGTTCTTCAAATTCCAGCACCGGGATCGGCGCTTCACGGCTCATGCGGGCGACGCGCCCGATCAGGTACTCGTCCAGGATCAGATCGCCGACGACGGCGATCCGCCTGCCCGCAAAGCTGCCGATCAATGCCAACAGACGATCACGCATCGGTATCCCTCTTGCGGCGCTGTCGGCGCGCGTCCCACCAGGCGAGCCAGGCGAAGCGCGGCAGGCGCATCATGCGCCGGATGCGCCAGGGCTGCAAAACCAGTCGATACAGCCATTCCACGCCCAGACGCCGCCATGCCAGCGGCGCGCGCGGCACACTTCCCGCAATAAAGTCGAACGTCCCGCCGACACCCATCGCTACTTTCACATTCAGCCGATGCAGATTGCGCGCGATCCACTTGTCCTGTTCCGGGGCGCCATACGCGACCAGTAAAATATCGGCGCCGCTGTCCGCCACCCGCGCGACGATCGCATCTTCCTCGTCGGGGTGCGGGCTGCCACCATATACGCCGACGATCTGCAAGCCAGGATGCGCCCGAATCAGAACATCGGCGGCGGCGCGCGCGACCCCCAGCGCCGCACCCAGAAAAAATAAGCGCCAACCGCGCCGGGCGGCTTCAGAGGCGATCAGCGGCACACCGTCCGACCCGGTGACCCGTTCCGGCAGCGGACGACCCTGCCAGCGTGCCGCCAGCAGCAGACCGATCCCATCGGGCACGGTCAGGTCGGCACGTTCCAGCACGACGCGAAAGACGGGATCGCGCCGGGCGATCATGATCATCTCTGGATTGATGGTGCAGACATGACGCGGATGATCGCCGCGCATCCAGGCGTCGATCAGCGCGATCCAGTTCGTGAACGTCACGACGCTGACCGGCATATCCAGGATGCGGATCGTCTCGACGGGGCGCTCGATCGCTGTCACGAACGGGACGTTGACCGGGACAGGTGCGGACGATGGCAGCACCCCTTCTGCCGCCGCTATCACACTGTTGGGCGTGATCAGGCGCATACAGGTGCGCGCTGGACAGCCGTCGCGCGCGCCCATCCCCGTCCCGACATAGGCGCAGGGGCTGCACCGCACACCAGAGCGCACCACGATCGCGCGCGTCTGTGGTGTGGGCGACCAGGGACGCCAGGCGTCGGCATTGCTCGGACCGAAGATAGCCACCGTCGGCACGCCGACCGCCGCCGCGATGTGCATGACGCCGCTGTCCGCCCCGATGAACAGATCGCAGGTACGCAGCGCCGCCGCCAGTTCAGCCAGGGTGGTCTGCCCGGTCAGGTCGAGCGCCCGGACGCGCATCGCCTCCAGCACCGACCGCGAGTCGTCACCGCGTCCGCCCACCAGCACGATCTCGGCGCCATGCGAGTCGTGAAGATCATCCGCCACTGCCGCGAACCGTTCCGGTTCCCACCGTCGCGCCGTGCTGTAACCGCCGCTTCCCGCGTGGATCGCCACGCGCAGACGGGTCTTAGGCGGCAGCGTGAAAGCAGACTCCGCGATGCGCGCCGGGCGCGGTGACGTGTCCCCGCCGACCAGCCCGACCAGATCGAGCCAGTACTGCGCCTGATGCCGCGCGCCGAAGCCGCGATCGGGCACGGTGTCGGTCAGGAAACCGGCGCGTCCGTTGTCAAGCCCGACGCGCACACGCGCCCCGGAAGCCCGCAGCAGCGCCCGAAACTTGAGCGCGCCGAGTCCGGTCGAGAAATGGTGCAGTACGATCGCCGTATCATAGCGTCCGCGCCGCAGCCTCCACGCTAATGCAAGCGCGGCGATCGCATTGCTCGGTCGCAGCAGCGCCGATACGCGATCGAAGGCGTGCTTGTCGAACGTAATTACTTCGTTCGCCAACCCCGTCCCATCCAGGATTGGCGCGGCATGGCGCGTGGTCAGCACGGCGATATGCGCGTCGGGATGGGCGTCACGCAGCGCCGACAATGCCGGGGTGGACAGCACCAGATCACCGATGTCGGCAAGCTGAATGACCAGCAAACGGCGCGTCATCGGATCGCCTCGTCGAAGGCGTCGAGCGCCTCGCCCGCCGCCCGCGTCCAGGTGAACCCCGCTGCCTGTGTTCGTCCCGCCGCGATCAGAGCAGTACGCAAGCCGTCGTCGGCGGCGAGCTGACCCATCGCCTCCGCGATCGCCTCGACCGACAGTGGATCGACCGAGAGCGCCGCGCCTCCGGTCAGTTCGGGCAGACTCGATGTATTACTGGCGATTACAGGTGTGCCGCACAGCATTGCCTCCAGCACTGGAAAGCCGAATCCCTCGTACAACGACGGAAAGACGCACGCCAGCGCCCCGGCATAGAGCGCGCCCTTGTCGGCGTCGTCGATATATCCCGGCGCGATGATCCCATCGCCGTCGATCCAGTCCGGATCGAACAGCCAGCCGTGCGCGCCCGCCAGGACGAGCGCCGCCGGATCATCAGGGTGGGCATGGCGCCACTGGCGATAGGCTGCCGTCAGGCGCGCGATATTCTTGCGCGGTTGCAGCGTACCCAAGAACAGAAAATAACGCTCCGGCAGGCTGTATTTGCCACGCACAGCCTCGATATCTCCGATAGGAGGCGCGTCCACCCCCGGATAGACCACACGCAGCTTACGCGGCGGGACGCCATAGCAGCGTGTCAGATCGTCGGCGGTGGCTCGGCTGTCCGCCAGGATGATGGCAGCGCGCGCCGCGCTGGTGCGCGTGGTCAGGTCGAGATAGCGTCGCTGCCTCGCCGGGTGCGCGTCGGGAAAATACTGGTAACCGAGATCATGCACGGTCACGGCGGCGCGCCCCGGAAATACGAAGGGCAGCGCGTGTGCAGGCACCCAGACCAGATCGGGGCGCTGCTGCGCGAGCGCCCACGCGAGTCGGATATGTGTCCAGGCGCGCGGAAACGGGATGACGTGCTGCGTCACGCCCGGCGCCGCTGGAAACAGATCGGGCGGCGGATTGTCACGAAAATACAGATCGAGGACATGTCCGGAATCCGCCGCGACGAGCGCGCGAATCATCTGCACGGCGTAGCGCTCGGTGCCCGTTGCGCGGGCGACCGTCGTGCGGCTGGCGTCGATGGCGAGGCGCATCAGGGATCAGGTCAGGCGGGCGAAACGAGCGCGACGAGCGCGGTCACGTCGATCGGGATCAATCCGGCGTTGAAGGCGATGCCGACAGCGGCGGCGGCGATGCAGATCGCGCCGGGCAGCAGCAGACGTGGCGATGCTGGACGACCCAGGACGGCAGTGATCAGAAACGCCATGCCGGGTGCCAGCAGCAGCAGCGGATAGGCGGTCGGCAGGTCGAGACCCGGTGTGGTCAGCATCGCCGCGATCAGCACGCCTGCAATGGCGATCGTCGCCGCGATGAACAGCAGCCCGCGCGCCCATCGTCCAGAGCCGAGCCAGCCCAGCAGCAGCATGACCACGACAAGACCGATCGCCCCCGCGATGATGACTGTCAGTGCGAGCTGTTCGCCTGTGGTGGTGACGAACGTCCAGAACGTGCCGATGACGATCAGCAGCAGCGCCGGGAGCGCCGATGCCAGACTGCCGCGCCTGAGCGTCGTCAGCGGCGGCGCGGCAAAGGCGGATGTGCTGGCACGTCGCCCACCTGATTTCTGCGTCGATAGGGGCGGCGCGTCCTCCAGATCCTCGGCTTCGCGGTCGCTGACCAGTGTGAGCGACGCGACCGCTGCCAGCGCGTCATCGACGCTGGAGGCGTCGGCGGGATCGCCGCTGAACCAGGTATCCTCGGAGTCGGCAGCGTCGATCTCGGAGAGCGCGAACGGTTCCCCTACCTCGTCTACCGCGATGGGGGTGGGCGCAGCCAGTGGAGTCAGGAACGGTGGCAGCCCGTCCTCGGCGGCAGGATCGGGTGAATTGGTGGTGTTCTGGTCGTCGTAGTCATTCATGCTGCCTATTTTGGCGATTTTCGCAGGACACTGCAAGTCCGATCCTTGCGTCGGTTCTGTTAAGGCGCTATAATCTGTGCATTCTGGCGACGTGGCCAAGTGGTAAGGCAAAGCTCTGCAAAAGCTTGATCACCGGTTCAAATCCGGTCGTCGCCTCAGATACAGGTTTCTCAAAAGGACATGATCATACATGTCCTTTTTGTTTGCCTCACGCGATCCAGCGTCCCGTGACGAAACGCAGCGCGAACAGCGCCGCCAGCGCCGCCGACAACCCATAGACCAGCAGCATCCGCCAGGGACGATCCGCCCAGCGCGCCAGCACGATATAAAATGGAAACAGCACCGCGCCAAAGCGCGGCATCCCCACCAGGGTGCCGCTGGTGATCGGGATGACCAGCGCGCCGAGCGCGTACAATCCGTCGCCGCGCCGCGCGCCGCGCTCACGGATGATGATCCCGATCGGCAGTGCCAGATAAAACAGGGTCAGGATCAGATCGAGCCATGAGAGCGTCCAGCCGTACCACGACACCCGTTGTCCGCTGAAATAGGCGGTGAATGCCTCGACAGGCGTCCCCGCCGCGCGGTTCCAGGTCAGTTCATAGGTATTGAAGTATGCCAGTGGATCACCGACGCTGATCCCCATCCCAAAAATATAGACCGCAAAGGCGACGCCGGGCAGCAGCGCCAGCGAAAATCGTAACAGCGTTTTCACATCGATCCGGCGATCGGGGCGCGTCGCCCAGACGTGCCACAACAGCGCACCGACCAATGCGATCCCGACCGAGCGCGTCAGGCTGGCAGCGATCGCGGCGATCACGGCGAAGGCGAATTGGCGCCGTTCGAGACAGACGAACACCAGCAGCGACAGCAGCAGAAACAGCGACTCGGTGTACACGCCCGACAGAAATATTCCGATCGGGGACACCATCAGCAGCAGCGCGGCGCGCCACGTGGTCGGCTTGTCGTGGCGCGCCGCCGTCAGCCAAAACAGGCAGACGAGCGCGCCGAGCAGCGCCGCGTTGGAGACCAGCAGCCCGCCCAGGGTGGTGCAGGTACTCCAGTAGGGCGACAGCGCGCAGCCATCGGCGGTCAGCCCGGACACGGCGCGCGTCAGCAGCGGATAGAGCGGCATGAACGCCATATCGTCCGCCGGACGATCCTCGTTTTGCCACGTATATCCATAGGTGGCGATGCTGGTGTAAAAGCCGGCGTCCCAGCGATACCACATATCGAGCGCCGCGCCGCCGTCGCGCAGATGCACGATCGTGTAGCCGTCTTCTGGAGACAGCGACGGCAGCCAGGTCAGCGCCGCCGTCCCGAACCCGGTCAGCAGCAGCCGCGACGCGATCCACAGCGCCACCAGGATTACCAGGTCGCGCCGCGTCACCGTCTGGCGGGTGTCCGCCGCCCGCACTTCATTATTCACTAATGACTCGCTTTCGTGAATTTTTCATAACTATTTGCCGTATCGCGCTGTAATTCTTCCGAGAGTGCGCTATAGTGTTGATCACGACGTTTGAATCGTCAAACGCGATCAGCCCATATTAAGGAGGCGACACGCCTCATGGATCAAACTGTTCTGCTGGTTGTCCTCTTTATCGTCGCGTATCTGCTCGGATCGATTCCCACTGCTTATCTGGTCGGACTGCTGCGCGGAATCGATATTTTCAAGGTCGGCAGCGGCAACATGGGCGCCACCAACATCGTCCGGGCGACGGGCAAGATGGGCTGGGGCGCGCTGGTTTGGTTTTTCGACAGTGCCAAGAGCGTGATCGCCGTCCTGATCGGACAGCGCGTCATGCCGGACTCGCTGGCGCTGGCGACAGTGGTCACCTCGATCGGCGTGATGGTCGGGCACAACTGGTCAATCTTCGTGATGATCATCACGGGCAAGCTGCGCGGCGGCAAGGGCGCGGCGGCTGCCTTTGGCACACTGCTGACGGTCGTGCCGGTGCAGGTGATCGCCGGAATGCTGGCGCTGTTCCTGGTCATCCTGGCGCGCACACGCTTTGTCTCGCTGGGCGTGCTGATGATGTTCGGGCTGGCGGTGGTGTGGATCGCGGTGCTGATCCTGCAGCAGCTCATCCAGGTCGAATATATCGTGTATATCCTGGCGGTCTACGCGCTGCTGTTGCTGCGCTTTCGCGAGAATATCGAGCGCCTGCTGGCGGGCACCGAGCGGCGCATCGGTGAGTCGAGCGGTTTGTAGGGACGCCAGGCGTACGACCGACAGAATAATGTTTGTGCGTTTTGACCATCGAAATTCTTTTTTCACGGGTAAAAACCGATGTGTCAAAATTTGAACCAAACGCTACAATAAATGATACACAGTATGCAGCGTGATCACATAAGCTGCCTGCTTTGAGTCAAATTGCTATTTTTTGCAGATTGCACAGGAGATGTACCCTCATGATCCATTTTCGTAAAGTGTTCAGTATCGCCGTCGCGCTGATGCTGACGCTGGCTCTGGTAATTGTGCCGACCTCGGCGCAGGATACCTCGACTCTCACCGTCGGCTTCGCCCAGGAGCCGGACACCATGAACGGCTTCTACAGCAGCATGGCATTCGCCCAGTGGGCAAACGATCTGGTGATCGCCAGCCTGTGGGACATCGACGACAACGGCGAACCCGTCGCGGTCTTGGCGGCTGAGATTCCCAGCGTCGAGAATGGTGGCATCAACGAAGATTACACCAGCTACACCATCACTCTCAAAGAGGGCCTGATGTGGAGCGACGGTGACGATCTGACCGCCGAGGATGTCATCTTCACTTACGAGATGATCGAAGCCGAAGGCAACAACTTCCTGCAAGGCACCTCGATCCGCGATGCGGTCGAGAGCGTCGAAATGGTGGACGATCTCACCTTCACGCTCAATTTCGCGTCGGCGCAGCCGTTCCCGGAAGACATGGCGGGTTCGCCCGGTCTGTCCACCATCCTCCCGGCACACATCTTCCGCCCCGTTTTTGATGCCGAGGGCAGCATCGAATTTGCCGAGATGAACCAGGAACCGACCGTCTTCAGCGGTCCCTACACCCTGACCGAGTGGCGTCGTGGTGAGCAGATGACTTTCACCGCCAACCCCAATTTCGTACTGGGGGCGCCGAAAATCGAGACGGTCGTGCTGCGTTTCTTCCCGGACACCGATTCGCAATACGCGGCGCTGGCTGCCGGACAGCTCGACTTTGTGCCGAACATCAGCGAAGGCGACATCCCGCGCGTCGCCGCCAGCAGTGAGGATATCGTCATCACCACCGTGTTTGGTGGCTACATCGAGAGCATCTGGGTCAACATGCGCGAAGAAAGCGCCCCGCGCGCCGGACACCCGGCGCTCAAGGACGTGCGTGTGCGTCAGGCGATCCGTTATGCCCTCGACCGCAATGCTATCACCGAAGAACTCCTGGTCGGGGCGACTTCCCCGTCCGACAGCATTTACGCACGTTCGCCGTTCGAGCTGGACACGCTCGGCGTGACCGAACACGATCCTGAAATGGCAATGGCGCTGCTCGATGAAGCTGGTTGGGTAGATAGCAACGGCGACGGCACCCGCGACATGGATGGCGTCGAGCTGGAACTGCGCTACGGCACCACCACTGCCGGCTGGCGCCTGAACATTCAGGCAGTCGTGCAGCAGCAGCTCGCCGAAGTCGGGATTGGCACCATCCTGGAAAGCTTCCCGGCGTCGGAGTTCTTCGGCTCGTGGGCGAACAGCGGCATCAATGCCGTCGGCGAATACGACCTGGCGCAGTACGCCAACAACACCGCGCTGACCAACCCGGTCAACGTCACCGTCAACGAAGCGCTGGCGTGCGCGCAAATCCCGAACGAAGACAATCAGGGTGGTCAGAACTTCACCGGCTTCTGCTCCGAGGCAATGGACGCAGCCGCCAATATCACCCAGACCTCGCTGGACGCCGACGAGCGTCAGGCAGCAGCAAACGAAATTCAGGAAATCCTGAAAGAAGAATCCCCGATCATCACCCTGTTCCCGCGCGGCGACAACTACGGCTACATCACCAGCCGTTTCGCGGGCGACCTGCGCATCGGTTCGGGCGTGGGCAATACCTGGTTCGACATTGTGAACTGGGAACTGGCGGGCTAATCGAGGCTTGAAACAGAGAGAGACGGGTGCATCTGTGCCCGTCTCTATTTTTATTGAAACTATTGATGGACGATCCAGAACGAATTCAAATGATGCAGCGACGCATGACGGTGCGTCTGCCAAAAAATGTTCGGACGCCTGCTGCGCGTCGATCGATAAGGCTGAATTATGGTTCAATACATCCTGCGTCGCATCTTACAGGCGATCCCGCTGCTGCTGATCATCAGCTTCGTGCTGTTCGCCTTCACCAATTCGCTCGGCGATCCGATGGCGGTCTTCGCAGAGTCGCGCCAGCGCCCGACAGCAGCGGAACGCGAGATGATGCGGGTACGTCTCGGTCTGGATCGTCCGGTGATCGAGCAGTACATCATCTGGATGGTGGGCAACGACTGGATGCTGATCGACGCGCGTGGCGATGGTGTCGAATTGACGCCGGGGACGCGCCAGGGCGTGCTGCGCGGCGATCTGGGCATGTCGTTCGTCACGCGCCAGCCCGCCTGGACGCGCATCGAGGAACGACTGCCCGCGACGCTGACGCTGATGATCCCGGCGTACACGATCACGCTGATCCTGGCGCTGGCGATCGGGGTGTATTCCGCCACCCATCAATATACTTTTTTGGACAACCTGATCACGGGCGCGGCATTCTTCTTTTATTCGATGCCGATCTTCTTCATCGCGCTGCTGACCATCTACATTTTCAGCGTGCAGGCGTCGCGCTGGGATCTGCCCGCCCTGCCGATCGGCGGCACTGGTAATGGCAGCTTCGTCGATCTGGTGGTGCATATGATCATGCCGGTCTTTTGTCTGGTGGCGATCCAGCTCGCTGCCTATGTGCGCTTTATCCGCTCGTCGATGGTCGAGGTGCTGGGACAGGATTACATCCGCACCGCCCACGCCAAAGGGCTTGGGCAAAACACCGTCGTACAGCGCCACGCCCTGAAAAATGCCGCACTGCCACTGATCACGCTGATCGGACTCGACCTTCCTTTCCTGCTGGCGGGCGCGGTCGTGACCGAGCGCATCTTTGCCTGGCCTGGGATGGGACGGCTGTTCATCGAGAGCTTCGAGCGCGCCGATATCCCGGTGATGATGGCGATCCTGATGCTGCTGTGCCTGATGGTGGTCACTTTTCAGATATTGACCGACATCGTGTACACCTGGTTCGACCCCCGTATCCGTTACTAGCCGCTGCCCGCGCAGCATTCGAGGAATTCACAGGAACCCATCATGACGACCATTCAACAGGTGCAGCCCGTCGTCACCCTCCAGCCCGTCAAAGGGCGGTCGAACCTCCAGCGTAGTTTCGCGCGGCTCGGAAGGCACCGTATGGCGATCGTCGGCGCGGCGCTGCTGACGCTGGTCGTGCTGTTCGTATTGATCGGCTCGCTGGTGATACCCGAACGCGAAGCGGTCTTCAACGATCCGTCGCGGGCGCTGCAATTCCCATCGGCGGAACACCCGTTCGGCACCGACGTAATCGGGCGTGACCTGCTGGCGCGCACCGTCTACGGCGGACAGGTGTCGCTGTTCGTGGGCGTCACGGCGGTGATCGTGCAGATGTTCGTCGGGACGCTGGTCGGCTTGGTGGCGGGCTATATGGGCGGCGCCCTCGACTCACTGCTGATGCGGCTGGCTGAGGCGATGTTGAGCATCCCACAGTTGTTCCTGGCGCTGATCGCGCTGCGCCTGTTCTCCGACCCGACCCAGTTCCCGGATTTCGAGTTTCTCGGACGCGACTATTCCAGCACCATGATCGTGATCGTGTTCGTGATCGGGCTGACGAGCTGGATGCGGGTGGCGCGGATCGTGCGCTCGGTGGTGCTGTCGGTCAAGGAACAGGAATACGTCACGGCGGCGCGCTCGATCGGGGCGCGCAGCGGGCGCATCATCTTTCAGCATGTGCTGCCCAACTGTCTGGCGCCGATCATCGTCTCCGCCACGCTCGGAGTGGCGTCGGCGATCCTGCTGGAGGCGTACCTGGGCTTCCTGGGCTTGGGCGTGCGCGCCCCAACCCCGACCTGGGGCAACATCATGGGACAGGCGAACAGCTATATCAACCAGTGGTACTACTGGTTTTTCCCGGCGGTGTTTATCATGTTGACGACGCTTGGGATCAATTTCCTGGGCGATGGTCTGCGCGACGCCTTCGACCCGCGTTCGCTGCGTTAAAAAGTTCGCTGCGTTAAAAAAGGATCAGCATGGATTTTTCGATTCAGCACGAAAAGATCGCACAGGCTGTCGCTATCCTGGCAGAGAAAAATATCGACTGCTGGATGACCTTCGTCCGCGAGACCAGCCACAACGCCGATCCCGCGCTGCCGCTGGTCGTTCCCTTCAACCTGACCTGGCACAGCGCCGTGATCATCACCAAATCGGGCTACAAGGTCGCCATCGCCGGGCGCTATGAAGTGACCAATTTCGAGCGCATGGGCGGATGGGATGAGATCGTTTCATACGATCAGAGCATCCAGCCGAAGCTGGTCGAGGTGCTGGATCGACTCGCGCCGAAACAGATCGCCATTAACTACAGCGAGAGCGACACCGCCGCCGACGGCTTGTCGCACGGCATGTACCTTACGCTGCAGCGCTATCTGGCGGGCAAGCCCTACGAGCTGATTTCCGCCGAGGCGATCCTCAATCCGCTGCGCGGACGCAAGACCGCTGGCGAGATCGCGCGCATCCGCGCGGCGGTCGCGCTGACCGACTCGATCATCGAGCGTATCACTGCCTATCTCAAACCGGGTCTGACCGAAAAGCAGATCGCCGACTTCATCCATGCTGAATACAAAAAAGAGGGCGTCATCCCGTCGTGGGACGCAGGCTACTGCCCAACCGTCACCTGTGGCGCCGAGTCCCCGGTCGGGCATGTCGCGCCATCGGACGAGTACGTCGCCCGCGCCGGGCAGACGGTGCGCGTCGATCAGGGGGTGGTGCTGAACGAATATATTTCCGACATTCAGCGCGTGTGGTATCTGCAGCCCGCTGGCGAGACCAGCATCCCCGCGCCTGTGCAGCACGCCTTCGATTCGGTGCGCGCGGCGATCATGGCGGCTGCCGATCTGCTCGTGCCGGGCGTGCAGGGCTACGTCGTCGATGACGCCGCCCGTGCGACCATCGTCGCGGCGGGCTACCCGGAATATCAGCACGCAGTAGGACACGGGATCGGGCGCACCGTCCACGACGGCGCCACGCTGCTCGGTCCGCGCTGGGAACGCTATGGCAACACGCCGTTTGGCGTCGTCGAGGCGGGCGGCTGCTACACGCTGGAACTCGGTGTGCAGGTGCCGGGCTACGGGCTGGTGTCGCTGGAAGAGAACGTGCTGGTCACGGACAGCGGCGTCGAGTGGCTCGGTCATGTGCAGACCGAGATCATGGTCGTGCCGGCGTAAGCGAGGTGAACCGCGTGCGCCGCCGTTATGTCCTGTGGGTGACGGCGGCGCTGTCGTGTGTAGTCGTCGCCTGGTCGATCGTGCAGGTGCTGGTCACGCGACAGCAGCTCGACATGGAGCGCGCCGCTTTTGCGACGACCGCCGCAGAACTGCTGGATCAGGTGGATAGTGCTGCGACCGCCCAGGTGCGCCTGATCTCGACACTGACCGCAGTCCAGGCGCGTGCTGCGGACAATCTGCGCGCGGCGCGCGACTCGCAGGCGCTGTTCACGGCAGACCTGTCGCGTCAACAGATGGAGGCGGGCTACTCCCAGAATGCGCTGCTATTGGCGAACGAGTCGCTGGCGCACTACGACGATGGCATCTATCACCCCGAAAGTATGATCGCGCTCATGCACGCGCTGGATGCGCCTGTGCAGGAAATTGCACGGGTGGCACACGCCGAACAAATGGCAGGGGTCGCATCGAATCTCCAGGAAACGCAGTTCGTCGCGTGGTCGGTCGATGGGCTGGCGAGCGTGATCGACGCGCTGACCGGTGACGTGCTGTTTCAGGTGCAGCACGCTGACTGGATACGTGGTGCCCGCTGGAACCCTGACGGGACGCGCCTGCTCACCTGGTCACTGGATGGCAGCGCGCGCCTGAGCGATGCCGCGACGGGTGAGACTCTGCTGATCGTGTCGTATGCAGGAGGGTTGAGCAGCGCGTCGTTCAATGCCGATGCGACCCTTTTACTCACCTGGGGATGGGGGGCTGATAATGAATACAGCACCCAGGTGAGCGATGCTGTCACGGGTGACACCGTGCTGACCCTCCAGCACGACCGCGCCGTATTCGGCGCGCGCTGGAGCGACGACGAAAAGACGATCTACAGCTTTACAGGGACGGAAGCCCGTATCAGCGATGCCGCCAGCGGGGAGACATTGCGATCGATCCCGCTCGATCCCTTTGCACAGGATCACATCCTCAGTCCCGATGAGTCGCGCCTGCTGGTGCGCTCGCATGAGGCGCCTGCGCGCATCATCGACATAACCACCGGGCGCACGCTGCTCACCCTGCCCGAACCGGACAGCCTCATGACTCCAGCCTGGCACCCGGACGGCAGCAGCCTGCTGCTGCGCTGGCGTGCCGGCTTCGATGTCGCTGTCATCGACGCCGCCAGCGGGGACGCGCTGCTGACGCTGCCGCCGCATGAAGGACGTATGCAAAGTGCGCTCTGGAACGCCAATGCGACGCGCCTGGTCACCTGGTCTGGCGCTACCCTGCGTATCATCCTGACGGACACGGGACGGGTCGTGCTGGACAAACGCTTCAACCAGGACATTTACCGGGTGCAGTGGATCGCCGACGAAACCAGCCTGCTGGTCACCTTCAGCGATGGGTCAGCCTGTCGGGTCGCGCCTGACGACGGGGCTGTCGCGTGGTGTATCCGGCACCGCGACTACACGGTCAGATTCCGCATGACAGCCGATGCCACGCGCCTGGTGAGCTGGGACAGCCTGGCGCGCCTGTGGGCACTCGATTCGGCGCGCACGAGCGGGGCAGCGCCGATCATCGATCACCGCGAGCCCGTGATCGGTGCTGCCTGGAATACCGCCGGGACGCGCGTCCTCACCTGGGGGCGCGATGGATCGGCGCGGATCACCGATGCAGCCAGCGGCGACACCCTGCTGACTGTCCAGCACGCGAGCTGGGTACTGGGGGCGGCATGGAGCGCGGATGAAATGCGCCTGCTGACGTGGAGCTACCAGCAGGCGCGCGTCACCGACACCGCGACGGGTGAGACCGAGTTCGAGATAAATTTGCCCCCCTATGCCACGATCATCGAGGCGATCTGGCATGACGGGTCGGCGCTGCTGCTCACATCTGCGCAGAACGAACTGAAGCTCGTCGATGCTGCGACGGGTGACACCCGTCTCACTGTGGCGCACGGTGACCCCATACGCGGCGCTGTCTGGAATGCCAGCCGCACCCAGATTGCGAGCTGGTCAACCGATCACGGCGTGATCGTCACCGATATTCGTTCGGGTGAACGTGTGGCGCTGATCCAGCACGACGACGCGGTGAATGGGGTGACGTGGAACCCGGCTGAAACCCGCTTGCTCACCTGGTCGGCAGATGGGGGCGCGTCTGTCACCGATCTGGCGACGGGGGCAGCCTTACTGACCATCGGGCATGACGATGCGATCCGCGACGCGCGCTGGAGCATGGACGGAACGCACGTCCTGACCTGTTCCGAGGATGGCACGGCACGCATCACCGTGATCGCCAGCGGGCAGACCGTGCGTGTTTTCCGTCCAGAGGGCGATCGGATCGAGCTGGCGCGCTGTCTGTGGAACGCCGATGAGACGCGCCTGCTCACTGTCACCTACGCTGGACGAACCGATATCTGGGACACAGCAACCGGGGACGCGCTGCTGCAAATACCCGATGCGCAGCAGGCGTCCTGGAATGCCGACGACAGCCGTCTGCTCGTGCGGTCACGAGCGTTCAGCGCGCGCGTCCTGGATGCGGACACGGGCGCAGAGCTGCTGCGGCTGCCCCACGAAAACACCCTCTGGGGCACTGCCTGGAATGCCGACGAGACGCGCCTGCTCACCTGGTCGGTTGACGGTACAGCACGGGTGTGGTCGGTCGATCTGCGCTATTACATCGCGTTGGGACGCCAGCGCGCGATCCACACCTTTACACCCGCAGAACGCGCGCGTTTCTTTTTGCCCCCTGCCAATTCTGGCGCATCGCTGCCATAGACACCCACGAGATACCGGCGCGGACGCATCGTTATACGTCCGCCTACGTCACGAACGCCCGATCCTGACTGAACGGTCGCCAGGAGTCGTCCGCGATGATCTCCCCGATCGCCGCCATCACGCGCTGCACTTCCTCGTCGGTATTGTAGAAGTGCGGCGCGATGCGAATCCCCGCTCCCTCGCGGTAGTCGATCACGATCTCGCGCGCCAGCAGCGCCCGGCTGATCGCGTACACGTTGTCCATGCTGATCGTGACCGTCCCGGCGCGCGACTCGGCGTCGCGCGGGCTGACCACCTGGTAGCCCGCCGCGTCCGCTAATTGGATCAACAGCGCCGTCTGTCGGATCGAGTTGGCGCGGATCGCCTCGATACCCACCTGCGCGATGAGGTCCACACCCGGCTGCACCGCGTACAGCGCCGCGATCGACGGCGTGCCATTAGCGAGGCGGTAGCGGTCGTCGCGCAGATCGAAGCCCTCGACCTCGAACGCGAACGGGCGCTGGTGTGCGAACCACCCCGTCAGGCGCGGGCGCAGCGTCGGCAGCAGATCGGGACGCACGTACATGAACACCCCGCCTGATCCGCCGCACAGCCATTTCAGCACCCCGCCGATGTAGTAATCGACGCCCAGCGCCGTCACATCGACCGGGATGATGCCGATGCTGTGATAGCCGTTCAGCAGCACTTGTGCGCCGACGCGGTGCGCTTTGGCGATGATGGCGGCGGCGGGCGCGATGTACGCCGACCGGAACAGCACATGACTCAGGCTGACCAGCCGTGTCCGTTCGTCGATGGCGTCGAGCAGGTCGTCGGTGTCGAGCGTGATCCCGTCGCGGCTGCGCACGATCTCGACCTGCATGTGCGCGGGCAGCGCCTGGGTGACGCTGTACACATCGGATGGGAAGTCCTGATCGCTGGTGACAATTTTGTCACGGCGGGTATCGCTGAAGTCGAGCGCGCCGATCAGGATAGCATTGGCGATGCTGGCGTTCTCGTGCATCAGCACGCTGCCAGCGGGCGCGCCCATCAGCGGGGCGATCCGGTCGCCAACCGCGCCCTTGAGTTCCCACCAGGTCGGGCTGTCGTTGAACGGCTTGCCCCAGGCGCGCACGCCCAGTGTCGCCCACGAGTCGGCATACTCGCGCAGGCTGTCGTAGACGGCACGCGGCATCGCGCCGAGCGAGTTGGAGATCATGTAGGTGCAGGTGGACAGGATCGGGAATTCAGCGCGCAGATCGTGTAACATGGACATGAAAAGCACTTTTTATTTTGCCAGGCGATAGCGTGATTATAGCGAGTCGCTGAAAAACCGATAAAGAGGCTGTCATGTTCGCTCGTTCATTTCCGCCCCCCGTCCGCACCGACGACAGCAATCCCTTCGCGCATCATACCGTCGGCGTCCGGCTGCCCTCGATCGCCCGCGACACGATCACGCGCAATCCCGACTATCCGCCGCGCATCGTCAACGCGCTCGAAACGCTGGCGCGCGATCTGGAATCCGACGCGCCCATTCGCCGGATCGATGATGCGCTGTGGGCGCCGCTGCTCGATCGTTTCGCCGGGGATACATGGCTGCACACCGAGTGGTTTTTCGCGGAGGTGTATTTCTATCGGCTGATCATCGAGGCGGTCGAGTGGGAGACGACTCACCGCGATCCGTTCGCGCCGCACAAGCTGGAAGAGCTGGAGAGCGCCGCGCTGCGTCAGGCGATCTTCGCCGCGTCCGAGGCAATGCCGGTGTCGGCAGCCGACCGTCTGGCGGATCGGCTGCTGCGCTCGATGTGGGGCAACCGCATCGATTTGAGTCTGAAAGAGGTCGCCGCACACGGATCGCACGGCGCGGCGGATGATGTGCTGATCGATGATCGCGCCGCCGTGATCGCCCATCTGCTGGCGCATCGGGGCGGTGTGGTGCATGTGATCGCCGACAACGCCGGGACGGAACTGGCGATGGACTGCCTGCTGATCGATGCACTGCTCGACGGCGCCGACGATGACGACCTCGACGCGGACGATGATGATGCGGGTGTCCCGGTCGCGTCACAGGTGATCCTGCACGTCAAGGCGCATCCGACTTTCGTCAGCGACGCCACCCATGACGACGTACTGACGCTGCTGGCGGAATTGGGCGGACGGGGCAGCATGACGGGCGGATTCGGCTCGGTGGCGGTCGCGGAGCGGCTGCAGGCGGCGATCATGGACGGTCGGCTGGTCATTCGCCCAGACACGATCTGGAACAGCGGCACTTTTCTGTTCGACCTGCTCGACACCATTCGTCCGCTGTTCGCGGATGCCGTGCTGGTGATCCAGAAAGGCGACGCCAATTATCGCCGCGCGATCGGGGACGCCGTGTGGGAGACGACGGCGCTGTTCGCCGACGTGACGCGCTGGTTCCCGGCGCCGCTGCTGGCGCTGCGCACGCTCAAGAGCGATCCGCTGGTGGGCTTGGCGCCGGGACGTGCCGAGTCGCTGGAGGCGATCGACCCGCTGTGGCGCGTCAATGGCAGGCGGGCGATCGCGTCGTGGAACCGGGACTAAATCGCGGTATATTTACAGTATCTTGAATGGACGCCGACACATACTAACGGGGAGTCATCGTGCAGCCGACCATGCCTTACGTCTTCATCTCTTATGCCCGACCCGATCAGGCGATCGCGGAGGCGGTCGAACAATTTCTGGTGAGCGCCGGAGTGCGCGTCTTCCGCGACACGACCGACATCCGTGAAGGTGCCAACTGGGATGACACGATCGAGCGCGCCCTGCGTGCCTGCGATCGCATGGTGCTGCTGCTGTCGTCATCGTCGATGCCCTTTCGCAAGGAAGTGCAGCGCGAATGGTTCTATTTCGACCAGGAAAAAAAGCCGCTCTATCCGCTTTATATCGAAAAATGCGATCGCCACACGCGCATGTACGCCTATAACTATATCGACGCGCAGACCGATCGGCCTGGCGCGCTGGCGAGGCTGCTGCGTGAGCTGGGACGCGACTTCGCCGCGCCGACCGCGACGACGGGCGCCGATAAGATCGGCGTGTTCGCGGACGCGGTGGTCGAGGCGCGCACGCTGCCCGAATCGCTCAAGGCACTCTACGACGCGGTGCGGGCACCCGACGGCGATGTCGCACTGTCGATCACCCAGGCGCGCGCGATCAAGGATCACAAACCCGTCAATCTGACCGAGTATCGTCTGGGACGGATCGCCGAATGGTCGCTGCCGGATTACGCGCTCGACAACCGCTTCGTCAATCTGACGCTGCTGCTGGACCAGGGCGAAAACGAACCGCAGCGCTGGCAGCGCGCCGAGGCGATGCGCTTCAACGATCTGCGCGCTGTGCTGACCGCCGTGCCCGACCCGGCTGTTGTGGTGCTGGGCGCGCCGGGCGCGGGCAAATCGACGCTGCTGCGCCGCCTTCAGCTCGATCACAGCATCGACCGTGCCCGCGACGAGGGAGGACAGGTGACCTTTTTCGTCCCGCTCAATGGCTATCGTCCCAGCCCTGAGGGGAAGCTGCCGGCGCCGCGCGACTGGCTGAACGCGCGCTGGAGCGACCGCTACCCGGCGCTGCCGCCGCTGGAGAGCTATCTGCGCGACGGCAAGCTGCTGCTGCTGCTGGATGCCCTCAACGAGATGCCGCACCGCAACCCGGCGGAATATCACGAGCGCATCGGCTATTGGCGCGCTTTTACCCAGGATGCCGCCGCGCTCAACAACCGCCTGGTATTCTCGTGTCGCAGCCTCGACTACAGCGCCTTTATCAGCAGTAAAGAGCTGCGGGTGCCGCAGATCGAGGTGCAGCCGATGACCGCCGCTCAGATTCAGACGTTCCTGCACGCCTACACCCCGGCGCACGCCGAGGCGGTCTGGCGCGAACTCGACGGATCAGCGCAGTACACGCTGTTTCAGACACCGTATTATCTGATGCTGCTATGCCGACAGGTGGAGGCGGTCGGCACCGTGCCGAAAGGACGGGCGGCACTGTTCACCGGGTTCGTGCGTCAGGCGCTGGCGCGCGAGATCGAGGGCGCGTTGTTTCAGGCGGACACCCTGCTGACCGTGCAGGATCATCAGAAGCTGGCACGCGGGGCATGGGCATCCCCATTCGACCTGCCCGCGCGCGGCATCCTGATCCCCAAGTTGAGCGATCTGGCGTTCTCGATGCAGCAGAAAGGGCTGAAGAGCGAGGGTGCGCAGGTGCGGATCGGCTACGATGACGCCTGTGATCTGATCGCCCACGCCCGCGACGCCGACATTCTCAAAGCCGGATTCGCCCTGAGCGTGCTGGACGAGGATGTCACCCAGTACGAGATCAGCTACTTTCATCAACTGCTGCAGGAATTCTTCGCGGCGCGGCGGCTGGCGCAACAGCCCGATCCGGCGCTGGTGCAGGTGGAGTGGACGGTCGAGCGGGCGCGACCGCCGCTGGCGGAGGTGCTGGCGACCCTGCCCGACGGCGAGCCGCTGCCGCCGCTGCCCCAGACCGGATGGGAAGAGACGACGCTGACGGCGGCGCCGATGACGCGCGATCCCAATGGCTTCATCCGCGCGCTGATGGGGCACAATCTGCCGCTGGCGGCGCGCGCCGCCGCCAGCGTCGAGATCGCAGTCGATCCCGACCTCGTGCGGACGATCCAGGAGGCGCTGATCGCGCGCACGCGCGACATGGGCGCCGATCTGCGCGCCCGCATCGCGGCGGGGGCGGCGCTCGGCACCCTGGGCGATCCCCGATTCGCGCGGCGGACGAGCGCGCACGGCGATTATCTGCTGCCGCCGCTGGTGACCCTCCCCGCCGGACGTTACCCGATCGGGGACGACAGCAGCGGATACACCGCTGAACAGCCCGCGCACAGCGTCGATCTGGCGCCGTTTCGGATCGGCATGTTTCCGGTCACCAATGCCGAATACCGCTGCTTCATCGAGGCGGGCGGCTACGACCAGGAACGATGGTGGGATACGCCGGACGCGCTGGCATGGCTGCGCGGCGAATTGAGCAGTGACGGCGGCAGGAAAAGCTGGCGTGATAAGAAGCGCGCTCTGGAGGGCACGAGCGAAGCCGACATCCGCGATCTGGTGCGGCAAAATCGAGCTACTTCGCAGCAGGCAGAAGAATTTATCGTCATCCGTAATTGTTCGGAGGATGAATTCGAGGCACAGCTCGACGAGTTGTATCCAGGCGGCAAGACCTACCGCCAGCCGGAATTCTGGGATGACGCGCGTTTCAACAATCCAGCGCAGCCCGTCGTCGGCGTGAGCTGGTACGAGGCGCGCGCCTATTGCAACTGGCTGTCGGCGGCGTGCGGACAACGCCTGCGGCTGCCGACCGAGGTCGAAACCGAGGCGGCGGCGCGCGGCACCGACGGGCGCGCCTATCCGTATGCGGGCGCCTTTGACGCGGCGCGTTCCAATACCTTCGAGAGTCACATTCGCGGCACCACCCCGATCGGCATCTTCGACAATGCCACGCCGGAAGGCGCCTGCGACCTGTCCGGCAATGCCTATACCTGGACGAGTACTATTTACGATCAGGAGCAGTTCAGGTATCCTTATGCTGCTGGCGACGGACGCGAGGACGCGGCGTCCGGTTCGGCGCGGGTGCTGCGCGGCGGGTCGTGGGACAGCAATCTAATCAACGCGCGGGCATCCTACCGCCTCAACAGCACGCCAGACGGACGCTACTACAACTTCGGGTTTCGTTTGCTGGCGGGTGATGTGTCTCCCTGAAAGATCACTGATCGCTGAGGGTGTGGCGCGCCGTAGGCGTGGGCGCGTAGCGCCAACACTGCCCTTGCGCCGCAGGCGCGAATCAAATTTTCGGGTTTTTGAGTTTGGGGATCGGGTGGGTGTTGAAGA
>DAOTUN010000016.1:0-90958 GCA_034437395.1 Anaerolineae bacterium | reverse complement strand
CAGTTGAAGGTGTGGAACACGCCGGGGCGTCGGCGAACAAACCCGTAGACGCGGTAAGACCCCTGCTCGCAGGGGCAGCGTTGCCTGATGGGAGAAGCCCAAGCCTTTAGGCTTGAGAGTACGTCACATGTCTGTGCTAAAACCAACTTACGACAGGTTCGCGTTTTCAATCATCAAGGATGACCGCCTATGACTCAAGCCACGCAGCAGTACGCATTCAAAGCAGAAATTCAGCAGTTGCTGCACATCCTCATCCACTCGCTCTACACCGACCGGGAGATTTTCCTGCGTGAGCTGGTGTCCAATGCCTCGGACGCGCTGCACCGGGTGCAGTTCGAGACACTGACCAACCCCGACCTGAGCGACTCCGGGATCGATCTGGCGATCGACATCAGCGTCGATGAAGCAGCCGGGACACTCACCATTTCCGACAGCGGGATCGGCATGAGCCGCGAAGACCTGATCGAGAACCTCGGCGTGATCGCGCACAGCGGCGCCCGCGATGCCATCGAGCGCATCAAATCGGCGCAGTCGGCGGGCGGCGCCGAGGCGGCACAGGCGTTGATCGGTCAGTTCGGCGTCGGCTTTTACAGCGTCTTCATGGTGGCGGACAAGGTGCGGGTGATCACCCGCTCGGCATATGCCGATGCGCGCGGCTGGGCGTGGGAGTCGACCGGAGACGAGTCATTCACGCTCGAAGAAGCAGAACGAGAGACGCGCGGCACCGACATCATCCTGCACCTGAAAGAGGATGCCAAAGACTTTCTGCAGGACTGGACGCTGCGCGAGATCGTGCGTCGTCATTCCAATTACATCGCCTTCCCGATTTTCATCGGGGACGATGAGACGCCGACCAACAAACAGACGGCGATCTGGCGTCAGGAAGCGCGTGAAGTCACTGAGGAACAATACAACGACTTCTACAGGATGCACACGATGGATTTCGAGAATCCGCTGCATCGCATTCATATGCGTGCCGATTCGCCATTTCAGTTTTACGCGCTGATGTTCATCCCCGCCAACGGCGAACGCCCGATGCTCAGTCGGCGCACCGAGCCGGGCTTGTCGCTGTATGCGCGCAAGGTGCTGATCGACGAGTATCAGACCGATCTGCTGCCCGATTATCTGAATTTTGTGCAGGGGGTGGTGGACAGCGAAGACCTGCCGCTCAACGTCAGCCGCGAGAGCGTGCAGGCGAACCGCGTCATGGCAGCGCTCAAACGCAGCCTGACCAACAAGGTGCTGAGCGAGCTCAAGAAACTCGCTGATAAAGATACTGACGCCTTCAGGAAAGTCTTCACATCGTTTGGTCGGATGATCAAGCAGGGCGTGGTGGTCGCACCCGAAGACCGCGACCAGATCACCCCGCTGCTGCGCTTCGCCTCGACGCGATCCGCCGATGCTGACGAGTGGGTCTCGCTGGCGGAATACGTCGCGCGCAAGGCAGAAGGACAGACGCAGATTTATTATGTCCTGGGCGATGACTATGCCAGCGCCGCCCGCAGTCCGCATCTCGATGCCTTTCGCAAACGCGGGATCGAGGTGCTGTACCTGACCGATCCGGTCGATACCTACATGCTGGTCGGCTTGAACGAATTTGACGGGCAGCCCCTGCGCGCCGCCGACGATGCCGATCTCGACCTGAGCGCGGTCGGAGCAGCGCCGGACGAGTCCAGCGAGTCGCCTCAGGCGGAGCCTGTCACCGCAGCCGACTTCACCACCTTAAGTGAGCGCGTCGCACAGGTGTTAGGCGGACGCATCACCGAGGTACGCGAAAGCAAGGTGCTGGTCGAAAGTCCAGCCCGCCTTGTCAGCCCCGGCAGCGCGCCGCAGCGCAACCTCTATCGGATCAACCGGATGCTCGATCGCGCCGTCGAGCTGCCAGTCAAAATACTGGAGCTCAATCCGCGTCACCGGCTGATCCGCAACCTGACCGGATTACTCAATCAGAACAGCGCCGATCCGCTGATCGACACGGTGATCGAGCAGTTGTTCGAGACTGCCCTGTTACAGGAGGGTCTGCACCCCGATCCGGCGTCGATGGCGGCGCGTATGGTCGAGCTGATGCAGGCAGCCACACGCAGCGGCTCGACCGAGTAACGCCAGTCTTACCCGCACACGACGGACGCGCTCGTTCAGGTGTCCGTCTTCCTCACACGTTCTGACCTTTCGCACCCGACAACACGCGCAGCACCATCTCGTCCAGCGTCATCTCTTGTGCCAGCGCGTGAGCGTCGTAGATGACGCGCGGGCATAGTTCACATTCGAGCATGGCGAACAGCATCGCCGCGCGTTCCATCGTCACCGGGCGCACCGGGTATTCCATGACCAGTGCCACGATTTCGGCGGCACTGGTCTTATCGTCGTTTTGCGCATTCAGCTCGGCGATGTCCACCAGCAGATCGAGGACTTTGACGACGAGTTCACTTTCCATTGCGCTTTCAAGTTCGCTGTAAAGCGATTGCATGAGCATGAGAATCACCTGATAATGCGATGATGTCTCATTTTAATCTAATTTCGATATTTTGATAACGATTTCAGGAAAAATTGGGAAATCTCTTATCTGATCGTGATAACTGGCACTAATTATGCGGTTTCATGGCAGGTCATGGGGTCATGATGAGACAGGCATGGCAGCAGCAGGCGAGCGGCATGAATGGGGCATAAAAACGAACAGCCCGGCTTTCGCCGGGCTGTTCATCGTCTCAACGCCTGGATTAGAGGGTGTTGACGATGTTCGAGAAGATGTTACCGATCGCCGGTCCGAGCAGAGCCAGGATGACGATGACGACAACGGCGACCAGAACCAGGATCAGGGCGTACTCGACCAGGCCTTGGCCTTCTTCACGGGGCATATAGATCATGAGAACTTCTCCTCTGATGAGCGAATAATCGCATCAAACGATGTACGTATAGTACCACGACTTTAGTGCAGCACAACAGGAATAAACGAAAAATTTGTGAAGAAGTTCGTACAGTTTTCGCTACAACCTTAAGGGTGGCATCGAATCGAGCGAGGTGGACAGCGCAGTGAGGGGAACCTGTAACAAAACGGGACTCTTTTCGCGCAGACGGGTAAGTAAAAAGCGATCATTAAGGTTTGAGGCTTGCAGCGCCAGCGCCGCATGGCGGTCGCCTCCTCGGACGATGAACGGGTACTCTTCGGCGGCGTGGAACCGTATGCCCTTGACGATCAGCGCCATCGTGTGATCGCGTCCCTCGGCGCGGACGATTGTCGCATCAGGATCGACCTGGGCAGCGGTCGCGGCGGCGAGCAGCGCATCGCAGGCGGATACCACCGAGGCGCACCATTCGGCAAGCTCAGGCTGTGTCGATCGCAGCGCCGCGATTCCTGGCGCCTCCCGACGCACCGCCCCCCGCCACGCCTGGACAAAAGCACGCAGATAGCGAGCGATCATGAACGCCGCCCGTTCTGACGTCCGCGCCGCCCCGATCGACGCAGGAACTCGACGCCCGCGCCAACCACGATCAATGCCTGCACCCCCAATGCGACGATCAGCCAGGTGGCGGGCGCGGCATTGGCTGCGACGGCGGTGGTTGCGGGAGGCACACTGGGTGACGCGATGGCGGTCGGCTGTGCCTGAGGCAGACTCGGCGTGAATATCACGGTCTGTTCAAGCAGCGCTGCCGACAGCCCTTCGGTAGCAGCAGGCACGACAGCGACGGCGATCACCGCACCCAGGGTCACCATCGGCGGCGTGCTGGTCGGCACGACGAATGGTGTGATCGTCGCGGGAATTCCGGTCGGCGTGTGCGACGGAGTCGGGGTGCGGTCGTCTGGTGTCGGCGTGAACGTGCCCGCACTCGATGGCACCAGGAAAATCGACCCTGGCACGAGATCGCGCACATTGTCCATGCCATTGAGCGACATCATAAAAGGCAGATCATCCCAGGTGTAGCCATAGAGCAGGGCGATGTCACCGAGCGTATCGCCTGGCTGCACCATGTGCTGAATATTACCCGCCGCGTCGATGCCGATCACATACGACGGTGGTGCGGCGGCTGCACCACTGCCCGACCGGGCAGCATTGCCAGACCCGGACGCCGCTGGTGCCGCCGCCAGGGATGCACCTCCGGAATTGCCGAACACCAGCACATAGGTCGCGCCCCAGCCGCCACGCGCGGCGCCGACGCCGATCTCGTTGTAATTGGTGCTGATCAGCCCGGCATAATGAATACCGGAGTTGACCCAGAATGTCCAGGCGTCGCTGGCAGTGGCGTTGGTGCCGCCGTAGATGTTTTCGCTGACCTGTGCCGAGGGATAGCCAGCGGCGGCGGCGCGCGTGCGCGGACCAGACCCGTCCGGGCGGGTGTGGCTGATCGACGCGCTCTCGACCATCCACTGCGCCTGACTCTGCGCGGCGGCGGCGAGTGCGCCGTTATAACTGTAGCCGGCGATACCGCGCGACGCGCGCAGCGCGTTCACCCGTCCGAGCAGGTCACTGGTCTCTTGCGCATAGGCTGGCGCAGGGATAAAGAATGAAGAAGACAGGAGGAATAAAAATGTGAACGTGAAAAATAAAACGCGCGGTGTCAAGCGCCCGGTCGGACGTTGACGAACGCGCGGCGCCCGCCTAAACTGTACCGTGTATTCTGTGCCGATGGTGGGAGTCGAACCCACATGCCCTCTCGAGCAATCACTTTTGAGGCGATCGTGTCTGCCATTCCACCACATCGGCAAATTATGTACCCTGGTGTCAACTGCATCGACATCTATGGTAAAAGCCGTGTACAAGGTTGTCAATGGTAAGCCCGCCCGACGATGAGCTGATGACCCTGCGCGCGGCGATCGACGGCGATCTCGATGCCTTCAATCTGCTGCTCACGCGCTGCCAGGATGCCGCCTTCAGCATCGCCTATCGCATGACTGGCGATCGTGCCCTCGCAGCCGATATGGTACAGGAGGCGGTCATCACGGCATATCGTGGCATACGGACGCTGCGCGGGGAGCGTTTCCGCCCCTGGCTGCTGCGAATCGTGGTCAATCGCTGTACCGATGAACTGCGCCGCCGCCGCCGTCGCCCCACCGTCTCGCTCACACCCGATCAGCCCGACTCGTCCGACGACGAACTGCCCATTCCCGACTCGGCGCCGCTGCCCGAAGAGGTGGCACAGACCCGCGAACTGCACGCCGCCATTCAAGCCTGCATCGATCGGCTCTCGCTCGATCAGCGCGCGGTACTGGTGTTGTGCGATATCGAGGAGATGGATTATCAGGCGATCGCGGACACGGTGGGTACACAGGTGGGCACGGTCAAATCACGGCTGAGTCGGGCGCGCGCGGCGGTGCGCGATTGTCTGCAAAGTTCACGGGAACTTTTACCCGCTGTCTATCGTCTGTATCGTCAAGACGACGATCGAAACTCATGATCACTCAGACCGACCTTGAACTGCTCAATGCCTACATCGACGATCAGCTCGACGCGGATCAACGCGCCGCGCTGGACGCGCGTCTCGCCACCGACTCGGAATTGCGCGCGCAGTTGACCAGCCTGCGCGCGACCGTCGCTGCGATCACCGCGCTGCCGATGCTGACCGCGCCGCGCCCTTTCACCCTGACACGCGAACAGGCGCGCCGCGCGCGGGCGCTGCCCTTTCGCCAGCTCGCAGCACTCGCCAGCGCTGCGGCGGCGGTGCTGGTCGTGGTCGGCGTGCTGACCGCGCGCGGCGGGGCGCCCGTCTCAGTCAACACCAATGTGTTCAGCGGCGGCACACGCGCCATCGCCGCCCTGCCTACCGGGACGGTGCTGTTGGAAGTATTGGAAGCCGTCGATACCGAGGTCAGTGCTGACAGCGCGGTCGCTGCCGCACCCGTCGAGGCGCCCACATTGGCGAAGAGCGCCGCGCCGCCGTTCACCCAGCTGCCAGCGCCGACGCTGGCGCAGGACACCGCGTCGATGTTCGCCGCGCCCTCAGACGACGACGCCAATACCGAGGCGATGGCGGACAGCATCATGCCCGCGCAAAACTCGGCGGGATTAGGCGAAGCCCAGTCCGAGTCAAGCGCTGTCATGCGTCAGGCTTCACCCAGCGTGATCATGGGGACGGGGCTGCCCAGCCCATCATCGCTTCCATCGGCGCCCAGAGTACGCCGCGACGCTGTCGATATGCTGTTGCTGCGTATCGTCACGATAGTGATCGGTGCGCTGATCGCGCTGCTCTCGCTGCGTGCAGCATGAGCGGCGCCATCAGTCGCGCTGGTGTCGCGCCTGCTGTACCACAATCGGATTGGTATCGCGCTGCACGTCATAGACCTCGAAATTGAGCGTCGCCAGGTTCAGCACGCCGTAGGTGTGCGAGGTGACGCGCGCATTGTTGAACGTATACAACGATCCGGGATTGACCACACAGCCGCCGCCCACGCGCGCATAGAGTGGGATGTGCGTATGCCCGGTGATCAGGACGCCCACGTTCAGCGATTTGAGCATCATGCTCAGGAGCGTGTCGGAGATATGATCGCGGTACAACCCCCACAGATTGTTGCCCGGCTTGCCATGACACATGAATAACTCGCGCCCTTCCCAGGATGCACGCCAGTCCAAAGGAAGATCGCGTAAGAAAGCTCGATTTTCTGGCGACAGCGCATAACTCAGCTCATCGTGGTTGCCGCGCACGGTCGGGATGCGACGCTCACGAATGACGGTCACCACCTCGTCGGGCTGCGGACCACGCCCGATGAGATCGCCCGCACATATGATGGTATCGACCTTGTGGTACTGGTCGAGTCGGTCCAGAGCTGTGACTAGCGCTTGGAAGTCGCCGTGAATGTCTGAGATGACGCCAACATTCATCTGCGTTCCTAACGAGTGGTCGAAAGTGCCATCATTATAGCAAATCCGGGTGGCAAAACGGGGCATTGAAAACGTGGAGAAACCAGAAAAGCAGTGCGGCGGACATGCTGCTGCACATCCGCCGCACCGCTGTCGAGGAGAAACCCTCGCTGTCGTAATCGACTGATTTCAGTACAACGGCACCGACGGATCGACCTGGCGCGACCATGCCAGGATACCCCCCTGAATGTTGATCAGCCGTGCCGGGTCGTAGCCCACCTCGCGCAGCGCGTTGATCACATCGGTGCTGCGCACCCCCGAACGGCACAGGAACAGCACATCCCGATCGCGCGGAATCTGCCCGATCACCGTCTGATCGGCGGTCTTGCGCCCGGAGACGATCTCGTCCACCGCGATCAACACCTGCGGCTTGGGGATCAGCACCGAGTCGACACCTGCTTCAGCGATGACCGCGACTTCCAGCTCTGGTTCATTGCGTACATCGACGATGAACGGGTGTTCACCGCGATCGAACAACGCTTTCAGCTCGATCGGGGTCATCTGCGGCACGGGCGCATCGAGATCGTAATTCACGTCATGTCCTCCATTGGAGCTCACTCCAGAACCTGCAGATGCGCCAACAGCCCGCGCGGACACCCCCGCGTGCGCAGCGGCATGGGTCGGCGCGTGATCGTGGGACGGGACACCACAAAATTCCTCGTAATCGATCAACTCGACCTGTTCCGCCGGGATGCTGCATACCGGGCAGTGCGGGTCTTTGCGCACCTTGATGGTGCTGAAGGTCATGTCGAGCGCATCGTAGAGCAGCATCCGCCCGATCATCGGGTCGCCGATGCCGGTGATCAACTTGATGCCCTCGGTCGCCTGCATGGTGCCGATGGTGCCAGGCAGCACACCCAACACACCGCCCTCGGCACAGCTCGGCACCAGACCGGGGGGCGGCGGCTCCGGGAACATGCAGCGATAGCACGGGCCTTCTTTGGCGTAGAAGACGCTCAACTGTCCTTCAAAGCGCAAAATGCTGCCGTAGACGTTCGGCTTGCCCAGCTTCACGCAGGCATCGTTGACCAGATAGCGCGTCGGGAAATTGTCGGTGCCGTCGATGATCACATCGTAAGGCGCCAGGATTTCCAGCGCGTTGTCGGAGGTGAGCGGCACGTCGTAGCGGTCGATCTGGATGAAGGGATTCAAATCTTTCATACGGCGTTCGGCGCTCTCGGTCTTCAGCACGCCGACCGTGCTTTCGCCGTGAATGATCTGGCGCTGCAAATTGGTGTGTTCGACCACATCATAATCGACCAGTCCGATCCGCCCCACCCCTGCCGCCGTCAGATACAGCGCCAGCGGGCTGCCCAGTCCGCCCGTGCCGATCAGCAGCACGCTCGATGCCTTGAGTCGGCGCTGTCCCTCGATGCCGAATTCCGGCATGATCACATGCCGCCCATAGCGATGAATCTCGTCGTTGCTCAATGTCCCCAACTGCGAGACGACCGGTTGTCTGGTCATATATCGTTTGTCCTTCCTTATATGCGACGATGCGCGCTGCGCGGACAATATCCGCATTTGTCCCTACAAGACAGGTGAAACCTACAGACCACCCGCGATGCTCGGAATGATGCGTAAACTGGTGTCGGCGTCGATGGCAGTCGCCAGCCCGTCGAGGAAACGCACATCGTCCTCGCCCAGATAGACGTTGACGAAATTGCGCAGCGCCTCGCCATCGTAGAGGTGCTGACGCAGCTCCGGGTAACGGACGGTCAGGTTCGCCAGCGCCGCGCCGACGGTATCGCCCTCGACGGCGACCTGTGACTCGCTGCCCGTGAACACGCGCAGCGGAGTGGGAATACGAATATTTGCCATAGGTTGAATTCCTCTCTACACGGACAAGACAGCGCCTTGTCCTACCCTTTTCACGATTGTGCCGCAATGTGCGCCTTCGCCCACATCTCATTGAGATAGCCGCCGACCACATGCGTCATGGTATCGACCTCGACCAGAAACGAGTCGTGTCCAAGGTCGGCGTGAATCAGGTGATAACGCACCTCGCGTCCAGTGTGCTCTAACGCCGTCACCACATCGAGCGCCTGTTCGGGCGTGTAAAGCCAGTCACTCGAAAAGCTCACCACCAGAAAGCGTGAACGAGTCGCCGCCAGCGCGTCCGCCAACCGAGGAAAGCCCTCCCCGATGTTGAAATAGTCACACGCTTTGGTGACGTACAGGTAGCTGTTGGCGTCGAAGCGGCGAACGAATTTCTCCCCCTGATAGGCGAGATAGCTCTCGACTGCATATTCCGGTTCCGTGAGCGTATAGGGCAAGCTCTGATGCCCTTGCAGTCGCCGATTGAACTTATTTTCCAGCGAGTGTTCGCTCATATAGGTGATATGTCCGATCATGCGCGCCACCGCCAGACCGGATTCGGGCGCCTCACGTCCGTAATAGTCACCGCCATTCCAACGCAGATCGGCATAGATTGCCTGGCGCCCGATCTCGTTGAAGGCGATATTCTGCGCCGACGAACGCGGCGTGCTGGCGAGAAACAGACAGTGCGCCACCCGATCCGGGTGATCGACCGCCCATTGCAGCGCCTGCATTCCGCCCAGGCTGCCCCCCGCGACCGCGAACAGCGTCTCAACGCCCAGATGATCGAGCAGATGTGTTTGCGCTGCCACCATGTCCGCCACTGTCACCGCCGGAAAACGCAGCCCGTAGGGTCGTCCATCGGGCGCGGACGATGCAGGCCCGGTGCTGCCCTGACAGCCGCCGATTACATTGGAACACACAATATAGAAGCGGTCGGTGTCGAACATCTTTCCTGGACCGACCGCTTCATCCCACCAGCCTGGTTTTTCGTGCGGATTATCGGTGTGATAGCCCGCGACGTGCGCATCTCCGGTCAAGGCATGACAGATCAGGATCGCGTTGGCACGGTCGGCGTCGAGCGTGCCATAGGTTTCGTAGGCGATCGTGAAGCCGTCCAGACTCTTGCCGCAGCGTAAAGGCAGCGACATGTCGAAGTGCGCGAGCTGACGCTGCACCACGCCGACCGATCCGGGTTGTTCACGACGAGGACTCGCGCCGTTGACCGACATGCCTGGACACGCCTTTCACATTCTGGTGACGCTGGACGCTGAAGCGCCTATTTTAGCCGATCCTGAACAACGGGGCATGACTGTCGATCATGCCCCGCCCTGCACCGCTGACGTTACGAGACGGCGTGAACGCTCACACCCTGAGAGACCGCCAGCGCCTGATCGAGGTCGCGCAAAATGTCGTCGATATGCTCGATGCCGACCGCCAGACGCACATAGTCGTCGGTCACGCCCACCGAGAATTGTTCTTCCGGGGACAGCTGGCTGTGGGTGGTGCTGGCAGGATGGATCGCCAGTGAGCGCACATCCCCGACATTCGCCACATGCGAGAACAGTCTGAGGCTGTCGATGAATTCGCGTCCTGCCGCTCTGCCCCCCTTGATGCCGAAACCCAGCACCGCGCCAGCGCCTTTGGGCAGATACTTCTTGGCGCGCTCGTAGCTGGGATGGCTCGGCAGACCGGGATAGTTGACCCATTCGACGGCGCTGTGGGTGTTCAGCCATTCCGCGACGCGCTGCGTGTTGGCGATGTGCCGCTCCATGCGCAGCGCCAGCGTCTCCAGACCGATGATGTTCAGGAAGCTGTTGAAAGGCGACTGTGATCCGCCAAAGTCGCGCAAACCGATGATGCGTGCCCGCGCGATGAAGGCAGCCGCGCCCGCCACATCCGCGATCACCGCACCATGATAGGCGCCCTCAGGCTCCACGATCCCACGATGGCGTCCGCTCGCCTTCCAGTCGAAATTACCCCCATCGACGATGACGCCGCCGATGCTCAGTCCGTGCCCGCCGATCCATTTGGTGGTCGAGTGCAGGCTGATGTTGATACCCCACCTGAACGGCTCGAACAGGTAAGGCGTGCCAAAGGTATTGTCGATCACTACTGGCACTTTGTGGTGACGCGCGACCGCGACGATCGCCTCGAAATCAGGAATTTCCAGCTTCGGATTGCCGATCGTCTCCAGATAGATCAGGCGCGTCCTGTCGTTGATCAGCGACTCGATCCGGTCGGGGTCGGCATTCTCGACAAAATGCGTCTTGATACCGAGGTGGCGCAGGCTCTGCGAAAACAGCGTGTAGGTGCCGCCGTACAGCGCCGACGTGCTGATGATCTCGTCGCCCGCGTCTGCCAGTGTCAGGACGGTCAGCGTCTCCGCGAACTGCCCCGATGCCGTCGCCAGACCGCCGATGCCCCCTTCGAGCGCCGCCACGCGCTGCTCGAATACGTCGTTGGTCGGGTTCATGATACGGGTGTAAATATTGCCCGGTTCCGCCAGGGCGAACAGTGCCGCCGCGTGGTCGGTGTCGCGGAATTGATACGCGGTAGTCTGATAGATCGGGACAGCACGGGCGTTGGTGGCGGAGTCCGGCTTGTAACCCGCGTGCAGCGCCAGTGTCTCGAATGCCTGTTTGTGATCGCCATTTTGCGTCATGGGTGGGTCTCCTGGTTTACGTGACGGGGTTGCGTAATCGGGTTGCGTAAAATGAGACGATAAATGTCGATCTAGACGATCGACAGCGTATCAGAAGTGAAAGCAGCACGATCGTCGTCCAGATGCCATGCCAGCATCTCCCCGGCACCCTGCGCGTAAATCGGCGTGATCAGGTAGACGAAGTGCGGCAGCGCGTGATCGCGGTCGTAGACCGACGGAATCGCGGGGGAATCCGGGTGGCTGTGATAGTAGCCCACCAGCGACAAACCGCGTGCGTCCGCCTGATCTTCCAGGCGCATCCAGTCCTGCGGCGTCATGGCATAGCGATGGTAGCGTTCTTCGGGCGTGAAGATATTCTCGATCGGCACGACATCGACGATCGATACCGCGTCGCCTGCCGCAGTGCCGAGCAGGAAACCGCCTGCTTCGTCGGGATGTGCCGCCTCAAGCTGTGCGAGGATGCGCTGGTGCAGCGGTTTTTGAAGCGCGATCTGCATAGGGCTTAACCTCTTTCGTCTGGCTGTGAAAATAAAAAGAGCCAGTTCCACGCCGGAACTGGCTCTCGATCTGCGACCTGATGAAGTGACTAGGTACGCGGCGACTCAAGCGCGGGTTCCGGGTGAACATCGCTGGGCATCATACAACACATCGTCATCCCAGAGCACAGGGAGCTGTGCGAGACGATGATCAGCGAGCGGCAGAACGTCGTGTAAGTCATGTGCATAAACCTAACATGGTTTGCGATCGGGCGCAACAGTCAAGTTAGCGGCTTCGATTTATAATTCAGTGATCTCTGGAACATGCTCATCTTCATAGCGCTCGATCAAAACGCCAGTGATCTCCATCAGCGACGCCAATGGATGTCCCTCATCTTCCCCAACTTGATCGATGAGTTGATCGAGAATGAGGACGAGTTGATCGTATTCTGTTTCATCGTGCGGCATGTACAGAATTTTATGGACGGCATCCCAAGCGGCGGCAGCGTGATTCAGTTCTATTACCATCGCCATAAAGCTATTCCTTCCACTTTCCCTCATCATACTCCGCGTGCGTCAGCACCGCGCGGATAGTTGACTGTTCAGCCGAATTATCGCTGCCTGCACACGACCAAACAGCGTGCCTATCTATATGCGTTTATACAGCCTAATCAGGCGGGGTCAAGGGCACAACTGGTCAACAGACCGCAGCAGCGCGTGATACTACCCCTTTACACCCTTAAAGCTTGTAGAGTCTCCGTGCCCGCCGTTGAGAACCACCCGCCGCGATGTTATACTTTTTGAATATTTGTGAATTTCAGCACGACTCAACCCGGCTCATGACGCGGCGTGCGTCGCTGCGCGACCCTACGAGGAGTTTTTAAGATGACACAGGCAAAAAAAGGACTTGACGGCGTATCGATCGGTGACAGCCGCCTGAGCATGGTCAACGGCACCGAGGGCAAGCTGGTCTACGCGGGCTATAAGATCGAAGACCTGGCGGCGCATGCGCTCTACGAAGAGATCGTCTATCTGCTGTGGAATGGGCATCTGCCCGCCGCCACCGAGCTGGAGCTGCTGCGTGCCGCGATCGCTAAAGAAGCGAGCGTGCCTGATGCAGTGCTGCATGCAATGGCGGACTATCCCAAAGACGCCAACCCGATGGCGGTGCTGCGGACTACCGTGTCGATGCTGGCATTCTACGACGCCGACAGCGAAGACACCAGCATCGAAGCGCAAAAGCGCAAGGCACTGCGCATGACCGGACAGGTGACCACCCTGTGCGCGGCATGGGCGCGTATCCGCAAGGGACAGGCAGCGATCGCGCCGCGTCTCGACCTGAATCTGTCGCAGAATTACATGTACATGCTGACGGGTGCCGAGCCGGAGCCGACCGCTGTCGATGGCATGAACGCCTACATGGTGCTGCTGACTGAACACAGCATGAACGCCAGCACCTTTGCCGCCCGCGTGACGACCAGCACGGGTGCCGATATGCACAGCGCGATCGTCGCCGCTATCGGCACGCTCAAGGGACCCGCGCACGGCGGCGCCAATGAAGAAGCGATGCGCATGTTCCTGGAAATTGGTGAGGTCGCCAACGTCGAGACCTGGTTCAACGAGAATATCAAGTCGGGCAAGCGCCGGATCATGGGAATCGGTCATCGCGTCTACAAGGCGCTCGACCCCCGTGCCGCCGTGCTGCGCGAGCGCGCCAAAGCGCTGGCGGAAGCGACGGGTAACAGCAAGTGGTTCCAGATCGCCGACGATCTGGCGAACATGGCGCGCCAGGATCAGTATTTCATCGAGCGCAACCTGTACGCCAATGTCGATTATTTCAGCGCGATCATGCTGTACACGCTCGATCTGGAAGTCGATCTGTTCACGCCCCTGTTCGCCATGAGCCGTATGGCGGGCTGGACGGCACACATCATCGAGCAGCAGACCGATAACCGCCTGATCCGTCCGGGCGCCGATTATGTCGGTCCGATGGATTTGCAGTGGGTGCCGATCGACCAGCGCGGGTAAACACCGACAACAGCGCGTCGTGTCCCTACAAACGCATCTGGGTTTGTAGGGACACGACGGGTCGGCTTTTATTTCTCCCAATTGCCATTCTGGGCATTGAAACGCCATCCGGCCGGGCTTTCCGGGCTGCACGACGCCGGAACCACTGCCTCCGCCGCTGGACGGAACACCACCTCGACTTCCTCGCCCGTCACGATGCCGATGAAATTTTCCAGCACCAGCCGCGCTTCCTGTTCGGCGCGATCCAGCACGCCACCCTCGACGGCATCGTCTCGAAACTCGGTCATAGCGATGTAATTCGCCAGCAGCCGCGCCTCGTCCCAATCGACCGAGCAGGAGGTGGTGGTGCGATCGTACTGGCGAATATAATCGATGCGGCAGCTCGTGAGCTGAGGCGCGGGCACGATCAGCACGTAGCGCTCGCTTTCCGGGTCGAATGCCAGATCGCCTTCACCGAGCTGGGTCAGATCGATCCCTGCCTCCACCGATCCCTGTGCGACGTGATTGGCGCCAAACCCGCAGGCATTCAGCACGCCCTGTCCGATGCCGACAAAAATATCCGCCTTTGCCAGCTGCGTGCTGACGCTGACCAACTGACCGAGCGGCTGGATGCCCTGCACGATCGTGTCGGTCGTGGTGATCGAGGCGACGGCAGGCATGGACGCGCCGACCCCGATGACCGAGCCGATGCCGTTGAGCAAGCCGCCAAAGGTGCTGACGCCGAAGATCACCAGCACCAGCGGGATCAGCAGCACGATCGCCGCGCAGCCCAGCCCACCCGCGATCACCCACAGGCAGCCAGCACGCGACGCGCGCGCTGTCGGCGTGGTCTCGACGCCATCGTTGGTCTTGATGATGCCGCCGCCGTCGCTGTCGGCGCTCAACATGAGCGGAAAGTCGTTCAAAAGAGTTGTATTCCTGTCTTGTACAGATGAGTCTATGCTGAATTATACGTACAAACCCATCGATCGGGTGCATTTCAGGGGTAAGATAAGTCCAATGAAGCGAAGGTAAGCCGCAATGACCTATGCTGTGACCGCCGTCTTCGACGGACGTTGTGTGATCTGCCAGGCGACTCGCCGTGTCGTGTCGGCGCTGGATTGGCGCGATCGGGTCACCTTTCTCGATCTGCACGACCGCGCCGACGTGACCGCGCGCTTCCCCGCGCTTGACCACGACGTGGCGATGGGTGAAATTCACGTCTACGAACGGGGCGGACGCGAATACGTCGGCTTTTTGGGCACACGCCGGATGCTCAAAGAACTGCCGCTGACCTTTCCGATCTGGATGCTGCTTCAGCTTCCGGGCATGACCTGGATCGGCGCGCGCCTGTATCGTTGGATCGCCAGGCGGCGCTATGCCATCAATCGGTTGTTCGGAATCGATTTAGCGCCCTGCGACGATGTGTGCAAGGTGTGATACAATCTGCGCATTCCCGCCCGTAGCTCAGCAGATAGAGCAAGCGCGTCCTAAGCGTTTGGTCACAGGTGCAAGTCCTGTCGGGCGGACTCTCACAGCAGAACCATCGTTATGCGTCCCTGCGAATGACCCGTTCGTGATACGAGGGTGAGCCATGCCTTTCGGACAATTTACCCCACTGCTGGCACACGGGGCGCTGGGCGCTTTCGACGAGCTGCTGCTGATCGGCGTCGTGGTGGCGTTCATCGTGATCATGGGCATCAGTTATATGCGTTCACGCAGTCTGGAACCGACCGACGCCGCTGATTTAGAGGCGCCTTTCGATCCGTCCAGGGAATTCGATCAGACTGTTCCTGTGGAGGATCGTGACTCATCCGACCGCTACAAGCTCGATTAGCCGCGCCCTGCGACTGACCGCGATCGTCGTCGCTTGTCTGCTGTTCACGGGCAGCGTGCGCGCGCATGGCTACATCATCCGCGCCATCCCCGAAGATCGCGCCGCGCTCGACCGCGCCCCCGCGCGCGCGCAGTACTGGTTCAGCGAAGATCTCGAACCTGCATTCAGCCAATTGATCGTCCGCGACCAGACCGGAACGATCGTCGCGGAGGGGGGTGTCAGTAGGGACGACCTAACCTTGCTGGCGGTACGTCTGCCCCACAGCCTTCCTGATGGTGCCTACCGCAGCGAGCTGCGCATTGCCTTTGCTGGCGATGGGCACGTCATCGTCGCCACGCAGTCATTTTTCGTCGGACAAGCCGCCGATGAGTCTTTCGGCGTGTCCGACGATTCCGGTGCGGTGCCGTTCGAGATCGTCTGGCGGGCGCTGCTGCTGACGGGGACGATGGCGCTGTTCGGCGCCTTCATCCTGTACAACGGCGTGCTGCTGCCTGCCTGGGGCAGCCGTGCTCACCCGGCGGGTGGGCTGCCGCCGCGCTTGATGGCGCGCCTGGATGTGCTGATCATCGCTGCATTGGGGGTGGCGGCGCTGGCAAATGTGCTGGCGCTGCTGCAACAGACCAGCGTCTTTTTCGGCGCGCCGCTGGATCGGGTGATCGCGGAAAATCTGTGGAATACCGTCCGAGTCAGCACCCGTTTTGGCGACACCTGGAACTGGCGGATGCTGCTGTTGGGCACAATCACCGTAATCCACGCCGCTGGACTGTACTACCGCCGGGCGCAGCCAGACCTGATCCGCGCGGGCTGGGCGGCGAACGTGTGGGCGTGCGCGCTGCTGTTAGGCACCTGGAGTGTGGCGAGCCACGCGCCGGGATCGCAGGTGCTGCCCTATCTGGCGCTGATCAGCGATTGGCTGCACGGCTTGGCGGTCGGGGCATGGGCGGGCGGCGCACTCGTGCTGACCTGGGTTCTCCCGTCAGCGCTGGCGCCGCTGTCAGGCGAAGCGCGGCGCCTGGCGCTGCTGGCGGTATTACAGCGTTTTTCACGCCTGGCGATCGTCGGTGTGGCGGTGGTGATCACGACCGGGGTCTACAACGCTGCTAATTGGTTCACCACCACGACGGACGCGGCGACTCCCTATGGCGTCGCTCTGCTGGTCAAGCTGGGCTTGGTCGCCGTGCTGCTCGCGGTCGGCGCGGCACATCAGATCGCGCTCAATCCGGGGCGCTACGCTCGCTGGGGCATGTGGGTCGATCGGGTGCGCGGTCGGGTCGGATCGTTTGCCGGGACGCTGCGCATCGAGTCGGCGCTGACGCTGATCGTGCTGGTCGCGGCAGCATGGTTGAGCGCGACGCCACCGCCGACGCCTGAGATCGTCTCTCCGCCCCCCTTGACCGGGACAATTCAAATCGCCGGACGCGACGTGACGCTGACGATCGCGCCCGGCGGCGTTGGCGTCAACACCTATGATGTCCAGGTGAATGCCGATGGCGTCCCGGTCTCGAACGCTGCCGTGCGTGTGCGCCTGTCCGACCCGGCGCGCGATCGGCGCGGCGCCTGGCTGACCGCCGACGCGATCGACGACGGCTTGTACAGCGCGGCGGATGGCGAGATCGATCGCATCGGCGGGTGGTGGGCGCTGCTCGACGTGGACGGCATGAGCGGCGCGCTGGCGTTGGACGTGCGTGCCGACGCCGCGCTGCTGCGATCGCGTCCGCCGTCACCGGTCAACGCGATCGCGCTGCTCGGCGTCGTCGGGGCGATCGGCATGGCGCTGACCCCGCGCGCGCGGCGGGTGGTGCGCGCGCTCGACCTGAGTCCGGCGGCGCTGACGGTAGCGGTCGGCGCGACGATCGCGGCGCTGGCAGTCGTGGTGGTCGGCTTGGCGCTCACATCCAGGGGCGCCGACGAGTACACGCTGGCGTCGGCTCCCCTGCCTGAGATCGTCAATCCGGTGCTGCCGGATGGCAACTCGATCGCGCGCGGCGCGGCGGTCTTCACCACGACCTGTGCCGGGTGGCGTGAAGCGCGCGATTTTCGAGAGCTGGTCGAGCGGCTGCCGCGCCTGGGCGATCAGGATGTCTATTGGGCGCTGGTGCGCGACGGCTGGCGCGGTCTGTCCGTCTGTGCCGACGGACTGGACGACTCGGCACGCTGGGACGCGGTGAACTTCGTGCGCACGTTCGAGCGTCCGGTGCTGTTAACGCTGCCTATCGCTGCACCATCCGGCGCAGGATAATCTCGTCGTCCTCCATCTCACCCGTCGCCACGAACCCCAGGCTTTCGTACAGGCGCACCGCGATTGTATTTTCGGGCACACAGCTAATCGAGAAATGGGTACAGTCCGATCGGGCTTCGAGTTCAGCGAGCATCGCTTCCATCGCGGCACGTCCGTAGCCCTGGCGCTGAAAACGATAATCGATCATCAGCCGCCAGATGTAATAGCCCGATTTGCCCTCGTGAGTATCGGGCGCGACCATGATGAATCCGACGATCTGATCGTCGGCATAGATGGCGCGCGGCTCCGCTCCTGCATTGACGGCTGCCTCCGCCATCGAGACGAGGTTGGAGGAGACAAAATACGGCTTGACCAGTTCGTTGAAGCGCTGATACGCCTCCCACTGTTCGGCGCTGGTCATCATGTGTACGGTGTCGAACAGGTTGTCGTCGGTCACGGCTTGCAGGCGGATCGGCATCATCTATCCTTAAAAATTGCTGGTCACCTCTTGTGACCCCTCGATAATTCTACAGTATCCCGGTCGCATGGCGCAATGGGTTGTGCATCATCCGATGTCGGACTCTGAAAGACATTCACCCACTGGCTCACTTCAGCGGACAGTGGAAGCACCGTCCCTGCACAAGCAGTCCGTTTTGGTGCGTCAGCCCTTTTACCCGATCCGCCGTCCTGTCGCCGGGTCGAAGTACAGCAGCGACTCAGGTTGGAGCGCGCAGGCGATCACCTCACCCGCCATCAGGTGCAGCTCTAACGGCACCTGGATCGTCCAGCGGTCGTATTCGCTGACCACTTCCGCGATCTGCATCCGCTCGGCATAGTGATCGATCACGCTGTCCACCCGCCCGGCGGCTGTGCCCGGCGTCGGCGCGCGCGTCACCACGAACCCTTCAGAACGCACGCCCGCCACCACCCCGGCGCCGTCGGGCAGGTCGGCACGCACCGGAAACGCCCCAAAGGTCTTGTTGACCCAACGGTGACTGGCTACCTTGCCGGGCAGCAGCGTGATCGTCGGCGTGCCGATGAAGGTCGCCACGAACAGATTGATCGGGTTGTGGTAAAGGGTGGTGTAATCGCCCACCTGCTCGATGTGTCCGGCGCGCATCACCGCCACCCGATCGGCGATCGTGATCGCCTCGATCTGGTCGTGCGTGACGTAGAACGACGTGACCGGAAACTCGCGCAGCAGCCGCTTCAGCTCGATGCGCGCCTGATGACGCAGGGCGGCGTCGATGCTGCTGAACGGCTCATCGAACAGAAAGACGCGCGGATCGCGTGCCAGCGCGCGCGCCACCGCCACCCGCTGGCGTTCGCCGCCGGAAAGCTGCCTGGGATGACGCACCAGCAGCCGCTCGATACCCAGCCCGGTAATCTCCGCGATCCGCGCCATCCGCGCCGGAATCTCGGCTTCGCGCCGACGCAGACGCAGGAAAAAGCCGACCGATTTCCCCGCGACCCAATGAGGCATCAGCGCGCCATCCTGAAATACGAAGCCGATCCCGCGATCGCGCCGCTCGATCAGGTTCAGGTCGATATTGTCGTAGAGAATCTGACCTGAGTCAGCGGGAAGCAGCCCGGCGATCATCCTGAGGAGAGTCGATTTGCCGCACCCGGACGGTCCGAGCAGCGCCACCACCTCGCCCGATCCCGCCTTGAGCGAGACATCATCGACCGCAGCCAGCGTCGTGCCGTCGGCGCTGGTGAAAGATTTGTGGACATGCGCGATCGTCACCGTCGTCATGCTGTTATTGTACTCTGCTTTGCGCTAGGATTATCCCCCGTTCGATGCTGTGTCCGATCCGAGCTGAGGAGCGTCCGCGCCATGCAGTTTATCGATTTGAGAAGCGATACCGTCACCCAACCGACTCCCGAAATGCGCCAGGCAATGGCGTATGCCCTGGTCGGAGACGATGTGTACGGCGAAGACCCGACCGTCAACGCGCTGCAGGATCGCGCCGCCGCGCTGTTCGGCAAAGAAGCGGGCTTGTTCGTCGCCAGCGGCACGATGGGTAACCTGGTGTCGGTGCTGGCGCACTGTGGACGGAGCGACGAGATGATCCTCGGCAAGCAGTCGCACATCTTCCGCTACGAGGTCGGCAGCGCCGCCGCCTATGGTGGGGTGCATCCCAACACGCTGGAAGTCCGACGCGATGGCACGCTCGACCTCGACGCCATCCGCGCCGCCATTCGCCCGGTGGACGAACACGTCCCGGTCACACGACTGATCTGTCTGGAAAATACGCACGGCGGCGTCAGCGGCGCGCCGGTGTCGGCGGGCTACATCGCCCAGGTGGGCGCGATCGCCCGCGAGCACAATCTGGCACTGCACATCGACGGCGCGCGTATCTTCAACGCCGCCGCCTACTTTGACATCCCGGTCGCGGAGCTGTGCCGCGACGCCGACAGCCTGACCTTCTGCCTCTCCAAAGGCTTGTGCGCGCCTGTCGGGTCGGTGATCGTCGGATCGCACGACTTCATCAGGCGGGCGCACAAAATCCGCAAAAGCTTTGGCGGCGGGATGCGCCAGGCGGGGATTCTGGCAGCCGCCGGGCTGGTCGCGCTCGACACCATGCCACAGCGTCTGCACGAGGATCACACCAACGCCCGCACGCTGGCGGAGGGTTTGTCGCGTCTGCCGGGGATCGAGATCGATCTCGACACCGTGCAGACCAACATGTTCTTCTTCCGCCTTGCCGACGACGCCCCGATCGACGCCGAGACCCTGACGACGCGGCTCAGGGAGGAATACGACATTCTGAGCTTCGCCTATCATCGCAGCGGACGCAGCTTCCGCTTTGTCACGCATTACTGGATCACCGCCGATCATATCGCGCGCGTGCTGGACGCCATGCGGACACTGCTGGTCGGCACGTCTGTCGGCATCGCGGCGGACTAGCCGTGCAGGACACACCGCTGCAGGACGCACCCGCGCCGATCGACCCGATCGACCCGATCGATCTGTCCGACCCGACTCCTGCCACGACCGAGGCACCGTCGCGCGGCAGTGATCCATTTTTCGGCTACCTGATCGCGCTGGCACTCTCGATCGGTCTGACCCCGCTGATCCCGCTCAACGCCGACCTGCGTTATGCGCTGGTATGGGCGCTGTTGGCACTGTTCGGCGTTGCGGGCTGGCTGCTGGGATCGGCGCCGCGCATCGAGGGTGAGACGATCGAAAATCTGGCGTGGGGGCTCGTGTTTGGGCTGCTGGTGGGTGCGCCGATCCTGCTGGTCGGCGGCTCGACGCTGACCACCACCGCCCGGCTGATGTTCACGGTCGGCGCACCAGACGGAATGCTGCTGCCGCCGGGCGCGCTGTTGAGCTTTGTGGTATTCACACAGCCGCTGGCTGAGACCCTGTTCTTTCGCGGTGTCATGCAGCACCGCCGCTCGTTCTGGCTGGTCGGCGTCATGAGCAGCCTGTGGACGCTGGTGCTGTTCCTGCCGATGCTGGAGATCGGGCGCTTTCCGGTGGTGGCGGTGATCATCGGGATCGCGCTGGTGCTGGTCAACATGATCTACAGCTATGTGCGCCAGCGTAATGGACTGGCGGCGGCGTGGTTGTGTCAGATCGTGGTCAATGTCATCATGATCGTACTGCCCTATTTTGGGAGTTGAGCGCTTATGGCGGACTTGTTTCTGATCGTCGGGTTGGGCAACCCCGGCGCGCGTTATGACAACACGCGCCACAATATCGGCTGGATGGCGCTCGATCGTCTGGCGAAGCGGCACGGGCTGGCGCTGTCCAAGATCGAACACAAGGCACAGACCGCCAGCGGGACGATCGGCGGCGTCAAAGCAATCCTCGCCAAGCCGATGACCTTCATGAATCTGAGCGGCGACTCGGTGGTGCCGCTGGCAAATTTCTACAAAATCACCCCTGACCGGATCGTAATCCTGCACGACGATCTCGACATCCCCTTCGGGACGCTGCGCATTCGCAAGACCGGCAGCTCCGGCGGACAGCGCGGCGTGCGCCACATCATCGAGCGGCTCGGCACGCAGGAGATTCCGCGTATGCGCATGGGGATCGGGCGTCCGCCAGGCAGGATCGACCCGTCCGACTTCGTGATGATGCCCTTCAAAGGCGATGACGCCATTACCGCGCTCGAAGTGATGGATCGCACCTGCGATGCCGTCGAATTGTGGCTGAAAGCAGGCATGGACGCCGCCATGAATCGCTACAACCCCGCGCCCGACGCCAAAGACGCCAAAGAGAAACCCAGTCCGAAAAAACAGCCAGAAGAGTCTTAAACCCATGCTCAATCTGTCCGGTCTGGTCGAGTCGCTGCGCGCCGTCCCCGCCTTTCGAGAGGGACTCCATGCCGCCCGCCGCCGCGAGACACCCGCTTACGGTGTGTTACGCGCCGCGCGTCCCTTTGTGGTGGCGGCGCTGGCACGCGAATGGACGGCGCCGATCGTGATCATCACGGCGCGCATCGACCGTGCTTACAACCTGTCGGAACAGCTTCCAGTGTGGATGGGGACGACCGAGGGCATTTACCGCTTTGGTGAACCCGCGCCGCTCTTTTACGAGCGCGCCCCCTGGAGTGACACCGCCATTCGCGCGCGTCTGGAGACGCTGGCGGCGTTGATGCCACCCGAAGACGCCGATCTGACGCCGATGCCCCCGATCATCGTCGCGTCGGCGCGCGCGCTGATGCAGCGCACCCTCCCTGTCAATCACTTTCGCCAGCGCGCGATGGTGCTGCGGCGCGGCGAACGCTACGCCCTCGACAAGCTGATCGCCGGCTGGGTGGCGCTCGGTTACGAACCCGCCTCGATGGTGATCGAACCCGGCACCTTCAGCCGACGTGGGGGTATCCTCGATATTTTCCCGATCGCGCATGATCTCCCAGTGCGGATCGACTTTTTCGATGACGAGATCGAGTCGCTGCGCGCTTTTTCGCCGGACTCGCAGCGCTCGACACGGGCGATCGAGCGGCTGGTGGTCACGCCCGCCCGTGAGGCGCTGCCCACCGATGCGCCACCCCTGGCGGCGGCGCTGGCGACCTGGTTCGCCGGGCTGCCCGACCAGAGCGCTGATGTCGTCAGTCCCAAAGGGGATGCCGCACTGCTGGCGTCTGGCGCTTCCTTTCCGTATCTGGAACATTACCTGCCGTACCTGTATCGCAATCCGGTCAGCCTGCTCGACTATGCCCCCGACGACGCGCTGATCCTGATCGAGGACGGCGCTGAGCTGAACGAGACCATCGACGAAATCGAAGGCGCGGCGCAAAAATCGCGCCAGGAGAAGATCGACGCGGGCATTCTGGCGCCCGATCATCCGATCCCCTATCTGACGCACGCCCAGATCATCGACTCGCTGCGTGGGCGCCCGGTCGCGTACCTGCACAACAGCGCCAGCGACGGCGACAATACCGACTCCGGCGTCATGCGCGGACTGCTGTCACCAGAGCTGCGTTTCGGCGGACAATTGAAGACCTTTCTGCCGCACGCGCGCAAGCTGCGTGATACGGGCGACAGTGTGATCGTGCTGACCAACCAGGCGGCGCGGATGAGCGAAATCTGGCACGAACAGGAGACCGAGTTTCTCGCCAGGAGCGACTCGATCACCGAGCCGCCCCCGCGCAAGACGCTGGCGTTCGTCGAGGGCATGATCGGAGAAGGCTGGCGTCTGCGCACAGGCAACAGCGACATTCACCTGTTCACCGACACCGAAATATTCGGATGGAGCCGCCCCGAACCACGCCGCCGCCGCCCTGCCAAGCGCAACCGCACGCCGGAGCTCGCCTACGCCGATCTGCGTGAGGGCGATTATGTCGTGCATATCGATTACGGCGTCGGTCGCTTTGCCGGGATGCGCAAACGGATCATCGAAAATGTGCAGCGCGAATATCTGGTGATTGAATACGGCGGCACCGATACGCTGTTCGTCCCGATCCATCAGGCTGATCGTCTGACTCGCTACGTCGGCAGCGACGACCGCCCGCCGCCTCTGAACAAGCTCGGACAAGCCGACTGGATTCGCATCAAGAGCAAGGCGAAACAGGCGGTCGAAGACGAGGCACGCGAGCTGCTGGCGCTCTACGCACAGCGCGCCGCCGCGCCGGGTTACGCTTTTGCGCCCGATACCGCCTGGCAGCACGAGCTCGAAGCCTCGTTCCCGTTCGTCGAGACCGAAGACCAGTTGAAGGCAGTCCGCGCCGTCAAGCGCGACATGGAACAGCCGCACCCGATGGATCGACTGATCTGCGGCGATGTCGGCTACGGCAAGACCGAGGTGGCATTACGCGCGGCGTTTAAGGCGGTCACCGATGGCAAACAGGTGGCAGTGCTGGTGCCGACCACCATCCTGGCACAGCAGCATTATCAGACCTTCAGCCGCCGACTCGCGGCGTTTCCGATCACCGTCGATGTACTGTCGCGTTTCCGCACCAAAGAACAGCAAAACAGCGTGATCGCGCGCCTCAACGCGGGCGATGTCGATATCATCATCGGTACGCATCGCATCCTGAGCGCCGACATCACCATCGCCAACCTGGGCTTGATGATCATCGACGAAGAACAGCGTTTCGGCGTCAAACACAAAGACCACTTCAAGAAGCTGCGGGCGCAGGTGGATGTCCTCACCCTGACCGCGACGCCGATCCCGCGCACGCTTTATATGGGTCTGACCGGCGTGCGGGACATCAGCATGATCCAGACCGCCCCCGAAGACCGCCTTCCGGTGATTACCCATGTCGGCGCCTTCGACGATCGACTGGTGCGTCAGGCGGTGCTGCGTGAGATGGAGCGCGGCGGTCAGGTATTCGTGGTACACAACCGGGTCGGTACGATCGATCACATCCGCGACCGCCTGGAGGAGATCGTCCCGGAAGCGCGCATCATCGTCGGGCATGGACAAATGGACGAGCGGATTCTGGAAAATGTCATGGCGTCGTTCAGCACCGGCGAATACGACATTCTGTTGGCAACCTCGATCATCGAGAGCGGTCTGGACATCCCCAACGCCAATACGCTGATCGTCGATCGCGCCGATTGGTTCGGTCTGGCACAGATGTACCAACTGCGCGGGCGGGTCGGACGGGGGGCACAGCAGGCTTACGCCTATTTCTTTCACCCCGCCAACAACAAACTGACCGACGAGGCGCGCGCGCGGCTGGAAACGCTGAGTGAATACCATGCCCTCGGTTCCGGTTATCAGATCGCCATGCGCGACCTGGAATTACGCGGTGCGGGCGATATTCTCAGCACGCGCCAGAGCGGACATGTCGCGGCGATCGGGCTGCATCTGTATACCCAAATGCTGGCGGATGCCGTCCGCCGTCTGAAAGATTCAGCCGGGATAGATGGATCGGGCAGCGATCTGGCACCGCGCTCGGTCAGCGAGAGCAGTCTGGTGATCGACCTGCCTCTGACCGCCTACCTGCCGGGCGAATTCATCCCTGATATGGCGCAGCGTTTGCAGTTCTACCGACGTATCGGCGGCTTGACCGAGGTGAAACAGGTGGACGCCATCCGCGACGAACTGACCGATCGCTTTGGCGCGCTGCCACCCGCCGTCGAGGGCTTGCTCTATCAGATTTATGTCAAGCTGCTGGCGGAAGAAGCCGGCGCGACCGCGATCCTGTATCGCAATACCACCATCGAGATCAAGCTGCCGTATCTGGCGGAGATCAACCGCGACCGCCTCACCCATGCCATCGGCGGTGATACGCGCGTGACGCGCACGGCAGTCGAGGTGCGAGTCACCGACGGCTGGCGCGAACGGCTGGCGGACGTGCTGCAATTCCTGGCGCGGCGGGTGCCGGTCGGGACAGGCATGTAATCGTGGAGGGGAAAAGTTCATGAATCTGGATTCCTTGATCCAGCAGGCAGCGGCACACATCGTCGGCAGCACAAGTATCGCTGCCCTGACCGGGGCGGGCGTGAGCAAAGAGTCGGGCGTGCCGACCTTCCGCGATGCGCTCGAAGGCTTGTGGGCGCAGTACGACCCGACCGCGCTGGCGACCCCGGACGCCTTCAAAGCCGACCCTAAGCTCGTCTGGGACTTCTATGAATTTCGCCGCACGCTCATGCGTCCCGCGCGTCCGAACCCCGGTCATTATGCGCTGGCTGACCTGGAACGGCGCCTGCCGCGTTTCACCCTGATTACGCAGAATGTCGATGATCTGCATGAAGCAGCGGGCAGCCGCAATGTCATCCGTCTGCACGGTCGCATCGACGCCAATCGCTGTTCTGCCAACTGCCAGGGCGATCCCACCCCGGTCGATGTGACTGGGTTAGCCGGGACGCCGCCGCCCTGCCCGCACTGTGGGGCGTTGGTGCGCCCGGATGTGGTCTGGTTCAACGAATATCTGCCGCTTGCCGCGCTGGATGCGGCTAAAATCGCGGCGGTCGAGGCGGATGTGTTTCTGATCGTCGGCACGTCGGGTGTAGTCTCACCCGCCGCCGATCTGCCGCTCTATGCCAGACAAAGCGGCGCCACGCTGATCGAGGTCAACCCGGAACCGAGCGCGCTCACGCCCTACGCCGATCTGTGGCTGCAAGGGTCGTCCGGCGAGGTGCTGCCGCGATTAGTCTCGATGCTGGTAGCTCACCAGGAAAGTAAATGAAGGAAAGATTGAACATGAAGACGCCAAAGGGGAAGGAAAAATGAAGATACTCTTCGTCCCTTCGCGCCTTTCTGTTCAATCTTTTGTCTCTGGTGCAAAGTACGGGGTTCGCCATGTGGATAGGTGAACCCCGTACCGCAGCCCGTCATGAACCGCCGGTCAACTCCCGATCGAAACCGCTGTCACACTGACAGGAGCCGGTGTCCCAGGCTCGGCGGGCAGCACCGTCAGATAATTCAGGCACATTTCATCGTCCGTTCCCTCACCCCACACCACATAGCGCGGTTCCGGGTTGTCGTCGTCGAGGCTGTTATCCCAGGTGCAGGTGATACGGATGACATCGCCCCGATCGATCCACACTGGCTCGACGAAGAAATAGTTCCCCTGCCAGTCAAAATCCCATTCAGGGATGTCGATCAGCACCTGGGCGTCGGGCGCATCGGGATTCAGGACGGTGCGCGTGGTCGCACCTAAGGTGTGCTGATGACTCAGGATCGCCACCCCCCAGCCGCTGAAGGGCGCGCTGTAGTCACACGTCCCAATGGCATTCTCCGCCTGTTGATCGGCATAATCTGCCAGCGTTTGTCCGCACAGGCGCAGCAGCCCATCCGAACGCGGGTTGGCGACATTGCGCATCGCCATGTCACGCGAACATCCTTCCCCTGCCGCCCCCTCTGGACATGGAATTTCCACAGGGGCGACGATAGCGACCGTGCGCAGCGCTTGAAATGCTGCATCGGTCTCTAACTGCATCACCAACTGCGTGCGATCGGATTCAACTTCGGCACCGGGATGGTAGTGCATTTGCAGCACGATGAATCCGCCCGCCGGGATCAGCTTCCCGGTTCCGATCGGGAAGTGAGTCGGTGTCGTGCCCGGCACCCAGCCACCGATAATGCCTCCTCCACCTGCCCCCTGCGGCGCGACCAGTCCTGCTTCCCCGATATACGGGCGCAGCATGTCGATGAAGGCGTCGATACCGCCCGCTGCCTCGACCAGAGCATTCAGCTCTCCGGATGAATCCACGACAGCCAGGGCTGCTGTGAGCTGTTGCGCTGCATCATCGGCTTGCAGCAGACGATAGAAGCCCTCGAAGCCGCCCACCTCGACCAACAGGGGACGAAAGCTGCGGAGCTGCTCGGCACCGAGCTGGGCGCTGGCATCCAGACCCGTCCCGCCATAGCATTCCCATCCCGGTGCCTCGTCGAGCGCATCGCGGCTTGCCGCCTGCGCGCGCTGTGCGGGCATCCCTGGGAACAGGATCGCGTGATGGACGAGCGTGGTGCTGCCTGGAATGACATCGTAGCTGGTGATGGTGGTGTCCTGCGTAAACTGCGGATCAAGAATGAAGCAGCGATAATCATCCTCTATCTCTGTATTGGCGAGATAAGGTTCCGCCATTTGCAGCGTCAAATCCGGGCGTACATCCGGCGCGACCACGATCGGCACGATCGGGACGACGACGCCAGGATCACCAGCCGGGGCGCCCGCCTCGGCCCAGGCGGCAATGACTGCGATCTGTTCGGCGGTCAGGGATCGGTCATACAGGTAATGCGGCGAGTCTCCCCCCGGAGGATAGGGCGGCATATACCCGATCGACGTGTAATAGGCTATGTCTTCTGCGCCGTCAATGACCAGAGAGTCGTCTTCCATCGAAAACCGATCGAAACCGATTTCCCCGTTCATATGACAGGCTGCACACGCAGCCTGCAGGATAGGACGGACATGTTCGTAATAGGTAGGTGTGTAGTCCACGCCCGGTACGGTCACCGGGTCGCCTGGGGACTGTGGGGCGTCGTCGTATGCATAGGCGAACCATACACCCATGACAGCGACAAGACATGCGAAAACAGACATCAAACCTGTCTTTACAGCGCCAGATATGCTGCGAATCATCATTTTTCCTCGTATCCTGCCAGCCTTCATTCCCCACGATACAGGCGAACTTATTCACACCTGTTTGCGGCAGGTTACGCTTGTGTAAATTCATGCGGAACACCTGGGGATGGCAATGATCATCTGGTGCAGACGCATCGTTATGCGTCCCTACGTCCGCCGCCCCGTCTGCATTATAATCATCCCCGTTTCGTACAGCACAAAAAGGCGCACAGCGGCGGCATGGGCAAACCACTCGATTTTCAGCAGATCATCATCAAACTCAACGAATTCTGGGCGGCGCAGGGCTGCGTGATCTGGCAGCCGTACAATATTCAGGTCGGCGCGGGCACGGGCAACCCTGCCACACTGCTCCACGTCCTGGGCAGCGAACCCTGGCGCGTCGCCTACGTCGAGCCGAGCGTGCGCCCGGACGATGGGCGCTACGGCGAAAACCCCAACCGGATGCAGCGTTTCTATCAGTATCAGGTCATCCTCAAGCCCGATCCGGGCAACCCGCAGGAGCTCTACCTCCAGTCCTTAGAAGCGATCGGCATCAGCCAGCGCGAACACGACATTCGGTTTGTCGAGGACAACTGGGAGAGTCCCGCCCTGGGCGCGTGGGGTCTGGGATGGGAAGTCTGGCTCGACGGGCAGGAGATCACGCAGTTTACCTACTTTCAACAGGCAGGCGGACTCGAACTCGATCCGGTCTCGGTCGAGATCACCTATGGACTGGAACGGATCGCCCTGCCGCTGCAAAACAAGGACAGCGTGTGGAAGATCAATTGGGTCGATGATCTGCTCTACGGCGATGTGCTGCTGCGCTCGGAGATCGAACACTGCACCTATTATTTCGAGGTCGCGGACGTGGACGGCTTGCGTCGCACCTTCGACATTTACGCGGACGAGAGCAAACGCGCGCTCGATGCCGGGCTGGTGATCCCGTCCTACGACTATGTGCTGAAGTGCAGCCATCTGTTCAACGTGCTGGATACACGCGGCGCCATCGGCGTCACCGAGCGCGCTGTCTATTTCCGCCGGATGCGCGACATGACGCGGCGCGTAGCCAAAGCCTACGCCGAGCAACGCCAAAGCATGGACTACCCGATCAGCAACCGCAAAATGCGCTGGTCTGTCCCCGCCGCCCCGGAACCGCTGCTGTCCAATGGCGCAGCGCCGACCGACGCCGCGCCGTTCCTGTTCGAGATTGGTGTCGAGGAGCTGCCCCCGCATGACGTGGTGAGCGCGGTCGATCAGCTGCGCAGCGCCATTCCGGTACTGCTGAACAGCTTGCGCCTGAGTCACACGGGCGTCACGGTCTGGGGGACGCCGCGCCGCCTGGTCGTGCATGTAAAGGGTCTGGCAGCGCGCCAGACCGACTCCGAGCAAATAATGAAGGGTCCCTCGGCGGATCGCGCCTTCGACACAGCGGGCGTCCCGACCAAAGCGGCTGAAGGATTTGCCAAAAAGAGCGGTATCAGCGCGTCCGACCTGGTGATCGCCGACATCGACGGCGGGCGCTATGTGACCGCGCTGGTCAAAGAGACCGGACGATCGTCCAGCGCGGTGCTGGCAGAGGCATTACCCGGCGCGATCGCCGCGCTCAAATTTCCGAAGTCGATGCGCTGGAACGACACTGGCATCGCCTTTTCGCGTCCGATCCGCTGGCTGCTGGCGCTGCACGGCGAATCGGCGCTGCGCTTCAGCTACGCAGGCGTGGAAAGCGGCGGCTTCACACGCGGACTGCGCCCATTCGGGTCACCGATGCACCCGATCGCGGGGGCGAACGCCTACGCCACGACATTGGAAAACGAAGGAATCATCCTCGATATCGACGCGCGCCGCAGCACGATCGCCGCACAGGTGAACAAACTGGCGGCAGGTGTCGGCGGACGCATCCTGATCGATGCCGGACTGCTGGACGAGATCACGCAGTTGGTCGAGGCGCCGGTCGCCCTGATCGGACAGTTCGAGGAAAAATATCTGCAACTGCCACGCGAGGTGCTGGTCACCGTGATGCGCGACAAGCAGCGCTATTTTGCCGTCGAAGATCAGAGCGGCAAGCTGCTGCCTTACTTCATCGCGGTGCGCAACGGCGACGATAGCCACCTGGAAAAGGTCACGCACGGCAATGAACAGGTCTTGCGTGCGCGCTTTGCCGACGCCGACTATTTTTACGCTCAGGATACCAAAAAGAGTCTGGCGGACTTCCTGCCGCGGCTGGACACGCTGACCTTTCAGGAAAAGCTCGGATCGATGCTGGACAAAAACAAGCGCATCGAGGCGCTGGTCGATCCGCTGGCGGCGCTGCTGACACTCGCCCCGGCGGACGCCGCGTCCGCCCATGCCGCGTCCGCGCTGCTCAAAGCGGACCTGGCGACCCAGGTCGTGGTCGAGATGACCTCGCTGCAAGGGACGATTGGGCGCGCCTATGCCCGTCTCGCCGGGGCACCCGCAGGGGTCGCTCAGGCGATCTACGAGCATTGGCTGCCGCGCGGCGCCGACGACGATCTGCCCGCCACGCCCGCCGGGATGCTGCTGGCGATCGCGGATCGCCTTGACAGCCTCGTCGGGCTGTTCGCCGCTGGTCTGGAACCGCGCGCTACCACCGATCCCTATGGCTTGCGCCGCGCGGCGTTGGGACTGATTCAGATCACGGTCGGTCGCGGACTCGACCTCGATTTGCGCGCCGCCATCGATGCCGCGTCCGCTGTACAGCCGATCGCGGTGCCAGAGGAGATACGCGCGGCGGTGCTGAATTTCATTGGCGGGCGGCTGCGTGTGTGGGTCGAGGATCAGGGCTGGCGTAACGATGTGGTGACGGCAGTGCTGGCGGAAACATCATCGCGTCCGAATCGCGCCATGCAGATGGTGCGCGAGCTGAGCGCCTGGGTCGAGCGCCCTGACTGGGAACCGATCCTCGACGGCTTTGCGCGCTGTGTGCGCATCACCCGCGCCGAAAGCGAGACCTATCCGGTTTCGGTTGACCTGTTCCAGGCGCCGGAAGAGGGGGCGCTCTACGCCGCCTACCAGACAGCCAAAGGCACGATCACGGCGGAGTCCGGGGTCGATGTGTTCCTGACCGCGTTCATGGGGATGCTGCCCGCGATCACTGCTTATTTTGGGACGGGTAAGGGGGACGGCGTGCTGGTCAACGCCGGTGACCCGGAGGTGCGGCGCAATCGGTTGGGTCTGCTGCAGGCGATCAGCGCCATGCAGCGCGGGCGCGCCGATTTGAGCTATCTGAGCGGTTTTTAACAGGTTACACATCCCTGCTCAGGCGGACACAGGGATGTGTAACGATGCGTCCGACTGTCGCATGTCTTTGCGGACGCATAACAATGCGTCCGCAAAGAAAACCATGCTTCACTGAAGGTTACTTCAGGCGAAATCCGTCGCGCGACAGGTGTGCCAGGAATTCGGCGCGCGTGGCGCTGTCCTCGCGGAATGTACCGAGCATGGCGCTGGTCGTCATGCTGGAGTCCTGCTTCTTGACGCCGCGCATCATCGAACACATATGCACGCCCTCGGCGACAACTGCCACGCCCTGCGGTTCCAGCACTTCGTTGATAAAATCAGCGATCTGCCGCGTCATGCGTTCCTGCACCTGCAAGCGGCGCGCGAACATATCGACGATGCGCGGGATTTTTGACAGCCCGATCACCTTTTTCGCCGGGATGTAGGCGACATGCACGCGCCCTACAAAGGGCAGCATGTGATGTTCGCACAGCGATGAAAACTCGATATCGCGCACGATCACCATATCGTCGTACTCGACCTCGAACAGCGCGCCATTGATCAGCTTGGTCGGGTCGGTACGGTAGCCGCTTAGGAGTTCGTCGTACATGCGTGCGACGCGGTTGGGGGTCTTTTGCAGCCCTTCGCGGCTGGGGTCTTCCCCGACTGCCTCCAAAATCCCGACGGTCGCCTTTTCAATGGCATCATGATCGACGGGAGGCAGGTCGAGCTGAAAGGCATGGAGGAATTCATCGGATACAAATTTCATCTGCATACTCTCCAGAAGATCGCCGTCTTCCTCGTCGTGGTAAGCGGCATTGGTGCCAAACAGCGTATTCATCTGATTTTCCCATCTTACGCTACAGAGCGACTTTGCAACAACTCCCAAAGCATAGATTACAAAAGTAAATATGGCGTTAGTCGAGTATGACGCTTGTCTAAACTCAGAGCGAAATTCGGACAGGCATTCTGTTTATGAGACGCGCCGAATGGTTTGACCCTTTCGAGACTGGCAGGTGTGGTTACAATAAGTGAGACTGGTCATCCCAAAAGGGGGACACGCTTCGATGAGCCTGATCGACTACGGACGCATCATATTGCGACGCGGCTGGATCATCCTGCTGCTGGTGGCATTGGCAGCGGGCAGCGCGCTGCTGCTGAGTCGGCTGCAAACACCGCAGTATCGCGCCACCCAGGTTGTCCTGATTCAGCCCGCGCGTGCCGATCTGGGTTTGGCGGAAGGACTGCTGCGCGAGATCAACTCTTATCAGGTCTTTCTGTTGAGCAGCGAGCGTGGGCAAGAGGTGATCGACGCACTCCAGCTCGATCTGCTGGCGGACGACCTGCTCGGCAAAACGCAGGTCACGGTCAACCGTGAAAATCTGACCGTACAGATCGATGTCACGCTGGAAAACGGCGATGAAGCCGCACGAATAGCGCGTCAGTGGGGTGAGGTCTTTGTCTCGTACCGCGAACGCGACAATCAGATTCGCCAGCAGCAAGACCGCGTGCGCGCTATCCTGCCCGACAAAGCCACCTATAGCCAGACCAGCCCACGCACGACGCTGAACGTGATCGCCGGGGGATTGCTCGGTTTCCTGGTCGGCGGTGTGCTGGTGTTCGTGCTGGAATATCTGGAGAGCAGCATCGTCCATCGCCGCGACGAGATCGAGCGGCTGATCGAGGCGCCGCTGCTGGCGATCATCCCTGAAGGAGACGGTACTCGATGATGACACCCAATCTGGTCACGCTGTCCGATCCGCGTTCGAGTGCAGCGGAAGCCTACCGCACCCTGCGTACCAATCTGATGTTTTCCGGGGTCGAGCGCGCGGTCAACACGCTGCTGATCACATCGGCGGCACACAGTGAGGACAAGAGTCTGCTATTGGCGAATCTCGCGGTGACCTTTGCCCAGGCGGGCAACAGAACGATCGTCGTGGACTCCGACCTGCGCCGTCCGTCGCAGCATACCTTGTGGAACATCGCCAACGAGCGCGGCTTGACCACCATGATCCTCGATCCGGCAGCATTCGCCGCGCCACCACTCGTCGAGACTGCCGTGCCGAATTTGTCGATCCTGCCGAGCGGTGTGCTGCCGCCGATCCCGGCGGACGTGTTGAGCAGTCAGCGTTTGCTCGACGTGATCGCCGCGCTCAGGACGCGCGCGACCTACATCCTGTTCGACAGCCCGCCCGTGCTGGCTGCCAGCGACGCCTCGCTGCTGAGTACCCGGCTGGACGGGGTGGTGCTGGTCGTGCGCGCGGGGGCGACCCGGCGCGATCATGTCGCGCGCGCGCGCCAGTCGTTGGAGCGTGTCGGCGCTCGTCTGCTTGGCGCCGTGCTGACCAATGCGCCGCGTGAAGACGTGGGCAGCTACACGTCATGATGCACGCCCCGATGAAAGCCTTGATACTGAGCGGTGGCAAGGGGACACGCCTGCGCCCTTTCACCTATACACGCGCCAAACAATTGATCCCGGTCGCCAATAAGCCAGTCCTGATCCGCGCGATCGAGACGATCCGCGAGGCGGGCATCACCGAGATTGGCATCGTGATCGGCACGGCAACGGGTGCAGAGATTCGCGCCGCCGTCGGCGATGGATCGGCATATAGTGTCAGTATCACTTACATCGAGCAGGCGAGTCCCGATGGGCTGGCGCACGCGGTCAGGATCGCGCAGCAATTCATCGGGGATTCGCGCTTTGTGATGTATCTCGGTGACAACGTGTTACAAGGGGGGATCGCCTCGCTGGTGCATGAATACAGCCAGCACACCTGGAACAGCCAGATTTTGCTCAAGCAGATGCCCGATCCCCGTTCGTTTGGCGTCGCGGTGCTGCGCGCCGATGGATCGATCGAGCGTCTGGTCGAAAAGCCACCCGTACCGCCGAGCGATCTGGCGCTGATTGGCGTGTACATGTTCGACAATATCATCTTCGAGGCAGTCAACGCCATTCAGCCGTCGCCGCGCGGCGAGTACGAGATCACCGATGCGATTCAGTGGCTCGTCGATCAAGGGTGCAGCGTCCACGCGCATATTCATCGCGGCTGGTTTTTCGATACGGGCAAGCCGATCGACATGATCGACGCCAATTGCAATGTACTCGATACGCTCGTCCCGATGATCGACCCACATGCCGTCGTGATCGACTCGCAGATCGACAGCCGGGTCACCATCGAGCGCGGCGCGCGGGTGGTCAACAGCACCATTCACGGACCCACCATCATCGGTGAAGACACGCTGATCGAAAACAGCTATGTCGGACCGTATACCAGCATCTATCATCATGTCACGGTTGTGAACAGCGAGATCGAACGCAGCATCATTCTGGAAGAAAGTGTCGTGGAGAATGTCCCGACTCGGCTGCACGGCTGCATGATCGGGCGCCATGTCACGCTGAGCGCCAAGACTGAAAAACCGCATAATCTGACGATGAATCTCGGAGACCACAGCACGGTATGGTTAGCATGACTGAAAAAAATAAAGCCGCACCCAAGACGCCCGTAAATAAGACCGAGACTATGACACCGCCTACCACTGAAACACAATCACCAGTGTCCGAATCGCCCAGACAGCCCATCCCGGCTGCATCGACGATACCTGCCAGCGCAACGCCTGCCAGCACCCACAGGATCGATCTGGTCGCCATCGACATCGACGGCACCCTGCTCGACAGCAAGTCGGAAATGACCCCAGGCGTCGAAGCTGCCGTCAAAGCGGCATCCGCCCAGGGCGTGCGCTTCGTCGCGGCGACCGGCAAGACGCGCGGATCGGTGCTGCCCTTCTTCAAAAGACTCGGTATCGATATGCCCGGCATTTTCGTCCAGGGTACGGTCACGCACAACGCTGACGGCGGTGTGCGCTCCCAGGTGACCCTGCCCGACACGATCGTGCGCCAGGTGATCACCTTTATCGAGGATCGCGGCTTCGCCGCCGCCGTCTACAGCGGCGAGCGCATCCTGCTGCGCGCCCCGCATCAACGCATCCTTGACAGTATGCGCTACTATCACGAGATCGAGCCGGAGGTCGTCGGCGCGCTGCAAAACCTGATCGGCGTCGAGTCGATCAACAAGGTGATTGCGATGGGCGATCCGCGCGCCATCACCGCCTTGCGCTGGCAGTTGAACCTGCAAATCGGCACGGCAGCGCGCGTGATTCAGGCGGGCGTGCCGGATATGCTGGAGATCATCCCCAACGGCGTGAGCAAAGCATCGGCGCTGAAGCGGCTGGCGTTTGAACTCAATATCCCGCCGGAACGGATCATGGCGATCGGCGATGCCGAAAACGACATCGAAATGCTCCAGTTTGCCGGACTGGGTGTGGCAATGGGACACGCTGACGAGCGCGTCAAGGCGGCTGCGAATCACGTCGTCGCCAGCAACAATGAAGATGGAGTCGCCGAGGCGCTGCACCGTTTCGTCATCGTCAAGCCACCGACCCCACCGACCCCGCCGACGCCGGAACCCGCAGCGCCGATCGCTGCCCCAGTGACGGCGGCGGTCGCGGAGACCAAAACCAGTGACACCGCGCCGCCGCCCTCTGTTCAATCGCCGTCCACCGTCACGCCAGACGTGTCGAAGGGCGAGTCGGCGTCATGAAGCACATCCTCGTCACCGGCGGCGCCGGATTTATCGGCAGCGCGTTCGTGCGTATGATGACCGAGCGCTATCCCGACTACAGGATCGTCGTGTACGATAAGCTGACCTACGCGGGCAACGTCGATAATCTGCTGTCCGTCCACGACGAACCTAATTATCACTTCGAGCGCGGTGACATCGCGGCGCGCGAGGCAGTGGCGCGCGTGCTGCGCGACTACCAGATCGACACGATCGTCAACTTTGCGGCTGAGAGTCATGTCGATCGCAGCATCCTCGACGCCGACGCCTTTTTGCACACCAACGCCATCGGCGTCTATATCCTGCTCGACGAAGGGCGCAAGCACGGCATTGGGCGCTTTTTGCAGGTCTCGACCGATGAAGTCTACGGCTCGGTGCCGTCCGGGTTTTCGGTCGAGTCCGACCCGCTCGAACCGCGCAATCCCTATTCGGCGGCAAAGGCGGGCGGCGAGCTGATGGTGCGCGCCTACCGCGAAACCTATGGCTTGGACGTGGTGATCACGCGCGGCAGCAACACCTATGGACCCTATCAGTATCCCGAAAAACTGATGCCGCTGTTCATCACCGAGGCGCTGGACGATCGCGCCCTGCCCGTGTACGGCGACGGCAAGCAGATCCGCGACTGGCTGTACGTCGATGATCACGTCAGCGGGATCGACACCGTGCTGCATCATGGCGCGCCCGGCGAAGCCTACAACATTGCGGGCGAGGATTTACGCCACAACATCGAGGTGGTGCGGGCGCTGCTGCACGAGCTGGGCAAGCCAGAGTCGCTGATCCAGCATGTGCCCGACCGCGAAGGGCACGATCTGCGCTACGCGATGAACAGCGATAAAGCTCGCGCGCTGGGCTGGGAACGCCGTTACACGCTGGATAAAGGTCTCGCGGAGACGGTACGTTGGTATGTCGCCAACGCCTGGTGGTGGCGCAAGATCAAGACCGGGGAGTATCTTGAATACTACCAACGCCAATATGCCGCGCGGCTCGCAGCCTCAGACGATGCCGCAGTTTGACATTGCCTCGCTGCTGCGCTTCACGCCGCCCTGCTATGTCTGTGAACGCTGCTGCGCACTGCTCACACGCATGGATGGCATGTGCGCGGTGTGCGGTGTGGAATACATCATCACCGACGAATTTCCGACGTTCGACGATTATTTTCGTCAGCGCGGCTTGACGATCGGTTATCACGACGTGATCGCCCACAGCCAGCGGCTGGCGCACATCGCCGGACAGTTTCGCGCGGCGGGGTCGGTGCGCGGCGGCAGTGGTGCCTATCCTCCCATGCGGGCGCTGCTGCAGGCGCTGCACAGCGCCGAGCATTTCGTGCATTTCACCACCTACGGCATCAGCGCGCTGCTGGTCGGCGCACTGCGCATGACAGCACAGCGAGTCGCGGTGCGTGGGATCGTGTCCGGCGTCAAGACCGAGGTGATGATGCGCGAATTGACCGATTACCGCGATGAAGCACCGTCGCTGTCACTGCGGCTGTTGTCAGGCGAAGATCGCTATTTTCCACATCAGAAGATCATCGTCATCGATGGGCTGCTGGCGTTCAAGGGCAGCGCCAATATGACCGATTACGGCTGGCGCAAAGCCGCGACCGGCTACGAGGTGATCGACGTGGTGACCGAAAACAGCGAGGTGGTCGAGCTGAACAACCGCTATTTCAGCCCGATCTGGGCGGGCGATCACGCGGGCGAACGTATTTTGATGACGGTCTATTGATAGCTCCACCACACGAAAGGCGCGTATGCGTATCCTGATCACAGGCGCAGCGGGACGGTTGGGCGCCAGCCTCAATGAGCGACTGAGCCAGCCTGCTGAAAATCATACGCTCATTCTGGCGGACATCGACGAATTCGACGCCGCCGACTATGGCGCCGCCCGTGCCTTCATCGTCGATGCCGCACCCGATCTGGTCATCCACAGCGCAGCATGGACAGATGTGGACGGATGCGCCCGCGAACCCGACCGCGCCTTGCGAGTCAACGGATTGGGCGCGGGCAATGTCGCGCTGGCGGCGGCACAGGTGAATGCCGCGATCGTCTACGTCAGCACCAACGAAGTCTTCAATGGTGAAAGTGACCGTGCCTATCACGAGTACGACACGCCCGCCCCGATCAACGCTTACGGAGTCAGTAAATGGGCGGGCGAGCAAGCGGTGATGCGCGCCAGCGCGCGCCATATGATCGCTCGCACCTCGTGGTTGTTCGCGCACGGCGGACGCAATTTTGTCCACGTCGTACTGAGCGCCGCCCATGACGGACGTGCGCTGCGCGTGGTCGATGACGAGATCGCCTGTCCGACCTACGCCGACGATCTGGCGGACGCGATCGCACGGCTGATGGCGGTCGGCAGATGGGGCACCTATCATCTGGTCAACGACGGTGCCTGTTCGCGCTACGAGCTGGCGCGTTACATCGTCGAGCGCGCGGGCTTGTCCGCCGACATCACCCCGATCGCCAGTCACGAATGGCAGCGCGCCTCGATCCCGCCGCGCTACTCGCCGCTGCACAACCTCGCCGCTGCATCGGTCGGCGTGACGCTGCGATCCTGGCAGAGCGCGATCGACGCCTTCCTGACGCGCGAAGGTGTGGCGCTCGTCGCGCCATGATCAGTCCGCGCGCGGCGGCGTCGTCCGCCGAGTGGGTGGTCATGCCGGGCACACCGGGTCTGCTTTCGATCGTCATCCCCAATTGGAACGGGCTGCGCTTTCTCGACACCTGCTTCAATGCGCTGGCACTCCAGACCTACGCGGCGATCGAGGTGATCCTGGTCGATAATGCCTCATCGGACGGATCACAGGCGCACATCGCGGCGCATTTCCCCTGGGTGACGTTGATCGCGCTCGACCGCAATCGCGGCTTCACAGGCGCCTGCAATGCGGGCATGATCGCGGCGCGCGGGGAATATATCAGCCTGCTCAATAACGATACCGAGGTCGATCCAGAGTGGGCAGCGGCAGTCGTGGCGGCGTTCGGACGCGATCCGCACGTCGGCAGTGTCGCCAGCAAAATGCTGCTGTTCGATCAGCGCGATCACATCCACACGGCAGGCGATCTCTTCACCCGCGACGGACGCGCGATCAATCGCGGCGTGTGGGAGCTGGACAGCGGGCAGTACGACCACGAAGCCTACGTCTTCAGCGCGTGCGGTGGGTCGTCGGTCTATCGGCGGACGCTGCTGGATGCGATCGGGCTGCTGGATGACGACTTCTTTTTTTCGCTGGAGGATGTAGATATTGGCTGGCGGGCACAGCTCGCAGGGTGGCGCTGTCTTTACACACCTGACGCGGTGGTGTACCATCACCTCTCGGCAACAGGCGGGGGCGTCACCGCGAGTTATTATGTCGGACGCAACACGCTCTACCTGCTCGTGAAAGATTATCCATTGTGGCACACCTATTCGGGGCGCATCATCCAAACGCAGATGCGAATTGCCTGGGAAGCCCTGCGCGCCTGGCGCGGGGCAGCGGCACGGGCGCGTCTGCGCGGCATGGCAGCGGGACTGATCGGGATTCCCGCGATGCTGCGCAAGCGGCGTCGGATTATGGCACAGCGCCATGTCAGCGACGCCGACATCGACGCGCTGCTCACGCCATGATCGCCTCACGCGGAAAGAGCGTATCGTGAACCAGCCGCCATTTTTGTCGATCATCATCCCGGCGCACAATGAAGAATATCGCCTGCCGCCCAGCCTGGCGAAGATCGATGCCTTCCTCAGGATGCAGCCGTACAGCGCCGAGGTGATCGTCGTCGAAAATGGCAGCCACGATCGCACCGCCGAGGTCGCCCGCATCTACGCCGCCGATCATCCCTATGTCAGGCTGCTGATCGTACAGACGCGCGGCAAGGGACTCGCCGTCAAAGCGGGGATGCTGGCGGCGCGCGGCGCCTATCGTTTCATCTGCGACACCGACCTGTCGATGCCGATCGACGAGATCGTCAAATTCCTCCCCCCTCACGCCAACGGCTTCGACATCAGCATCGCCACCCGCGAGGGCAAAGAGTCGCATCGCATCGGCGAACCGGAATACCGTCACATCATGGGACGGGTGAACAACATCATCATCAAGTTGTTCGCGGTGCGCGACTTTGAGGATACCCAGTGCGGCTTCAAGATGTTCAGCGGCGCAGCGGCGGACGATCTGTTCAGCGTGCAGCGCATGTCCGGGATCGGCTTTGACGTAGAGATCCTGTTCATCGCGGTGCGGCGCGGCTATCGCATCCGCGAGGTGCCGATCACCTGGTATTTCGACGCCGACAGCCGGATGCGCCTGATCAAAGACTCGCTCAATATGCTGCGTGAGATCCGCGACATCCGCCGTAACTGGGGGCGAGGCTACTATGCCAAGCGACCGCACAGCGGGACTTGAGTTCGAGATCGCACGCTGGAATGACGGCTTTCGCGCGGTCGTCGGCGTCGATGAAGCCGGACGCGGCGCGTGGGCGGGACCAGTCATGGCGGGGGCGGTCTGCCTGCCGCCGGGCGATCCGAAGGCGCTGCGTTCGACGCTGATGGGTGTGCGTGACAGCAAACAGCACACCGCGCGCGGACGCGATCGCCTGGTCGAGCGCATCCAGACGACGGCGCTGGCTTACGGAGTCGGCAGCGCCAGCGCGCACGAGATCGACGCGATTGGGATTGTCCCGGCGACCTGTCTGGCGATGCAGCGCGCCATCGCCGCATTGTGCGACTACGGTCGCGCAGCGGGTATCGCGCCGGATTGTCTGCTGCTGGACTCGATCCGCTGCAACGCGATCGACCTCTACCAGCTCGCTGGCAATGGCGCAGTCCCGACTCAGCCGATCGTGCGCGGCGATCAACTGAGCCTCAGCATCGCCGCCGCCAGCATCCTGGCAAAGGTCGCGCGCGATCGCATCATGACTGAAGACACCGCCGATTACCCCGATTATCATTTTTCCCGGCATAAGGGCTACGGCACGGCAGCGCATCGACGCGCCCTGACCGATTTTGGTGTGACCGATCTGCACCGCAAGAGCTTTGCCCCGATGAAACACCTGCCCCCGCGATGAAGCTGGCGATCGTCCACGACTGGCTGAATCAGCGCGGTGGCGCCGAAGATGTGCTGGAGGCATTGGTCGCACTGTATCCCGACGCCCCGATCTACACCAGCCTGTACGCGCCGGATATCATGCCCGAACGCTATCGATCGTGGGATATTCGTCCGCTGTGGATGGACAAATTACCCTCGATCCACACGCGCCATCAGCCTTATTTGCCGCTGTATCCTGTCGCCTGGGGTGGACTCGATCTGTCGGCATACGACGTAATCCTGAGCAACAAGAGCGGCTTTTGTCACGGCGTCCGCTTTGGAGCGCGAACGATGCACCTGTGCTACTGCCTGGCACCGACGCGCTACGTGTGGGGACTCGATGCCTACGTCGCGCGCGAAGGCATGAGCCGCGCCGCACAGATGGCGTTACGTCCGCTGGTGTCGGTCATGAAACGGTGGGATTACGCCGCCGCGCAGCGCGTGACGCATTTTCTGGCGATCTCGACCGAGATTCAGGATCGCATCGAGACCTACTATGATCGCACTTCCGAGATTGTCTATCCTCCGGTCGAGACGGCGCGCTTTCAGCCGTCGGCACAGGTCGAGGATTATTATCTGATCGTCTCGCGGCTGATCCCCTACAAGCGTATCGACCTGGCGGTACAGGCGGCGACCCGGCTCGGCGTCCCGCTCAAAATCGCCGGACGAGGGCGCGACCTGGATCGGCTGCGCGCTCTGGCGGGCAAGACGGTCGAATTTCTGGGGTTCGTCCCCGACGCCGACCTGCCCGACCTGATGGCGCGCTGCAAAGCTTTTCTGTTTCCGGGTCTGGAAGATTTTGGGATCACCCCGGTACAGGCGCAAGCCGCCGGGCGTCCCGTGATCGCCTACAGCGGCGGCGGCGCGCTCGACACCGTGATTCCCGACGAGACGGGGGCGCTGTTCGACACCATGACCGTTGACAGCCTGATCGAGGCGATGCGCGCCTTCGACGCGGGCGCCTATGACCCCGCCGTGCTGCGTCGTCACGCACAGCGCTTTGATACCGAGGTGTTCAATGGCGCAATCACAGCGGCGGTCGAGTCGCACTGGCGTGCGTTCAGCGTACAGTGAAGCCGGGACGTTCAGTTGAACGCCCCGACCACCAGTAGGGACGCGCCATGTAGGGACGCATTATGGATGCGTCCGCGCGGGCGCAGGGACTCCTACCCGCCGGTAGTGGCGCTGTCGTTGATGACATCGCGGGCATTTTGCGGTTGAATTGGGCGAGCGTTCAATTCAAAGATGCTGCCGAACGCTTCGATCTGCGCTGTTGACAGTGTGAGCGGGGTATCCAGCAGCAGCCAACGCACGCCTTCGGAGCAAGGCGGGGTCGTCAACGAACCCGTGTAGGTATAATAGGTTTTTTCGGCGGGCAGCATGTCTGATGCGTTGATGGTCGCCCCGTCAATGGTGACGATTTCGCTTGCTTCGGTGGGCGCATTGGCGAATATTGAGGCGTAGGCATCGGCATTCGCATCACCTTCATTCAACATCACGCCGACGACTGCAAGGGCACCTTCGGCACTGCGATGGACAAAGTGAATCTCCAACGGCGACGTGACGCCATTGATGCTGTGTTCACTATGATGGTGGAAGTGGAATTGCAGCAGAGCATACTGCACGTCGTTGTAGACGATGAAACTGCCCGGATCATAGGCGGCTTGGATGGTGTGACCATTGTTGAAAATGTTCAGGGCAGAAGGGGCATAATTAAAGGCGATGTCCCCAATGTCGGTGGAAACGGTGGTCGTAATATCGATCGGGGATTGCGTGGTGCCAGTACCGCACAGGGTGTATTCGTCTTTGATGTCCCCCCAATGTTCTGGTCCTTCTTCCCCTTCATATGTCCAGTGTACTTCGGTTTCCTGGGCAAAGCCGACCAATGGGAGAATGGTCAGTGAGGCAGCGACGAAGATACTTAAAATGAGGGTGCGAAGTTTGATCGGCATGAGATATCCTGTTTGAAGTGAGCTTGTAAGATTGCAACAATAATACTGTACCGTCAAATTTAGATGAGGCGAATTAAGATTTATCCACCGGTCTCACCTGGTGACCAGAAATCAAGTGGATACGAAATTGTACAGTCATTATTGGTACAATCTTTTGTCGCCAGCAGCGTACAGTGAAGACAGGGGCGCTGCATTAAATCTTGGCGCGACCTTCAGGAAGTGCAGCTAATCCCGAAATTGTGCGGGCAGCACTTTTGCGTTATCGTAACAGCCATCATCGGCACATGAGGATTCTCACTTGGACTTGATGATCATCGGACGCATCATCCGGCGCTGGGGGTGGATCGCCCTGATCCCAATCGCCATCACTACCGCGCTGACGCTGCCCGCCCTGCTCAACCGTGCCGCGATACCGGGCGGCTTCAGCAAGAGCGTCACCTACAGCGCGGCACAGCAGCTCGAGGCGATCCCGCGCACGGAGGGCGATTATCAGGACATCTGGCTGTCGTCGGAGCTGACCGTCAACGCCTTCACCGAGTGGATTCGTGGCAGCCGCTTCAAGGACGACGTGACCGCCGCCGCCGCCGCTCAGGGCGTCACCCTCGATCCGACGCTGTTCGGGGTGGCAGCGGACAACGCGCGCAGCGTCGGGCGCATCGATATGAGCTATCCCACCTCCGAGGGCATGACGGCAATCGGCGCGGCGGCGATCACCGTGCTGTCCACACGCAGCGCCGACTATTTTGCCCAGTTGGGCGGGCAGCCCGCCGAGGTGACCATTTTGAGCGAGTCGCCCGTCACGGCGGCGCCCGCGCCGATCGCGGATCGCTTCACGCCGATTTTGCGCATTGGCATCGGCGCGCTCGCCGGGATTGGACTGATGGTGATGGCGTATTTCCTCGACCCGACTTTGCGCGGACGTTCCGAGCTGAACGAGGCGGGTGTGCGCGTCCTCGGCACGATTCCGCGCCGTTGATATGACAACCACCCGCGCTGTGCTGATCATAATCACCAGTGTACTTCTGTACGGCATCGCCGTCGCGCAAAACGTGACCGAGCCGGTGGTGACTACGGTCACGGTCATCGATCGTCCAGAGCGCGCACCTGACGAACGCCCTTTCGAGGCGATCCGCTGGTCATCGACGCGCGCGGACGCCGAACTGCGCCTCCCGCTCGATACCGCCCTGGCAAATGGCGGCTGGCTGGCAACGGGTTACAGCCTGGAGACCTTGTTCGGTCGAGCGGCGCTGGCGGCAGACTCGGTGAGCGCTGATCGCACCGAGCGAACGATCGCGTTTGCCGGACTGTTGCCCGATGATCGCATCGTCGTGGTCACGACCACCGCCCCGACAGCCGCGTTTGGCAGCGATGCTATCGACGTTCAGCGCGTCATCGATGATTTCACAGTGAGCAGCGCGCTGGTCCCGACGCTGCGCCGCTATCAGCGCCTATGGAGCGTACCGCTGCCTGATGAATATGAATGGCGTCATATCACGCTGGATGCACGCTACGTCTATGTCGAGCTGCCATCCGCCGTCGATGTGTTCGACGGGACGAATGGCAGTTTGATGCTGACGATCCCGTTCGATGCGCCAGCGCAGGTGAGCGGGTTCACAGCGCTGGACGGGATCGTCTATGTCGGGGATCGGGCGTGCCGCTGCATCCGGCGCACGCGCGTCAGTGACGGGCGCTGGCTCGACCCGATCGGCACATTCGCCGGGGGTGCGCCGATCGGCATCGGACTGATGGACTCGGCGATCATTGCCATCGACGGCAGAGAGGGGATGGGCTACCAGCGGCGAGTCTTCCCGGTACAAGCCGACGGCACAGTCGGACGTGAGCGACCGTCCACACCCTATGACAGCACAGAGGGAGTGATCGCAGTTATGAAGACGCTTGCATACCCCCTGCTGATCGATTCGATCCCGAACGCCCCCGACACGATCAGGGGATGGGACACGGCTGGCGATCGGCTGGCGCTGATCACCAGCGACGGCGTGATGCACCTCCTCAGCGACGCACTCACGCCGATCCGATACGGTTCTGAGCGCCTGAGCGCCCTGACACCCGTCATCGGCACCGTCAGTGCCGATCGCCCATCTCAGGGTTGGGCATGGTCGGGCACAGCCGGGGACATGTGCCTGTACGCCACCGATCTGGCGCGTCCGTTCCAGGACGCGCTCGGCTTGGATATGGCGATCACGGTGCGCGCGTCCGATGGCAGCGTGATCGCGGAAAATGACGATCACGCTTCAGACGGGCTTTACGGTAGTTACGACGCGGCTATCTGTCCGATCGCGCTCGAATCAGGTGAAAATTATGTCGTCGATGTCACCTGGATCGCCGGGGAGGGCGGCTACGCACTGGCGGCGGTGCCGACGCGCACACTCGACTCGTCGGCGCGTGTGCTGCAAACGGACGGTACGATCCTGGAGATGATCCCGACTGAGCGTCATCGCTATGACGCGCGTGCAGGCGACACCCTCACCCTCACCCTGACGGCGCGCGATGGCGATCTCGATCCGGCGCTGGCACTGATCGCGCCCGACGGATCGCTGATCGCCAGCAACGACGACGCGGCTGACCTGACGCTCGGCGTCAACGCGCAGATCGTACAGGCGCGGCTGCCCGTCGATGGCACCTATATCATTGCAGCCGGACGCTGGTCGGGGACAGGGCGCTATGACCTGATCGTCACCAATACCGCGCCTTAGGCATTACCTCGCCCCTCGGCGCGCAGGAAGTACAGCGCGATCGCCAGCACCGCCGCGCTGAACAGTCCGCCGATCAGAAAGCCTGCCGAGACCGCCTGATAGGCGTTGTTGCCTTCCGAGATACCGACCAGCGTCATCAGGATGATGTTCGCCAGCACGCCGATCGCCGCGATGATGGTCGGCGAGAGCCAGCGCCGCCGCACCCCAAGATACATCGTCACCAGGACGACTGCGAATATCAGGAAGAAAAGCCAGCTTGCTGCGTTTTGCATGGTCGTCCTTAAGGTTGCACAGCGAACGAGGGAAATGGGCGCAGAATGGCGCGCACCGGCGAGGCACACGCCGCGTCCAGCTTGAGCGGCAGCGCGATCAACTCGCAGACACCATCGGGCACGCCGCGCAGCATCAGATTTTCCAGATTGGCGATCCCATGCCGCGCCAGCGCCGCATGACCGGGCAGGTCGGCGCTGTCCGCCGCGTCGAACGACGGCGTATCGATCCCGATCAGCACGACGCCGCGATCCGCCAGCCAGTCGATCAGCGTCACGTCGGGATAAGGGAAGCTATCGTCCCAGACCGAGTCGCCCAGATCGCTGATGCGGGTGTGCAGCAGCAGACGCGGGGTGTGAGTCAGATCGAGATCGTCAGGGAGTGCCAATGGGGTGATCGCCCCGGTCTGCACAGCGACTGTGACCACCCGCGCCACGCCAATATAGGGATCGAGCGCCAGCGCCGCCGGATGCACGCCCGCACCGACGTAATGATAAGGTGCGTCGGCGTGCGTGCCGACATGCGGCGTCGTCGTCAGCGTCACCAGATTGACCGAGGCGCCCTCCTCCAGCCGCAGCAGCGGGCGCACGCTGTAAGGCGTATCGCCGGGAAAGACAGCCGTATGCGCCGATACTGTCCGGCTGATGTCGTAGATCATGCCGATCCTCTTGTTTTATGAGCGATGAACGGTCAGCATCGATTATAATAGGATCATGCGAGGATTGCCCCGCGCATTCATTTATAGCCTGCCAATATGTCCCGCCCATCGATGAGAGAAAGTATCACAACCGGATCATGTCATGCGTGTAGAAATGTATACCGAAAAAACAATTGCGCAGTGTCTCGCCGCTATCAACGAGCGAATGCAGGTCAAAGGCACCAACAGCCGTCCCGGTCTTGAAGGCTGGGTCGAGAAAAGCGGTGCCTTTTCGCTGAATATCACCACGCCCGTCGTCGGCAAATTCGAGCGGCGCACCACGCTGCACGGCAAGCTGGAAAAAGGCGATGGTCACACCGTCGTTCAGCTCAATGTCCCGGAAGGTGCCGACCGGCGCGGCATGATCCTGATATTCGGCGCTGTAGGGCTGATCGGTCTGGCGTTGATCGGCAGTGGTAACGTGCTGCTGGCGCTGCTGCTGATCCCGCTGGCTGCCTATCTGTACATCCCGATGCGCGGCGACCGTGAAAACAGCGAGTCGCTGGTGAGCGACGTGCAGCGCACGCTGAAAGCGCGCAGTACCCCGCCCAAGCGTGTCACGGCGGAAAGAGAAAAGGCGCAGCCTAAAACCGCACTCAAGCCCGCTGCGTCGAAGCTGGCACCCGCCAAGCCGATTGCCAAGACCCCAAGCAGTACCCGTGAGAAAGGCTGACCGTCGTGAGCGATTCGGCTGCTGCAAAAATCTTGATCGAGCGCCGCGACGCGGTGACCGTCATCACGATCAATCGTCCCGAAGTGCGCAACGCGGTCGATCGCGCGGTCATGGATGGGCTGCGCGACGCGCTGACAACCTGTGCCGACGACGGGACGCGCTGCGTCGTGCTGACGGGCGCGGGTGGGGCGTTCTCGTCGGGCGCCGATCTCAAGCAGTTGGCACGCGACGGCTTCAGCGCCGATACGACCTTTGCGCTGCTGACCGACTCTTTCGGACCGACCCTGAAGGCATTACGCGGGTTTCCCTATCCGGTGATCGCGGCGGTGGACGGCTATGCCGCCGGGATCGGCTGTGATCTGGCGCTGGCGTGCGATCTGCGCCTGGTGAGCGCACGGGGACGGTTCGCGGAATTGTTCGTGCGCATCGGCTTGATCCCCGACGGCGGCGGCACCTATCTGCTGCCGCGTCTGGTCGGCATCGGCAGAGCGCTGGAGATGATCCTGACCGGCGAAGATGTGGACGCCGAGGAAGCCCTCCGAATCGGCTTGGCGAACAAAATCTACCCGGTCGAGTCGTTCATGCCTGATACCCTGGCATACGCCGACCGCCTCAGCAGGCAGGCACCGGGGTCGCTGCGCCGGAGCAAAGCCGCGCTGCTGGCGGCGCTGGACAGCACTTACGATGAGTCGCTGGCGCGCGAAGCTGCCTGGCAGCACGAAATTTTGTCGTCCGACGACGGGCGCGAAGGCTTTCAGGCGTTTCTGGAAAAACGTGCGCCGCGCTGGACAGGACAATAATCGACCACCTCTGGCGGACGCATAACCAACCATGCGTCCGCCTGGTCACAACGTATTGCAGGGAGGCATCACGCTGGGTGCGATTACAACTTGTGTTCAGCGCGCACATAGTCGAGAAATGCCTGACTGCCCACTGTGATCAGGGCGAAGTTGCGATCATGCGTGTTGTCGTAATAGGGATCAGGCACTTCGTCGATGGTGATCTTTCCGGCGAATTTGGCGTAGCTGAGAAACAGATTGATCTCCGCCAGGCTGCCACCCGATGCGCGCCGGACGTAGGACAGATTCTCCCGATCCATCGCCAGCACGTAATCGAAACTGTCCAGGTCGGCACGCTCAATCTGGCGCGCACGACCACTGTAGGCGATCCCGGCGCGGCTGAGGGCTTGCAGCGTGCCGGGATGGGCGGGTTCGGAGACATGATGGCGGCTCGTGCCCGCCGAATCGACCTCGATGTGATCGCTCAAACCAGCACGCGCCACCTGATCGCGCAGGATCGCTTCCGCCATCGGCGAGCGGCAAATGTTGCCCATGCACACAAACAAAATGCGATAAACCTTTTCCGTCACTTTCGTTTCCCTTTATTACGTCGGTGCACCGTCAACCTGATAATTTTACGCTCAAACGCATCAAGTTGATATTCTCCCAAAATCCGACACAGCAGGGCGTTGACCTCCGCAACACGCCGCGCCGCTGATATGCTATGCTTGATCTGTCACTGCGTACATCGATCGGATGGGAACATGCCGAAGGTTTACGAGGAAAGCGGCTATAAATTCATCATCTTCACCAACGATCATGCGCCCGCTCATGTTCACGTACTGTCGCCAGACGGCATGGTTAAAATCGCCCTCGACGACGACGCCACCGTTATCAAGAATACAGGTGTCAAAGCGGGCGATCTCAAGAAAATGCGTAAAATAGTTAGAATCCGGATCGCCAGGTTGCGCGACGGGTGGAATGCTCTCCACCCCGACAAGAAGGTGTAAAGGAGCCTGTATGTTGCCTACATATATCACCGAGCTGCACGCTGACCGCAATGACGCTGTGTCGCTCCAGTTCTATGGCGACGCCCTCTGCATCGCCACCAAAGACGGACGTGAGATTAAGGTGCCTATCGACTGGTTTACGTTCCTCGACCGCGCCACCACGGAACAGCGCAGCAACTTCCAGCTTTACGGACATTCTATTTACTGGCCCGACCTGGAAGATGGTATCGACATGGATGTCATCCTCCTCGGACGCGCCGGGACATAACTGGGAATCAAAACGCCCCGATTTGAAGGCGAACGAACGAAATTGTTCCCGACCATTGAAACGCGGATACCCTGGTGTTTCACCCGCTTTGCAGCGGCAAAAGAAAGCCTGATACGCTTTATCTATAGCATCAGGACTCTAATTTTGCGCATCGGCTTTCATCCAGGGGTGTAGGGATCATCTTCGTTGAGACCCGCAGCGTCGGCGGCTTCGCGTTCATCATCTGCGACTTTTGCCGCTGCTTCGACTTCAGCCGAGGTGGGTGGGACATCGTGTGATGGGGTCGGCTTTTCCTCGGCACCGCCAGCGGGAGTCGGCGCGGCTTTGTCATCGGGCGTCGGCGGCGCGACCTCTGCATCCGTCGGTACGGCTGGCTCGGCAGAGGCTTCAGGGGTACGTGTGACAGCCGCGCCAAAGGGCGCCGCGTCGTCGATCATATCGGGACGAGTCATGGTAATTTTCCCATCGATAAAGGCGCCTTCTTCGGTCGTGAGCGCTTCGGCGTGAATATCACCCCACACCCGCCCGGTGCGCAAAATCTGCACTTTTTTGCCGCTGACATTGCCGCGTACTGCGCCCGCGATCGAGATGTTGCGCGCGTTGACATCGGCGTTGATGCGTGCCGTCTCTCCGACGAGGACGTTGCCGCTGATCTCCAGCGTGCCGGAAAAATTTCCATCCAGGCGGACATTGGCGCTGCTGCGTAAATGCCCTTCCAAAATGCTGTTGGCGCCCAGTACGGTCTCGAAACCGACGGGCTGCTGTGCCGAGACCGCGATCGTCGGTTTGCGCTCACCGGTCGGTGCCGGGACGGGCGGAATATCACCGCTCTTGCGACTGCTGAAAAAGGACATAGGACGCCCCACCTCGTACATGGAGGACAGTCTCATAATTATGCGCCAATCGTCGGGACGTGTAAATGTACAGGTGGCTCATGTTGGGCTAAACGACTGACCGAACATCATCCAAAATCGGAAGCATTGTTATAGGTCCCTACGCCCCGCATTCGCAGGGACGTGTAACAATGCGTCCGTTCAAAGAGTTTCGACCATTGGCTTAGGCAGCGCCAGACAGCGTAGGGAATCCGGCAGGATTGGCGTCTAGACAGCCGATCGGATTGTGTTATGCTTCACTAAGCGAAACGTTTCACATTCTTCAGCCAGCACACTCACACCCTCAAAGGATTCACCAAGCCATGAATGCTGTGGTCGGCGGACACGCTCAGACAGAGCGGCGTAATTACGCGCATTTGGTCTATGACATTGCCTGGTTTGGGCTGGCACTCGCCGCGACCTCACGCTTTCTATCGGTTTACGCGATTCGGCTGGGCGCGACTCCGATCGACCTCGGCTGGATCGCCGCACTGCCCGCGCTGATGCTGCTGATCTTTTCCAGCTTTGCGGTCTGGTGGCTGCATCATTTCAAAAGCACACGCGCCGCGCTGATGCTGCCGGGTTTTGCTTTCCGGCTGCTGTTCCTGCTGCCGATGTTCGCGCCGCTGCTGCCCCCGCGCTGGCGTCCGCTGTGGTTGATCATTGGCGCCAGTCTGCCGGCGATCGGACAGGGAATCGCGGGCGTCATCTTCATCATCCAGCTGCGTCAGGTGATCCCGGACACGCGTATGGCATCGTTGATGGGACGGCGTTCGCTGGCGTTGAATATCTCGGTGGCGATCGGCGCGCTCGGCTTTGGTCTGCTGCTGGAACAAGTGGCGTTTCCGCTCAATTATCAACTGATGTTCGGCATCGCTTTCCTGTTTGCGATGGTGAGCTGGTGGCATGTCTGGAGGCTGCGCGTACTGTCTCCGACCGCGACCGACGTTGTGCCTGTCGCGCCCCTTCAGCCGCGCACCAACCCCTGGCGCAATGCCAATTTCCGCTCGGTGGCGTTGATCACAGGCATCCTGCATCTGGCATTCTTCGCCATTGCCCCGATCATTCCGCTGTTTTTAGTCAGACGGCTGGATGCGACGGAAGGCTTCATGGCGGTCTTTGGCATGATGGAGCTCGTCGGCGGCGCGCTGTTCTCGATCCTGGCGCCACGCCTGATCCAGCGCTTTGGCACGCGCTCGGTGATGGCGCTGGCGATGGTGGCGACCGGGTTCTCGGCGTTGATCATCGCCTGGGCGCCGAGCCTGACGGTCACGCTGATCGCGGCGGCGCTGTCCGGCGCGGCATGGACGGCGGCGGCATCGGTCGGCTTGATGTCCTATTTCATGGAGCGCACGCCGAACGGCGAGACCGAGAGCTACTCGGTCGCCTTTCATCAGGCGATCGGGCTGACCATGTTCATCGGTCCAATGATCGGAAGCGCGCTGGCAAACAATGGCGCCGATCTGGTGTCGATCCTGGTGTTAGGCGCCGGGGTGCGTTTTGTCGCCGGGCTGCTTCTGAGTCCACATATCCGATTGAGACGGGCTGCGGACAATGCCAGCATTATCCCTGGAAATGGCGGAATTTAGTCCACTTCCTCACATTAAAACCGTATTTTGCCAGGCGTAGGGGTTGGCGTGCCAAACCCTACGCACGCCAACTGTACACCCCAATGCCAGCCAGTATCCCTGCCCCCGCCCACAGTGGCGCGCGCGTGAGCATCTCGACGATCATCCCCAACGGATAATCCGGCACCGGGTGCCCGTGCCAGCCGGTCTTGACCAGCATCAGCAGCGCGGCGATCAGCGCCGCCGCCACCCCGACGGCAGCACCGCGCACCATCGGCAGCATCCGCCATGCCCGACGATCCTTCTCAGCGCCTGGGCGAATCGGACTCAGCACGATCAGCAGCGCGCCGATCCAGCCCAGCAGCGCGGGTGCCAGCGAGTTGGCATCTTCCAGACTCAGCCACACCAGCAGCGCGACCGCGTAGGCACCGATGGCAGCCGCGCGCGGACGGAGGAGCGACATGTTACAGCGGTGACCCTGGCTCGCGCGTGTGCGGCTCGTCGGCAGCCCCATTCGCGCCATTGACGGACGGGCTGTCCGTCGAGGGTGTCCGCGCCTTGCTGCTATCGCGCACCTGCTCGAACCGGAAGACGTGCGCCTCGAACGGATCGAGGATGATCGTCAGCCCTTCGCTGGTCATGCTGCCGCCGTGACGCTGATATTCCGAGCTGTCGATCACGTCGTACAGGCGCCAGATGCGCCCATCGAGCCATGTCCAATACGAGAGATCGACCCGTCCGTGCGAGCCGTGCTGAGTCATGTTGACCACGATCAGCCGATAATCGCCGCTCTGGGGATCGCGCCAGCCATACGCCAGCAGATTCCAGTGGGTGATGTCGCCGGGATCGAGCGGTACCACGTTGAACAGCGTCCACACCCCGCGCTGATAGATCGGAGACCGAATCTCTTTGAGCAAGCGGTTGTACAGCCCTTCGAGATCGCGCCGTTCTACCTCGTCTGGCTGGCGCTTGATCTGCACGGGCAGCTTGACCCGCCGCCCGGTGAACTGCCCATCGTGCAGCAGCACCGCCCCTGGCAGTGTGCAGATCAGGGTCGCGGCGGGTACGCTGCGCCGCGCGCCCAGGGTATCGTAGGCACGCTTCTCGTCGTGATTCTCGATGAAGCGGATCATGTGCTTCTGGTAACGGACTTCCGCTTCGAGATGCTGGCGTAATTTCTGCACGTCGCCCTCGATGATGCGATCGTACAGCACCTTGTCGTAGGCATAGTCGAACCCCTGGGTGATCAGCTCGTACTCTTTGCCCCAGTACGCCTCGGCGACGAAAATAAAATCGGGGTAGTATTTCTTGACGCCCCCGATCATCTCTTTCCAGTATTCTTTGGTCGGGATATCGCCGACGTGCCCGTGCCAGGTGGTGGCGAAAACCTCGTTGATCATCAGCATCGCCATGTCGCAGCGCACCGCGTCGCACTGCTTGGCGATGTCGATCAGCGTGCGCAGGATCGCCTTGCGCAGCGTCGGGCTGAAGACGTTCAACTGCGCAGTGTCCGACCAGCCGGGCCAGAGCGGATCGCGCCCGTGCGCATAGACGCGCTGCCCCCCTTTTTTGCTGGTGTGAAAGTAAAAGTCGCTCGGTCGGCGTGCTACATCGTCGGGTGTGCCAGGGATAAAATAATCAGGATGGGTGTCGAGCCAGGGGTGATCGAACGAAACATGATTGGGCACAAAGTCCAGCATCAGCGTCAGACCGCGCCGCCGTAACCGTTTACGCAGCGCAGCGAGTCCATCCCTGCCGCCGATGCGTTCATCGACCTCGTAGTCGTAGAGCGCATATGCCGACCCGACCACATCGTCATCGATGACATCGGGCAGCGCGCCGCGATACTCGTGCTTGTACTTGAGGGCATTTTGCCGCCCCGCCGGGCTGCGCTGCCAGACCCCCATCATCCAGACCATATCGACGCCGGGACGGGCTATTGTGTCCAGCTCGACATCGGGGATATTGTGCAGGGTGATCGTCTCGCCATAACGTCGGCTCATGGTATTGAGCCATACCCAGGTGTTGATCTGGTACACGAATAAACGGTCGATATCTGTCGGCATGGCGCGACGATCGTCCTCTACAGCACTGGCAGTGGCATTCAGGGTCATGTGCAGGGATGCCCATATTCTAGACAATGAAGTCAAAAAAGCGCCAAAAAATGTGCGCAGTTCAGTTTGTGACACAGTGTCAGCCTCGTCCGTAGACATTTATCGCAGACGACGCCATAATACGTCAAAATTGCCGCTTCTGGGAGAACTAAAAAGCCTATGTCCAATAACCCATATTTCGTGACTCCCGCCCAGGCGGGACAGAATCCGCTGTCGTTCGGCGGATTTCGCCGCACGATGGGCACCACCGACCACATGATGCTGCTGGAAATCTATCTGCCGCGCGAGACGGTCGTGCCTCTACATCAGCACATTCACGATCAGGTCGGCTACATCGTGCATGGGCGCTTCGAGCTGACGGTCGATGGCAGCACACAGATTTTGAACCCTGGCGACAGCTACGCCGTGCCCGGCAACATGCCCCATAGTGGGCGCGCAGTGGTCGATACGGTGCTGGTGGAGATTTTCAGCCCGCCGCGCGAGGAATTCCGCGATCCGGTAGCGGAATAGCGACTCACGGCGCGGTCGGTCGCGCCGTGAAAAACCAGGTAATGCGCGTGATGAATCTCAGTGAATCACGAATTCAGCACGACCATACGGACGCATAACAATGCGTCCGTAGAGAAAATCGTGATTTACTGAATCTGGCGATTTACATTCCGTTGTAGATTATCGACCTATTTCACGTCGTGCCAGGCGGTATGCACTTCGGTGCGCCCCGCCTTCATCGCGCGTAACAGCGCATCCTGATCGACCGGGATCGAGAACACGCGCACGCCGACCGCGTTGTAGATGCCGTTGACGATCGCCGGGGTGGTATTGATCGATGGAATCTCACCGACCCCCTTCGCCCCATACGGTCCCTCGCTGGCGCGATCCTCGACCAGCCGCGAGATAATTTCCGGCGCGTGCGTGATCCCTGGCATCTTGTAGCGCGACAGCAGCCGCGACCAGGGCACGCCGTCCTCGATGATGAACGACTCGGTCAGACAGTTGCCCAATGCCATGACGATACCGCCCTCGATCTGACCCTGAAGCATCAGCGGATTGATCGCCCGTCCGATGTCGGTGCTGCTCAGTATTTTAGGGACACGCACCTCGCCTGTGTCGAGATCGACCTCGACCAGCGCCGCCTGAGTCGCGTAGCTGAAAGCGAAGTGCATATCGCCGCCCTCACCGAGCGGCTGCGTCTTCGGCGCCCAGTACTCGTGACGGGTGCGCGGCTGCAACCCGGTCTGCTTCATGAAGCGGACGACCTCCCCCACCTCGACACTGTGCCCGTTGAAGCGCATCAGCCCTTCTTCGTAGCGGATCATGTCTGGCGCCATGTCCACCAGCTCGGCGGCGGACTGTGCCAGCGCGTCGCGCAGCGCGGACGCGGCGAGCCGGGCGGCGTTGCCGGTCATGAAGGTCTGGCGCGATGCGGTCGTCGGTCCGCCGTTGGGGGTGAGATCGGTGTCGCACAGCAGCACGCGCACACGGTCATACGGGATGTGCAGTTCTTCGGCGGCGCACTGTGCGACGACGTGCGCGATCCCCTGTCCCATGTCGGCGGAGGCGGTGCGCACCTCGACCGTGCCGTCCTCGAACGCCTCGATCTCCACTTCCGACTTGTCCGGGGCGCCGCCGCCGAGTCCGGTATTCTTGTAGGCACAGGCGATCCCCCAGGCATAGGCTTTGTTACCCTCACGCCATGCCCACTTGAAGCCTGATCCGTTGTGGTGCGCCTCCATGTCGCGGGTGACATCCTCGATCGTCTGGAGCAGACCGACCGACTCGCGCAAGACCTGTCCGGTCGCGGTGGTCACGCCGACCTTTTGCGCGTTGATGCGGCGCAGCTCGATCGCGTCCATACCGATCGCCTCGGCGATCATGTCCATATTCTGCTCGACCGCGAACGCCGACTGGGTGACGCCAAAGCCGCGAAAGGCGCCCGACGGGACGTTATTGGTGTACATGGCATAGCAATCGATACGCGCATTGGGCACGCTGTACGGACCGGTCGCGTGGGTGGTGGCGCGCGTCATCACCTTGTCGGACAGCGAGGCATAGGCGCCGCCGTCGCCGTACAATTCGGCTTGCACAGCGGTCAGCTTGCCGTCGCGGGTGGCGCCCGTCTTGATGCGAATGATGGTGGCATGGCGCTTGGGGTGGAAGATCAGCGATTCCTGGCGCGTGTACAGCATCTTGACCGGGCGCCCGGTGACGTTCGCCAGCATCGAGACGTGAATTTGCCCGGCAATGTCCTCTTTGCCGCCAAAGCCTCCGCCGATCAGCGTACCGATCACGCGCACATCGGTCTCAACCAGGTTCATCGCGCGGGCGATCTGATTGCGATCCTGATAGGGAATCTGCGATCCGACGTAGACCGTCAGCTTGTCGTGTTCGCCATAGCCCGCCGGGATACCGATGGCGCATTCCGGCTCCAGGAAGGCGTGTTCGGTCGTCGGCGTGCGGTACTCGTGTTCGACGATCACGTCCGCCGCCGCGAACCCGGCGTCGATGTCGCCGTGCCGGACTTTGATGTGCTTGAGCAGATTGCCCGTCGGGTGATTCTCGTGCAGGATCGGCGCATCGGGTGTGTGCGCATATTCCGGGTCAGCGACGACGGGCAGCGGCTCGTACTCGACCTCGATCAGCGTCAGAGCGAGCGCGGCGATGCTATCGGTGTCGGCGGCGACGATGGCGACCGCATCGCCCGTGTAGCGCACCTTGTCGGCGCACAGCACGGGCCAGTCACGGTGCACCAGCCCATGCAGGTTTTCGCCAGGCACATCGGCGGCGGTCAGCACAGCATGGACGCCGGGCAGCGCCTTTGCCGCGTCCGTCCTGATTCCCAGGATGCGCGCGTGCGGATAGGGCGATCGCAGCGTGAGCGCGGTCAACATGCCCTCGAAGACAAAATCGTCGGTGAACATGGCGGCGCCCGTCACCTTGTCGTAGACCTGCTGCGGCTCGACCGATCGGCTGATCACCTCCATCGGCTCGGACACCACCGGATCGTTGACGGGCAGCGGCGCCAGTCCGCGCTTTTCGCGTGCCGCCGACTCGATCGCCGCCAGCACGCTGGTGTAACCTGTGCAGCGGCAGAAAGTATCCTTGAGCGCGTGCCTGATCTCGTCCTGCGACGGATCGGCGTTTTCCTCCAGCAGCGCCGCCGAGGTCATGATCAAACCGGGCGTGCAGTAGCCGCACTGCACCGCGCCATGCCTGACGAAATTGCTTTGCAGCGGATGCAGCGTCTCGCCGTCCGCCAGACCTTCGATGGTGGTGACCGCGCGCCCCTGTGCTTTGTACGCCGGGTAGATGCACGAATCGACCGGGATACCATCGACCAATACGGTGCAAATGCCGCATTCCGCCTCTTCACAGCCGATCTTGGTGCCCGTCAATCCCAGGTCGAGGCGCAGAAAATGCGCCAGCGTGCGCGAGGGATCGACCGCGCGCTCGATCGGCTGTCCGTTTACAGTGATGTGCAGTGTCGTCGTCATCAGTTTTTTCCTTCGGACGCATCGTTATGCGTCCCTACGACCGTCGTTTGTAGGGACGTATAACAATACGTCCGTATAGTGTCTGCGATGCACCGGCAAAAAATCACCGGGCGCGGGCGATGGCTGAGGTGAGCGTGCGTCTGAGCAGCACGGCGATCATCTCCTGACGGTATTCGGAGGTGGCACGGTACTTGCTGGTGCGCGGGTGCAAGGTCGTCTGCGCGTAGGACGCGACTCGATCGATCGTGGTCTCGTCCGCCGCCTGACCGAGCAGCGCCGCCTCGACCTCGGTCGCGCGTACCGGAGTCGGTGCGACCGGGGCGATCACCACCCGCGCGTCCGCGATCGTGGTGCGCGAGTCGTCGAGCCGCAGCCAGACCGCACAGCCCATGATTGGCAGCGCCACCCCTTGCGGACGCATGATCCGCGAAAACGCGGTCGCTTCGCCGGGGACACACGGCGTGAAACGCAGCCGCAGCAGCAGGTCGCGCGTCGGGTCGAGCAGCGAGTCGCCCGCGCCGCGATAGACCGCCGCGATCGGCAGCCAGCGCCGTTCGCCGTCGTGAACGGCTTCGACCTCGGCGTCGAGCGCCACCAGCGAAATGGTGCCGTCGCCCGCTGGGAGCGCGTGCGCGACATTGCCGCCGAGCGTTGCTACGTTGCGCACCTGCGGCCCGCCGACGACACCGCAGCTCTCGACCAGACACGCCGCCGCTTCTTTCAGCCGCGCCGACGCGACGATCTGCGCATGTGTCACCCCGGCGCCGATGACGATCCGCCCGTCGGACTCGCTGATTTGGCACAGGTCGGGGATATGGGTGATGTCGATCAGCGCCTCGGCAGCCGGGACGCCGTCCGCGCGCGCATCGACCAGCAGGTCGGTGCCGCCCGCGACGATGCGTCCCTGTCCGCTGTAGCGACCGAGCAGGTCGATCGCCTCGTCGATGGTGGTGGGCGTGTGGTAGTGATTCCAGTATTTCATCGTATGCTTTCTGTATTTTCTGCTGTATTTTCTAGTATGTGCGCCGTCAGGGTCGTGCCTGCCATGAGCGCGCCAATCTGTCCGACCGTCGAGTCGGCGCGATCGACCATGCCGACGATCTGCCCCTCGTACATCACGGCGATGCGGTCGGACAGCGCCATGATCTCGTCCAGGTCTTCCGAGATCAACAGGATCGCTGTCCCGCGCGCCCGTTCTTCGAGCAGACGGCGGTGGATCGCCTCGGTCGCACCAATATCGACACCGCGCGTCGGCTGCGCGGCGACGAGCAGGCGCGGCGATCGCGCCAGTTCACGCGCCAGGATCAACTTTTGAATATTACCACCCGACAGCGCCTTGATTGGGGTATCGGTGCCGGGCGTTTTGATGGCGTAGATGCGGATGGCGTCGGCACATGCCGCCCGGATCGCCGTGAAATTCAAGAGCAAGCGTCCACGCGCAAGCGGTTGGCGGTCGTGGTTCTGCAAAATGTAATTTTCCGCACAGGTCATCTGCGCGATCGCGCCGTCGATCATGCGCTCTTCGGGAATGTACGCCGCCCCCAACGCTTTGATGTGCGCAGGCGACCTGCCGGTGACATTGACCCCGCCGATGGCGACCGTCCCGCGCTGCGTCGAACGCAAGCCGACGATCGCCTCCGCCAGTTCGCGCTGCCCGTTGCCCGACACCCCCGCCACGCCGACGATCTCACCCGCGCACACGTCCAGCGCGACCCCGCGCAAGCCGGGTTCGCCGCGCTCATTGAGGGCGTGCAGATCGGTCACCATCAGACGGCGTTCGCCCGCCGTGCCGGGTTGACGCACATAGTCGAACAGGATCGGACGCCCCACCATCATCTGTGCCAGTCCCGCCCGCGTCGCGCCCCTCGTCGGCACGGTGTCGATGCGGCGTCCGTCGCGCAGCACGGTGATGCGGTCGGTAATCGCCAGCACTTCGCCCAGTTTGTGCGAGATGAAGACGATACCGATCCCGTCGGATGTCATCTGACGCAGCACGACGAACAGGTCATCGGCTTCACCAGGCGTCAGCACCGCCGTCGGCTCGTCCAGGATTAACAGTGCCGCGCCTTTATAGAGCGCACGCAGCAGTTCGACGCGCTGCTGTTCTCCGACCGCCAGCGTCCCGGCGACGGCGTGCGGATCGACCTTCAGATGATAGCGCTCGGACAGCGCGCGCAGCCGCCGCGCGATCACATCGGTGTCCAGCAGCCAGCCACGCGACGACCTGAGACCGAGCGCGACATTTTCCGCGACGGTCAGCGACGGCACCAGCATGAAATGCTGATGCACCATGCCGATGCCGCGCCCGATCGCCTCGTGCGGCGTGCGCAGCCTGATCGGTTCGCCGTCGAGGGCGATCGTCCCGGCGTCCGGCTGGTGCAAGCCGTAGAGGATTTTCATCAGCGTACTCTTGCCCGCGCCATTTTCACCGAGCAGCGCGTGAACCTCACCCGCGCGCACCTCGAAATCGACGCCATCGACCGCCAGCACGCCGGGAAAGCGCTTGACGATGCCGCGCATGTGCAGGCTGGCGATAGGGGGTAAGGGTGCTGTGTCGTGCCGAGTCGCCATGCGTGCGTCAGTCCTGAACCTTTGATCGCCAAGTATAGCGAAAAATGCGCACAGCGGCGCAGTCATGATCCACAAGTTGCAAGGTGGAAAAGATGGGGGATTGAACATAGTAGAGTGATGCGCCGCAAAAACCGACAACTTCTGAGCGAATCAGGCAAGCTTAAGCTGCTTGCGGTCTGCTGCAACGTTTGGCAACCAACCACGACGAGTGGACTAGAACGGATTAGGTCAGCGTTATCATGCGTTTCGCAGACGTTTCCATAGACTGTAAGTAAACGCTCTGACAATCTATCTTCAGGAGTTCCATATGTATTTTCATGTGCAGCGCTTGATCAATGACATCGTACCCGACGAACCCGATCCCCAGGCAGCGAATCTGCTGCAAGAGGGACTCGGTGGTCAGTTTGGCGAGATGCGCACGATGATGCAGTATTTCTTCCAGACCTTCAATGCACGGGGGAACGCCAAGCCTTTTAAGGACCTCATTCACGGGATCGGCATTGAAGAGATCAGTCATGTCGAGCTGATCGCCACCACCATTACTCACTTGCTCGATGGATCGCCCCGGTATAAAGGCGGAAAATTTGATGCGCCCGCTGCCGGCGGCAGCACCCCTTTAGAGGTCGCGCGTGAAGCGCAGAACCCGCATCACTTCATCGCATCCAATCAGGGCGCGATGCCCGTCGATGCCGTCGGAAATCCCTGGTCGGGATCATATGTCTACGCCAGCGGAAACCTGGTACTCGATCTGCTATATAACGTCATGCTGGAATCGACCGGTCGGCTGCAAAAATGCCGCATTTACGAGATGACCGAGAATAAGACCGCCCGTGCAACCATCTCTTATCTGATTGTGCGTGATCACGCCCACGAGCTGGCATTCGCCAAAGCCCTTGAAGTCCTGGGTGTCAACTGGGGCAAGGTGCTGCCGATCCCCAACTTTGATGCGAGCCAATATCCTGAGGTGAAGAAGCTGATGGATGACGGATTGCACCTGCGCCAGCACCATTGGCGTTTGGACAGCTCGGAAATGGGCAAGATTTTCCAGGGTGAGGCGCCGACTCACAACGGCGATCAACTCAAGATGGACGACGCGCCGCCGGAAGGCGTCCCGTTCACCGATCTGCCCGAACGACCTGAGTCCTACAGTCCGGGACTCACGCCTGAACTCATGGCACTGGTTGAAGAAGCCGGCAAAATGTCTGGCGCATTCAAGAGCGCTCAAACCACGAATAAGCGTTAGCCTGCCCGATGTGCAATCAGCACGCCCTCCCCTGCACAGTTGCAGGGGAGGGCAAACAGAGCCTTTAATCGCCAGCTTCCGGCGTCGCTTCCATCATTTCAGGTAGTGTCATAATCTCGCCCGCGATGATCCCTATAGCCATTGATGTAGCCGCCCTGATCGGACGCAGCGGTGTAGGCGAACACGTTGTCCAGCTCAAAAGTATTCATGTCAGTGCCCCAGGCGAATAACACTTCCAGGAATTCCGTCGCTAATTCCTCGACGATCGAGCCGTACTGCGATCCGTGCGCGATCACCAGATCGTACTCGCCCGTTGAGCGGACAGCGGGGCGATCACCAGCAGCAGAGCGATCACGACGACGAAAAATCGGAATTTCATGAGACTAGCCTACATTGTAGAAAGCGGTCATGTCGGTTGGCGCTGCCATCGGATCAGTCTCATGTGTTCGATCGATAGGGTGCGGCAGGGCTTCAGGGCAGAGTCAGCGGGGGACCCAACAGCGCCATGCCATGCCTGTGCCACAGCTCGGCATCCTGCGGGGGCATGGCATTCGCTTTCGTCACCTCGCGGAAGAACGCCTCCATCATGCCGGCTGGCGTGAAACTGATCAGGATCTTTCCGGCGGTTTCGCCTGTCGAAGCCCACACATGGGGCACCTGGCGCCGTGCCAGCAGACAGTCCCCCGGTTTCAGGTGCGTAGTCTCGTGCCCGACCTCGAACGTGAACTCACCGTCAATACAATAGAAGAATTCATCCTGTTCATAATGCAGATGACGTGCGGGACCGCCGGGCTTGTGAAAGGTATTCTCAATAACCAGCAGTCCGCTGCTATCCTGCGGGACGACTTTGAAGGCGATCGCGCTAATTCCTAATCCCCGATGTTCGTCAAACCGATCCTCACCCGCGCTCACTCGAATCATGGCTGGGAACGAAGGAAGCGACGCTGTATGGTCATTCACCACAAGGCACCTCAACAATTGATTTCTATAGTATAGCGCAGTCGGGATGCGGCGTTCCAGCGGTGTGCTTTCATGGGGGGCATCACCATCCGGGGCACGGCGTGCGCCATGCCCCGCTGCGATGATGACTCGTGATTTACCCCGTCGCTGTCGCTTCCGGCGTCGCTTCCATCATTTCAGGCAGCGTCATGATCTCGCCCGCGATGATCCCTGCCGTCAGGGTCTCGATCGTCTCCAGCACCATCACCATATCCTCGTCGGACATCAGCTCGCTGACCACCATCTCCAGCCCGCCATTTTCCAGCGTGATGGTGTAAGACTCGCCGCCGAGCGTGCCTTCGCCGATCTTGGCGATCATATCTTTCAGGATCACGTCGAAGCGGTAGACCTGGAACGCCACGCCCGCCCCCTCGGACAAGTCCGCCTGGCTCGACTGTGTGCCGAACCACGCCAGTTCGTTTTCCAGCGCCACGCCGATCGGTCCCACCACCATCTGCGCGGTGCCCGTCAGCACGTCGGCGCCGTTGGCGACGAAGGCGTTGGCGGCTTCGGTCGCCAGCGGCACATCGCTGAACGACTGAATGTAGGTGACGTTGACCTCGACATCGGGGTTGGCAGCCAGCGCGCCGACCTGGAAGCCGTCCACGTACAGCTTGGCGTCACCGACCTCGATGGGTCCGACCACGCCGATGCTGCCGCTCTCGCTGATCATCGCCGCCAGATAGCCATTGATGTAGCCGCCCTGATCGGACGCAGCGGTGTAGGCGAACACGTTGTCCAGCCCAAAAGTATTCACGTCGGTGCCCCAGGCGAACGACACTTCCGGGAATTCCGCCGCTAATTCTTCGACGATCGAGCCGTACTGCGATCCGTGCGCGATCACCAGATCGTACTCGCCCGACGACGCCCACTCGCGCAGCGCCACCGCCGCGTCATCGACGATGAACGTCCCTTCCTGGAATGTGAACTCGAACGCTTCGCCCATTTCCTCATCCAGCAGCGTCAGCGCGTCGAACATGCTCTGGCTGAAGGCGAGATCGGTGGTGGCGCTGGGCGCGACGGCTGCCACGCTGAACACGTCATCCTGTGCGGACAACGGGACGATCGCCAGCGCGATCGCGGCGAACACGAACAGCACGACGAGAGCAAAACGGGATTTCATGGGTACAGCCTCCAGTGATAGGCGGTTCTCGATAAAGATGTCTCACCCGCCTCGATCGAACGGCTTGGTCAGCGCGGTCGGCTTGTCCGTCCCTTTCGAGGCGAAGATCAACGCAAGGAGTGTGATGACATAGGGTGCCATGACGGCGAACTCGGCTGGGATGTCGATGCCGATCGCGCTCATCTGCAGTTGCAGCGCGTTGACAAAGCTGAACAGCAGCGCGCCGATCAGCACCCCGATCGGACGCCAGCGCCCAAAGTAGACCAACGCCACCGCGATGAAACCGAGTCCGCTGGTCAGATTTTGCTGGAACACCTTGAGCAGCGCCACCGATAGCGATGCCCCCGCCAGTCCTGCCAGCATCCCGCCCACCGTCACCGTGATGATGCGCACGCGCGCCACCTTGATGCCCATCGCATCGGCGGCGGCGGGATTCTGCCCGACCGCCCGGATCATCAAACCGAAGGGCGTGCGATTGAGGACGAACAGCGCCAGCGGCACCAGCGCGAAGGCGACGTAGACCAGCAGGTTGTGATTGAAGAAAATCTCCCCAATACCGAGGAATTGAATCTCGGACAGGATCGGGATAGGCAGCCTGGGGAAACCGTCGATCGCGCGCGGCGTGCCGACGAGCTGTTGAAACAGCAGCTCACTCATGCCCAATCCGAACAGATACATCCCGATCCCGGCAATTCCCTGTTCTGCTTTCAGGATCACGCACACCAGCGCCATCACCAGTCCCATCGCCGCGCCGACGCCCAATGCCGCCAGCACTGCCAGCGCCAGATTCCCAGTCGTCAGGGCGGCATAATACCCGCAGAAAGCGCCCATCAGCATGATGCCGTCGAGTCCCAGATTGAGGACGCCGCTGCGCTGTCCGAACATCTCGCCGATCCCCGCGAACATATAGGGAGTCGCCAGCCGGATCGCGGAGGCAAACACGCTCGCCGTCAGAATATTTTCGATCATGATCCTGCCTCTGGCAGAGGTGCTGACGCGATCGGCGCTGCGGGGGGCGGGTTCGCACGCGCTCGCTGGCGCGCCTGAACAAAAATCCGACTGCTGACCACGAACACCACGATCACGCCGTTGATGGTCGTCACCAGCGCCGCCGGGATGCCGACCGCCCGCTGCATCGTCTGCGCGCCGACTAAAAGTCCGCCAAAGAAGATCGACGCCGGGATCGCGCCGATGGGATTGAGTCCGCCGAACAGCGCCGCCACGATGCCGTTGAAGCCGGCGCCGCCTGTGAATCCGCCCGGCGAACCGTCGGTTTGCAGCCGATATTGCAAGCCCAGCACCTGCACCGCCCCTGCCAAGCCCGCGCAGCCGCCGGACAGGAACATAGCCAGGATCATCTGCCGTCCGACCGCGATCCCGGCATAGCGCGCCGCTCGTTCGTTGTAGCCGACCGCGCGTATGCGGTAGCCGATGGTCGTGCGCCACAGCACAAAGGTCATTACCAGCGCCAGCGCGACCGCGATCAGCAAGCCGATATGCAGGCGGGTGCGGTCGAACAGCGGCGGATCGATCAGTCCGGGGATGCCGATCGCCAGGCGGGGCAGTTCTGCCAGCTCGACGATGCGCGCGGTCTTGGGGATGTTGTTCATGCCCGCTTCAGTGGGATCGAGCAGGATGCCGTTGAGCAGAAAATTCATGATCTGCACAGCGATCTGATTGAGCATGATCGTGCTGAGAATTTCGTTGACGCTGAAACGCGCTTTTAGAAAGCCCGCCAATCCGCCATAGATGCCGCCCGCGACGAATCCCGCCGCCAGCGCCAGCGGGATCGTCCATCCACCGAGTGTCGCGCCGAATGCCAGCGCCGTCGATACCCCGCCGAGCGCACCGATAATCATCTGTCCTTCGCCGCCGATATTGACCACGCTGGCGCGAAAAGCGATGCACACCCCGATCGCCACGAACAGGATCGGAATTGCCTTGACCAGCGTCTCGGCTGCCGCGTTGGGGCTGCCAAACGCACCTTGAAAGAGGGCGCTGTAGGCAGCGCCGACATCGGCGTCCAGCGCCAGCAGCAGCAGCGACGCGGCTGCCAGCGCTGCGATCAGGGCGAGCACCAGCGGGGCGGATTGGGCGAGTCGGTCGGTCAGGCTGCGCAGCGCGATCGGCATCGTGGGCAATTTCCAGACGGCTAATCAACCCTGATCATAGCGCGTCATGGCGTGTTGTAACTTGACGAACTCACCAATGTTGCGCCGCCCTGTTGGGACGATCGGCACAAGCTGACAGGGCTTGGCACGCCAAACCCGTCCTGGCTGTCGCTACACGCCGACATCGCGCCGATTGAACGCCAGCACCCCGCCGCCGAGCAGGGCGGCGCTCACGACGAGCAGCAGCACGACATTGCCCAGATTCAACCCATCGCGGATGACGAACACGCCATCATAGTAGCGGAACAGCGAGAATGTCCGCAGCGTGCCGAACAACGTGCCTGGCGCGGCGACCGCCAGAATATCGATGACGTAGCTGACGATGACCACCACTGCCGCGATCGTCAGCACGCGGCTGCGATTGCCGATCAGTCCGCCCAGAAACACGGTCAGAGTCAGGATCAGCAGCGAACCCGGCAAAATATTGAGCGTGCCAACCGCGATCCTGCCCATGTCGATCGGCAGTGCCGGCGTCGCGGCGATACCGCCCGCGATGCACAGCAGCGTCAGCACGACCACGCCACATGTGAGCAGCGCAAAGGCGGCAGTCTTTTCCAATATCAGGCGCGTCCGCGTCACGGGCAGGCTCAACAATACGTCCATTTGTCCGCGATCTTCCTCGTTGGCGGTCACCTGCAAGCCGACGCCGATGGTGTACGCGGCGAAGACCACCAGCGCAAAGCTGAAAAACTGCGATGCCAGATAGCCTTCCGCCGTCGCCATATACTGCGCATCACCGCCCGCGAACGCCTGCACGAAAAAGGGCGGCAGCGTCTCCATCAGATCGGCGATCTGTTGCAGCGAGTCGACATCCTGCAACACCAGCGCCTGCGTGGCGCCGAGCAGCCCGATCCCGATGCCCCAGAACAGCATCCCGCGCCAGTGCCGACGCAGTGTCTCTGCGAATACAGCCAGTGTCGCGCCGTTCATGATTCGTCCCCTTCCTTGTGATCGTAGAATTTCAGGAAAATCTCCTCTAACGACGGTTTGTCGATGTCCATTGTCACGACGCTCTGTCCGGCGAGTACGGCGAGCAGCGGGTCAAATGCACCAGCATACTGAAATGCCGTCAATGCGCCGTCGCGCCTAAAACTGCTGACTCCAGGCAGGGTACTCAAGGCAGCGCCGCCATCGGCATGTGCGAATCGGACAGTGACATGGCGAAAATCGGCGTGCATCAGTTCATCGACGCGCTGCACCGCCTGCAACACCCCACTGCGCAGAATGGCGACACGATCGCAGATCGCCTGTACTTCACTGAGGATATGAGAGGACAAAAAGACAGTCCGCCCTTCGGCGCGTGCCTCGCGCACCAATTCGTAGAAAATCTGCTGCATCAGTGGATCGAGTCCGCTGGTCGGCTCGTCCAGGATCAGCAGATCGGGCTTGTTCATCATCGCCAGGATCAAGCCGAGCTTGCGCTTGTTGCCCGTTGAATAGGCTTTGACGCGCTTGGTGAGATCGAATTGCAGACGTTCCGCCAGCGCGCGCACGGTCGGCATATCGACACCGCCGCGCACCGAGCCGACATAGCGAATGATCTGGAGGGCGGTCTGGCGCTCCCATAAATTCAATTCGGCGGGCAGATAGCCGATGCGCCCCCGGATCGCGAGGCTTTCTCGGCGCGCGTCCAGTCCGAACAGACGTGCCGTCCCGCTGCTTGGACGGATTAGATCCAACAACAGCCGGATCGTCGTGGTCTTGCCAGCACCGTTTGGTCCGAGATAGCCGAATACTTCCCCTTGTCTCACCGTAAGCGAGAGCGAATCGAGTGCCCGCACATTTTTGGCGTACACTTTGCTGAGACTTTCGGTCTGAAGGATATTTGTACCGCTCATGACCCGTTACGCTTTCTTGTGGACTGCACACAGTGCGCATGTCACCTTCAGGAGTTTACGCCTGATCTGCCCGCAGCTTCAGCCCATACACTGAAATTTACGTTGGAATTTACCTTCTTCACAATCCAGATGCAGCGGTCGATTTAGCCCTTGTCGCGTACCGAGGGGCATGTTCTAATTCGCTCATCTTCAATGGTCAGCTATCTGACACCATTACAGCGTGCATGTGAGCCAACCATGCGGTAACGGTCTATCAGAATAAGAATAAACAATGAGGTGGGTGCCATGCGCGCAATAGTCATCTTGTCACTGTGTCTCATGCTGGGAGCGCTGCGTGCCGACGCACAAACCGACCTCCCCCCCGCGCCGATCGTCAACGATGAGGGCGGGGTGGTCAGTATCACTGGGACGCTCACCTATACCAACGCCCGCTTCACACTGGGCGTGGCGCAGCCTGTGGTCATCCTGGAAGATCAGGCGGGATTCGTCGATCGCAACCGCTATTTTCTGATGCCGTCGGAGTCTCAGGTGTTAGGTCAGTACACCAGCGACTTTTATACGTCGCCAGTCGATTACAGCCTGGCGCTGCCGCAGGTGCCGCGTGGCAGCCCGCGTGATGTCGATTTCGACGGGACAGACGAGCCAGGGGTGCAGGTGTTCGCGGTCGCCTACTGGGAGAATGTCTTTGGCGATCCGTACCTCGAAGAACGCGATCTGTTCGGCGGCGGGTGGTCGAGCGCCTATGCCTCCACCCGCATCAGCGAAGACCCGGCGCTGCAATGGGAGGTGATCGGCGGCATTTTTGTCGTGTATGCGCCGGACGATCAGCAGGGTTTCCCGTCCGACTTTGGCGACGACGTAAAATTGTTCACGGACGATGATCCGCTGGTACGCCTGCCTGCTGGCTATACCGTCGTCGATATGGACACGTCGCCGTTCACCTTTGACCGCTCGCGCGAGGTCGTGATCGACCTGATCGAGCCGGAAGGGGCGGCGCTGGTCGATTACACCGATTACGGTCTGGTCGAGGGGTTCGACGCCTTTGTCGAGAAGCTGCGCAACGAATACGCCTTCACCGAATACAAGCAGATCGACTGGGACGCGCTGATCGCGGAGTTTCGTCCGCGTTTTGCGGAGGCAGAACGCGAACTCAGCGTCGATAAATATCTGCTGGCGCTGCGCGACTTCAACTGGTCGATTCCGGATGGGCATGTCGCGTTTGGTGCAGAATTTTACCTGTCTGAAATGCGCGAACGCGAGACCGACGGCGGTTTAGGCTTGGCAGTCCGCGAGCTGGACGACGGACGAGTGTTGGTCACCTATCTGACGCCCAGCGCCCCCGCCGACAATGCTGGCATCGCGCTGCGCGCCGAGATCATCGCGCTCGACGGCGTGCCGATCGGCGATGCGGCGGGTGCGGTCGTGCCCTGGACATCGCCATTCAGCACCGAGCATGTGCGTCGTCTGGAACAATTCCGTTTTCTGATGCGCTCCCCGATCGGGACAGCGGTCGAGATCACCTATCGTAATCCCGCAGACTCCGAAGCGACGACCGTCACCCTGACCAGCGAACGCGAGTCCACCAGCCTCGACGAAGCGGAAACGGTCGTGCGTGGGGTGCGCAGCGGCTACGAGCTGCCAGTAGAATATTATCTGCTGCCGGAAGGCTACGTGTACGCGCGCATCAATGACTTCAGCGACAACAATCTGCTCTCGATCCAGCTGTGGGAACGGCTGATGGTGTCGATGAACCAGAATGGCGCGCCCGGTCTGATCATCGACATGCGCGAAAATCTGGGTGGGAGCGGCTTTCTCGCCGATCAGATGGCAGCCTATCTGTTCGATGAGCCGCTGATCCTGGGACAAAATGCGGGCTACGATCGCTTCAGCGGGGCGTTTTTCAGCGACTCGCGCGGTGTCGATCGCTTTTATCTGCCCGAACCGAGCAAGCGCTACCTGGGCGCAGTCGCCGTGCTGGTCGGACCAAACTGTAACAGCGCGTGCGAATTTTTCTCTTATAATCTCACGCTGGAGAATCGTGCTGCGATCGTCGGACAGTACCCGACGGCAGGACTGGGAGGAGGCATCGACAACGTGATCATGCCGCTCGGTATCTACTTTCAATACACTGCGGGACGCGCACTCGACGCCGACGGGAATATTCACATCGAGGGCAAGGGCATCGTGCCGACGGTGCAGGTGGCTGTCGATGAAAGCACCGTCTTCAGCGATGGTGACCCGGTGCTGGAGGCGGCGATCCGCCATCTCGACGGCGGCTGATCGCCCTCTTGCACGGGCGTGCTGCTTGCGCATCCGTGTCGATCGGTCTGCATGTGCAATACCTTTCGCGGACTCTTGCTCAAGGACGAACCGTCTTATGAAAGCTGTCATTCTCGCCGCTGGACAGGGAACGCGCTTACGCCCGGTGACCCTCACCATGCCCAAACCGCTGGTGCCCGTCGCCAATCAACCCCTGATCGTGTACGCGATCCACGTCCTGAAAAATGCGGGACTGACCGAGATCGGCATCGTCGTCAACGATCTCGACTCGCCGATCCGGATCGCGTTGGGAGATGGCGCCGCGCATGGCGTCCACCTCGATTATATCGTCCAGGATGAACAGCTCGGTCTGGCGCACGCAGTCAATCTGACGCGCGAATTCGTCGGCAACGATCCGTTTTGTGTGCTGCTCGGCGACAATATTTTTCAGGATAAGATGGAACAGCTCATACGCGATTTTCCAGGGTCGTCGGACGAGGCGGCGGTGGCGCTGATCGAGGTCAGCGATCCGCAGCGTTTCGGTATCGCCCTGATCGAGCAGGGCAAGATCAAGCGCGTGATCGAAAAGCCCAAAGACCCGCCGTCCAACCTGGCGATCGCCGGGGCATATCTGTTCAAGCAGTCGATCTTCGATGCGATCGCACGGATCGAGCCGTCAGCGCGTAAAGAATACGAGATCACCGACGCCATTCAAAAACTGATCGACGCGGGGCACCCGGTCAATGCCTACACGCTGCAAGGCTGGTGGATCGATGCCGGCAAGCCCGACTCGATCATTCAGGCGAACCAACTGGTGCTGGGCGATCTGCCCTTTACGCCCGCGCCCGTCGATCCGGCTCAGGTGATGGGCAGCTGCGATATTTCGTCGCGTGTGCTGCTCGGTGAGGGCAGCCAGGTGATCGACAGTGTGATCCGGGGTCCCGCGATCATTGGCAAAAACGCCATCATACGCGGCAGCTACATCGGACCCTATACCGCCATCGGGGATAATGTGATCGTCGAGAACAGCGAGATCGACGCCAGCATCGTCATGCAGAACTGCAAAATCCTGAATATTCCCCGGCGCATCGACTCCAGCCTGATCGCGGACAATTCACAGGTCGAGGCATCGACGCGCGTCCCGGCTGCCCATCGTCTGATACTGGCGGAAAACAGCTACGTCCGTTTGTAGCTCGCGCGGTGTTCTAAGCCAGGGGTTCAGATATTCATTCCGATCGCTATAGCGTTGTGAAAGTGCGGACATGGTCAGCGAAAAAGTGGCGAAATTGCAGGCGCGCCTGAATGAATCGCGCGCGTTTTTGGACAGCATCCTCGATCAGGTGGGCGATCGCTGGGATGTGCAGATTTACAGCGACGGCGCGGGCTGGACGACCCGGCAGCTGCTGATCCATCTGATGATATCCGACAAAGGGCAGACCGCGACGGTGCAGCAGATTGCGGCGGGCGGAGATCCGCTCCCGGCGGATTTCGACCTGGAACGATTCAACCGCCGCTCGGTCGAGAAAGGCGCCGCCACCACACCCGACGAGGCGCGCGCCGTCATGCGCGAGTCGCGCGGGGCGCTGCTCGCCTGGACGGAGACCGTCACCGATGAGGCGCTCGAACATACCGGACGCCATGCCAGCGGCAATATCTTTTCGGCGACACAGTATTTGAAGATCATGGCGATCCACGAACGCGATCATGCCAGGGACATGGCAAAGGCGCTCGACATCACACCCGTGAACCAGGTCTAGGCGCGCGGATGCACGTCTGTGTCTACTGTGCCGCCAGCACCACGCTGGCACCTGTCTATCACACAGCGGCGGCGGAATTCGGTCGGGCACTGGGCGCGCGCGGTGATACGCTGGTGTACGGCGGGTCGAGTCACGGCTTGATGGGAGAAGTAGCGCGCGGCGTCCATGCCGGAGGCGGCAAGGTGATCGGCTTCATTCCCAGGATGCTGCTGAATGTCGAATTCGCCTACGACAACGCCGACGAACTGGTGATCACCGAGGATATGCGCACGCGCAAAGCGGGCATGGCGAGCCGCGCCGACGCTTTTGTCGCGCTGCCCGGCGGAATCGGCACGCTCGAAGAATTGTTCGAGATCATGACGCTGCGCGCACTGGGTCAGCTCGACAAGCCGCTGGTGCTGTTGAATACCAATAATTTCTACGATCCGCTGTGCGCGCTGATCTCGAAAATGGGCGACGAAGGCTTTTTGCGGCGCACGATCGATGAGCTGTTCATGCTGGCAGCCGATGTGCCGTCGGCGCTGGCGCATCTGGACGTGGGCGGGTAGGGAGGCTGCTGGTTGAAGAGCAGGAGAACTGGATCGCCAGGTCTTAACTTGCGCTGAAGCGCATGGTGCGATAGTGTTATAGATAACATTGAGCAGTCAGCTATTTTACGCACCGTGTGGGGGAAACAATCATGCGTCGTTCGCCGCTGTTTTATGTCGTGCTGCTCGCCCTGTCCGCCGCCATCCTCGTCGTGGGCGCGACCGCGCAGGACAGCGCCGACCCCACGCCAACGCTTAGTCTGACGCTTACCCCCCCCCTTAATTGAGACGCCGTATTCTTCAGTCACGCCCGCCGCGCTCGAAGACGTGCGTATTTCGACCGAGGCGCCAGTCCTGCTGCCAAGCTTCACCGCCACAGTCTCACAAACACCTGTCAGCACACAAACACCGTCATTTACTGAAACCGTCACCCTGGCACTGACTTCGACTTCAATTATTCTGCCAAGCGTTCTTTGGAATACTGTTTTTACCGATAATTTTGCTGTGCCCGATGCCGCAAACTGGTTCTTTACGGCGGCGGGCTGGGCTTATGAACCGCAGTCAGACGGCACGGGCAGGCTGCTGGTCTTCAACAGCACTGCGCCGGCGTTCTATCAGGGCGTCGTCACCGCCGATGTCGCGGTCGAAATAACGGTTGACGTGACTGCTGGAAGCGCTCATGTGTATGCGCGTCACAGCGGCGCGTTCGGTTATGAAGCACGCCTGACTTCAACGGGAGAGGTCGTCCTGCTGCGGGCAGGCGCGGTCATGACCGCTGTGCAGTTGCCCAACTTCAGTGCGGCGACGCCGCACACGCTGCGTCTCAACCTTGTGGGTGGCACGCTTTGGGTGGATGTAGATGGCGTCACAACGCTCGTGGCTGTGGATTCAGCACCGCTGCCGCCGGGGCAGGTTGGTCTTGCCGCGTCGTTCACGCCCCTGCCTGACCTGGTGACACCGATGCCACCACAAAACCAGGTGGCATTCGCTGCTTTCACTGTGAATCAGCCTGCCGATCAGATGACGGTCACGCCACCGTTTCCAACTGCCACAGATTCTATATCCTTTCTGCCGACACCATCGCCAGGGTTTCCTGATTATCGCGCCTACATCCAGTCTGCCGAAGTCGAGCGACAGGCAGTGGCTCAGTCAAATGATTTCGGCTCTCCGAGCAGTACGTGCAATACCTATCTCACAAGCGCATATGCCATTGTTGCTCCGCCCGCTGCAGGCAACCCTCGTGCAGTCGATCTCTATGCTGCCGCCGGTTATGCTCACCAGCCCGACAGCATTTCGCCGTATCCGATTTATTTGTGTCCCGGCGTTTTTCCGATGAACGAGACGCTCGTGCTGTTCGCCAACATCACCATCTATGGGCGCGGCATCGATGTCAGCACCTTTCAATACACAGGCGATCCCAACGTGGTGGGCGGGTTGTTCACGGTCAATGGGGGCACGACGCTGACTTTTCAAAATGTCACCGTCTCTGGTGGATGGGCCCGCGTCACTGCGGCGGGTGCCGTCACAGGCGGAGCCGTGAATGTCCGTGATGGCAGCTTGCGCGTCTTCGACAGCAAGTTCGTCGATAATGATGCCTCCTTTTTGGGTGGAGCCTTCATCGGCGGTCAGAATGTGGAACTCGCGCGCAGCATCCTGACGGGAAACGAGGGTGACGACAGCGGTGGAGTGGTCTATGGCAGCACGGTCAGCGCGATATGCGTGCGTTTCGAGACCAACCGCGCGCTCCTGTTTCGGGGTGGGGCGCTGGCGCTGAATGGCAGCGGTGCCGTCATTTACAACAGCGCATTTATCGGGAATACCGCACCGCAGCAATCGAATCATATTCACAATTACACAGGCAGCGTCATCGATGCGCGCAATAATTACTGGGCGACAGCGCCACAAGTGCCGCAAGACATCACCGCCTTCGTAAATGTAAGCAACCCGTTGAGCAGCGACCCAACAATCGCCTACGCAACCGGTGATTACTACAACTCTGCCTCACCCTGTCGCATGAATATGCCCGTCCCTCTGCCTGTCCTGCCCACCCCTACGGCGAGCAATACCCGCCGTCCAACGCGCACACCCACCGTTACGGGAACGCTGTCGGCAACGCCGACGCGCACACCCAGCCCGACAAACACACCTGCGTTCACGCCGACGTTTGCACTTACGCCGACTGCGACACCGACCCTACCTATATGTCCGCTTCCACCCATTGATAATGCTGCTGTACGGTCATTGAGTCCACTGTGTTCCGAAGAAGGTTATGGACTTAGGGCGGATTACTACAGCGGCACCAACTTCGACAGCTATATCGGGACGCAGTTGGGTATGGTAGTCGATCAGGAGTGGGGAAATGGTTCCCCACTCGCTGGTGTAACTCCAGATCAGTTTTCTGTAGACTGGACAGGCGACGTGCGGGTCAACTCCTCTGGCGAATATGAATTCTGTGTCGAAGCGGATGACGGAATTCGGCTATGGATCGATAATCGACTGATCATTGATCGCTGGATCAATCAGGTGCTAACGCGCAGTTGCGGCGTCATCTATCTTGACTCTCTGGTTGGCGGCAATTTCAAACCGCTGCAGCTTCACTATTTTGAAGCCAGTGGAGATGCGACGGTACGATTGTTCTTCCGCTCATTGCCGAATGGCAGCAGCGAGATTGCGTCACGCTCGGTGCTTTACTATTTCGCTGATCCAGAAGATGCGCTGATCGGGCAGATAGCACCCTTCACTGCGCGCCGCCTTCGTGATATTGCACGAACGTATCCCGATCTAATCCCCTGGACGAATGGTATTCCGCCTACCTATCCTGGTGTGCAGTGGAACCGCGAAATGGGAGTTTATTTCCAGGGGCGGATGCTGGCACTGCAAGGGTTGCTTGAGTACAGGGATAACATGCGCTCCGATGAACGAATTGCAGCGACATTCGGACAGGTTTCAGCCGTAAGGCCGGATGGAAGGGCAGATATTATCCTGCTAATCCGGAATACAGAAGGGGTGGAGGTGCCTACAATTTTTCCATCAAGTGACTTGGTCGAGGTCAAAGCCACGAACGCACAAATCTCTCCGAGCTATCGTCAGTATCAGTTTCGCGGCTTCTTTGATGTGGCGCGAAGTGGTCAAACCGATCTTGTGCCGCTTTTAATGTCGGGTTCGTCCGGCTGATCACGACCTCCGACGCGATCCTGACTCCGTCGCTCATCAGCGAAGCGACCGCCCGACAGGTTATCTTGTGTCATGGAACGGTTTCAGAACGGCGAGGGGCGACGCCGCGCACCTCTAGGCTGTCTGTCAACACCGTCACGCTGCTGAACCCGGAAGTAACCCCAACCCTTGGCGGTCTTTTAGAACCGTCCTGTGCTTCAGTTCCCGGAAGCATCGCTATGTTGACGTTGAACTCCAACGTCATACCAGACCAGGATCCAGATATTGCAGAACTGGACTACTCCGAATGACCATGAAATGGCCAAAGGTACAGCGGTTACGCAGGCGCGCGTTTCAGGAACTGTTGAGCGATACCCAGTGGACGCGCGATCTGGAGTTGGAAGCGGTCGTCGGCCGGAAAGAGGGTAGCGCTCAGTTATATGCCCATCCCAGCGGGCAGCTGCTGGACATAATCGATAGGAATCTGGCGGGGCTCTATCCTGATCGTGAATTGTGGCTACAGAGCATGATGGAGTTCAAGGCGGAAGCGGCTAGAGGACCGCAACATATACTTTCGGAACGACTGCTGCACGGGCGCGAGTTCGACCAGCACATAACCGACCTCATCACCGGGCTGGCGCAGGCGTTCAAAATGTCGGCTGAGGAATTTGACTATCGCCCTAGTGACAGTCCGATACTCGATACAATGACGCGCAAGGTCAAAGCACGTGGCAGGCTGAAGTGCCTCCACGATCCGGTCATCTTCTCCGGGCTGGTGGCGTATCTGAGCGAGGCGAGCCGCCGGGTTGTAAATGGTCGCATCGAGATGATCGATTCCTGGAGGTCTCCAGGGAATTGGGAACCGTGGATACTCGATCCACAGGACAGGGCGTTCAATGTCTGGTCCAGCCTTTTCGACATGCTACAGGAAAATGAGTATGGCATCGCGCTCGGCGTGAACATCGAGATCGGGATGCGTCGCGTGCGTGCCTACGCGCCCCCGCCGCCGCGATCGGATGTGCAAAACGCAACTCTGACGCTGGCAGTGAAGCCGAAGCCTTCTGCGAGCGATGCGCCGAATGACCTCGACGAGGAAGATAAAGGAGGCCAGGATGAGTTACAGTCTCCCCCCCGTTTAATAGAGTAACGAGGTAGGTCAGGCGGCGTGGCTGAGTGGGTCGGCGAAGTCCAGACCGGAGCGCAACTGCTGCCGCCGGAACTCGTCCTGGATGCCAGTCTCGATGGTTTGCCCGCCAATAGCATTCCGCCCGGTTGTGAGGCGGATTTGCGGGCAGTCGCGGCGGCGATTCAGCGCCAGGGGAATTAGTCCGACCGACTATCGATGAGCTGTTCATGCTGGCGCCGCCACCACACCGACGAGGCGCGCGGTGTCATGCGTGAGGCGCGTGGCGCTGCTCGCCTGGACGCAGACCGTCACCGATGAGGCGCTCGAACAAAGCGGACGCCATGCGAGCGGCAATATCCTTTCGGCGGTACAGTATCTGAAGATCATGGCGATCCACGAACGCGATCATGGCAAGGACAGGCAGCCGATGTGCCGTCGGCGCTGGCGCATCTGGACGTGGGCGGGTAGGGAGGAGGCTCGATGGGGTGGTCCGAGGTGAAATTATGAGGGGCAAACTCCGTATTCTGACAGGCGTCCTGTGCCTGCTGCTGCTGATCGTCCTGCTTTTTCCCGCCAGCTACAGCGTCTCTACGAGTTCAGGAGCGAGTCGAGTCCGCATTTTCGTCGATCGAACGCGCGTCTTTTCACGATCTGCCTGCGTCAATGTGTCGTGGGATGTCGTGGGTATCCGTGAAATATACCTGAACGAGCTGGGCGTGACGGGCAGCGGCGCCACCGTCATATGTGACAGCGCTGCGCCTGTCACGTTCCGCATCCTGACTCAGACAGGGGAAACCCTCACCTACTCGACAAACATACTGAGCTTTGAAAACAACGGCTGGTTCTGGCTGTTTTGCCTTGTCATGCTCGGTTCGATCATCATTGCAGAGCATCAGCCCATCTCGGTCTACGCGGCACGCGCTGTAAATCGCCTGCGGATTGCCAGTCGTTGGCTGCTGGATCGTCCAGCCTGGGCAGTTGCTTTGCTCACGCTGATCGGTGCGGGGTTGCGCCTCTATCATTTGACTTTTGAATCGCTTTGGTTTGATGAGGTGATGCTCGTTCATATAGCACAGGTGCCGACCCTGACACGGGTCACCGAAATGAACTCGGTTGCAAATAGTGCGCCGCCGCTGTTCGCGTGGTCGCTCTCCGCAGTACTGCATCTGGGAAACAGCGAGGCTATGCTGCGGGCGATCTCGCTCGCTGCGGGGGTCGTCGCAATTCCCATGATGTATGCGCTGGCACGGCAGATTGTGTCGAGGCAATCCGCCTATTTTTGTGCGCTGCTGTTTACAGTGGCGACCACGCAAATTCGTTATGCACAGGAAGTCCGTGAATACGCTCTCGTCGCTTTACTCACGATCGGCATTCTGCTCACCTTCACTGCCTATCGTCGCAGTCGCACAGCGCGCAACAGTGTGCTGCTGGTAGTGGTGTGGAGCGTCAGCATCTTTACACAGTATGGTTTGGCGCTGGTGATCGCATCGCTCAACATTGTTTTTTTCATCGATTGGCTGCGCAGCCAGGATCGCCGCATCCGCGCGCTGACGATCTGGATCTGTCTGCAAGCGATTGTATTCGTCAGTGTGGTGATCGTCTATTTTACGACGCTGCGCTTTCAGTTTACCGCCGGCGGTTTCGCGGGTACGGGTTACCTGGCGTCCAGCTACGGCGACGGCACGCTGGGTTCGCTGGTCAATCTCATCATAAAATCGACTCGTGAAATTATCGAGTTTACATTTCCTGGCGATATTTTTTTCTTGCTCACGCTGATCGGCGGTGCGGCAGTGATCAGCCAGCGGCGCTATCGTGACGCGGGTATCACGATAGTGTGGGTCCTATTCCCATTGACCATTGTGGCGGCATTTTTGCGCTTTTATCCATATCATGGCGCACGTCAGAACATTTTCCTTACGATTCCGCTGCTGCTGGTGGCTGCAATAGGGTATGAATGGCTGGCAGAAGGGCTGCGATGGCGGCGTCTGCATGGGCTGATCGCGGCTGTTCTGGTGATTGGCGGTACTGCAGCCGCGCTGACTACAGCCAACACACCGAGTGCCAGACAGACCCGGCAGGCGATGGCGTATATCGAACAGCATTATCAGCCAGCCGATCGTATTTACGTGCACAGCTATACGCAGCTCGTGTATGAGTACTATCGTACTCAGGGATTGATGGCTGGACTGCCCGATCCGCTCATCGGCATATCGCCCCACATGGAGGGCTATCTGAGCGACATACCGGGGTTGCTGACACACGATGGTCGCATCTGGATGCTGATTGCCGAATGCTCCAACGTGTGCAGTCGTGAGCATTCCGAGCGGATCGGGATTGGGTCGTCGTTTTCGTGGGAGATCGATACTGGGGACACTGCCTTGTTCCTGATCGTGCCAACAGACGCGACATGACTCTTGTGGCGATGCGACGCTATCGCACAGCCATTGTGCCGCTGTGCATGATCGCCGCAGCCGCGCTGCTGTCGATCGCGGTAAATCCGGGTCGCTATGTTCATGCCGCCCAAATCGACGCGGCTGTCATTCAGTTTGGTACGGACACTCCCTGGATCGACACGCGCGATCGATGTATCGATATTGCCTGGCAGGTCGATGGGATTCAAGCCGTTTATATACGAGGTACAGGCGTCACTGGCACAGGCACGATGACGGTGTGCGATGTGATCGATCATCCGCCGACGCTGCGGGTCATTCTGACAGATGACAGCGAGCGCATCTACACGATCGAGATACGTTTACACCCGCTGCGCAGTACACAATCCCTGCTGGCTTTAAGTGCGAGCATTGCGCTGGTGCTGCTGTCGATCGCGCTGATGATTCCGCGAGACGCACTCGACACACTCAGCCGCATGACGAAAAGTGTCACCCGCTTGTCCGCATCTCCGCGACCTTTGACGCTGTTGACATGGGGAGCGGTTGCGGTTGGCATCCTGCTGCGGCTGGCACAGTATCTCTATAACCGTCCCCTGTGGGCGGACGAAGCGGTGATCGGTCTGAATATCCTCGAACGGGATTTTATTCAACTGCTTCAGCCGTTGAGCTACGACCAGGCTGCGCCGATCGGCTTTCTATGGCTGGAACGTCTGGCGGTCAGTCTGTTTGGCGCGCACGAGATGATCCTGCGGCTCGTGCCGCTCATCGCCAGCATTGCCAGCCTGCTGCTGATGAAGCGCGTCGCAGAGGTGTATATCAGCCGCTATGCCGTGCCCGTCGCATTGTGCTGTTTAGCGATCACCGACTCGTATTTATACTTCGCAGTAGAAATCAAGCAGTATGGGCTGGATGTACTGGTCTGTCTGCTGTTTCTGTGGATCACAGACCATCTCACAAAAATCCCGCCCGAAAAATTGCGCATCGGTTTATGGGGGGGCATCGGCGCTGCTCTGCTTTGGTTCTCTCATCCGGCGGTATTTGTGGCAATCGGCGCTGCTGCGACGCTGCTGGTTACGCTGCGCGGACGTTCACGATCGCACTACCTGCGATTGATGGTGCTGTGTGCTGTGTGGATGGGCAGCTTCGTGATCAGCTATCTGGTCTCGCTGCAAACAATCAGCGCCAATGCCTATCTCAATTCATTCTGGGAAGGCGGATTCGCCCCCCGTGAAATCGGTCTGCTGTCGGCATGGTTCGCCAGACAGAGCGATGAAGTGCTGCAATACCTGCTGTTCTTCCCAGAGGCTGCACTATCGGCACTTGCCTTGATCGTGGGCTGGAGCGCGATAAACAAGCGCCGCACGCATGTCCTGGCATTGACGCTGCCGATCGTGTTCGTCCTGCTCGCCGCCCTGATACGACGTTATCCCTTCAGCGATCGATTGATTCTGTTTTTAGGACCGCTGGTGGTACTGCTCGTGGCTGAGGGGGTCGTCGTGCTGCTGCGATCCGTGTCCCGTGTGTCGCAGCCGGCAGCGCTGGTGTTGTCGCTGTTCCTGCTGGTGCCCGTGCTGACCATGACATGGATCATCCCTGGAAACGGAATCGACATCCGCGCTGCCGTGCAATTTATCGCGGACAACGATCAGCCTGCCGATACGGTCTATCTGTACGGCGGAGTCGCGGCAACATATCTGTTTTACGCGCGGCAATTCAATCTTGACCCGACCCGCGTGGAAATTGACGGCTATCAATCCGAGGTGCTGCTAACGGATCGGATCGCCTTCACACCAGGGCAGCGGGTCTGGCTGGTTCGATTAGGCAGCGCGGGTGACCAAAGCACATTCGAGACGACTCAGGACTATTTTGAGACGCATGGCACCCTGATCGATCAGTTCGAGTCGACGGCTGGACGAGTGCTGCTGTACGGGATGGAATCATGAACTCGTAGTCCGCTCTCAGAACAGGTTCATCTGCTGACCCGGTGCCGCGCTCGCTTGCCTGCGCAGCGACGGCGCCGACAACAGACCGTGCGCGGCGATCCAATCGGGGTCGGCGCCCTGCCAGCCCCAGACCTCGAAATCGATCCGATCCTTGGCGTCGAACGCGATCCCTTCGGCGAGCAGTCGTTCGCGCTGAGTCGCCGCGCCCTTGCTGCCCGGCGGCAGACTGATGCCACCTTTGCTGTTGATCACCCGGTGCCAGGGTACAGTCGGTTCGTCGGGGAACGAGACCGCGTTCATGGCGTCACCGACCCAGCGCGCGCCCAATTTAGCGTAGTCGTCGGCTTCGACGCCGGGTGGGGTCGGGATCATGGTGGCGATCTGCCTGAAGGTGGTCACCAGTCCGGGTGGCACCTGCTGCACGATCGACCACACAGTGCGGAAGTAGGGAGCGGGATCGGGTAAGTTGAGCATTATGCGTTTATCTCGTACAATTTGAATGAATTAAAATGATACAACACATTGAAAGGATCGTTATGACATCGCCTGCACCTGAAACAACGCTGGGGCAACTGCGTGCGCATTTGATCGAGATCGATGATCTGACCAGCGCGGGGAATGTGCTGGGCTGGGATCAAGCCACCTACATGCCGATCCAGGGCGCGGGCGCCCGCAGCCGCCAGGTGGCAGTACTCGGTCGGCTGGCACATCAGCGCGCGACTGACCCGGCACTCGGTCGGATGCTGGACTCACTGCAAAAATACGGCGAAGGCCTGCCCTATGACCACGACGACGCCGCGCTGCTGCGTCTCGCCCGTCGTGATTATGACCGCCAGACCAAAATCCCGACCCCGCTGATCGCCGCCTTCCTTGAACATACGGGCAATCTGTACTCGACCTGGACGAAAGCGCGCCCCGCCAACGATTTTGGCATGGTGCGCGACGGACTCGCCAGGACGCTCGACTACAGCCGCCAGATGGCGAGCTATCTGCCGCACGATCACATCGCCGATCCGCTGATCGCCGCCAGCGATTACGGGATGACCGCCGAAAAAGTGCGCGCCCTGTTCGCGGAATTGCGCGCACAATTGGTGCCGCTGGTGCAGGCGATTATGGCGCAACCGCCGATCGACAACAATGTCATAAAGCAGCATTATCCCGCCGACAAGCAGTTGGCATTCGGCGTCGAGGTGATCAAGGACTACGGCTACGACTTCACACGCGGACGCCAGGACCTGACCCATCACCCGTTCATGACCCGTTTCGCCTCCGGGGATATCCGCATCACCACCCGCATTAAAGAAAACTTCCTCAACGATGCGCTGTTCGGCACGCTGCACGAGGCAGGTCACGCGCTCTACGAGCTGGGGATCGACCCTGCCTACGACGCACTGCCCCTGGGAGAGGGAACGTCGTCGGGTGTGCATGAGTCGCAGTCGCGGATGTGGGAAAACATTGTCGGGCGCAGTCGGGGGTTCTGGACTCATTACTACCCTAAATTGCAAACCTACTTCCCAGACCAGCTGGGCAATGTGTCGCTGGAGATTTTCTACCGGGCGATCAACAAAGTCCAGCGTTCGTTCATCCGCGTCGATGCCGACGAGGTGACCTACAACCTGCACGTCATGATCCGCTTTGAACTGGAGCTGGCGCTGCTGGAAGGCAGCCTGAGCATCGACGACCTGCCCACAGCCTGGCGCGACCGCTACACGTCCGATCTGGGCATCACGCCGCCGGACGACAAAGATGGCGTGTTGCAGGATGTACATTGGTATGGTGGAGCGATCGGCGGCGCCTTTCAGGGCTACACCATCGGCAACCTGATCAGCGCGCAGTTGTACGAGTCGGCGCTGGCAGCGCATCCGTCGATCCCGGACGAGATCGCGCGCGGACAGTTCGCCACCCTGCGCGAATGGCTGACCACCAACGTCTATCGACATGGCGCCAAATTCACCGCCGACGAGCTGGTGCAGCGCGTAACCGGACGTGCGCTGGAGGTGGCGCCGCTGATGCGCTATCTGTCGGGCAAGTACGGGACGCTGTACGGGCTAAAATAGGCGGACAGTCGGACTGCACAGCGCGGCGCCGGGGCTTGGTGTGCCAAACCCCGGCATCCCTTTATTCACATATTCACACCCCGTAAATCGCCCCGTATTTCTCGCGCAGCCCGTCGATGAAATAGCCGCACTCGATCGGCTCGCCGGTGATGCGCTGAGTCAGCTCGTCGGCGGTGAACTTGCGCCCGTGCTGATAGATATTGTCGCGCATCCAGCCGCGCAGCGTGTCGAATTGTCCTTTGGCGATCTCGTCCGGGATCGACGGGTGCGCCAGCAGCGCCTGACGATAATACTGCGCCGCCAGCAAATTGCCGATCGCGTAGGTCGGGAAATAGCCGATCAGCCCGCTCGACCAGTGAATATCCTGTAACACGCCGAGCTTGTTGTCGGGTGGAACGATTCCGAGATACGCCTCGAATTTTTCATTCCACACCTGAGGCAGCCTGTCGAGCGGAATGTCGCCGTTCACCAATGCCGTCTCGATCTCGAAGCGCACCATGATATGCAGATTGTAGGTCGCCTCGTCTGCCTCGACGCGCACGAACGATGGCGCTACCCGGTTGATCGCGCGGTAGAAGGTCTCCACATCGACTGCCGCCAGCTGCTTTGGAAAGGTCTCCTGAAGCTGTGGATACGCCCACGTCCAGAAATTGCGCGATCGCCCGACGATGTTCTCCCACAGCCGCGACTGCGACTCGTGGACGCCGAGCGAGGTGCCTTTGGACAGCGGCGTCCCTTCCAGAGACGAATCGACGCCCTGCTCGTACATGGCATGACCTGCCTCGTGCATGGTGCCGAACAGCGCCGGATTGAGAAAGTCGCTGCTAAACCGGGTAGTGATGCGCACATCGCCCTGCGCGAAGGTGATGCAGAAGGGATGCACTGCCTCGTCCTGGCGTCCGCGCTCGAAATCGTAGCCGTAGGCGCGCACCATCTTTTCGCCAAACGCCCGCTGTACCTCGACCGGGAAATGCTGGCGCACCACCGCATCGCTGATCTCGACGCCGCTGTTTTTGATGTCCGCCACCAGCCTGACCAGCTCGGCGCGGTGCGAGTCGAACAAGCCCGTGACGCGGCGGGTGGTCATGCCGGGCTCGTACTGATCGAGAAAGGCATCGTAGGGGTGTTCGCTGTAGCCGCGATAATCCGCTTCCTGGCGTTTCAGATCAAGGATACGTCCGAGCGCCGGGATGAACATGCCAAAATCGTCTTTGGCGCGCGCCTCCGTCCAGACCTGGTGCGCCATCGCGGTCGCGGATGCCAGCTCACCGACCAGGCTGGTCGGCACGCAGGTCGCCTGATGATAATCGCGCCGCGCGACGCGCATCATGCTGGCTTCGGTCGATTCGTAGGGCATGGAGTCGGTCTCGCGTTCGGCGCTGGCGATCAACCCGGCGGTTTCGCCGTCGATCAGCATCTCGTGGGCGATCCGGGCGAGTGTCGCCATTTGCGCGGCTCTGGCTGCCCCCCCGCCGCGCGGCATATTGACCTGCTGATCCCAGCTCAGGATGGCGCGGGCGCGATCGACGTTGCGAATTTCTTTCAGCCGGGCGACGAGCGCCTGATACTGTTCCGACATGGTTGACCTCTCTTCCGTTCAAATGATTTTGATCGTCTGAAGAAATTTTAGCAAGGGAGTTGCGATCGCACTAGAACCGTGTTTATGAGGATGCCGCTGGAGGCGGGGGCGCGTCGTAGGTGACACCGGGCACCTGCAGCGCCACCTGATAAGTGCGATCGCCTTCCTGATAGAGCGCGCTGGTGCCGATCGCGCGAATGCGCGTCCACAGCTCGACCGCGCCAGCACCCGACACCCATCCCGGCGTGTTGGTGTACTGAGCCAGCGCGATTCCCGTGCGCTCGGCATCCCAGAAGATCAGCGGCGCCTCGACTGTGAACGCCACTTCGCGCGCACTCAGCCAGCCCGCCGCTGGCGCGATCAGCACAGGCGCCGCGCTCAGATTGCGACAGGCAGACAGCACCCGCTCGAACCAGCCGCTCTCCCAGCCGCTCAATCCGTTGGCACGATGGACCGTGTCGTTGACGGCGATCGTCACCCGCTCCACGATCGGCATGGTGTTCCCGGATGTGGCGCGATCGGTCAGTTTTTCTTCAAACGTGTAGATGCGCTCGTTCACGGTCAGGTAGGCGATGAAGGTGCTGATCACCGCGTCGCTGAGGCGATCCTCCAGGACATTGGCGTCGCGGGTGTCGGTGATGTCCGTCCAGACGATGCGGTTGTCGCCGTACAGCGTACACAGCGGCACCTGACTCATCGCCGCGAACGCCTCGCCACCGACGATCTCCGCCCGGAACAGCACAAACGCCGGATCGCGGGTCCAGGCGATCACCCCGCCGCCGCTGCTGACGCGCGCGGTCGGCGGTCCTGGGGGCACCGACTGCTGGCAGCCGCACAGGATCAGTATCAGCACGGCGATCGCGGCGATCGGGTGCGATCGAGTCGGACGACGCGCTGACATCATAATTGTCTCACCGTGTGCGATAGTCGAATGTGCATTGTGCATCATCGTCCCCTGATCATCCACTGTCACCATCCTATTCTAATCCAATCTCAGTGAATCACGATTTTCTCTACGGACGCATGGTGATGTGTCCCTGCGATCGTGGAAAACGCAGCCGGCACGCCGCATCTGCACCACAAGGGCGCCTTGTCGTTGCGCAAGGGCGTGCTATGCTAAACGGGCGTATCCACACAATGACAGGATGACCTTTTGGGCGAACTCATCGACGACCGCGTCGCTCTCGGCGCTGACGAACCCAGACTGGCGGCGGTACAGGCGGCAACCAATGCCAGCCTCGCCCGCGCGACCGGCATCCTGGCGCTCGGCAATATCGCCAGCCGCGTCCTGGGCATGGCGCGTGATGTGGTGCTGACCAACCTGTTCGGCGCATCCGCCGCCACCGACGCCTTTTTCGTGGCGACGCTGGTGCCGCGCACGCTCTACGATCTGCTGATCGGCGGGCACGTCAACGGAGCGATCATCCCGGTCCTGAGCGAGGTAGTCACGCGCGACGGCAAAGCCGCGTTATGGCGGCTGGTGTCGGTGCTGGTCAGCATGATCACGGTGGTGGTGGCGGCGCTGGTGCTGCTGCTGGTGCTGCTGGCGCCCGCCGTCGTCAACCTGGTGGGGGGAGGCTATGCCCCCGCGACCCAGGCACTCGCCGTCGATCTGCTGCGCATCACCGCACCCGCGATGCTGTTTCTCAGCCTGTTCGCCATCTTGAGCGGCACGCTCTATGCCTTGCGCGCTTTCACCTTTCCGGCACTGGCCGGCGCCATCTTCAACGGCTGCGTCGTGATGGGCACCCTGCTGCTGGCGCCCGCACAGGAGATCGTCGTGGCGGTGTCGCCCGCGCGTGTCTACTGGCTGATCGACCGCCCGATCGAGGGCATTCGCGCGGCGGCGATCGGCTGGCTCTTTGGCGCGATCGTGCAAATGGCATTTCAACTGCCCGGCTTGCGCGCCGCTGCCGCCACGATTCGTCTGACCGTGCGCTGGCGCCACCCGGACATCCGCCGGATCGTGCTGCTGTATCTGCCTGTCATGTTCTCGTTGATCCTCGATGCGCTGGTGCGCGTCTTCAGCTACAACCTCGCCAGCCAGACGGGAGAGAGCAGTCTCAGCTACATGAATTGGGCGACCACGCTGGTGCAGTTTCCACAGGGCTTGGTCGCCACTGCGATCAGCATCGCCATCCTGCCCACGCTGTCGCGCCAGTCGGTGCTGATCGCCCAGGACGGCGAGCGCCCGTTCCGCGATACCCTCGGCTTGGGGCTGCGTATGGCGATCACGCTGATGATTCCGGCTGCCGTCGGGCTGTTCGTGGTGGCGGCACCGATCATCGATCTGCTGTTCGAGCATGGCGCCTTTACCCCCGCCGACACCGAGGTGACGGCGCTGGCGCTGCGCCTGTATCTGGTCGGGCTGCCCTTCGCGGCAGTCGATCTGCTGCTGGTGTACGCCTTTTACGCGCGCCAGGACACGCTCACCCCGGCGCTGATCGGGCTGGTCAGTCTGGTGATCTACATGATCGTGGCGCTGGCGCTGGCGCCGACGATCGGCGTATTCAGTCTGATGATCGCGGACAGTGTGAAGCATATCGTCCACGCCGCCTTGTCCGCGCTGTTTCTGGCGCGGCGGCTGGGCGGGTTTGGCGATCAACGGGTGCTGGTCACCGTCTGCAAAGCGACCGCCGCCGCCGTCGTGATGGCAGGCGGTGCCGTGCTGGTGATCTGGGCGGTGCCGCAGCTGATCGACAGCAAGCGCATCTATGGTGAGATCGCCCTGGTGAGCGCGGCGGGCGCCGTCAGCGTGGTGCTGTACGTCGGTACGGCGCTGCTGCTGCGACTCGAAGCACTGACCTGGGTCGGCGGGATGGTGTGGTCGCGGCTGCGCGGCGGTCGCGGAACGTTATGATATAATTTTCAGTAAATCACGGTTTTCTCTGCGGACGCATTGTTATGCGTCCCTACAACGCCGAATGCGCCCCATTTCGTAGGGACACCGACGATGGCGTCCAGCGGAAAGCTGCGACTCACTGCATTTCCTGAACAAGATAGGAGCCTGAAGCGCCGTATGTACGCTCGTCGTGATTTACTCAATTCAGACGACTCCGGGAGTGATCCCTGGCTGGTACGTCTGCTGCTGTTGACATTCACCGGAGTCGTGCTGCTGCTGCTGCTGCTGGTGATCCTGGTCGCCCTGGTGCAGATTCGCTTTCGTGAGCGCGTGCTGCCTGGCGTCTCCGCCTACGGCATCGACCTGAGCGGCATGACCCGCGACCAGGCACGCGCCGCGCTGCAAACGCAGTTCACCTATGGCGACCAGACCGTGTTCACCTTCCGCGACGGCGAACAATTCTGGCAGGCATCGGCGCGCGACCTGGGCGTCAGCTTCGACGACGAGACGACGGCGAACAACGTCTTTGCGACCGGGCGCGGTGACGGACTGCTGTTCAACCTGTTCGCGCAGGGCTTGACCTGGCTCAATGGCGAGCGCATCGATCCGCTGCTGCGCTACGATCAGGGCGCCGCCGCCGCGTTTCTGGCGGGGATCGCCGCCGACATCGACCGTGCCCCGCGCGATGCGACGCTGACGATCGACGGCGAAAATATCCAGACCACCCCGGCACAGAACGGACGGTTTCTCGACCTCGATACCACCTTGCAGCGGCTCGACAGCGCCATCCTGACGCTGAGTGCCGGCGGGGAGATCGCGCTGGCGATCGAGGAGACGCCGCCGATCGCCTTTGACGCCTCAGCCGCCGCCGAAAAAGCGCGCATCGCCATTTCCTCGCCGCTGCTGCTGGTGGCGGAGACGCCATTCGGCACGCAGATCGGACCCTGGCAGGCGCGCGTCGATCAGATCGCCCGGCTGCTGCGGGTGGTCACCGTCAACGACGGCAGCGGTGGCTTTCGTTACGACGTGACCGTCGATATGAGCGCCTACCGTGTCTATCTGGAGTCGCTGGCGCAGGGCGTGATCGCCTCGCCGGAAAATGCACGCTTCCAGTTCGACGACGCCACCACTCAGTTGATCGTCACGCAATCGTCGTCCAGCGGACGCACACTCAATGTCGATGAGACGCTGGCGCGGATGAGCGAGGCGGTCTTCAGCCGTGACAACCGCACTGTGCCGCTGGCATTCGATTACATCCTGCCGCCCTACCACGACGGCATCACCGCCGCCGAGCTGAATATCAAAGAGTTGATCGCCCAGGGGCGCACGACGTTCGCCGGATCGACCCCGGCACGCCGCGCCAATATCGCGCAGAGCGCCGCCCGTTTCGATGGACTGGTGATCGCGCCCGGCGAAACCTTTTCGTTCAACAGGTTCCTGGGCGATATTTCGCCGGAAGCGGGCTACGTCTCCAGCAAGGTGATCATCGGCGGGCGCACCGTCGATGGCGTCGGTGGTGGGGTGTGTCAGGTGAGCACGACCATGTTCCAGGCGGCATTCTACGCCGGGTATCCGATCGTCGAGCGCTATCCACACGGCTACCGCGTGGGCTATTATGAACGGGGTGAAGGCGTGGGTATGGACGCCGCCATCTACAAGCCGGACGAGACCGACAGCATTTATGCTCAGGAACTCGATCTGCGCTTCGTCAACGACACCGCCTTTCACCTGCTGATCGAGATGAGCTTCATCCCGGAGCGCGACGAACTGGAATTCCGATTTTACAGCACCAGCACCGGACGCCAGATCGTCAAGGTCGGACCAGAGATCATCAACGAGAGCGCCGCTGCCGCCACGCGCTACGAAGCCAACGGCGATTTGCAGCTCGGACAGGAATTGCAGGTCGATTACGCGGCGCGCGGCGCCGAGGTGCGCGTCACGCGCCTGATCCTGGACGAACAGGGCGGCGAGATTCGGCGCGACCTGTTTTACAGCAATTATCAGCCCTGGGGCGCGATCGTGCAGGTGGCGCCGGGGGATTCACGGCTGACCGGGTAAGCGGACGCCGACGCTTCGCCCCTGCGCCAGGGCGATCGCGTTCAAATGACTTACGCGCGGTGGACACCCCCCCCGACCCCCCTGAAAGGGGGGAGCAACGCGCACGCTCTAGTTCATCGACGCTGCATAAACGGCGAACGTCGGGCTTTTCGCCCCCTGAAAGGGGGGTCGGGGGGGTATCATTCCGAGGAGTGATTTTGATCCGATACCCCTCGCCCCTGCGCAACAGGTTGTGGACGGCGATCGGGCGCTGTGCTAGTATCTGTGCATCGATGCTGCCTGGGGATTCGCCATGTCCGACGCCTTCATCTCGTACCGCCGCGATCCGAGCTTTCCGACCGCGCAGCTCGTGCAAACGACGCTGGACGTGAAGCACGGGCTGGACAGCTACCTCGACGTGACCCGTTCCGACGGGGCGCGGGTGCAGTTCCCCGATCGCCTGCTCGCCGCGATCGCCGATGGGCGCGTCTTCATCTGCCTGCTGGCGGACACGACGCTCGACTCGGAGTGGGTGCTCAAAGAAATCCGGCACGCGCACAGCCTGCGCAAGCCGTGCATCCCCGTCTTTCAGGAAAACTGGCAGCCGTATACGGGCGATGAGGCGGCGGTGGCGTATCTGCTCGACTTCAACGGTGTGCATATCCTGGAGCGGCGGGGGCTGTATGTCACCGAGGCGATCGACAAAATCGCCGCGATCATCAAAGCGACTCCCGACCTGACGCCTCCCGCCTCAGTCCCGGCACCAGCGCCGACCCCTGTCCCGCAGCCAGCGCGCCGCTCCACGCTGCCACTGGTGACGGCGGGGATCGCGCTGGCGCTGGTCGTCGGGCTGCTGATCGTACTGCCCCGGCTGACGAGCGGCGTTGCGCCCACCCCGACTTCGCCGATTATCCCGACCCAGACGGCAAACGCGGTGGCACTGCTCGATCTACCGACCGCGACCGAGGCGCCCGCCTTAGCCGATCCGACACGCACACACACGCCCATCCCGCCGACCGACACACTCGCGCCGACCGCGACCGACACACTCGCGCCGACCGCGACTGGGGCGCCTGCCTTAGCCGATCCGACGCGCGCGCCGATCTCGTTGGGCGAGGCGGGCAATCCGGTCACGTCGAACGCGCAGTGGACAGCGCGCGAGCAGGACTTCGGCGGGGTGGCGATGGTCAGGGTGCCAGCGGGCTGCTTCACCATCGGCAGCGATTCGGGTGGCAGCGACGAGCGGAACGGTAACGAGCTGTGCTTCGAGGCGCCGTTCTGGATCGACAAGACCGAGGTGACCCAGGCGCAGTTTTCCGCGTTCGACGGCGTGAAAGCGAATGCGAATGCGTTCCGCGGCGATCTGCTCCCGGTCGAAAATATCACCTGGTTCGAGGCGCGCGACTTTTGCGCCCGGCGCGCTGCCCGGCTGCCGAGCGAGGCGGAATGGGAATATGCCGCGCGCGGACCAGACGGCTTGATCTACCCCTATGGCGACACTTTCGACGCAGGGGTGACAGTCGATTTGTCCGATGCCGATACCACGCAAGCCGCCGATTCGTTGCCCGGCGGCGCGTCGTGGGTCGGGGCGCTGCATCTGAGCGGCAATGTCTGGGAGTGGACACGATCGCTGTACACGCCTTATCCTTACGATGCGGATGATGGACGCGAAGCCGACACGG
>DAOTUN010000015.1:0-11889 GCA_034437395.1 Anaerolineae bacterium | reverse complement strand
GTAATCGACGACGATCGCCTCATCCTCCGTGATCACCAGCTCGTCGATCAGCCCTGACAACCCCATCTTTTCCGACCGTATCCGCACATCGAAGTGCCGTTCGCCCGTCGGAATCTGATAGGCGCTCATTGTCCGCCGCGCCGCCCGATTCCGCTCCCGCTCGTGCGCATCGTGTCCCGCCTGCATCTTAGAGCTGGTTGGTCGCACGCGTGGCGTACAGGTCTCGTAGTACACAATGCGCGGACAGTAGGCATACTGTTTCAGCAGCGTCACCGCTATCAGCATATCCGGTGGAATTTCGGGACGAATGAACAGGCTCTCGTCGTCTGTTTCAAACTCAGAAGGGTTCGTCGGCGGATAGTGGGACATCGCGTTCCTCTTCCCTTTCTGCACGATTCATCCCCTGTTCGATGATGATCCTTTTTTTCCAGGCGCTCTCATCGATGGAATACAGATGCACACTGGCGGGCGTTCCATCCAGGATATCCTCGATACGCATCATCAGTTCCTCTTGAAACGTCTTGTTCAGTTGACCGATGAAGGCGCTGTACTGGAGGCGATCGAGTCCGTAATCCAGACACGCTTCCGACACTTTGGTACGCCGTCCATCATGTACGATGTCGTAGATCAAGAGTACGCGCATCGCATCACCACGTCGCCCGGTAGGGCAGGTAAGCAGTCGTTTCGCCGCGCAGATGTGCAGCCAGCTTGCGTGCTTGTTTCTGGATCATGATCCCAATCGCCACTTTGTCCTCGCCGACGCGCACCACCGCTTCCATCTGTTCGCGCAGTTTTTTAGCGAAACTGCGCTTTACATCCTCTTCCAGCATCCCGAAATCGTTCATTTCGATGATGTAATTGCGATTGATCAGACCGATGACCAGGCGATCGACCGCGATCGTGCGCCATTCTTCCATCATGTCCAGCGCCAACGACTGCTTGCCAGGACGATCCGCGTGAATATAACCGCCGAACATATCCAGTCCAGCCAGATGGAGTGCTCGCTCGACGCGCAGACGCAGGAATCCGTAGCCGTAATTGAGCAGACTGTTGACCGGATCGGTTGCGCCGCGTGTGATGCGTGCCGTCCACCCGTAGTGTTCGGGGATGATAGTGCGCAGCGCCCCCCAGTAATGCACCGCCGCATTCGCCTCGAACGCCATCAGATACACGCGCAAATCGTCGAGTGACATGCCGCGCAGTCCGTTCAGCTTGTCCGCTTGCGCGGCGGCATCAGCGGCGGCATCGCGCAGCAGCTCGTAAGCTGCCGGGTCGGATTCTTTGCGAAATTTGGCGACGTATTTCAGCGTTGCCACCTGATTGTTGATCTTGGCTGCTGCGATGGCGATACCGATCTCGACTCCGCGCCCATCGTAATAAGCGGTAAGCTGCTGCCGCCGTGTCAGTACCGTTCCCATCAGTCCAGGCGAATAAATCGCGGCGTAGGGCGTGCCGAGACCGTCGATCATGTAGATCGGGATACCGCGATCGCAGCATTCCTCGATCGCATCCGCCGAAATGCTCACCCCACGCGATGCGATCACCACTTCCTGTAAGTGCATCAGCGGTGCCTGCGCCAGCGTCGTCTTGCCCTGGGTATACATCAGGCGTTCGCTGTGCTTGCCGATGTGACTCCCAAAGGTATCTGCGTACAAAATCTGTAAGACGGTCATGCGTTCTCCTCACCCTCTATGGACGAGCAAAAACCAACCGAGGCGGCGACGTACAACCATGCGCCCGCACATACTATTCGACGCTGAAGTAGCCGTCCCCTTTGGCGACGTTCTTACCGATATGCAGACACGCGCCCCACAGCAGCCATGTCATGATCGCCGCCGAGTCGACGCGCCAGCGCACCTGACCGACGATCCCCCCGATCGGCGTCGCGCGTCCCCGCGCCTGGCTGTAGCTTTGAATGTGCACCCACTGGGTGGCGTCCAGCAGCGCGCCCGCTTCGTCGATCTGATCCCCCATCGTGCCGATCCGCTGCCATTCGTCCTTCCACGCCGCGCGCGAAACAGAGGGTGTTCCTGCGGGCGAATACAGTTCGACGAGCGACTGCGCGCGTTCGATCAGACGGCGCAGCAGCGGTCCCAACATCGGTTTACGCACCAGCGCGCCGTTCTCGATCAGGCGCATCGGGGAGAGAAAACGCACCGTCACGATCTCGCTGTTGCGCATACCCACTTCTTCCATCACCCGGCGGTGCGTCACTGTCAGCCGGGGATCGACGGCGCCATGTGGGTGCAAAATGATGCGGTTGGACTCGTCCAACGGCGAGAACTCGTTGACGCGGATCAGCTCGAACCGACCGCGCCCTTTGCCGATCCCGCGCTTGCCCATCTCCGGCAGCGCGCGAAAGAGGTAGGGAGCCAGTACGTTCGCCGTCCCAAACAATGAGACACCGAATTGGAAGCGGCTTCCGGTTTCGACATGGGTATGCGCGGGCGGCGGTTCGACGGAAAACGCGCGCGGCACATCCCGACCGCGCGCGTTTTCCTCGTTTTCGGCAGCCAGCAGCGCGCGCACCGGGTCGAGCGGAACGCCAGGGATCGGATCGTTCGGGCTGAACAGATCGATCAGCGCATGGTAGAGCGCGCCGCGTATCGCTGTACCGGGCTGCGCATCCAGCGCGATATGTTCCTTCGCTTCGCAGTGAAACACGCAGTGCATGGTCGTGAAATGCTGCATCGGATGCAGCGGTGGGTCGTCGTACATGATTAGTCAGCCTCCGCTGGAATGTCGTAATCGTCGATCGGAGTCCGACGTGAGTCGTCGGATGCGCCGGAAGATAGGCTGGCTAGATCGAGTCCGCGCTCGGACGTATACGGAAGATCGACGACGAATAAACTGCCGCGTTCGCCTGCCGTCTCCTCCCAGGCTTTGCCGCGCTTTTTGAGCTGCGCGAAATAGCCCCAACCGAGTGGCACCAGATAAGCCGAGGCTTCGAGATAGCTGCCTGACCGTATCAATTGATCATAACGAGTCAAAAAATTCGAGGGCAGTACATCCACGCCGTCGAACATGCTGAAGAACAGTTTATCCAGGTCGCTCGCCGTGAACGGGCGCAGGTTGTCCATCACTTCGCGCTGAAAGCTGTCCGCGCTCGTATCATACAGCGTTCGCCAGCGCGCCAGCACATCGCCCGTATAAATCTGTTCGAGCCATGTGCTAATCTGACTCTCGTCGATTACCCGACCCTCAGACGAGTCGAGATGAACCAGCGCCGCCGTGATCAGATCGGGATCGTAGATGCGCTTGACCGCTTCCGGCTGCTCGCGGACGACGTAGACATCCGTCAGTGCTGACCCCGGCGGACGCCCGCGATTGACCCGACCGAACCGCTGGAGCAGCGCCTCTAACGGCGCGGCTTCACTGTACAACGTGTCGAAGTCGATATTCAGGCTGACCTCGATCACCTGAGTCGCCACCATGACGATGCGTCCGCGCGCAGTGCTGTTCACCCCCGTGCGCGTATTGACCTGCCTTTCTTTTTCGGTTCGATCCAGGCTGTGAAAGCGGCTGTGCAGCAGGATCAGGCGATCCTGCTCGTCGTCCGACCTGGGAAGCACGGCGGCGAGCGCGTCGTAAACTTCATTGGCGCGCCGGACGGTGTTGCAGCAGATCAGGACTGATTTTTCGGCGGCATCGGCGGCGATCCGCGCCAGCGTCGTGTCCGTCAGCAGGTCGCCCGCCAGCAGATGCACGCGGTGGCGCTGAAAACGGGCAAATGTCGCCGCGTCCGCCTCGATCGAAACCAGATCGGGGATCGCGTCGTGCAGCGCCGTGCGCACCATCGGCGGCAGCGTCGCGGTCATGATGAAAAAGCGCGCCCGGCAGTGCGCGTGCAAAAAGCGCATCACGCCGATGATCGCCGCCAACCGTTTCGGTTCATAGGCGTGGATCTCATCGACGATGAAGCGCGCATCGTAAAAATTGGACAGCAGCGCCTCGAATCCCTTCAACTGATAAGGCACCTTGAGCAGTTGATACGGACTCATCACCGTGACGGGAAAGCGCAGCAAGTCCGCCAGCGCGCGCTGCTGGCGGGCGAGTGCGGCTGCTCGATCCCGATCCGCGCCTTCCGTTTGCGCCTGGGCGAACAACACCTGCATGACACGGCTGTGTTGCAGTCCGACGGCATCCTGCCCGCCGAAGACTTTCTTCAAACGCTGATGGGCGGCGTTCATGCTCGCCTGATAGGGCAGCAGGTAAAAAATCCTCGGCGCGGCTTGTCCGTCGTGTGCCTGCTGCTGCGCCAGCCACAGCAGGGCGGACTCGGTTTTTCCGCTGCTCGTCGGGCTGATCAACAGCGCCGATCCGAGCGGCGCGGCGTCGGCGCTGGACTGGTGCGCGAAAAGGGGCTGACCGCCGATCACCGCCTGCACAGCGTCTCGCTGGATCGGCGCGGCGCTGAACGGGTCAGCATGGGCAGAACCCGCATGGTCGGCGGTGACGATCAGCCCGCGCAGCAGCACGCCGACCAGCGCTTCCGACGGGTGCGCGCCAAAATGCAGGTGCTGCGTATACCCATCGAGTGTCAGGACGGCGCGGTGGATCGCGCGCGGTCTCAGCCGACTCGCCGCCTCGTCGAAGGATGGGAAAAGGGGCATTTCGATGTCGGCGGCAAAGCCGAGACTGACCGCCCATTCCTGAGCGGAGCCGTTCAGCCAGTCAAACAGGCGGCGGCAGTTGACCGCGCTCACCTGCGCGATCAGCTTGACCGCGCTGTCCTCGTCCGGGTCGAGGCGGTTGCGTCGGTACTGCTGCACGATCACGTCGGCGTCGCGGTGATGACAGGCGATCACCGCGATCACCTGGGGACGATCGGGGTGGTGGTCGGGGAACAGCCAATCGACGAACGCGAGCGAGAGCGCTTCATGACGAAAGCCCCATAGGCGCGCTTTGCCAGCGACGACCGCTTGAAACCCGTCCGCGACTTTGCCAAAATCGTGTAAAAAAGTCCCCCAGAACAGCCAGTGCCACAGGCGAGGCTGTCCGAGCTGAACGGCGAGATCGGGTCGCAGTTGTTTTTGCTGCGCCAGCCGCAGCAGCACCTCCCACGTATGTTCGACGAGGCTTTCCGGCGGATCGCTTTTGGCGCGAATCGCGTAAAGGTCATGTTCGACGGCTGGCATCAACACAGGCAGCGTTCCTTTCAATGGACGGTTCGATGCGCGAGTCAGGCTAAACAAAACGATGCAGGATGACGCCCCGCCGCAGCCCGTGAAACAGCGGCGCGGTCGGATCCACCCAAACCGGTTCGGGCTTGTAGCGCTCCGGGTCGTCCGGGTCGGGATAGGTGACGCGATCTTTGACGATCGCGTAATGATCCCACGTTGGGCGGCGGCTTGAGTCGATATGACGCGCCATCGTCGCGGCGGTCGTCCGCTGAAAGCGGGGTGCGAACGAGAACGGCACGAGTGTATGCTCGAAATACGCTGTGCGCGCCCGTTCCAGCGTCACGATATCGAGCGCGATCCGGGTCATCAGGTCTTGCGACCGTCCTAATGCCAATGGGTAGTGCGGACGCTCGAACGCCTCGAAAAGGCTGGTCGGCGTCAGATAGAGCGTGAGACGGGGATTGAACAGCAGTTCGCGCTGAAACGGATTCGCCTGACCATAGGGCACGCTGAGATGAATGTGTTCCAGATCACGAAACTTGCCTTCGACCGTGAAATGCACCCCAAAGGTGAAGTCTTCCGGCGGATCGATCACCCCGCGCGCCGCCCCGATCAGACCATAGATAGTGGACGGCGGCGGCATCTCATAGGTCGGCTGCACCCCCTGCACGAAGTGCGGATAGCGAAACGAGGTGATCGACCCCGCGATCACCAATTTGACCACTTCCAATCGATCGGTAGCGGCGTTCATGCGATCAGGCATCCAGCCAGGCAGGATTGTCCGCCAGATCGTCGGACAATTTGTCGAAGGCTACGCCGGGTGTGCCACCCCCAAGCCGCGCCTGCACATCGTCATCCAGTTGGAACAGTTTGTTATACTGTGCGGTCGCATAGCCGGGACGCCAGCCGACATAGACGGGCGAGAGGAATTGATCGGCATACGCGCGAATCACAGTCGCAAAGGCGTCACTATTGAACGTGATCTCGTCGCCCCGATCTTCAAACAGGTAATTGAATGGATGATTGCCGTAGCGCGTCACGGCGGCAATGCTGACCGCGGGAGTCACATCGGTGTAGTGCAGCGTTTGCTTCGCACCGCCCTGCACCAGCGGGATCGCCTGAATCAAACGGCGGATGCGGCGCAAACGCTCCTCGGTGGGCAGGCGGTAGGCGCGCTGTTCGGGCAGGTGTTCCAAGCCATGCGCTTCCGCTTCTGTACGGCGCACGCTGTCGAGATTCTGATAGCCCGTGCGCTGGCTGTAGGTGAACACCCCCGCGCGCGCCATATCCAACGAGAGCAGCCCTTGCAGGGTGGCGCGGTAGAACTGATGCTCGTAGGGTACCGGGTCGCCTTCCTGACGCGCCATCACGCCGAAATCGTTGGTGATGTTCACGGGCGACACGGACACCAGCGTACTCACGCGCAGCGGCGACATGCGGGTAAGCGCGCTCACGTCGTCGCCCATCGGCGTCATATTCTCGACTACCACTTTGTTCTTTTTGCCAGGCGCGCGCATGTAACCGAGCAGATCATCGTCCCAGTACTGGATCGGGTTGGCATCGACATAGGCGACTTTCTCTTCACGATGAATGGGGGACATCCGCCAGCCGTTCGGGTCGGCTTCCAGCGTATCGCGCAGCCAGCGACGGTAAGCCTGCGCGGTGGCGTAAGGGTAGAGACCGCCGCCGTATTTGCGGATGAATTTGACGCCAGAGGTATTGTCCGTGCGTGCGGTCTGGATACCTTCGTCGGAATTATTGAGGGCGCTCGCCGAGGCATCGATGAGCAGTAACGCGGTGATGTAAGCCATGTGCATATCCTCCGTAAAGATGCGTGAGACAACAAACTAAGGGAAGTGGCAGCAGACAGGCGATCAGTCGGTGACCGGGCGCAGCACCGTATCGGGGTCTTCGGATTGCAGCGCCTCACTGACGACTGTCCAGTAACCCTGCTGGTGAAGCTGCTCGAAAATGCGGATCAGCAGCAGGTCGCGCGCCAGGTTCCAATCGGCGCGTTCTGCCCCTTGCCCTTCCTCGAACGCCTCGAAAATCTCGACGTAGCCATCGAACGTGACCAGCGGTTCATCGCCCTTATAGCCGTACATCGCCCGCAGCAGCGCGCCCCGGAAGCGCCAGTACTGGCGTTCAAAATAGAGGGCGCGCAAAAGCTGTCGGTCGTCGCGCGTTTGGATGTGAGCGGCTAGACGGTCGCCCAGGCTGCGAATCTGCTCGATACGGTTTGGCTGCATATTCATGATCCTTTTCAGGAAAAGGGCGGTCAGACCCCAGGATAAAAGATCCGTCTCTTTGAACAGGTTGTACTCGCCGCGCCGATCCTTCTTGAAGCGGGTCAGCGGGTAACGCAGAAAATACACGCGCAGGAAGGTGTGTGCCGTGTCGGGCAGGTCGAACAGGTCTTCGTAGATGAAGTTGCGCTGCGTGAGTTTGGGGGCATTGCTCGCCAGCTCGACCGATTCCGGTTTTTCTTCGCTGCGCCCACGCGCGACGATCTGCCGCCATACAGCCGCGTGTTCGTCCTTGCTCGCCGCCCAGACGAACTGCACCGTCGAGGAAGGCAGGGGATAGATCGAGAGGCGCGCGTTCGACCCATAGTTGCTGAAGTGAAAAGCGGTCAGCGACGACGTGCGCTCCAGTCTTTCGCGGTGTGCCTCGCCGGTCGAAAACGTCGCGACCAGCAGTTCGATCAGGCGCGTTTTGAACGAAGCAATGTTCGGGAATTTTTCATAGCCCGCTTCGGCAGCGAGATGGAGGAAACGATAGTTTTCTTCCAGATTGGCGCGCACCAGGCGCATCATCAGGTCGGGGTCGTCGCTCTGGACGGCGAGCAGCGCCCCTTGCGTGACGATACAGCCCAACGGCAGCGCGTGCAGCGCCAGCAGGATCACATCGCTCACAGGGATGCCCGACTCGCCCGCTGGACTGAAATTCATGATGTCACGCCCTGTGAACATCGGCAGCATGTCGCGGCTGACGCGCAGATAGGCGGGTGCCCCGGTGAAGGCACACGACGGGGCGTCGGGCTGACCGCGCAGCACCAGTGTGTCATCTGCCCGGAGCGGCTTCTCGTAGATCGTCGCCATCAGCGCCGCCAGGTCGGGATAGCGGTGTCCGCGCAGCACGAGTGTGGCGTAGGCAGTCCGTTTGGGCTTGAATTTATCGCTGTTCCAACTGGGTTGTGTGAAACCGCCATTGGTGGTGAAGGCGATGCTTCCGGCGATGTACTTTCCAAGCGGCTGCTGATAAAACGCTTCGAGGTAGTCCGCCACCCTGTCCAGGTCTTCCAGTGTGACGGCATCCAGATCGGTCTTGCCGACGATCGCCGCGATGGTCATCATGCCCACGTCCGGTAAGACGAAGCCCGTCAACTTCAGCATGTCTTGACTCCCTTGTTGCGCACGTCAGGCGTCCCCGCCAGACTCATACCCGAAAAAACCACATTTTCTAAATTGCAATTTAAGTAAGACACAATTTAATTTACTGAGTTTCAACTGTGTGTTTCAAGCGTTCAGTTGTCATTCCACGGTTCGACGGGAAATTGACACTCAATTCGACACTCTATCCGATGAATATCTAACGTGAGTTCGCTGTAGTGATACTCTTGGTTTTCCTCAAGGCGCTGCACACTGTCTTCAAGACTGTGCATAGTTACTTCAAAGCTGTGGATATGTTTGAGCAGTTGATTTAACGAATTAGCGTCCATTTTGCACTTCCTCCTGGATGAGTTGAACCAATATATAAAGATTTCCAATCGAAGCCTATGGATGAAAGTCGTATTCACGAAATTCATAATCCCAACAATGCCTGCAGGGGTTAAAGTGGAACGCCTTTCATGTAGAATGGACAATGGGTTGTGGAGGATTTTGAAACAGATGAGTAAATCCAATTTATGCCGGTGTATTTCATGCATTGGTTCGATCCATACCTCTTCGGCACAACCCAACATCTTCTCTGCGCGGACCGTACAAAATCGCCTGCTGTCGCACGAGCAGATCCAACACGCCATTGCGCAGAGTCGCCCTCGATCCAGACCGCAAGGCATATCCGCTTCTATTGAGTTTTAATCGTTTTTCGACGACGAATTGTGAGGAGATACCCCTAATATACGCCCTGCGATCGCGGCGACTGAGATCGTTCTATAATCTCGCTGAATCCATAGGCGTCCCTGCTCACAAGACCAGCAGAAATTTCCCCATCGATTCGCGTCCTTCGAGTGCGCTGTGTGCCGCTGCCGCATCCCGCAGCGCGAATTCGCGGTCGATCGTCAGCCTGAGCGATCCATCCGCCAGCCAGTCGAATAGATCCCCGGCGCGCATCAGAATTTCTTCGCGGGAGTCGTGCAGCGTCGGGCGGGTGACGAAGAGCGACCCTAACCCATTGAGCCGCTGCAAGTCGAACAGCGGCACCATCCCGCTGGATGCGCCGAACAGCGCCAGCGTGCCGCGCCCCGCCAACGACGTGAGACTTTTCTCGAAGGTATCCGCTCCGACCGCGTCGTACACCACCTGCACGCCGCGCCCGCCGGTGAGCCGCTTCACTTCGTGTGCAAAATCCTGTTCGCGGTACAGGATCACCTCGTCGGCGTCCAGTGCGCGGGCGATCGCCGCGTAGCCGTACCGATTCCACTCGACCGGGTTCCCCATGTTCAGCGCCCAGGTATCGCGGCTCACGAACCGCCCGACGCCGGGGTCATACATGCGCGCCCGCATCGAGTAGAGTCCGGTCGCGGCGTCCTGCTGCTGTCCGGCGTACAGGTACGAGTTGGCGGTCGTCCCGGTCGAAGCGTGGGTTTCGCCGTAGGCAGTGTACGAGTAGGTGTCGGTCACTGAACCCGCACCGTCGGTCAGGGCGCGGGTGCTGCCGAGCGAGTCGGCAAGGTAGTAGCTGCTGGCGCCGCCCTGGGTCTGCGAGACGATCGCGCCATTTGCCAGCACGTAACCCGTGAGCAGACCGCCCGACCCGTCCAGCTCGGCTACGACATCGCCGTACATGGAGATTTCGTCCCAGACGAACCCGCGCGTCGTCGTGCCGGTCGTGGCGCTGACACGGCGTCCGTCGGCGTCGTAGCCGTAGGCGATCTGCGTCCCGTTCGGCTGCGTCACCCCGACCATGCGGTTCTGGCTATCCCAGGCGTAACTGGTCACGCCGATGGCGCCGCTGACGCTGCTCAGGTTGCCGCGCCCATCGTAAGCATAGCCGACCGTTCCCGCGCCGTTCTGCGCCGACAGCAGGCGGTCGAGCGCGTCGTAGGCGTAGCTCGTGCGCAGTCCGTTGATGGTCTGGGAGAGGCGGTTGCCCGTCGCATCATACGTGAAACGGGTGTCGTAGAGCGGCGCGTCAACCAGATCGTAACGCGCTTCGGCGGTCAGCCGTCCGGCGGCATCGTAGCGCCAGCACAGCGATTCGACCGTCCCGCCCAGGAATTCCGTCCCGCCAACCTTCTGTCCCGCCGCGTCGTAGTCGGTGTGGATATAGCTGACCGGAACAGCCGGGTTCGCCGGGAAGTCCTGTTCGATGTGGGTTACGCGGTCACGCTGGTCGTAGACGGTGCGCGTGCGGACGCCGTTCGGGAGCCGTGCCTCGGTCGGGCGGTTGGCGTCGTAGGCATAGCGGGTGATTCCACCGTCGGGGGCGGTGACCGTCTCCATATATCCGGCGGGGTCGTAGGCGTAGCTCGTGGTGCCGCAGCAGCAGGTCGTAGCTGTACGCCGTGCGTCCGCCATTCGCGTCGGTGACCAGGCTGAGACTCCCGGTGCCGTCATACTTCTTCTGTTTTCAGCCTGTGTTCGGGTATGATTTTCATCGACTTGGTTCCCGGTGTGGTTGGTTGTGGTGACCATAACCTACCTGAACCAAGTCCCTTTTTTCAACCCCGTCTCAACTTTCGTGATTCACTGAAACTGGATTTACCAGATCGTCGTGACAGACGACGCAGTGATTTTTCCATCGCGGCTGATGACTGGAACACCAAAATACAGCGCGGTTGCGGCAATGATCCGATCCGGCATATCGGGAACCTGATCGCGCGAGACCTTTTGCAGTGACTCAGCAATCTCGACGGTTAGTGATACCTGTACGAGAACCGAGTCGGCAGCGCGCAAATTTGTAATCAATGTATCAAGTTGATCAACAGTGATACGATTTTTCTCGACCAGGTACACCATTTCAACTATCGTAATCGCACAGATACCTACTTTATCCCCTGCATTGGCAACCGTGCTGAAGGTCTGTCTGGCTCGTGCGCTCAAACGCGCATCGTTGCTGAGATACCAGATAACGGCAATGGGTATCGGCAATGGCGGCAACCATCACACATCGCTTCGTGGAAAATCCCGCCAGAGTTCCTGACGTGCGCTGTCAATGTCCTCGGCAGACAGGCTGATGCCTGACCACAGCCCTGCGAGCGAACGAGAAACGGCTTTCACGTCGGTGCGCGCAAGATCATCCTGCACGATCGCAGCCAGCTTCTGAATCAGGCGTGTCTTATCCAGCAGCGACAGGTGCCGGGTCTGTTGAATGAGTTCATCCACCGTTGCCATGTTCATGACTTACCTCCATCATTTGACGCAATCATAGCCCACTTTGTGACGGATGTATCCCGCCGCTGTTCGCCAGCAGGCCGCACCCGCTGGCGCGCAGCGAACCGTACTCGCCGGGTTCCGCCAGATAATCCGGCGTGGCGAACGAACCGAACACCCCGCGCGGCGCGAAGAAGAAGGTGCGCCGCCTGCCGTCGCGCCGGTCGTGG
>DAOTUN010000014.1:0-28937 GCA_034437395.1 Anaerolineae bacterium | reverse complement strand
TGCGGCGGTGAGCGTGCGCCACCCGATCGGTGGAGAGATCGCGCGCGCGGATGCGATCTTCGCCAGCGCGACTCAGCGCACCACCAGCCAGCTTGACCAGGGAGACAGCGCCAGTGCATTCGCACTGGTAAAACTGCCTGTCGGTGCGCCCGCCTTCACCTACGATGTGACCATGCGCCTGTACGACGCGGCTGTACCGTCCGGCTACGAACCGCTGCGCGGCGGCGCGATCACCAGCGGACGCGACCTGCATATCGGCGTGTGGGAGGCAGGTCTGGGAGCATGGGACGCTGGCGATTCGAGCGGCGGGGTGCAGATCGAGGAATTGACGTTACTTCCGCATCCAGACGCGACCGTCCGTAATGGCGAGACGATCCGCGTGGACATATTATGGCGCGGTCAGGGCGAGTCACCCCCGCTCTCGATGCGTGATGTCGCGGGGACATGGGCGATCGCCAGCGACACCCTGCCCGCCCCGATCGACGGTCTGCGCCGCGAATGGTACAGCTTCACCCTCCCCGCAGACGCGCCCGACGGCGAAGCCGTGTTGACGGTTGAGGACACCGAGATCGCCCGCTGGCGAGTCGAATCGGCGCCGTTCGTCAGCAACGCGCCGCCGTCAGCGATCGTCCTGGATGCGCGTTTCGTCGGTGTCGGGACGCTGATCGGCGCGACGCCGCCCGATACGGACGTGCGCTTCGACGTGCCGTTTCCGGTCGAGCTGGTGTGGCGGGCGGGGGCGGCGTCGGACGTGAGCTACACCGTCTTTGTGCAGGCGATCGACGCGGCGGGGGCAGTCGTCGCGCAGAGCGACTCGACGCCGGGCGAGGATCGCTTTACAACCGGATGGCGTGCGAGGGAAGTCATCGTCGATGCGCATCTGTTGACCTGGAACCGTCCGCCCGCGCCCGGCGACCTGACGCTGATCGCCGGGCTGTACGACCCGCTGACCGGGGGACGGGTGTCACTGCCGGATGACGCCGATCATGGGGTGATCGGCGTCGTCAAATTGGATTAAACCCTACGCATTCGGGACGAATACGTCCGAGATGCCCATGTGAAAGACCAGCAGATACTGTCCTTCGCTGGTGCCCTGGTAGCTGGTCATGTAGTAGGTGAAATAGTTGTTGGTGCGTTCACTGTCCAGCGCTAACCCATTCAGCGGCGTCGTCAGCATCGCGTCGTACTGCCAGCCGGGGAGCGTACCCGTCGCAATCGTGACGTTGTAATTGGTGAGGGTCACGCCGGTGTCGTAGCAGTTCGCGGCATTGCCGGAGTCGTCGCAGTAGATCGGATCGCCATTGTTGTCGGTGGCATAGTCGGATGAACCGGGCACCGATTGATAGACCAGCGGATCGACGCCGGAGGTGCCGCGCGTGAGCATGTAGGTGGTCAGCGGCACACCTGAAGACGCCATGCCAGGGGTGATATTGACCGAGAAAGCGTCGCCCGCGTTGTCGGCGCTGGTGACCGCCATACCTTCGAGGATGAGCAGGAATTCACCAGTCTGGTTGCCATACCCGCCCACCACCAGCGAGATGTCCGCGAACGCTTCGGCGGAATTCTGACTGAAATTGACCTGTGCGCTCAAGCCAGACGTGCCGACCCCGCCCGTCGTCGGCAGGTTGGCGGCATAGCGCAGCGCACCCGTCGCGTCGTCGCTGCACAAGCCTTCCCCGGTCTGGGTATTCAGCACCGCCAGCACCGGATCGAATCCGTTCAAGCCGACAGCGGTGGCGGTGTAGGTGAAGCCGGATCGCATCTGATTGACGATCACCTCGACGCCGTTGTCGAACGAGCTGCCATCGTCACAGGTGACCGCATAGCCAGGGACGAAAGCGCCCGCATTCGACGGCACCTGAGTCGGGGCGATCGGGTCGCCGCGCTGCTGTTCCTGTCCGCTGGACAGCCCGCCGCCGAAAGCGTCGGATGCTGCCTCGGTGATGGTGTCGGAAATGGCCGCATGGAAGACGAGCAGATATTGCCCTTCCGACGTGCCCTGGTAGCTGGTCATGTAATAGGTGAGATAGTTGGTGCTGCGATCAGCGCTCAGGGCGAGATCGTCGAGCGCGGTCGTCAGCATGGCGTCATACTGCCAGCCGGAAAGCGTGCCACTGGCGATGGTAACATTGTAATCGTCCAGGCGGACACCCGTATCATAACAGGTGTTAGGATCGCCGGAGTCATCGCAAAACACCGGATTGCCTGCGCTGTCGGTGGCGTAGTCGGATGAACCGGGCAGCGATTGATAGACCAGCGGATCGACGCCGGAGCTGCCGCGCGTGAGCATATAAGTGGTCAGCGGAATGCCCGACGACACCATGCCCGGCGTGACATTGACCGAGAAAGCGTCGCCCGCGTTATCGGCGCTGGTGACTGCCATGCCTTCGAGGATCAGCAGAAATTCGCCCGTCTGGTTGCCGTAGCCGCCGACGACCAGCGAGATGTCCGCGAACGACTGCGCCGAGTCCTGACTGAAATTGACCTGTGCGCTCAAGCCAGACGCGCCGACTCCGCCTGTCGTGGGCAGGTTGGCGTCATAGCGACTGGCGCTCGTCGCGTCGTCGCTGCACAGACCGCTGCCTGTCGTGGCGTCCAGCACCGCCAGCACCGGGTCAAAGCCGTTCAAGCCGATCGCGGTGGCAGTGTAGGTGAAGCCGGATCGCATCTGATTGACGATCACTTCGACGCCGTTGTCGAAGGTGGTGCCGTCGTCACAGGTGACCGAATATCCTGTTGGAGTTTGCGCACTCACCGGGACGATCAGGACTGCGGAGGCGAGTGCGACGATGACCGCGCTCAAGCGCGCTAAAAACCCTTGTTTCATGAGCTGTATGTCTCCAAAGTTTGTTGGTACAGGTTGTCATATGGACATGATGCTGCTCTGATGATAACTAAATTTGTAAGTTTTTGCAGATCGATGTCACCAGCAGGGTTATTAGTATTGACAATACTGGCTGACTAAACAAGGCGATAACTACTCCGGTATCCCTCATCCCCCGACCCCTTCTCCCACAAGGGGAGAAGGGGAGAAACGCAGTAGCAAGTCCCTCTCCTCTTGTGGGAGAGGGACTTAGGGTGAGGGCTGTGTAGTTAAACAAGGCGATAAAATTATAAACATATATTTTGTTAGCGGTAACATGAAAACGTGAATTACGTAAAAAATTCTAGCCTCAATACTCGCTCATCTATGTTTCGCCTACACTTAACAAATATTGCAAAAGGAACACATTCATGATGCTGCAAACCAACGATGTTTCGGCAGTCTCAACTGGTTATGACAATGTGGATTTAAGTCGCGTGCTGCGTGAGATGCGCGGTCATCTCGATCAGCTGGCGACCCGTGCGCTGCCGGCGCTCGATGCGAGCGATAAAGAAGCGCTCGACCAATTGCAAGGCTATGTCGATGTGCTGGCGACAATGACTCTGAATGATCCTGCTGAAAAACCAGCGCAGCAAGAGTTTGTCGCCCGTCTCGCTACAGAAATGCAGATCGTGTCAGAAGTGACGGAGGCGCTTAACCGTCTGACCAATGTGCAGGATGTGATGCAATTGATCTGCGATCTGGCGAAAGCGCGTTTTGGGCTGTATCACGCCCACCTCTATCTTTTCGACGAAAAACGCACGTCGCTGACGCTGGTCGCGGGCGCGGGCGATGTCGGACGTACCATGCATGAACGTGGACACCGTATTGCGATCAATCACCCGCACAGTATCGTCGCCAGCGTCGCGCGCACGGGGGAGGCGACGATCGTCAACGATGTGCGTCGATCGCCCAATTTCCTGCCCAATCCGCTGCTCCCGCAGACGCGCTCGGAAATGGCGGTGCCGATGCGCGTCGGTGGCACGCTCATCGGGGTTTTCGACGTGCAAAGCGAGGAAACCAATCACTTCGATGAGGGTGACGCGCCGATCAAAACTTCGCTGGCAGCTCAGGCAGCGATCGCTCTGGAAAACTCACGTCAGGCTCAGGCACAGCAGCAGGCAGAGTCGCGGCTGCGCCGCATCGCGAGACAGTTGCAGACGGTAGCCGAAGTCGGCAGCGCGATCACCACGATTTTGAGTCTCGACACGCTGCTGCCGACGGTGGTCGATCTCACCAAAGAGCGGTTCGATCTGTATCATGCCCATATTTATCTCATCAGTGCGGATGACAACAGCCTGATCCTGGCTGCGGGTGCGGGCGAGCCGGGTAAGCTGATGCAGGCGCGTGGACATAGTATCGCGCGCACGGCGAACTCGCTGGTGGCGACCGCCGCGCGCGAGCGCCGCGTCGTCATCGTCAACGATGTCACCCAAGACCCCAACTTTCTGGTCAATCCGCTGCTGCCGATGACGCGCGCGGAAATGTCGCTGCCGCTGCTTGTTGGCGACCATCTGATCGGCGTGCTGGACGTACAGTCGGATACAGCAGGACGTTTCGACCAGGACGATATCAGTGTGAAGACCTCGCTGGCTGCTCAGATTGCGATCGCTATCGAAAATTCGCGTGCCTTCGCGGGAGCGGAACAGGCGCGCCGCGAAACGCAGCATATTTATAACGAATCGCTCGAACTGATCGGCACGGCGGGCTTCGACGGCTATTTCCGCGAGTTAAATCCCTCGTGGACGCGGATGCTCGGTTACACAAGAGAACATCTGCTCGCCAATCCCTTCATCGATTTTGTGCATGAAGACGACAAAGAAGCGACGATCGCGGTCGCGGTCGAGCTGGCGACGGGCAAACCCGCCGTGAGCTTTATCAATCGTTACCGCACCCTGCCGGGGAATTATCTCTGGATCGAGTGGAACACTAGTGCTGACCTCAACAGTCAAACGTTATATTTCGTGGCGCACGACATCAGCGCGCAGGTCGAGCTGCAGCAGCAGCGCGAGGAGTCGCTCAAAGCCGCACAATTGCAATCCGCGCGCGATCGCCAGACCGCCGATCGGCTGCGCGAGGTCGATCGGCTCAAATCCCAGTTCCTCGCCAATATGTCGCACGAGCTGCGCACGCCGCTCAATTCGATCATCGGCTATTCCGAAATTCTGATCGATGGCGATGATGGTGATCTGACCCAGGAAGCAGCGGAAGACATCGGCATCATCTACAACAGCGGTAAGCATCTGCTCAATTTAATCAACGAGATTCTCGATCTGGCGAAGATCGAGGCGGGCGAAGTGAACCTCGTCAGCGAGATCATCGACCTCGAACGACTGGTCGCGGACATCGTAGGATCATCGCAGGTGCTGATCAACAGCAGCGCGGTCACCCTGTCGCTGAATGTCGAGGCGCATGGGCTGGTCATCAACGCCGATCCGCTGCGTCTGCGTCAGATCGTCACTAATCTGGTCAGCAATGCCGCCAAATTCACCGAAGAAGGCGCGGTCGTGGTCACTATCGCGCGCCATGACGACTATTTCGCGCGGGTGAGTGTGCTTGACAGCGGCATCGGTATCAACGAGGCAGACCTCACTGCCATCTTCGAGCGCTTTCGCCAGGTGGACGGCTCCAGCACGCGCCGCGCGGGCGGCACTGGTCTGGGCTTGTCGATCAGCCGCAGCCTGATCGAGATGCTCGGCGGTGAAATTTATGTCGAAAGCACGGTCGGAGTGGGTTCCACCTTCTGGTTCACCATACCACTGGCGTAAAGCACAATCGCCATGCAGTGGAAAGAGGCTGGTATGTTTTTCACACATATCGTTTGTCTGGAATGCGGCGTTCAACATGAGGCAGCGCTGTTTCCACCTGACTGCTCGGCGTGCGGCTCGCCCTGGCTGGAGGCGCGCTACGATTACGCAGCCGTAGCCAGGCGTTGGGCGCGGCTGGACGCGCTGGCGGGGCGCGATCCGTCGCTGTGGCGCTACGCGGAGCTGCTCCCGATCGAGCAGCCTGACCCGTCGATCACATTACGCGAAGGCTACAGCCCGCTGGTGCATTTGCTGCAATATGAACGCGCCTTCGGTCATGTGGGACTCTATGTCAAAGACGAACGTCAGAGTCCCACTGGATCGTTCAAAGATAGACAAGCGGCGCTGGTGGTGATGGCATTGGCGCGCAGCGGGGTGCGTGAATGTGTGCTGGCATCGACCGGCAACGCGGCAGCCGCCTATGCTGCTTACTGCGCCCGCGCCGGGATCAAGCTGTGGCTGTTCGTGACCAGCCTGGTGCCGTCCGACAAGATGCGTGAAGCGGTGCTGTACGGCGCGGAAGTCGTCAAAGTCTCCAGCACCTACGACGAGACCAAGCACATCGCCGCCGCCTTTGCCGCGAGACGCGGACTTTACTTCGATCGGGGGGCGCGCGGTATTCCCGGCAAAGAGAGCATGAAAACGATGGCGTTCGAGATGGCTGAACAGTTGGGTCTGGCATTCGACCCGGCGGCGCAGCGCTGGCGTGCCCCCGACTGGTACATCCAGGCGGTCAGCGGTGGGATCGGACCCTTAGGCGTCTGGAAAGGCTTTACCGAATTGTTCCAGATGGGCTTGATCGACCATCTGCCGAAAATGGGGATCGTCCAGGTGGCGGGGTGTGCGCCGATGGTCGCTGCATTTCAGGCGAACCGCGCGACCGCCGATGCGGTGATCCCGCAGACCTTGATCACGGTGCTGGCGACCGGCGATCCCGGCTACAGCTATGTCCAGCTCGACGCGGCGGCGCGGCGCGGGGGCGGGACGATGATCTCCGTCGAGGACGGTGAAGCTTTTAACGCCATGCGCCGTCTGGCGCGTGACGCGGGGTTGTCGGTCGAGCCAGCGGCGGCGGTCGCGTTTGCCGGGCTGGAAAAGATGCTGACCGACGGCACGATCGCGCCGGGTGAAACGGTCGTGGTCAATTGTTCCGGGCACACCTCGCCCGCCGAGAGTCACATTCTGGGCGATCAATACGCGATCAACCTGGAGATGGGCACCACCGGACGCACGCTGCATGATGGCTTGGGCGCAGTCTTGCAGCAGCTCGATGAACAGGTCACGACCGTCCTGGTCGTCGATGACACCGCCAACGATCGGCGTCTCATCAGGCGGATGTTGAGCGCCAGCAAGAAGTATCGGATTCTCGAAGCGGAAAATGGACAGGCCGGGCTGACTGCCGCGATCGAGCATCATCCCGACCTGATCGTGACCGACCTGACCATGCCCGTTATGGACGGCTTTACCCTGCTGGAACAGCTCAAGGCAAATCCGCACACGCTGGCGATCCCGGTGGTGGTGGTGTCCGCAAAAAACCTGACCGACGCCGATCGTGCTCTGCTTGAAGCGCGCTCGGAATCGGTGTGGACAAAGGGCGATTACAGCAATCGCCAACTGGTCGATCATATCGTCGATGCGCTTGGCGATCAGCCCGTGCGCACCAATTCTGATCCAAAGCAGTAAATATTACCCGTTGTATAACAGTTGAGATAGGATAAACTTGATGATATTCATCGGGCAGCAGACAAGTAATCAGCAATATCGGAGTTCAGGCATGGGCATCAAAGTGGTCTATATCGAAGACAATCCCCAAAACATGCGGCTAGTCCGTAAAATCCTGGGCGGCGCTGGACACTATGTCACTGAGGCGACGGACGGTGCCAGCGGCTTAGAGGCGATCATCCGCGAACGCCCGGCATTGATCCTGATGGATGTCAACCTGCCTGATATCGACGGGCTGGAGCTGACTCAGCGTATCAAAGCCGATCCGACTCTGAGCCATATCCCGGTGGTAGCGCTGACCGCCAATGCCATGTACGGCGACCGCGAACGCTGTATGGCGGCGGGATGCAGCGGCTATATTCCCAAGCCGGTTACCAAAAATCTGCTGCTGTCCACTGTAGCCAGTTACGCGCCTCAGCCCGCGACCGAACCTGCCGTTCCTGACCGTGCCTCGTCCTGAAGGGGTAGGGTCTACTCTATGAGCCGGATCGTGCTGATCGAAGATGATGCCAACAGCGCCCGGTTGGCGTCGCGGCTGCTGGCACGAGCAGGACACGCCGTCGAGGTCGCTGTCGACGGCGGGGACGGACTGACGCTGATCGCGGCGCATCCACCGGAACTGGTGCTGGTCGATCTGGGTCTGCCCGATGTCGATGGGCAGACCGTGATCGCCATGCTGCGCCAAACGTCCGCCATGCAGCAGGTGCCGATCGTGGTGTTCACCGCGTGGCCGCAGGAGACCGCGCAAGCGATGATGACGGCGTATGGCTGCGACGGCTTGATCGTCAAGCCGATCGATACCCGCACGTTTGTCGATCAGGTCAACCGTTATCTGTTGGTGCGCGATGACGGACACGTCGAAAAATTGTAAAATCGGCTCATCGCACTTTACTGAGTACAGGCACGCTTGTGACCGCAGATCCGCATCAGAGCGATGAGCAGACGCGCACCGCGTCTGCAACCTATCTCCCGGCAGCGCATTATAGTTACGATCAGTTGGCTGAGCTGTACAACCAGGCGCGCACCGATTACATCGTGCCGATGCCGATGAATGGGCGGCGTATGGCAGAATACGTGCGCATGTACGATGTGCGGCTTGATGAGTCGCTGATCGCGCGCGATCCGAGCGGCGCCGACGCCGGCATATGTATGATGGGCGTGCGCGATCGGCGCGTGTGGGTGACGCGCCTGGGGATCATCCCGGAGCGGCGTGGACTGCATATTGGACGCGATCTCACACTGGCGCTGCTCGATCGAGGGCGGGCGTTGCGCGCGACCCATGTACAGCTCGAAGTGATCGAAGGCAATGCGCCGGCCCATCGTCTGTTTATCAGCCTGGGCTTTGTCGAACGGCGCGGGCTGCTGGTGATCCGGCGACCCCCGGCACCATCACCCGGTCTCGATCCAGCAATCGGCGTCATTCCGTTGAGCGACGAGGTGATCGCGGTGTGTCTGGGGTCGCGCCGCGATGTGCCCAGTTGGATCGACGAGAGCGCGTCGCTGCTCAACGGCGGCGGCTTAGTCGGCTGGCAGATCGGTACGCCCGACGGACGCACGGGCTGGATCGTCGCGCGCGCGTCCGCGTTTCAGCTTTCGCACATCGTATTCGATTCGCCCGATGTGCAGTTCACTGGTCTGCTGCTGGCGACGCTGCACAGCCAGGCACCCCGGCTCGACACCAATCTGGAGAATCTCCCGGTCGATCACCCGCATTGGGCGGCATTTCAAGGGCTGGGCTATGTCGAGAGTTTCCGACGAATCGAAATGTTGATGCGGCTCTAACGCGCGCGTCCGCATAATCGCATCATGCACACAGACAATCATGCACTACGATCCGCCCAGTTCAACGACAGCCAAGGACATCCTATGATGACGCAATTTCCCCCCAGCGATCTGATCAACGAAGTACGGACGCTGGTGGTCGCGGACAGCCCGCTGGCGCGGACGGGTCTGATCGCGCTGCTCGACGGGATTGGAATAACCGTCGTCGGTGGTGTCGGCGAAGAACGCGACCTGCTGGGCGCGGTCGAGGATTACCGTCCCGATGTGATCATCTGGGATATGGGCTGGCAGCCGCTGGCGTCGCTCGACCGCATCGCGGATGTGCGTGGGGTGGCGGCGCTGGTGTCGCTGTCCGCCGATCACGGCACCGCGATCGAGGCAGCCCCCGCGCTGTTAGGCGCCGGCGTGCGTGGGCTGCTGCTGCAATCGGAGAGCGGTGAGGCGCTGTGCGCGGCACTGCACGCGGTCGCGCAGGGGCTGATGGTGGTCGATCCGGTGATCGCAGCCGCGCTCTACACCGGGGCGCCGCCGAATGGCGATCATGCCGCCATTCTGGAGTCGCTGACCACGCGCGAGATGGAGGTAGTGACCCTGATCGCCGAAGGGCTGCCCAACAAGACGATCGCGCGCAGGCTGGGGATCAGCGAGCATACGGTCAAGTTTCACGTCAACGCGATCCTGACCAAGCTGGGCGCACAGAGCCGCACCGAGGCGGTCGTGCGTGCGACCCGATTGGGGCTGATCACGCTGTAGTCAGCGCGCCCCACCCGTTCGACCTGTCTTATCCGCCGCGTCCTACCCGTTCGGATAGGCGCACCCTCACACGATAGACGATCCCCGCCCACCGCGCTTGCTGATACAGTCATGCTATACGACACGGGACACATTAGTTGTCCCACTTTCAAGGAGCCATGACGCGATGAGCGTGTTACACGACCTCTCCAATGATCTCGCCAGCGCTGTAAAGACCGCCAGCGCCAGCCTCGTGCGCGTGGAAGCGCGCCGCCGTATGTCCGCCAGCGGTATCGTCTGGTCTGCCGACGGACTGATCCTCACCTCCAATCACGGCGTCGAGCGCGACGACAATCTGCGCGTCGGGCTGCCGGACGGCAGCGTCGTCGATGCCACCCTGGTCGGGCGTGACCCGACGACCGATGTCGCTGTGCTGCGCGTCGCTGGCACGCTCACCCCGGCGACCTGGGTCGAGACCGCCGATGTCCAGGTCGGGCATCTGGTGCTGGCGCTCGGTCGTCCTGAAGGGGATGTCCAGGCGACGTTAGGCGTGGTCAGCGCCGTCAGCGGTGAGTGGCGCACGATGGCGGGCGGGCGCGTCGATGTCTATCTGCAGACCGACGTGGTGATGTACCCCGGCTTCAGCGGCGGCGCACTGATCGGCGCCGACGGCGCAATGCTCGGCATGAACAGCTCGTCACTGGCGCGCGGCGTCAGCCTGACGCTGCCCACCGTCACGCTCAAGCGCGTGGTGGCGACGCTGGCGACACACGGACGGGTCAAGCGCGGCTATCTGGGCGTGAGCGCGCAGCCTGTGCGTCTGCCCGCCGCGCTGGAGACACAGCTCGGTCAGGAATCCGGTCTGATGCTGACGGCGGTCGAGTCGGGCAGCCCGGCGGAAACCAGCGGTCTGCACCTGGGCGATACGCTCTACCATATTGCCGGTCAGCCCGTGCGTCAGATGGACGACCTGATGGCAGTCCTGAGCGGCGATCGCGTCGGTCAGAGCGTCCCGGCGCGCGTGCTGCGCGGCGGACAGTCGATCGACGTGTCGATCACCATCGGCGAACGGAACTAACCTGATGAGCGGAGTGTATGCGCAGCTCAATTCAGCACTTTCAGGGATGATCGGCAGCGTCCTCCGCTCGGTAGTACAGGTGCGCGACGGCTCGCGCGGCGCGGGGGCGGGCACAATCTGGCATCGTGACGGGCTGATCATCACCAACGCCCACGTCGCCGCCAACCGCGTCCTGCAGGTCGCGCTCCCCGATGGGCGCGTGCTGGATGCGACCGTGATCGCCCGCGATGAAGCGCGCGATCTGGCTGCCCTGTCGATCGGCGCGCGTGATTTACCGACCATCCCGCTCGGCAGCGCACGGACGCTGCAAGCCGGACAATGGGTGATGGCGCTCGGTCATCCCTGGGGCGTGACCAATGCCGCAACGGGCGGCGTGCTGATCGGCGTCGGCAGTAATCTGCCCGACATCGATCTGGCGCGGCGCGATTGGGTGGTTGCCGATCTGCATCTGCGACCGGGCAACTCCGGCGGTCCGATGATCGACGTGAATGGACGGCTGATCGGCGTCAATACGCTGATGACGGGTCCCGGCGTCGGCGTGGCGGTGTCGGTCGATACCGCCAAAGATTTCCTGCGTGAGACGCTGGGCGCGACGACCACCGACTCGGTGATCGACTCGGCAGGGTACGTGTAAGTCAAATTCTGGCGCGCAACCCCCTTCAACCGCTGTGGTTGAAGGGGGTTTTTTCGTTTTTTACCCCGTCGTCTTCATCCCCGCCGCGATCCCGTTGACAGTCGCCAGCATCGCTGACAGCAGCACCTCGTGATCGTTGGTGCCGGGTGCGGTCTCACGCAGACGGCGCAGCAGCGCGGTCTGGATGTAATTGAGCGGATCGACGTAGGGATTGCGGCGCTCGATCGACTTTTTGATCACGGGTGAACGATCGAGCAGATCGGCTTCACCGGTGATCGCACAGATGAACTGGCGCGCGCGTCCGTGTTCCTCGGTGATGCGGGCATAGATACTTTCGCGTACCGCATCATCCTTGACCAGGTTGGCATACAGGCGCGCAATCCCCATATCGGCTTTGGTCAGATCGAGTTCCAGGTTATCGACGATCGCCTGAAAGAATGTCCACTGTTCGTACATCGTGCGCAGCAGATCGAGTCGCTCCGGCACCGCGCAAAACGCCTCCAGCGATGTGCCCACCCCGAACCAGCTCGGAATGATCGCCCGGCTCTGCATCCACGAAAAAATCCAGGGAATGGCGCGGATCGATCCAAACCCGCCCGCGCTGCGTTTCGCCGGACGACTGCCGATCGGCAGACGCGCCAGCTCGTTGATCGGTGTCGCCTGCTGCCAGTAATCGAGAAAGCCTGGCGTCTCGTACACAAAATCACGGTAGGCGCGTTCGCTGGTCTGCGATAGGGTGAGCATGGCGTCGCGCCACGCCGGATCGATCGGTGGCGGTGGCGGCGCACCGATAGCAGCGATCGCCGCGTTAATTACCTGTTGCAAATGGCGACGGGCGATCGCGCCGTTGCCATAGCGATAGGCGATCACCTCCCCTTGTTCGGTAATTTTGATGCGTCCGCGCATCGCACCGGGCGGCTGCGACCGAATCGCGCGGTTGGTCGGTCCGCCCCCGCGTCCGATGCTGCCGCCGCGCCCGTGAAACAGTTCCAGCGCGATCCCGTAACGATCGCATACCTCGGCTAACGCTTGCTGGGCAGTGTACAGTCCCCAATTGGACGCGAAATAACCGCCATCTTTGTTGCTGTCGCTGTAACCGAGCATGATTTGCTGACGATCACCGCGCCCGGCGAGATAAGTCCGGTACTGTGGATTCTCGAACAGCGCCGCCATGATCGCTGGAGCGCTCTGCAGGTCCTCGATAGTCTCGAACAGCGGCGCCAGATCGACCGCTTTTTCGACCCCGACCTCGCGCGCGAACAGCAGCAGCGTCAGCACATCGCTGGGAGCGGTACTCATGCTGGCGATCACGCTGTCGATGGCGACGGTGCCATAAGTCTTGTGCGCTCTGGCGATCATGCGCCAGGTGGCGATCACGCGGTTGGTCGTCTCGGAAAAGGTCAGCTCCGCCGGGAAAAACGGGCGTGGGTTGACGATCTCGGCGGTGAGCAGGGCTTGTTTTTCGGCTTCGGGCAGATCGGCGTAGCTGCTGCTGTGCCCGTAATGCGTCAGCAGTTCATCCATCGTCGCGCGATGCAGGCGGGCATCTTCGCGCACATCGAGGGGTGCCAGGTGCAGCCCGAATAAGCGAATCTTGTCCATCAGCCGACGCAGCGTGCCGCCCGCGACGAACTGCCCCCGGTTACGCATCAGGCTGTCGTGGACAATCTGCAGGTCCGCCAGCAGCTCTTCATGGGTCGGATACTGATCGCTCGCCAGCTTGTCCCCGATGATCCGCATCACCAGACGGTAAATCTCGTCGGCGTCGCGCTCTGGAAAGCCAGACTTTGACACCCAGCGCATCAATTCCGGTGAAACGCCGATCTCGTCGATGCTCTGCGTCAGGTGATCGCGTAAAAGAGCGATCTCGCTGATGTAGATCGTGCGCGCCTGTTCGCGCAGTCTGCCGATCGTCTCCAGCGTGATGTCGGCGGTGACGTTGGGATTGCCATCGCGGTCGCCGCCGATCCACGATGCGAACCCCAGCACGGGCGGCAGTTCGTCCCAATCGGCGTCAGGGTAGGTCTCACGCAGCGCGGCGCGCAATTCCTCGTACACGATCAGCGTCTCGTCCATGATCGCCGATGTGATGAAGTACAACCCAAAGCTGACCTCATCCTCGACCTTTGGACGAGAAGCGCGGTTGGGGCGTGTCTGCCACAGCTCTTCGATCTCTTCGCTGATCGCGCCCGCGATCGCGGCACGCTCGCGCGGGAGCAGATCGCCGTCGTGCTGCGCCAGCAAATCGGCGATATGACGCAGCTTGATCAGAATTTCTTTGCGTTTCGCCTCGGATGGATGGGCGGTCATCACCAGCCGCACGCGCAGCGTCTCCAAAATTGCGCGCACCCGTTCGGCGCTGGTGCCCGCTGCGTGCAGGTCGCGCACGATCCCGATGATGTTGTCGCCCAGTGTGCCCTCGACCTCACGGCGGCGCAGCACGCGAATACGCTGCTGGTCTTCTGCGATATTGGTGAGCTGAAAGTAATTGCTGAACGCTTTGGTCAGGATGCGCAGCGACTCGATCGAAAGCGCGCCAATAGTCGTCTCCAGCAGGGCGGCGGCGGCGGCGTCCCCGGTACGCCGGGCTTTGGCAGCGGCGCGCACCTTTTCCACCAGGTCAAAGGCGTCGTCGCCGTGCTGCTGGCGGATCACCTCACCGAGCAGGTTGCCGAGGAAACGAATGTCAACGCTCAGGGCGCTGGCAAGATCGGTCTCTTGAGTCATGGACGATCCTCACAGATGGGGACAAGTCCTCGTAATGCTACCATTTCCGAGAGAAGATCGACAATTTTAATGAAAACACTGTGTAACGATGCGAGGAAAAACACCAGGCATCCAACGCTTCAACTGCCATTCGGGGACAACAACAGTCATCCCCGATGCGCATGTACAGGCTACTTACCCTGGCGCTTCCTGATCTCCGCCGTGATCGCCGGGACGATCTGATACAGGTCGCCTACCAGGCCATAGCGCGCCATCTTGAAGATGGGCGCGTCGCCATCTTTGTTGATCGCCACGATGATCCTGCTGGTGCGCATTCCAGCCTGATGCTGAATGGCGCCGGAAATGCCACAGGCGATGTACAGATCGGGCGCGACCGTCTTGCCGGTCTGACCGACCTGATGGGCATAGGGGATATAGCCCGCATCGACCGCCGCACGACTGGCACCGACCGCGCCACCGAGCGCATCCGCCAGCGGCTGCAGGATCGACCTGAACCCTTCCTGAGCTTTCCAGGCAGCCGCATCGGTGGCGTCCGCTGGCGGGTTCGCCGGATTGTTCGCCATGCCACGCCCGCCAGACACGATGATCGCCGCGTCGTTCAGGTTGACCGTGCCCGTCTCGGCATCGAAGCTGATCACTTTGCTGGCGATCTGGTCTTCGGGCAGCACCGGTGCAAAGGTGCTGCCCGACGCCGATGAGTCGGCTTTCAATTCCGGTGCCGCGAACGCGCGTGACCGCACGGTGACGAACTGCGTTTCCCCGCCGATGACCACCGTGTCACTGAGGACTTTTCCAGCATAGGCGGCACGTTCAGCCTGGATGACGCCGTCGGCGCTAACGGTCATGCTCAATACATCTGCCAGCAGCGGATTGTCGGTGTCCGCAGCCGACGCCGCCAGCAGTTCGCGTCCACGCGCGGTCGCCGCCGCGACGACCACACGGGCGCCGCGCCCCTTGACCAGCGCGGTCAGCAGTGCCGCATACGGCTCCAGCCGATAGGCGCTCACGGTGGCGTCGTCGGCTGTGATCACCTCGTCGGCACCATAGCGTCCGGCTTCCGTTGTCGCGCTCGACCCGCCGCCGATCACCAGCGCGGCGAGTGGGACGCTGTACGAGTCCGCCAGCATCCGCCCCGCCGCCAGCGCTTCCCAGCTGGCGGCGATCGCCGCGCCATCATGCGTTTCGATCCAAACGATCACACCGCTCACAGGACTTTCTCCTCGATCAGACGATCGACCAGTTTCACTGCCTGCTGTTCAGGGGTGCCGTCGATCGACTCAAAGCGCGTATCGCGCACGGGCAAATTTTTATAGGCGGCAATGCGGGTGCGCGCCGTTGGTGCTGGCACGCCCAGATCAGCCAGAGTCCAGGTCGGGATCGCTGCCTTTGACGCTTTGCGAATGCCGATGAACGAAGGATAACGCGGTTCGTTGATGTCCTTCAGCACACTGATCACGACGGGCAGCGCACTGGTGATCGTCTGCTTGCCTTCTTCCAGCATCCGCTCGACCGTGATCGTCCTGGCAGCATAATCGATCGCCGTAATTCTGGAGACGTAGCTCAACATCGTCCAGCCCAGCTTGCGCGCGGTGCCGACGATGTGGGCGTCGGTGCCGACATCGATGCTTTCCTTGCCGAAGATCACCAGATCGACGCCGCCGACCTTGATGACCGCCGCCGCCGCCGCGACCGCGTAGGACAGCGAGTCGGTGGCATCGAGCGCTGAGTCGTCTACACGCGCCGCCTCGTCCAGCCCCATCGCCAGGCTGTGTTTGAGCGCGTCGTTGTGCATGTCGGCGCCGATAGCGACCACGACTGCCTTGCCCGCGCCGCCCTTCGCCTGCACGATCGCCTCTTCGAGCGCGTATTCGTCCCAGGGATTGACGACGGTCGCCGCCTCACCCCACGAGACGACACCTTGTGCGTTCACCTCTACTTTTGCCGCCGTGTCCGGCGTGCTGCGCGTAAAGACTACCACTGTCAAGGGAACATCCTCCTCGTAAAAAGATCAAAATAATCATCGTGGATCGTGGCGTGATTGTAGCGCATGAGAGGATGTCGTTAAAGGGAATAATCGAATCGATATTCGATTAATCGACGGGCGGAAACATCAGATTGCCTCCACCCGCCTCGATCCAGCGGACTAAATACGGTTTTCCCGCGCCATCGCGTTCAGCAGCAGCGCGGCGATCACGCCGGGGATCCAGCCCGCGAACGTGAGGAGCGTGACGATCACGATCGTCCCACAGCCGCGATCCAACACCGCCAGCGGCGGCAGCAGAATACACAGTAACGCGCGTCCACAGCCCATAATGTTCGGGTCTCCTTACTCGGTCATTTCACAGCAATATGGTTCGTGACTCCTGTACGACAGGACACGACAAAAGTTGCCTTTGGAGACACAAAAACAAATTCAGCACATCACGAATCAGCGTGACCACAGGGACGCATAACAATACGTCCGTTCGAGAAAATCGTGATTCACCGAAATTCAGTCTCAGCGATCCAGGAATTCCAGGCGCGTCCAGCCTATCTCGCCATCGGCGGTGCGCACCTTCACCCAGCCAATATCCTGGCGCGATTCGAGGATGGTGACGGTTTCGTTTGGCGCGGCGTTGCCATCGATATAGGTATAGGCTTCGCCTTCAAAACCGCGCCGCAGCCGGATCGTATCGGTGGCGATCACCCGTGCGCGCGGCAGCGGCGTCAGGGTGATGGTTGCCGTCGGACGTGGGGTGAAGGTCGCGGTCGGTCCAGCCGTCGGCATCGGCGTCAGCGATGGCGTCGAAGTGGGCGCCACCCCACCCTCACAGGCGGGACGAATGTTGAACTGCGTGCGCTGATCGCAGGTCAATTCGGTGATATGACGATTGTTGAACATCCAATCGATCGTCTCGCCGCCCGTCTCCGCGCGCCAGAACAAAACCCCGTCGTCGATATTGTCCGATCGCGTGGCGAAGGTGCGTCCATCCGGCGCGAACACGATCTCGCGGATGGGGGCGCTGTGCCCGCGAAAGGTGCGCAGCACCTGTCCGGTCGGCACATCCCACAGGATCAGCGCCGTGTCGAGCGATCCGCTCACTGCCAGCAATCCGTCGGGGCTGAACGCGACGGCGGTCACGGGCTGGGTGTGTGCGCGCAGATCAAAGCGGCGCACTCCCGTGCGCGCATCCCAGATCATGACCGCGTTTTCCGGCTCACCGATACCCGCGATCACCGAGTCGGCGCCGCCGCTGAGATCGATCGCCAGCACATCGCCTTCATAACCAGAAAAGTTGAGCGATGAGGTGCGATCGATCATATCGGTCAAGCCGATCGCGCTCTCTGAAGCGGTCAGCGCGAACTCGTTGAGGCTGTCGATGGCAAAGCGAGACGCCGCATTCACCCCGGTGACACGGCTGCCCGTGCGCGCGGCGATATTCCACTGCCAGAGATTGGCGCGCTCCAAAAAGTAGATGAACTGTCCATCATCGCTGAAACGAATCGCGCGCACATCCTCCGCAGCGATGTCCGGGAGTCGATAGCGATACTCGCTGGTGTTCATGTCCCACAGCGTCACACTGTCCACCGACGCCACCAGCGCCAGCGGCTCGGTCGGGCTGAAGCCGACCGCGACCTGATCGCCGGTCTGGAGGCGCCGATTGGTGTCCTGGAGCTGTGTCCCCAAAAACCAGCGCCCCAGGGCGAGATCGTCATAGGCGAGGAACAGCTCACTCTGATCGCGGCTGAAGCGCATCCCGGCGATCTCGCGGGCGATGGTGGACAGACGCGCCTGTGCCAGCGATCGCGGATCGCCCAGGTCCCATACGCGCACGCTGTCCTGCGAAATGGTATACACGCTGTTGGAGCTGGGGCTGAATCCCGCTGCCAGCACTGGCGAGGTGTGCCCCTCGAAGCGGCGCAGTTCTTCGCCCGTCTGCAAATCCCACACCGACGACGACGAGACCGCGCCGTAGTAGCCACCCGTGATGCCATAGCGTCCATCGTCGCTGATCGCCATCGCGCTGACATCCCAGACGATCGGGGAGAGCGCGGGAGTCTGCATCACCGAGACCAGGCTGCCATCCTCGATGCGCCAGTATTCGACCCGCCGACCGACCACAGCGTAAATATTGCGGGTGGTGTCGCGGTAGTCGCGCGTCTCTACATGCACCATGACATAGCGCCGATCGCGGCTGAAGGTGATCGTTTCCAGGTAATCGTTGTCGAAATTGCCCAGATGAAATTCGCGCACGGCGAGGTAGCTGATCGGATTCCACAGCGTGACAAACGAATCGCCCTGCCCGCCGTCTACACCGTAGGTCATGCCCGCGCTGACACCGCGAATGTTGCCGACCAACGCATAACGCACCCTCGCGCCGCTCATCTCCGCGATGTTGAGCTGCGTCCCGTCGTAGGCATACGCCTGTGATGCGTTTTCGCTGAATGCCACATCGCGGATCGCGCTCAGGCGCACATCGCTGTTGGTCGGGACGGCGTTCATGTCGAACTGTTTGGCGCGCGCCTCGATATCCCACACTTCCGCCCCGCCGCTGCTCTTGCCCGCGATCAGAAAACGTTCGTCACCGCTGAACGCCAGCGCCGTGATCGTGCCGTTGGGCAGGCGCATCCGCTCGAATCCCGTCTCGCTCTCGAATACCACCCCACCCCGGCTCGTGCCGACCGCGACATACTTGCCACCGGGGCTGTAGCGCACGACGCTGGCGCGTTCGCCCGCATCCAGCGTGAACAGGATGCGCCGGCTGCTCAGATCGCGGACGATTACCTTTCCTGCCCCTTCGGAAATGGCGATCGTGCGTCCATCGGGGCTGAAAGCGATATACGAGATCGACTGCGGCGAGACGAGCGCGCTCAGGCGATTGGACGCGTCGATCGAGGTCAGATAGCGCGGCGTATAAGGACGCAGTGTGTTCAGCACGCGCTGCACCTGAGGCAGATTGTCGCTCAGTTCATAGGCTTTCAGCGCCAGCGACAACGACACATCAGGATTGCCAGAGTCGCGCAGTTGTTCGGCGGCGGCGGCGATACGCAGCGCGTCCGCGATTTGCTGCTGTGCTGCGATCTCGACCGCTACTCCGGTCAGAGTCGGGTTGACCTCCGCGATCTGAGTACCCGCACGGTCGAGCGTGGGCGCGACGCCCGCGATCCGGGTCGCGGCGTCGTCGAGGGTCGGCTGCACCCCCGCGATCTGGGTCGCGGCGTCGTCGAGTGTCGGCTGCACCCCCGCGATCTGGGTGGCGGCGTCGTCGAGTGTCGGCTGCACGCCCGCGACCCGTGTTTCGGCGGCGGCGAGCGTGCCCGCGATCGGGGTCAGGGTCAGCGGCACTGGCGTGAGCGTGAGCGGGATCGGCAGCAGCGTGGCATTGGCATTGGCAATCTCAGTGCGCGCCTCCTGCACGGCGTCATTGGCTGCGGTGGCTTGCAGTGCGGCTGCGTCGGCGGCGGCGTTGGCGCGGCTGATGTCCTGCTGTGCCTGGACAATCTGCCCTTCCGAAAATGCCAGCGTCAGCGGAATGGGCGTCAAGGTCTGACCGAAGGCGATCACCTCGCGCTGCGCGGCGGCGGCAAAGGCGTCCGCTGCCTGCAAAGTCAACTGCGCTGGCGTGAGCGTCAGCGGGATCGGCGTCAGGGTGGCGTTGGCATCGGCGACCTGGGCGCGTGCCTCCAACACACTGTCATTGGCAGCGGTCGCCTGCAGCGCGGCGGCATCGGCGGCATTGTTGGCGCGCTGGATGTCCTGCTGTGCCTGAGCGATCTGTTCCTGTGAGTATGCCAGCGTCAGCGGGATCGGCGTCAAGGTCTGACCAAAAGCGATCACCTCACGCTGGGCGGCGGCGGCAAAGGCATCCGCCGCCTGCAAGGTCAACTGTGCAGGCGTCAGCGTGAGTGGGATCGGCGTCAGCGTCTCGTTGGCGGCAGCGACCTGAGCGCGCGCCTCCAGTACCGTGTCATAGGCGGCGGTCGCCTGCTGCGCGGCGACGGCGGCGGCATCGTTGGCGCGCTGGATATCCTGCTGTGCCTGAGCGATCTGTTCCTGTGAGTACGCCAGCGTCAGCGGGATCGGCGTCAAGGTCTGACCAAAAGCGATCACCTCACGCTGCGCGGCGGCGGCAAAGGCGTCCGCCGCCTGCAAGGTCAGCTGGGCGGGCGTGAGCGTGAGCGGGATCGGTGTCAGGGCGGCATTGGCGGCGGCGACCTGGGCGCGCGCTTCTTCAAGTGTCGGTGCCACCCCGGCGATCTGGGTCTCGGCGCGCGCCAGCGTGGGCGCGACCCCGGCGACCTGGGTCTCGGCTGCGTTCAAGGTCGGCTGCACACCCGCGATCTGAGTTTCAGCCGAGGAGATCGTCGGCGCGACTCCAGCGACACGAGTCGCAGCGGCTGCCAGCGTCGGCGCGACCCCGGCGACTCGTGCTTCGGCGGCGATCAACGTCTGCGCGATTGGCGTCAGGGTCGCCGGGATCGGCGTCAGCGTGCGTTCAGCGGCGGCAGCCTGCGTTTGCGCGCCCGACGCCAGCCTGATTGACTCAGCGACCTCGGTCTGTGCCAGCGCCGAGTCGCGCAAGGCGTTGCCCTGCTCGATCGTCGCCGTGCCGATCTGAGCTTCAGCCTGGTTCAGGCGCACCTGTGCGACGGCAAGTGTCGGCGCGACCCCGGCGATCTGCGTTTCTGCCTGATCGAGTGTGGGCTGCACCCCGGCGATCTGCGTTTCTGCCTGATCGAGCGTGGGCTGCACCCCTGCAACCTGAGTCTCGGCGCGCGCCAGCGTTGGACGCACCCCCGCGACCTGTTCCGCTGCCGATACCAGCGTCCCGGCGATCGGGGTCAGGGTGGCATTAGCGTCATTGACCTGGGTATTGGCGGTCACCACGGTCATGAATGCCACAACCGCGATCAGCGCCGCCAAAAAGCCGACTGCCCCGGCGATGGTGCGCAGACGATTGGCGCGTTTGGCGCTGCGTTCGCTGCGATCGGACTCCTGGCGCGCGATCGTCTGGGCGTTGTTGGCGTCGGCTTGTTCCTGCTTTGCTGTCTCTTCTGCCAGGCGCAGATCCGCGATGCGCTGCAGCTCGCGTGCCTCGACGATGCGCTCTTCCTCGGCGCTGGCATCCAGGAACGCGCTCTCGTCGAGACTGGGAAAGTTGTGCGCCGCCCAATCGAGCGCCTCACACAGCACGCGCCCACGATAAAGCAGATCGTTGTTATTCGCCTGACGCTCCCACTCGCTGACATCGGCGTTGATCTTCTTCTGCACACGCACATCTTCACGCGCGTCTCGCAGCCAGTTCGCCAGGCGCGTCCACTCGCGGATCAGCGCCTCGTGGCTGACCTCGATCGTCTCCACATCGGCATCGACCTCGGCATCCATATCCGCGATCTGATCGGTGACCAGCAGCCGCGCGTTCACAAATACACTCGCGGTCTCGTTCAGCAGCCGGGTCTGGGTGGCGTCGGCAAGCTGGAGTTCGTCGAGCGCGGCGCGGCGGCGGGTGGTGTCCTGTTCGGTCATGCCCGGTTCGATCAGGCGCAGGAACAGCGCGCGCGCCAGCAGGCGATGCTGATCGCTCGGCAGCCCTTCGTACACGGACTCGGCGTGTTTCGAGAGCGCCCCGCGCACGCCGCCCAGATCACGATAGGCTTGCAGAGTCAGCCGATGTCCGGCGCGCTTCTCGAACAACTGTGCCAGTGTGAATTGCAGCAGCGGCAGCGCGCCCGCCTGTGAGCGCACCTCGTAGAGCAGGTCTCCAACCAACCCGTCCTCGAATTCCACGCGCACATCGGGGAGTCTGGCGGGTTGTTCGATCACATCGCGCAGGTCTTGCAGCGTCATCGGCAGTACCGAGCGATTGTGCCCTTCCAGCAGCTTGCCTAATGTTTCGTGATTCATCGGGCGATCGTAAAAGTCGGCGCGCAGGGTGAGCAGAATCACTGCCGCACCGCGTGGCTCGGTCGCGGCGTTGACGATCAGGTCGATGAACTGGCGCCGTTCGTCTTAGTCTTCAGTTTGCGTGAACAATTCCTCGAACTGGTCGATGAAGATCACGATTTTGCCGTCGCTGCCGCCCGCCATCATCCCCGCCATGCGATGCAGCCGCCGAGGATTATCGAGGTCGTCGCGCACCTGCTCGACCGAGTCGTGCGTGGCGTCTGCCAGCATGATCGCCAGATTGGTCAGCGGATGCCGTCCAGGGACGATCGGCGGCAGCTAACGCCAATTGGCACTGCCTGGCTTCAACCCCTGCTTGTCGAGCCAGACGCTCACACCGCGCTTGCCCAGATCGGCGATCAGCTTTTTGACCAGATCGAGATCGCGCCGCGAATAGGATATAAAGACGTGCTGTGGCGCCGGATCGCTGCCTGGGACGAGCTGGTCGTTGGGATTGGGGTCAGTGATAGACATGGCACGACTCTTTGAGGAAGTTGTAGTCCATTAGTGCCATAGTTCTAACAATAAAAAGTGACCTTTGCAAATATTTTATTCCTTTCGTAATGATCGATCCTTACCCTCCAGCGCACGCCCATTCGCGCTACACTTAATCGCTAATCACATGCTGCCCCTGTAAGGAGTGCCACCCATCATGGCGATCGTCTCGTTCGGAGAACTGCTCATCGATTTTGTCGCGCTGGAAAGCGGGGTTACCGTCGGGGAGGCATCCGGCTTCATCGCCGCGCCCGGCGGTGCCCCGGCGAACGTCGCGGCGGCGGTCGCGCGTCTGGGAGTCGCCAGCGCCTTTCTCGGTCAGGTGGGCGATGATCCGTTTGGGCGCCAGCTGGCAGCCGTGCTGCGCGACCTGGGCATCGACACGCGCGGATTACGCTTTTCCAGCGAGGCGCGCACGATGCTGGCGTTCGTCTCGCTGGCGGCGAATGGGGAACGGTCGTTCGTGTTCTACCGCCATCCGAGCGCCGACATGCTCATGACACCGGCGGACGTGAACACCGACGTGATCGACGCCGCGCGTATCTTTCACTATGGATCGATCACGCTGATCGGCGAGCCGAGCCGATCCGCCACGCTGACCGCCATCCAGCGCGCATCCGAGCGCGGGCTGATCATCTCGTATGATCCCAACCTGCGCTTGTCGCTGTGGCGTGACGCTGAGACCGCGCGCGCCGGGCTGTTGTCCGGGCTGGACTACGCCCACTTCCTCAAGATCAGCGATGATGAAGTGCGCTTCCTGACCGGTGGCGATGATCCCGCCCCGCTCTGGCGCGACAGGATGCGCTTGATCGCCGTCACCTACGGCGCGGGCGGCGCGATCGTGTATCGGCGCGACGGCGCACCGGTGCGCGTGCCTGGCTTCGACGTGCTGTCGGTCGATACGACCGGCGCGGGCGATGGATTCGTCGCCGGAATGCTGGTCGGATTACTGGAACGCGGCGGTTTCGATGCGCTCGACGATGACGAACTGATCGCCATGACCCGCTTTGCCAACGCGGTAGGCGCGATCGCCACCACCCGCAAAGGTGCCATTCCCGCCCTGCCCGACCGCCCGACAGTCATGGCATTTCTGGCAGCGCACCCCTGAAAGTCAGTGTGCCGCCGCGTGCCATTCGGCGGTACAGTGAGCCTATCGAAAGAAAGGGTGAACCTGTGACGAGCAAGCCCTGTCCGAAATGTGCTGAAACCATGACGCTGTCCTTGTCCGAGGGTGTCTTCCGCTGCCCCAACGGACATCGCCTCATCGAGACCCTGGACGAGGCACAGGCGCGGCTGCGCGCCAAAGGCAATCGCCCCGTCGTAGCGATCAACTTTCGCGGCGCGCTCGATATGCGGGCGCGGTCGCTGTTCGAGTCGGCGCACGACTACTTATGGCGGGGAGACACCGACGCGGCGATCGACGCGCTGCGTGACGCCCTCGATGTGCAGCCGGATTTCATCGATGCACATCTGTGGATGGCGCGCACCGTCAGCGATACCGCGGTCAGGCGCAAACACCTGGAAATGCTGGTCGCCTACGAACCCGGCAATCTCGATGGCATCCGCGAGCTGATGCTGCTGGACGGAAAGCTGACTCCCGAACAAGCCGAACGCAGCCGCTCGACCGCCGCGCCCATCCTTCAGCACGCCGAAGCGGTCAAAACCACGACACGCACGCTGGCATGTCCCGTGTGCGGCGGCGACCTGACCCTGGACGCTGCCAACCGTCTGGTGATCTGCAAATTCTGCGGCTACACGGCGCCGCTGCCCGCCGCGACCGACGACGGCGCGCAGACGATGGGTGTCGCGCTGATTCAACAGCGCGCGCGCGGCGTGAAGTGGCAGATCGGAGAACGGCTGCAGCACTGCAACAACTGCGGCGCCGAGCGGACTATTCCGCAAGGGCGCTTATCCGGCGCGTGTCCATTTTGCGGCGCGACCGCTGTGATCATCGCGGACGCCACCGACAGCTTAGAGCAGCCCGACGCGATCGTCCCATTTCGCATCGACGAAGAGAGCGCAAAACAGGCGGTCATCGAGCGACTGAAAGGGATCGACGAGCGGCTGTACGGCTTGTTTGCCGATAACAGGATCGCCAGCGCCGCGCTCGAAGGCGTGTACCTGCCCTTCTGGGTATTCGACGCTGTGATCGATGTGACGCGCACACTGACCGCTTATCATCCGAGCCGTCGCAACGAGGGTCGGCGCATCACGGCGCTCGACAGCACCACGCACTTTCAGGACGGCATGATCGGCATTCCCATCCCGGCGGTGAACGCGCCGCCAGCGCGCCTGGTGAGTGAGACGACCCCTTACACTTTCGACCAAGCCGCGCCCTACCATCCCAATCTGCTGGCAAAATATCCAGCGGCGCTCTACAGCCGCGACTTTGAGACCGCCGCGCTCGATGCCCGCACGATCGCAGCCGCCGCGACCCGTGCGCGTCATGGACACAGCGAGGCGCACGAAGCCGAGGTGCGCGTGTCGGCGTCGGTGCAGCAGATGACCTTTCGCCTTGCTCTGATGCCTGTATGGATGGTCTCGCTGGTCGAGCGCGACGGCGATCGGCGCCTGGCGTTGGTCAACGGGCAGACAGGACGAGTCGCGTTGGGCACCCCCGAACGGACAAAATAAGATGGGATCAACCATGAAATTTCAGGGATTGCGCTTCGATTTTGCATCGCGGCGCTCGATGGTGACAGCACGTCGCGGTATGGTGGCGACCAGTAATCCACTGGCGTCACAAGCGGGATTAGCGATCCTGCGCGCGGGCGGCAATGCGGCGGATGCCGCGGTCGCGGCAGGCGCGGTGCTGAACGTCACCGAACCCGCCTCGACCGGTATCGGCGGCGATATGTTCGCGCTCTGCTACGACGCCAGGACACGCGCCGTCAGCGCCATCAACGGCAGCGGACGCGCGCCTGCCGCGCTGCACGCCGACGATCTGCGCCGTCAGGGGGCGGATGAGATTGGGATACGCAGTCCGCACGCCGTCACCGTGCCGGGCGCGGTCGCGGGGTGGGCGGACCTGCTGGCGCGGCACGGCACCATGCCGTTGAGCGTGGTATTGGCGGATGCGATCCACTATGCTGAGTCGGGCTACGCTGTCCATCCGGTATTCGCATCATCGTGGCGCCGTATGGAACCGCTGCTGCGTGCCAGCCCGGACGCGGGCGAGTATCTGCCCAATGGACGCGCGCCGCGCGCCGGGGAGATCGTGCGTCTGCCCGATCTGGGACGCACGCTGCGTGCGATCGCGGAGGGCGGCGCCGAAGCCTTTTATGACGGCGCGATCGCCGACGCGATCGTCGCCACGCTTCAGACAGTCGGCGGGGTGATGACCGCCGACGACCTGCGCGCCCACCGCTCGACCTGGGACGACCCGATCCAGACGCGCTATCGCGGGGTGCGCCTGTACGAGTGTCCGCCCAACGGACAAGGGATCGCCGCGCTGCAAGCGCTGAATATCGTCCAGGATGACGACCTCGCCTCGATGCCCTGGGACTCGCCAGAACGTCTGCATCTGCTGGTCGAGGCGATGCGGCTGGCTTTTGCCGACGCGCGTCAGTATGTGGCGGACAGCGCGACCGATCCGGCGCCGATCGAAGGACTGCTCAGTCGTGGCTATGCGGCACAGCGCCGCGCACTGATCAAATCCGACCACGCGATGCAGCCGCCGGGGTACGGTATGCCTCCAGCGGGATCGGATACCGTCTATCTGAGTGTCGTCGATGGCGACGGTAATGCCTGCTCGTTCATCAACAGCCTGTACACCGGATTCGGCACCGGGATGGTCGCGCGCGGCACCGGAGTGATGCTGCAAAGTCGTGGAGCGCTCTTTTCGCTGGAACCAGGGCACCCCAACGAGCTGGCGCCCGGCAAACGCCCTTATCACACCATCATTCCGGCATTGGCGACCCGCGACGGCGCGCTCTACGCCTCGTTCGGGGTGATGGGTGGATACATGCAGCCTCAGGGTCACATGCAGATGATGATCGCACTGCTGGACGATCAGCTCGATCCGCAGGCGGCGCTCGACCGTCCGCGCTGGTGCCTGGACTCCGGCAGCGGCGACAGCGAGCTGGCGCTGGAAGAAGGCATTCCTGTAGCGACGATGGCGCGGCTGGCAGACATGGGTCACCGCGTGCGTCCGGTCAGCGGCAGCGGCCGCGGTGTGTTTGGCGACGGGCAGATTATCGTGCGCGATGCTGAGACGGGTGTGCTGTATGGCGGCAGCGACCCGCGCAAGGACGGCGTGACGGTGGGCTATTGAACCGACAGATCGTCGTGATCAGAATTCCGTGAATCACCATTTCAATACCCCTCTACGGACGCATAATAATGCCTCCGTAGAGAAAACCGTGATTCACTGAAACTGAAACGTAAGCGATTTTGCGCACTCCGCGTCTGAAGGATATAGATGCAAAGTGCGCCCCGGCGCCTGAATGATCGAGGAAACCATGTCCGACCTGTTTTTGACGCTGACCGACGACACGCTCGACAGCGCCCTGCATGGCGATCGCCCGGTGCTGCTGTTGTTCACCAACGGCGATGGCGTGCGTGGCGATTTCAAGACCGCCTTCGACAAGGCGGCGGCGGACAAGTCCGGCGATGTGATCTACGCGCGCATCGACCCGGACAAAAATCCGCTTGCCGCCGCCCGCTTCGGCGTGAGCGACAAGCCGATCCTGGTCGGCTGGTACTGCGGCGAGGAAGTGGTGCGTCGCCCCCGTCCCTGGGGCAGTGATCTCCCGCTGGCGTTGGAACGTGTAGCAGCACTTGTAAAAGAGCGCGCCCCGCTGGTGGTGGCGCCGTCAGATAATCTCAAAAAGGATACTGTGATGGATGATGCAGTGAATCAGGCTAATCTGGTCTATACCAAGCCGGTCGTCGTGACCGACGCCACCTTTGAAGCCGAAGTTCTGGAGAGCGAGCTGCCCGTGCTGGTCGATTTCTGGGCTTCCTGGTGCGGTCCGTGTCTCCAGGTCGCGCCTGTATTGGACAAGCTGGCGAAAGAGTTCAGCGGCAGGATCAAGATCGCCAAAGTCGATGTCGATGCCAACCCTGGTTTGTCGCAGGTGTTCCGCATCACCAGCATTCCGAACATGATGGTGGTCAAGAACCGCACCATCATTTTCAACCAGCCCGGCGCGCTGCCAGAGCAGTACATGCGCGATCTGGTGCAGCAGGCGATCGACGTGGTAGTGCCGCCGCCGAAACCGCAGGAAACGCGGCTTCCTGAGTAGTATTTTCCGCCGATCGCTTTCCTGACCTATACACAAAACGCTCATCCCGTTGCGGGATGAGCGTTTTTTATTCGATACAATCGTCCTCAGGCAGTGCCAGGGCGCCATTCACTACATATTATGCCTGGAGCTTACCCGCGCGGCTTGGTGCCGTGCGTTTTGCCATTGTTCTTGGCGCGTGTCTGGGCTTCTTCCGGCTCGATCTCGGAATAATTCGGCTCCAGCATCTGGAGCTGCGAGACCACCTTGTGAAAGACCTCGTAATTGTCCTCTTCAAAAAGCTGGCGGATACGCTGATCCAGCTCTTTCGCGCTCTTTACCACGTTGGTCTTCATATCCAGCGCCTTATCGGTCAGGAAGATGCGCACCGCGCGGCGATCCGCTGGATCGGGGCGACGCTCGACGAAGCCCTTGCCTTGCAGCTTATCCAGGTTCGGGGTGAACGAGGTCGCCGCACGACCGACTGCACGCGCCAGCTCCGAGGCGTGCTGACCATCGCGCTCATATAAGGCACGCAGAATGTACCATTCGATGATCGTCAAGCCGAGCGGCTGCACGATTCTACCGAACATTTGATCCATATTACGCAGCGCAATGTCTAAATTACACCATACCGAGCCATTGAACCGCAGTTGATTTTGTGCCATTGTATCCACTTCTATTCTGTAATTTCGCTAGTCAGGTTAACTTCAGAATTATACACTCTGAAAATCACAAAAGTCCACTTACTAACTGAGAACTAATTTTAAATCTAATGTCCCCAAACGCACATTGTTTTCTTTTTGCAGGGGATAAGGCTGATCGGGCGCCAGGACCTGGTCGTTAAGAAATGTGCCATTGACCGAGTACAGATCGATCAGGTGCGGCGTGCCCCGATAGGACACCAGCACCGCATGACGGCGCGACACCCCTTTTTCACGTCCGCTG
>DAOTUN010000013.1:0-32752 GCA_034437395.1 Anaerolineae bacterium | reverse complement strand
CCGCAGCACGAACCCGTCCGCCAGCCAGAACAGCGCGGCATTATCCTGCGGCGCGTACTCCCCATACAGTTGTCCGCCACATTCACGCGGCAGATCGGCACGCTGTGCCTGCGCGCGAATACGGAAGCACGTCCGCGCGGGCAGCGCGCTCCCGACGAGCTGCGTGCCGCTGAACAGCGCCGCCCCCGACTCGGCGCGTGTGATCGTGAACGCGCTCAGGTCGATGGCGGAGTCAGTGTTGTTGAGCAAAATCAGCGACGCCGTATCATACACCAGTGCCAATCCGTCCAATATGCCCGGCGTCGATGTTATGACGGGTATGGCGGATTCTGCGGGGACAATGCCTGCATTGTTGGTAGTGACAACGGCGGTCGCGGCGTCGGTAATCGCGGCAGGCGTGGTGATCACGGCGTCGGCGGTTGTGGTATTGTCGATGATCGCGGCGGGCGTGGCGATCACGGCGGACACAGCGCTCGGAGTCGCCGTCAGCACCACAGCGCGCGACGGCGCCAGCAGAGTCGCCAGCGCGCCGATCGTCACTACCATCAGCAACCCCACCCCGAACACGGGCAGCCAGACCGATCGCCGCCGCGCCGGACGGCTCGATCCGGTCGCTTTTTTCGCCACGCCAGGGAGGGCGGTCGTCCGACCGAGCGCGGCTGTGTCGTCCAGCAGCAGCCCCGCATCCTGATAACCCTGTCGCACCGCCGCGACGAATGCGCCCGCTGTAGCGAAGCGCTCACGCGCCTCCTTTGCCAGCGCCCGCAGGATCGCCGTTTCGACCGCCTGTGGGATCAGGATATTGAGCGAACGCGGCGGCGGCGGCGCGTCATTGAGATGGCTGATGGCGACCTCCATCGGCGAGCGCCCGTCGAAGGGCGTCTGTCCGGTCAGCAGCTCGTAGACCACCACGCCGAGCGAATAGATGTCGCTCTGCGGCACCGCCCGGCTGGAGTCGGTCGCCTGTTCGGGGGAGATATAACGCGGCGTGCCAAACGCCGTGCCGAAGGTCGCATCGATCGACGGCTCGATCACCAAGCCAAAATCGGTCAGTGTGGCGCGATCCTGCAGGTCGATCAGGATATTCGACGGCTTGATGTCGCGGTGGACGATGTGAGCGGCGTGGGCGGTGTCGAGCGCATCGGCGATCTGTTCCAGGATGGCGATCGCCCGCGCTGGGGGCATGGTCTGATTGGTGCGACGCAGGTCTTTGAGTTCGCCAGCCAGATCACCTCCCTCGATCAGCTTCATGGCGATGAAATACAGCCCATCCTGCTCCCCGAACTGATAGATGGCGATGATGTGCGGGTGTTCCAGCTTTGCCAGCGCGCGCGCCTCCCGCTCGAAGCGCACCCGCAGCGCGTCGGTGTCCTGCGGATCGGCTGACATATCGAGTACTTTGATCGCCGCGCGGCGGTTGAGCCGTTTGTCGAGTCCTTCATAGATGCGTGACATGCCGCCCGTCGCCAGCACCCGCACCAGCGTGTAATCGCCAAGCTGCTGCCCGATCAGCGCCGACTTCATCGAATTGGTTCTCGGACAATGCGCGCATCGTCCCTACAAAAACTGTGCTGAATGGACAATGCGCGCATCGTCGGTGCGGTCACGCGCATCTGTGCGAGGACGGCTGTTTTCATCAAAATGGCGCCAGATACCCCCGCCTTCAGGCGTGGGGAGCGATAGCGCCGTGTCCTTTCGTATAGGTGTAGCCGTCTGATTGGTGCAGCATCCGGCAGTGAAGATGTGAAATACCCGCCGCTTTGCCGAAAGGGGAGGTGATGTCAAACCTTCCCGATGCGCGACAGGCGACACGCCCGACGTGGCGACCTGTGTATTTGCCCGCAGGTACGTCTGCCTGGACGATGTCTCCCGTCTGAAAACCGAAGTGGTGCTTCTGGCACAAGCGGTAACGGGAGGGGAAACCGTATTTGTCGGTGCCACACATTTGGCGTGACCCATGTCCTGTCGCCCTGATATACAGAGGCTTGTGCGCGTATTTCAACTGCACTGCCGCGCCACTCTCGTCCACGCAGGCAGCATCGATCCAGTGGGCTTTTGGATAGCCCTGCTGAGTACGGTTGAACTTCGTGCGCCCGCCAGTGCCGACTTCTACAGGCAATCCCGTCGTCTGTAACCTGCGCCACAGTGACCAGCGTGTTGCGTTCACCGCCGCCGCGTCTTTCAGGGGTTGTTTGGCTTTGCCTTGAATTTCGGGATGCCCATATTCCGAAGCGGTCAAATTACCCTTCGCCTGATTACAATCATGGCAAGCCAGCGTAAGATTGCTTACCCGATTGCTGCCGCCGCGCGATTTCGGCACGATGTGTTCGATTTCCAGTGCGGTATCTTTCGCCCCACAATATGCGCATTTACGCCCCCACTTTTCCAGCAGGTGTTCTCGTATCTCATAACCCGCCAGCTCGCCCTGCTGATATTCCACACCGCTGATTTCCGCATTTGCCATCAACTGCGTATCAAACTTCACCAATTCCTGAGCGATACCAGTGATTGGGCACGCCTTGCTTAAATGATGCTCCCATGTCCAACTGTTCTCCACGCGGCTTTGTAATGACGGCGCCAGCCAGCCCACTGGACGGCGGCGGTTATCAAAGCGCGCCGGGCGATACCGGGTATGTCGGCTGCGTCGAGAACGTCGAAGTTGCCGCCTTGACAGGAGCGCGTCGCGTATCTGCTGCCCGCGATGTTCGAGTACCGCTGCCCAGATCAGACGCTTGCCGCGCTTGAAGTCTGCGACTAAAGCAATGCCCGTTGTCTTGCTTCCCGGATCGATCTTCAGCGCGACGGGTTGAGTTTCACCGCCTTCGCGCTCCGTCAGAATGAGTGTGAAGGGGAACTGGCGATAGACCGCCGCCTTTCCCTTTCTGAGCAGTTCCCGCGCCCTTGCCGGATGGCACGGCATGAGCGGCTGTTTGTTTTTATCGACCACTAACACACGTTGCATGATTGAAAGTTACCTTTCGTTTCTGCCCTTGCGGGTGTAATGTTCGCCTGGCTCAGGTTATTCGGCGGTTTTGTATGGAAACGGCACTGGCTTTCTCCCGTCGTCCTGTTTAACCGTTTCCCGCAGCGTTCGGGACTGGCGTCGCATCCCGAAGTGCCTATGTATTCGCCGATAACGTAGCCCCCTTGCAGGGACTGGAGCAGGTAAGCATCGGGCTGTTGAAAGCCCCCGCCTTAGGCGTGGGGATGCTTACGGCAGGATACCGAGCTGACGCGCTTCCTCGTAGGTCAGGGGTCCGCGATCGCTGCGTCCTTCATCGGCGATCTCCGCCAGCTTATCCATATCGAACAGGTCATCGGCGGCTGCCATCAGCGCCTCCAGATCGATGAACCCGCCATCCAGCACCGACACGTCAAAATCGGCGATCGGCGCCATCGGCTCGTACACGACGGGTGCCGGGAGGGGCGGCGCGACCACGACTGGCGTGGGGGTCGGCGTGGCGGAGGGCGCGGCTTCCCAGGTTTGCGCGCGTTCCAGGATCAGATTGGGAATCGGCATTTCCTGGGTGATCGCCTTGATGATCGGACGGCGGCGCGGCGGTTCTTCTTCCGGCTTTTGGGTAGGCAGGTCGAGCGCATAAGCGTGTGTGCCCAGGATCGCCAGCAGGTCTTCGACCGCGCGGCGTCCAAACCGGTTGACCGCGCCAAACTGCCGCTGTCCGGCAAGCCCGTCGAAGATGATGCACAGGGTGTAGTGAAAGCCGACCGAGAGCGTGAAAATGTCCAGGCGGTCACCGTCGAAAAAGTTGAGCGCCGACGGCTGGGTGCCCACCACCTCCGACATACTGATGGTCGCTTTGGCGGTGGGCGCCACGCCCGCCGCCAATAACTCGCGGTCGATATAGCCGACGGCGCCGCGTTCGGCGATCACCTCGCCCGCCCGACTGATCAGGATGATCGCCATCGGCAGAATATCGTTGGAGAGGGTATCGAGTACCCCCTGCACGAAATGGGGGTCGATCGGCGGCAGCGCGCCCATGTCGCTATCGCTCTCGATGCGGCGAGTCGGCTGCTGTGCTGCCAGGAAAATATCGCGGAAGTTGAGCGCGGCGTTGATGATGCGCATCACCTGTGCCGCGTCGAGCGGACGCTTCAGATACAGAAACGGAGCGTCGCTGGTGATCTCGTCCTCGCCCTCATCGTTGTCCGCCAGCACCATGACGGCGGTCAGCGGAAAGTCACGCTTGACCCGCGTCGCCAGCGTCACGCCGTCCAGGTCGGGATCGACGCCATCGATCGCCAGCGCGCTGATCATCAGGGTGCAGGGCGCGTATCGCAGTTCTTCGAGCGCCTCGGCGCCACCAGGGACATCGACCTGCACGACGGCGAGATCGCTGAGATCGATCGCCGCGCGCGCGATGCGCGACAGCCTGCCAGTGGGGTCTACGGTGAGTACGCGGGGTAACGCTGCCATCAGGACGCTGCCTCTGCTTGCCAAGCCGGGTGGAAATAGTCCAGCTCATTATAGCGCGAATCTGCGTTACAGTGCCCGCTTGCCCTGACGACGCGCTAAATCGGCGGTCAATTCCGCTTCGCGTGCCCGCCCCGCCGCGCGCGCCTCGGTGAGCGCATCGCGGTACGAGTCACGGATGAAAAAGCGCAGCTTCGCCCCGGTCGCGGGCGCGAGGATCATCACCAGCATCAACCCAATAGCGCCGCCGATCAGCAGACCGAGCGCCAGACTCCAGATTTTACGCATCTGTATTTTCCTCATGCGGACAATGCCAGCATTGTCCCTACGCCGCGCGTCGTGTACGATCATCAGTCTACCGCATCCGATCATTTTCACAAGGAAGATCAGCCTATGTCCCGTCAGGTCGTCTCGACCGAAGGTGCCCCCGCCGCCGTCGGTCCCTACTCACAGGGCATCATCACCGGGAATCTGCTCTTCACCGCCGGACAGACGGCGCTCGTCCCCGGCACCCGATCGCTGGCTGAAGGCGGTATCGACGGGCAGACGCGCCAGGTACTCAAAAATCTCAAGGCGATCATCGAGGCAGCCGGATCATCGCTGGATCGCGTCGTCAAGACGACCGTGTATCTGGCGGATATGAACGACTTCGCCGCCATGAACGTGATCTACGCCACCTACTTTCCGAACGACCCGCCAGCCCGCACCACCATCCAGGCGGCAAAGCTGCCGTTGAACGCGATCGTGGAGATCGAGGCGATCGCGCAGGTGTAGGGACTGCAACACCCTGTCTCTGCCGTAGCGACGCATAGTCATGCGTCCGTAAAGATATTTCAGACCGAGCGTCCATCTGGGCGTTTCGATGCACGCGCACAATGAGCGGTGTCCCCGTGTGGACGACCGCATGAAAGTAAACAAGCACATGGCACAAAAAGCATTGGTTGCCCTGGTCGGGCGTCCGAACGTCGGCAAATCGACCCTGTTCAATCGGCTGGTGGGCGAACGCCGCGCCGTGACCGATCCCATCCCCGGCACCACCCGCGATCGCCTGTTCGGTGAATTCGAGTGGCAGGGACTGCTGTTCAATGTGGTAGACACAGGCGGTATCGAGGTCTATCAACCGCGCGGCACCCGCGACGAGAATCCGCTCTCTGAAGGCAGCATCGATTTTGTGCCGCAGATCAAGGCACAGGCGCTGCTGGCGCTCGCGGATGCCGACATCATCGTACTGGTGGTCGATACGCTGCAAGGCGTCACCGCCGCCGACCTGCAGATCGGCGAGATTCTGCGCCGCACCGAAAAGACCGTGCTGGTGGCAGCCAACAAAGCCGACCATATGGGACACAACGAGAGCGCCGTCGAATTTTACGGTATGGGTCTCGGTGAAGTCTTTCCACTCAGTGCCATTCACGGGGTCGGCGTCGGTGACCTGCTGGACGCGGTGGTCACAGCCGCCTACGCGCGCTTTCCAGAGCTGGCGGAAATGCCCGCCGACGATGCTGAAGAAGAGCATCATCTCCAGGTCGCCATCGTCGGGCGCCCCAATGTCGGCAAGAGCAGCCTGACCAACAAGCTGCTCGGTGAAGAACGGATGATCGTCAGTCCGATCGCCGGGACGACCCGCGACGCCATCGACACCGAGATCAACTACTTCAACGAACCCGTTACCCTGATCGACACCGCTGGCATCCGCCGACGCGGACGCATCGAGCCGGGTGTGGAAAAATTCAGCGTGCTGCGCGCGATGAAGGCGATCGACCGTGCCGATGTCGCGCTGCTGCTGATCGACGGCGCCGACGGCGTGACCGACCAGGATCAGCACATCGCCGGCTACGTGATCGAGGCGGGCAAGAGTATTGTGCTGGTGGTCAACAAGTGGGATGCGGTCGAAAAAGACAATACCACCACGCTGGAATTCACCAAAACGCTGCGCCAGAAATTCGACTTTCTGCCCGACCCGCCGATCATCTTCATCAGCGCCCTGACCGGACAGCGTATTCACGAGGTGTTGGCGACGGCAAAGCGCGTGTTCGAGGGGCGCTACAACCGTTTGCAGACGGCGGACGTCAACCGCCTGCTGCGCGATGCCCAGGCGAAGCACCCGGCGCCGACGCGAGGCACTCAGCGGCTCAAGCTGTTCTACGGTTCACAGGTACGGGTGGCACCGCCGCTGTTCCTGTTTCACGTCAACGATCCCCAGTTGGTGCATTTCACCTATCGCCGCTTTCTGGAAAATCAGATTCGTGAGACTTATCCGTTCGAGGGCACGCCGATCCGCATGAGCTTCCGCGCGCGCGACAGCGAGGACGATCTGAAGTAGGGCAAATGCCCGCTCCCCCGACTGGCTGATTGGCGAGTCGGGGGCAGAAACAGAGCAAACACGCAGTCTCACGCTTTTCCTGTTTGCATCTGTGTTGATTCAGGATTATTGTTTAATTGTATACTTGGTTCATCTAATCGTCGGCTGCGATCCACAGGTGTATTATGTTCGTTGTCATCGGTAATATTGCTTACGATATGCGAGACGTAGTTGAACAACGTCATGACGGCGGATATCGAATCTTGTCCCATTCTGAGACACCGGGTGGCAGGGCATATCTTCAAGCGATTTGTTTAGCGAGGTTAGGAAAACGAGTCAAGATTATTGGCGGCGTTGGCGATGACCCCTATGGCGCGCGGATTCGCAGTTCGCTTGAGTTTGAAAAAGTGAGTGTAGATCTTTTGCTCACCGTTGAAAATAGTGCAACAGATATAATTCGGATTCAACAGGATGGACTGCACCCCACCTATTTTGCGCAAATTGGGGCATCCTATGTCCTGACACCCGGTGACTTGAAATCGTCCTATCAGTCAATTGCAAACGCCACAGCAGTACTGGTGACATTGGGTATGAAATTTGATACTTTGAAGCAAGCCTTACACACGGTCGGCAAAAAAAGGACGATTGTGATATTGCGCTGCGCGCCTATCAATGACGACCTTGACATTGAACAGATAAGCACATTACTCGAATACATCGATCTGCTGGTCGTTTCCTGGAGGGAAGTTGCCGCCTTAAGCGGCGTCGATGACCCTGATAAACATACAGATGTCGATCTGCTGGAAATTTTGACCAAACAGTACAATAACTTTTCGGTGAATATCGCTGTACATGGTCGAGACGGAAGCACTTATATTATCTGGGAGAAAGTAGTTTATAAAGCGGCTGTGTTCCCATTGGACATTGTGGATGTGGGAGGTATGTTGGATGCTTTTTGCAGTGCATTTGCCAGCGAATATCATCAGCATAATTTTTTATCTGCGCTGCGCTATGCGCAAGCTGCTGCCAGTTATTCAGCCCACATCGCAGGGGCAGCCGCAAGTATGCCTACTCAGGAAAATATCCGATGGGTCTTGAATAAGTTTCCCAGCTTTGAATGTGTCACTGAAATAAAAAAAGGATTAGCTCAAAGACGTGATCTCGTGATCCCTTTATTTCAAGAGACTGCTGTTCCAGTCAAAGAACGTTGGCACGTTTATCTTGTGCCGCACAAGGACAAGTTTACATTTTATAAAAACAACGACATCAAATACGAAGGCGATCCGCTCACTTCAGTGCAGATGCGGGACTTAAGTCTGACTTTTATCCTTGCGAAGCAGGTGGTAGAATTCGACTCTCTGGCGCAAAAATTTTCCCTATCCGAACTAAAAAACCAACTGCACGCAGAAGACAAAATCGTATTAGGTGATGTGCAAACGCAAATCCTGAAAATGCTCGGAAAGGAACTTCAATGACTAGACAACACATCGTCGATAAGCGCGAGATTGAGCTACTAAAGCGCGCCGACAAACTAATCCAAACCCCAAATCCCCAACGTGCTGCGGTGAGAAATTTGCGGCTGGACATACTCAAATTTCTCGAATTTGAAAATAAGCAAAGCGCAAACCACGATGCTCTCTTGAAGACACTCGAACAGTTGTACACACTTGAGCCGCCCATAAAATTGAAGCGCGTCTCCAAACTGCCTGTTTCGCGAGGCACGAATATTGTAGTGAAGTTCACTCCCCTCACATTCCCGTATACACAGGTCGATCGCGTCGCATCGCCACTGTTTCTTTATAAGCTGAGTGTAAAACCACCTTCGGTCAACAGCTAACCCACAACGAGAAACTACAATGCAGCCGATCAGCGAACCGCCAAAATCCTACAAAGATGAATGTGAGGGCTTGGTAAAGGATGAAGCCGCCTTGCGCTCTTTGTGTTGTACTTTGTGGGAAAAAGATTACATTGTCGAGGTAAGCGGACAAAACGAACTGGAAATACTCTACAACTTTGCCTGCTTACCAAAGGTTGACTGGAAAATCATAGTTGAACGCGACAAAACTGTCAATAAATTGAAATACACCGTCGATTTATTTAAGCCCGACAGCTATTCCGACTCGGAACTGGTCAAAATTTATCGCATTCTGCTCCGCACCTTTTCGGAATACAGCCGGTTGAAGCCGACAGAATATACCACTAAAAATGAGGAAGATATCGATGGCTTAATGTGCTGGACCGAGCTAGAAGATAATGTGGAAAATCTGGGTGATAACTACGTGAATTTCACCGAAGTGTTACTCGACTTAAGTGATATTATCTGTAAATTCAGCATCAATATCAAAGTGGAGTGAAGCAGATTGCCCGAAACTATCTTCATCAGCCACTCTTCCAAAGATGGTGCTATCTCCAATTTGCTTGAACAATTCGTGGTCGAAGTTTTTGGCGACAAAACCTTCAAATTTTTCAACTCTTCAAACGATGACTCTATCGAGATTGGCGATGACTGGCAGGCAAAAATTAAGGGTGCGCTCAAAGAGGCGCGCATCTTCATCGCGCTGCTGACCCCAAACAGTATCGGATCGGCTTGGGTTCATTTTGAGACCGGGGGTGCCTGGATAACAGATAACTTTGATGACGGCTGGATACTGCCCTGCTACACCAACGGTCTTACTGTCAGCGATTTCCCTTCCACACTAAAATTTCTGCAAAGCAAACAGATTACAAGCGCAAACGACTTGAATCAGATCGTGCAAAAACTCGACCAGATTGCCATCCAGGGACGGGCTAATAAGCAAAGTATGACCCATGAAGTTTGTGTGAAATATGCCGCGCTGTTTGCCGAACTGGAAGAGAATTACCTCGCTGCTAAACAAGCCGAAGCCATTTCCGAAACGCCTGAAGACAGAGTCTCACAACGGATCGTGGGCGCATTGAGAAACCCGGTACAATCATCTAAAACGACCAGTCGCAATATCTTAGAGGCACTCAATAAGAACGGCATTTTGAACCAGAAAGATTATGTAATACTATTAGAACTTATGCTCGGTCAAAGTTGATGCAATGCTGGTGTGCAATTAAATTGCCAGCCATAACATAAAACGGTCTGACCGCCCCTGTCGCGTCAGACCGTTTATCGTGAAATTTATAAATGATCGATTGCAGTCTACAGCATGCCCGCTTCCTGCTCCGCCTGGGTCAGCGCGGCATCAAAGAGGCGCATCCCGGCATCGACGGTCTCGCGCTCGATCATCAGCGGCGGACAGAAACGCAGCGTGCTTTCGCCGCAGCCCAGGACCAGCAGCCCGTTGTCGATGGCGATGCGCTCCACCCGATTGCGCAGCTCTTTGGCAGGCTTCAGCGACTCGTCCGCGACCAGCTCGACGCCGACCATCAGCCCGATTCCGGCGATGCGCCCGTGCTGCATCGAGGGATGATGTGTCTTCATCTCTTCGAGGATGTCGCGGATGTATTCGCCCTGTTCGGCGGCATTGTGCATGTAGCCGCGCTCGATCAGGTCGAGGGTCGCCAGTGCCGCTGCGCACGCGATCGGATTGCCGCCAAAGGTGTTGCCGTGCGCGCCGGGGGGCCAGGTCATGATGTGTTCACGGGCGATGATCGCGCCGAGCGGCATCCCGCTGGCAATGCCTTTGGCGGTGCATACGATGTCCGGCTCCACGTCGAAATGCTCGATCGCCCACCATTTGCCAGTGCGTCCGATCCCGCTCTGTACCTCGTCCGCGATCAGCAGAATGCCATAGCGGTCGCACAGCGCGCGGATTTCCTGCATGAAGCCCGCATCGGGCACGATATAGCCGCCCTCACCCTGGATCGGCTCCAGGATGATCGCCGCCACCGACTCGCCGGGCATGATCCGTTTGAAGACCACATCCTCGATGTAGGACACACAGGTGCAGCGCGCGCGGCACGCCGCTTCTTCGCGTCCGTGCAGGCAGCGATAGGGGTTGTTGTACGGCACATGATGCACGCCGGGCATCATCGGGAAAAAGCCGTCTTTCTGCACATTCTTGCTGCCCGTCAGCGACAGCGCGCCCATCGTGCGCCCATGAAAGCCGCCGAAAAACGAGATGATATTCTGCCGCTTGGTATACCAGCGCGCCAGCTTGAGCGCGCCCTCGACCGACTCGGTGCCACTGTTGCAGAAAAAGACGCGGGCGGGATCGCTGAAAGGCGCGATCGACGCCAGCCGCTCCGCGAGTTGAATCTGGACTTCGTAATAATAATCGGTGCCCGCGATATGGATGAATTTCGCCGCCTGATCCTGAATGGCTTTGACGACCTCCGGGTGACAATGCCCGGTGGCGTTGACGGCGATCCCGGCGGCAAAATCGATATAATCGTTGCCGTCCACATCCCACACCCGCGCGCCGAGTCCGCGCTCGATCACGAAGGGATAGCGCGGCACCATCGATCCCGACATGATGGTATCATCGCGGGCGATGATCGCTTGCGCTTTGCTGCCAGGACGGACGGACATATTCACTGCCATGAAATTCGCTCCGGTTTTGTCTGCATCGTTTTGGGGTAATGCTGAAATTGGCGCGCCGCACGCCTGGGCGATCGACACGCTGAAGAGACCTTCATTGTAACATGCGCTAACATGCACAACACCACATCCGTAGAACTGGTCGTTCTCGACAAGGACAAGGGACTTATGAAGATTGCACTGATCGGCTTTGGCGGCGTCAATCGCGGCCTGGTGGAGATTCTGCACAACAAGCGCGCGTATCTGCGCCAACAATACGGATTCGAGGGACGTGTGACCGCCGTCGTGACGCGATCGCGCGGGGCGGTGGTGGCGCCGGACGGGATCGATCTCGACTGGCTGCTGACCACCGACGACCTGACGATGGGCGCCGCGCGCGGCTATGCCGTCCGACCCGACGGCGCATACGACGCTGGAAATGATGATGAATGGAATGCGCTGCGGATCATCGCCAGCGCGCCCGCCGACGTGATCGTCGAGGCGACGCCGACCGACCTGCAAACAGCACAGCCTGCTCTCGATCACTGCCGTGCCGCGATTGCCGCCGGACGCCATCTGGTGCTGGCGAACAAGGGCCCGATCGCGCTGGCGTATCGTGAGCTGCGCCAGGCGGCGCAGGCACGCGGTGTGCTGCTCCGGTTTGAGGCGACGGTGATGGCGGGCACGCCGAGTCTGCGTCTGGGGATGCAGGCGCTGGCGGGCTGCACGATCACGTCGGCGCGCGGCATCCTCAATGGCACCACCAATTTTATGCTGACGCAGATGGAGACCGGGACGCCCTACGCCGAGGTGCTGGCAGATGCACAGCGCCTCGGCTATGCCGAAGCCGACCCGACCGACGACGTGGACGGCTGGGACGCCGCCGGAAAGGGGATCATCCTGGCGGCGGCGCTGTTCGACAGCGCGCTCACGCTCGATGCGATGGATGTGCGCGGGATTCGCTCGCTCACCCCGGCGGACATCGAGTCGGCACGGGCAGCGGGTGAGCGCTGGAAGCTGATCGTCGAGGTTACGCCCGACGGCGGGCGGGTCGCGCCCACTCGTCTCCCCCTGAGTCACCCGTTGGCAGGGGTGTCCGGCGCGATGAACGCCGTCACCTATGCCACCGATCTGATGGGCGAGATCACACTGATAGGCGCGGGCGCCGGACGGATGCAGACCGGGTTTGCCCTGCTGTCAGACCTGCTGGAGCTGCATCGTCTGCGTTTCGATGGCGCGCGTGAGCAGTAGTCGTCCACCAGGAAAGTAACTCAAGGAAAAAAGATTCAACCAGAGCGCGAAGCAGATCTCGAACCTGGTTGCCCTCGCCGTTTCTGTCTCCCCTCTCCCCGTCGCATGTTCCTGGCGGCAGTGGGAGAGGGGTCGGACGCATCGTGATGCGTCTCTACTCCATCATCGTGTCGGCGTAATCGACGCGCACGATCTGGTACTCTGTTTGCGCGGGATTGCTCAGATAGGCATTGATGTAGTATGCCGCGCCATCGGCGAGCGCCAGCGTGGTCGCCGCGCCGGTCGTCTCGGCTGCGAGCGCGATCTCGGCTGATTCCCACTCATCCGCGCTCGAAATGACCGCGATGACCTGACGATTGCCTTCACCATCCTGGGGACGACCTACCGCGACCAGGTTGTTGTCGGCGTCCAGCGCCATGCCGTCGATGCCGATCGGATAAGGCAGTGTCACCTGGGTGATGTCGCTGGGATCGTCCAGCGGCACCTTGTAGATCGCGCCGCTGGCACCGACCGCTGCCAACAGATAGCCGTCAGGGTGATAATCGATCCCGTTCAAGCCAAAGCCCTCGACCGCAAAGCCGTCGTTCTGCGCGAAGATCGAGGCGTCGCCTTCCGGCGTAATACGGTAGATCACGGGCGCGAACGAGTCGGTCACGTAGGCGTTGCCGTCGGCGTCGGCGGTCACGTCATTGGCGAAATGGGCTGTCTCGGAGTCGCTATAGAGATCGCTCATATCTGCCGAGTACAGCAGCTCACCTGTTTCCAGATCGAATGCGAACAGCGACGCGAGGTCGCGCGTGATGCCATTTGAGTTGGCGACCAGCAGGCGGTTGTTCGGTGCATCGACGTGGATGCCGACCGTCGCGATCAGCCCATCTGCCTCAGCGAACACGCTGATCGTCCCATCGACATCGATGTGATGAATCGTGCCTTTGCTCAGTGAACCGAACAGAAATCCGGATCGTGTCGGGTGATATTCCACCCCTTCAGGCAGGATTCCCGCGACATCGATCACGACTTCTGCGGGCAGGGGCAGCATCATTTCTGGGGTGACATCCTGAGCGGCAGCGGGAAGTGCCAACAGGACGATCAACACGAGGGTGATAAAACGAGTCATGTGCTGTTTCCTTTCGTTACAGAATTCCCATCCAGGGAGGCATAACGATACATCCGTCGTAACGCTGTGTCGGATCGCCGTCAGACTCCTTTCTGATCCTGCCTCTTTGTCTTTAGTCGTCCCTTGCCACATCATGAGCAGCGCGTGAACCAGTGCGGGTTGCGGATTGCGCTGATCGTTTACGGCGATTCTAGCTATAATGAATACGAAACGATCTAAGGGGTATAGAATTATGGTGCTGGCGGCTGGGAACCCATACGAGCAGATTGAAAGCAGAAACACGCGCATTCTGGTCGTAGAAGACGATCTGAATTTACTCGAAGGTATACAGACTGTCCTGGAACTCGACCAGTACACGGTCGTGTGCGCCGAAAATGGACGGCAGGCGCTGGAAATCCTGCAATCGACCACCACGCCGCCCGATCTGATCGTCTCCGACATCATGATGCCGCAGATGGACGGGATCGAATTCCTGCGTGCGGTGCGCCAGGTGGACGACTGGATCAACATTCCGTTCATCTTTTTGACCGCGCGCGGCGAAAAGCAGGATATTCTGCGCGGCAAGCAGCTCGGCGTCGATGATTACCTGGTCAAGCCGTTCGACGCGCAAGACCTGATCATCACCATCGAGAACAAGCTCGAACGGATGCGCCGCGTGATCAGGAAAAGTGTGCGCGGCATGGATGAACTCAAGACGCGCATCCTGATGATCCTCAATCATGAATTCCGCACCCCCCTGACCTACGTCGTCGCCTACTCGGATATGCTCGAAGAGGCGACCGAGCAGCCCCTCAGCGACGAAGAGATGTCCACCTTCCTGCGCGGAGTCAGCACCGGCGCGGTGCGGCTGCGGCGGCTGATCGAAAATTTCATCCAGTTGGTGGAAATGGAAACCGGAGAAGCCCGACGCACGTATGATCTGAGAAAGACGCCGATCACCGATGCGCGCGCGCTGTGGGAGTCGGCGCTGCGTGATATACGCGCTGTGCGTCCGCTGCCGCAGCCGATCGATCTGATCATCGATTCGGTGCCTGTGTTCACAGGCGACGAAACCTATCTGCGTCTCGCACTGACGCACCTGATCGACAACGCCAGCAAATTCTCGGCGCCAGACCGTCCGATCGCGTTGGGTGCGCATCACGTCGATGGCATGGTGTGTCTGTGGATACAGGATCAGGGGCGCGGTATCGACCCATCCGAGCAGGATCGCATCTGGGAGACCTTTTACCAGATCGAGCGTTGGCGGCACGAAGATCCCGGCACCGGATCGGGGCTGGCGATCGTGCGTAATGTCGCGGGGCTGCATCACGGGCGCGCATCGGTCGAGAGCCAGCTCGGTAAAGGCAGCCGTTTCTCGATTTTCATCCCAGCACGGTCATAGACATCGACGGACAGGGCAGGTCGGGGTTGGGCGTGCCAGACCCCTGATGCACGGCGCAGTCATCACATCGAAATTCATTTTCGCAGGTTCTGACTCAAGACCAGGAGAATAACACCCTTATGGCGCAGCAATCAATCTTCGACAAGATCAACACGCTGCTCAGTGCCAGTCTGCACGGCATTGTCGATCGGGCATTGGCGCAGAATTCCGTCGCCGTCATGGACGAATACATTCGCCAGGTCGAGAAGAATCTCGACGCGCTGGAAGACTCGGCGGCGACCGTCGGCGGCACCGTCAAGACGCTGAAGCGTAAGTACGAGGAATTCGCCGCCGCTGCCGAAAAGCTCGACCGCGACATCGATACGCTCATCCTCAAGGGCAAGGATGATCTGGCGGGCGCGGCACAGGCAGAGCTGAACACCAAACAGCAGCTCTCTCAGGAATATTACGAGCAGTGGCAGCAGCAGGATGTCCAGTATCAGGCGATGCTGAACATGCGTATGAAGCTGGAGTCGCGTCTGACCTCGATCCGTCATGAGCGCGAGCAGCTCCGCGCCCTGATCGAGCTGGCAGAGGCAAAGAAGGTCGCCACCAAGACGATCAAGAGCATCGACGATCTGGCGTCGGTCGGTGATCGCGAGGTCAGCAGCCTCGCCGATCAGGTGCGTGCTCGCCTGGACGCAGAAGATGCCCGCCTCGACATGGCGACGCGCAATGTCCAGGAAGAGATCGAGGATGTGGTACGCGGCGGCGAGATCGATCGCCAGCTCGAGGAACGCCGTCGGCGCCTGCTGGGCGCGCAGGGTGGCGGCGCCGCCAGCGACGGATCGTAATCGGAACGGTTGTTCTGTCGAAGGTCGCCGGACGCCCCCCAGGGGCGTCCGTTTTGCATGTCGTTTTGCATGTACTGTAGAAAGAAATGGACTCAATGGCACAAAACGAGGTGCGTCAGCGCGCGACGGGCGCCGTGCTGGTCAATGCGCTGCTGCGTTGGGAGAGCATCCTGACGATCGTCCTGTCGATCGTGCTGTTCCTCGCCTTTCCGTTCCCATTCCCCTGGTGGCAGCCCTTCTTCTGGCTGATCGGCGGCGCGATCGCCGAGGGCGCGCTGCTGGTGACTGCGCTCAGCGATCCGGAGGCGGCGGCTCAGGCGATCGCCCGTGAATTCGAGGCGAAATTCGATCTGCGCGCGGTCAAGAGCGCGGTGTCGCGCGAACGGCTGGAGCGCGCCGTCGAGTACCGCCGCAGTATGATGAAGCTGGTCGGGCAGAGCAGTGGCGCTATGCGCGTGCAATTGCAGGAGACAGTCAATGATGTCAGCGACTGGATCGCGCATATGTACAATCTGGCGCTGCATGTGGACGGCTTCGAGTCGAATCGCCTGGTCGATGAGGATCGGCGCGCGGTGCCACAGCAGTTGGAAAAAGTGAAAGTCCGCCTGGCACGCGAGGCTGACGCGGCGGTCAGGCAGGACCTGCAGGAGCAGATGGACAAGCTGCAACTGCAACTGACCAATCTGAACGCCACTGCCAACAGCGTCAAGCGCGCGGAAATCCAGCTGGACAGCACGCTGTCGTCGTTGGGGACGATCTACGCGCAGATGTCACGCCTGGGCACCAAAGATGTGGACAGCAGCCGCGCGCAGCGTCTGCGCCTGGAGATTCAGGATGAGGTTGCTGGCTTGCAGGACACGATCGAGGCGATGAACGAGGTGCAGGCGCAGAGTTTGCAGTTGTCATAAGGTTTGGCACCGCCAAACCCTTTGTTGAAGACGCCTTTTTGCATTCGTTCAACGGCGTTTATTCCCACCCCTCGTCCAGCGACGCGAAATACCCCGCGTCGTAGCGACGATAGGGCGTCGGCGGTGCAGCGCCCTCGGTCGCGGTGATCTTGAGATCGTATTCGACCGACGTGCAGTCGCTCAGGTCTTCATCGTAGACCGGATTGAACACCATCAGGTACGACTCCGTGCCGGGGCGCACGGTGAGCGTCCCAGTCGCACTTAGGTCGTATGCCACCATCTGTCCCCCGACGATCTCGACGCTCCACAGCGTCAGCGCGGATGCGCCCTCGACAATGACGCTGTAGGTCCCCGCTGGCAGGGTCACCGCGAAATAATTGGCGCTGAGTTCCTGCAAGCCGATGCCGGTATTCGTCCAGTCCAGCGAGTCGATCGTCCCTTCGAGCCACACCGTCGCGTCAAAAAGCGCGGCGAGGTCGTAGTCGCGCGCCAGATTGCGCAGACGGTAATCGAGCAGCACTGCCGGGATGATCGGGGAGGTGCCGCGTGCGCTGACGCGCGGCACAGCGGCGCGACCGGATGGATTGGGACGCGCGCCCAGATTGCCGCTGCCGCCGACGGCGGGTGCACCCGCCGTCGGCGCGCCGGGCGGACGGATACCGAGGTTGCCGCCGCCGCTGATGGCGGGCAGGGTCGGCGGCGCAATCACGGTCGATTCCGGCACCATCGGGGCAGCTTCAGTCGGCTGCGCTGTGACCGCTGGCAGCGTCATGTCCATGTAGGGCTCCAGTGCCGCCTCCAGCGCGGCGAACCCCTCCAACTCCCGACTCTGTTCCCACACGGCGCGCACCACCTCTGCACCGTATTCCTGTGCGAGGTGATCGACGAACAGCCATTCGCCGTAATGCAGCTCGGAGTCGCTGTCGTTCATGACCGAGCCGAAACAGATTTCGGGATATTCGTAATTGGCGCTGACGTAGCCAGTCGCATCCTGATCGACGCCGACCGTCTGCGTCTCCATCCACACTGCCGACGCCTCGTAGATCCAGTCGTGCGCGTCGATATAATCGTAGCCGAACTGCACGGCGTGGTTGAATTCATGGGCGACGGTGGCGCGCATCAGCGAGATCGCGTCCTGCCCATCGGCAAAGTCTACGCCGGCAAAATCGTTCTCGACGTACAGGATACTGGCTGCGGCGTAGGACTCGGTCTCCGGGGTATTGGGGTTGTCGCGCACGATGTCCTCGGCGGATGTGACTCCGAGCGCGTCTTCGTCGGTCAAGTCCTTGAGAAATACGTCGTAGAGGTCGCTGCCACCGCGTCCGGCATCCGAGGGCGGCGCCGCCCAGCCCAGACGCTCGATCTGCACCGTCCACGCCAGCTCCAGCGCTTCGGCGGCGGCGCTCACGTAGTCAGGGGTCACGGCGTCGATCCCGGTCAGCGTGTAGTGAATGCGAAAATGAGCGGTGTCGGTGAACTGCGCGTTGCCGCTCAGGGTCACGTCATAGGGTTCAGCAGTTTGCAGCGTCAGCGTCGCTGCCAGCATCAGTGTTCCGATCAGTGAGAGTGTGACGATAAAGCGCACGGTAGCTCCTGGATTGCATCGACGAGAAAAAAAACGCACGGATCGACTGGGACGCGAAGGCAAAATGAATACAGTACGAAAAATCACATTGTATCGATAATTATCGATCTGTGCGCATCGAGGTCGCCCTACAACGCGACTGTCCTCTTTGTACGGCAGCATCCTATCCGATAGTCCAGATCAGAAAACACAGCGCCGCGATCCTGAGTATCAGGATCGCGGCGCCCGTATGGATTAAACGATTGGTTTCTGCGTTATTTACCCCGCGGGGGTCGGCTCCGACGTGGCTTCGGGCATCATGCCCATTTCTGGAGTCGCTTCCATCAGGTCGTCATCCATCATCGCGTCCATCACGTCGGCGGGCGTGAACGTCTCGCTCACCAGATCGAATGTCAGCGTCTCGCTGCCATTGATGACCAGGACGACATCGCGTGCCGGATAGAACTGATAGGCGATCGCGGTCAATTCCTGTCCCGCCGACCCGCTGCCAACTTCTTTGACGATAAACGTGTAAGCACGTGAGGGCAGGCTCATGAACTCGGTGGTGACCCCTGGCTGGAGATTGGTTAGCATCGGTATTTCTTCCGCAGTGCGCTGATAGACATCGAGCGCGCGATCAGTGTTGTTGGTAATTTGCACGCGCGTCGTCTCCTGAGGGGTGGCGATCACCATCGCCATCACCGACTCCAGGTCGTCGGGATCGCCGTACAGCACGATCGCATAATGCTGATCGGCGTCGAATGCGATACCGTCCTGCTGGTAGACGATCGAGCCATCGGGCGCGGTCACCGTCAGATCGGTCGTTACCGGGGTGATGTCGATGTCGGTCAAGCCGATGTAACCAATATCGGTCGCTATTTCCCCGTCCGATGCCAGTTGCACATCCAGCGTTTCCGTGCCACGCACCATGTTGACAGTACGAATGCGCGCCATGCCGTTGATCTCGCCGCGAATGACGTTTAACGGTTCGAGGAGGAAGGACAGCGACTCTGCCTCGCCCGCAGCGATGATCAGGGCGGTATAGTTGCCCGTCGCGCCCTGACCCGTCGTGAACAGCACATCCTGTGAGTCAGCCGGGGCATTGCCCGCACGCACGACGAACGGCGCGCCTGTCACCGGCAGGGTGTACAGACGGGTAAATTCGCCGTATTCCAGATCGTCCACCAGCGGCACTGCCGCATCGCCTTCATAAATATCGATCGCGCCTACATCGACGGCGGTATGTGCAAAACGGACGAAGCCAATACTGGGCGCATCTTCCTGTGCCGCCAGCGGCAGTGCCAACAGTCCCACTACCAGCACCGCGCCGAGCGTCATGGATCGGATTTGATTCTTCATTCGCTGCTCCTAATATGTCGCAATTGTTGATGCGATTGTCATATTAAGATAAATTTACCCTACGACTATGTGCCATATGGTGCAGATGGCTGTCCCCCATCAGGGGGATTGTCGATAGGGCTGACTTCAGCGCATCTGCAAGATCAATGAGACGCGGGTGCAGGTTTCTGCATCGTTGATGCGTCGATCCTACCGTCCAACGGCATCACGAACACAGCGGCGGAATCCGGTTGAATATCCGTTCCTGACAGGTCAGATCGCGCAGATAACGGTGGTCGCGCGCCCATGCCAGCGCCTCGGCTGCGTCCAGCGTCAGCGACCAGCGCGTGAAGGCGCCATCGCTGCTGGTGCTGTAGAGCGTCCCATCGGGCGCGTATACCAGCGCGCGTCCGTCGTCGTCGAGCGCGATTTGCAGCGCCTGCAGCCGCGCCGTCTCCGCGCCGCTGCGGACGTACCAGCGCCGGATCGATCCGTCCTGCATCCCGCTGGCGATGCTCAAGCCGTCGGGCGAGAAGGCGGCGCTGATCAGAGAATCGAGCGGGCTGGTAGGACGCAGCGTGCGGATCAACGTCCCATCGCGCGCGTCCCACAGCGAGCCAATGCCGTCATACCCGGCGCTGAACAGCGTCATCCTGTCTGGAGAGAGCGCGATCTCGCTGACGGTCGATGCGGTCGCGCCCGTGTCGAAGGTAACCAGCGTGGCGCCCGTGTCGCGGTGCAGGCTGTAAATGGCGCCGACATCGGTCGCCACATGCACGACCGGATCGTCCGTCACGCTGTCCGCGCCAAACGCCACGCCGTTGACGCTGACCAATGGCTCGACGGAGTCCTCAAACGGTCCGTAGGTGACCAGTAATTCACCCGTCGCGCTGTCCCACAGCCGCGCGGTCGAGTCTTCCGATCCGGTGATCAGCCGCGATCCGTCCGGCGAAAACGCGACGGCATTGACCGCGCCGCTGTGTCCGCTGAGGGTGATCAGCGGGTCGAGCGTGTCGGCGTCGTACACGACCACGTTGTCGCGGTCGGTATTGTACGCCACTGCCAGCAGCCGTCCTGTCGGGTCGAAGCGCACGACATTGACGCCGTTATCGCCGCTCACCGCGTCGATCGTCGTCCAGGTCTCGACATCGAACAGGCTCACCACGCCGTCCAGCCCACCAAGCACGGCGATCGTCGGTCGGGTCGGGTGAAACGCCAGGCTGTAGATCGCATCGATATTGAGGTAGGCGCCGTCGCCCAGGTCTTCGCCGGGTTCGCCGCGCTGTTCGCCGCGCTGTTCGCCGCGCTGTTCGCTGCGCACGAGTGTGCTGGTGGCGACAGCCTACAGCGCCAGCACGCCATCATACGAGGACGAGAGCAAATAACTGCCGTCGGCGCTGGTCGCCACGCTGACCACCCAGCCCAGATGTGCGCCGCTGAGGACGGCGGCTGTCCCCGGCGCATAGGCGGCGTCGAGCATCTGCGACTCGACCTCACGAGGTGCATCCGCGATGGTCATCGCCTGGACAGCCAGCGCTAACCCGGCGTCGTGGTCGTCGGCGTCGCCCGCCCGTTCCGAGGCGACCGACCACGCCAGCCCGCGCCATTCCTGGGCGCGGCGCTCGGAGGTGGCTTCGGCTGCGATCGCGGTGGCGGCGTTGAGCGCGACCGCTGTGCCGCGCTGCTCGCTCAAGCCGAGCGCGTGGGTGGCGGTGCCGGCGTTTTCCGCGACGGCAGTCCCGCGCACATCGGACTCCTGACGGCGGCTCTCCGCGACGCCGAACAGCGCCGCCGACACCAGCGCCAGCGCCAGCGTGACCGCCAGGGCGATCGCTGTGCCGAGCAGCAGCCCACGCTGACGCGCGTTGGCGCCCCGGCGGCTGGCGAGGATGTAACCGGTTTGCAGCTCGGTCGGCTTCGGCTCTTTGCCGCCGCTCTCAGCCAGCCAGTCTTCGGCGGTGTCGAGATCGCTGCCGCGCAGCAGATAGCTGGCGTCCTTGTCTTTTTGTTCCCATTCGCGGGCGCGCACCAGCAGACGGGTGTGTGCCTGCACATAGGTCAGGTCGGTGTCGATCGTCTCCAGCAGCGTATCGAACGTCACCTGGAAATCGTCGTTGTCGCGCGCGAACAGCCAATTGTGCTGTGCCAGCGCTTTGTTCATCGTGTCAGGCAGCACCTCACGGCGGACGATCGGCACCAGGCGCTTATGATGCTTGACCGCGTGTTCGACCTCGCGGTTGCACACCTCCGACACGACCGAGTCCGGGCTGATCACGAAGACGAAGGTGTCGGCGTTCTCGATGCCGTTCTGGATCGTCTGCCACCAGTCGGCGCTGAGCGGGATTTTTTCCCAATCGACCCAGGCGAGCCGTTCTTTTTCGGTGAGCGCGTCGTGCAGCTTGCGGACAAATTCGCTGTCTTTGCGCGAATACGAGATGAATACGTCGGTCATGTTATGGCGTTGCCGACGGGATGACTGACCCGTCCGACAGGGCGCGCAGTGCGTCCAGCAGTGCGCGGGCGTTGCTGAAGCCGCCGAGCGAGGCGCGGGCGTTCGCCAGGTTGCCCGGCGCTCTGGTGAATAGTTCATTCGCGCCGGAATTGCAGGCAAACACAAAGTCCGTCCAGCCGGAACGCAGCGCTTCCAGGCTGTTGTTGATCACCTGCACCGCCCGCTGCAGCTCGAACGAGAGCGCCAGATCGTCTTCTGCAATCACGATGTCCTCTGGAATCTCCGGGCGCGACACCGTGCAGCCCGCCGACGTGCTGTTGAGTCCGACTTCTTCCCAATACGCCACCAGTAGGGTGGCGGCGCCACGCGGCGCGGTCACATCATCGATGACGGCGTACACGGGCGGCAGCACGCGCCCGATCTCCAGCGGCGCGGTCGTCGGCGCGGCGGTCGCGGGCATGGCGGTCGGCGCGAGGGTCACCAGCGGCGTGATCGTCGGCGGTGCAGGCGTCGTCGGGATCGGCGTGGGCGGGATGGCGGTCGGGCGGACGGTGTTGGCTTCGGCGGCGGTCAGCGCCAATTCGATGTCGGCGAGCTGGGGCAGCACCGGCACCAGACCACGATAGGCGTCATTGGCGCGTTCGCCCGCGAATGCCGCCGGATCGCCATTACACGCGCCGTCGTAGGGCACGCGCGCGGCTTTGACGGTCGCGCCGACTTGGTTGATCTGATCGACCGCCGCCGCGATGTCGCCGTAGGCGTTGGCATCGCGGGCATCGAGCGTGTACGACGGGGGATCATTGAAAAATGAGACGCAGCCGAGCGATCGCCCGCTGATCACATTGAGATACTCGCTTTGCAAGGTGCGTGTGTCGTCGTTGATGCGTGTGTAGACCCCGCGCACATCCGCCAGCAGCGCGATGCGGTCGGTGCGCCCACCCAACACGCGCCCGGCGATCACATTTTGAAAGGTGAACAGCACGCCGATCAGCACCAGCGACAGGATCAGCGCCAGCGCGAGTCGTGCCCGTGCCGCCGTCGGCGCGCGCCTGCCCAGGTTGCCGCTGGTCTCGACCTCACGCAGCAGGGCAGTGATCTTCGCCTGTTCGCCCTGGCTCATGCCGATCTCGATCGCGCGGAACTGCCCCAGTGCATAGGCAGCAGCGCGGCGCACACCAGGACTTTTGTCGCTCTTGTACAGGTTGACCAGGGTAGGGATCGAGTCTTCGTAGGCGACCTCTCCCATGAGATAGGCGGCGTCACGCCGTTTATTCGCGTTCAGCGACGCCAGATCGCGCAGTGCCTTATCGATCTGTGCCTGAAATGGATTGCGTTCTTCTGCCATGCCGGTTCGCTCGCTGTGCTGGTAGATTCGCCATGTCAACTATACGGCATGTCGGCAATTGCGGAAAGGCGAGGTCTGGCAATACCAGATTGGACTTATTGGTTCTATCATGGTGTGTGTAGTTGTTTGATACGGTTGAAACAATTCAAATATTTGTACCATTGTGTCAGTACAACACCAATCTGCGTCTCTACCTCGGAGAAATCGTATGCTGCCGGGTGAATTCACCATCCCGCTGGATCGTGACAGTGAAGAACCGATCTACCGCCAGTTGATCCGCTTCATCCGCTCTCAGGTGGACAGCGGCGTCATGTCTTCGGGCACCCGTCTGCCTGCCAGCCGCGACCTGGCGCATCAGCTCCACATCAGTCGGATCAGCGTCGTCAACGCCTATGCCGAGCTGCGCTCCGAGGGCTATCTGAGCGCCCACGCCGGACGCGGTACCTTTGTCGCGGGCGAGCGCGCATCGGCACCGATCACCCGTGACGGCTATCTCAATGGCAGCGCGAACAGTCTGCGCCACGCCAATCCGATCGGCGACGTGCCGACCACCCCCGATCGCACCATCCGCGAGATGATGCGGCTGTCGCGCAAGCCCGGCGTGATCAATTTCAGCACAGGAGCCCCACCGCCTGAATTTTTCCCGGTGCAGCATCTGCGCGACGCGATCAACACCATCCTCGACCGCGACGGCGCGCGTGCGCTCACCTACGAGGTCGCCGAAGGCTACGCCCCGCTGCGCGCCTCGGTGCGCGATTACGTCAGCGCATTGGGGATTCGCTGTCGTCCCGAACAGGTGTTGATCACCGGCGGCACCCAGCAGGCGATCGATCTGGTGGTGCAGGCGGTGTGCTGCGAAGGCGACATGATCATCACCGAAAGCCCGACCTACCTGGGCATCATCGACATCGCCCGCACACGCCGCCTGAATATTCAGGGCGTGCCGCTGGACGCGGATGGTATCCGCCTCGATATGCTGGAAAATCTGGTGCTGGAGAATCGTCCGCGCCTGATCTACGTCATGCCGTCGTTTCAAAATCCGACCAGCAGCAACATGTCGCTGCATCGGCGGCGTCAGCTGCTGGCGCTGGCAAACGAGTACAGCGTGCCCGTTCTCGAAGATGGTGTCTATCACGAGTTTCGTTTCGAGGGCGATCCGCTGCCGCCTTTGAAAGCACTCGACGACGACGGCATCGTCCTGCATGTCAGCGGCTTCACCAAGAATCTGCTGCCGGGGATGCGCATCGGCTACGTGATCGCCAACAATCATCATTACGAGCGGCTGGTGCGTGTGAAACAGGCAGCGGATATTTCTACGCCCGGTCTGAATCAGCGCGCTATCCATCTGTTGTTGGAGCGCGGGGTGCTGGCACAACAACTGGAGCGCAATAATCACGAGCTGCGCCGCCGCCGCGATGTCGCGCTCGACGCCGCCGCGCACCATCTGCCGCAGGGATCGCGCTGGAACGAGCCGCTCGGCGGTTACTATCTGTGGATCGAGCTGCCGCACGGCGGACCGACAGCGGCGGAATTGTATATCGCTGCGATTCAGGCGGGCGTCGCCTACGCGATCGGGTCGGTGTTTCACCCCAACAACGGCGGCACCTATCATCTGCGCCTCAATTACGGCGCGCAAAAACCCGCCGACATCGTGGAGGGGTTCCGGCGTCTGAGCCATGCCTGGCGCGAGCTGACGCGCGATTACGCCGACATCGAAAAGTCACCGCTGCTGTGATATTATTAATCTGCTGTTTACCATCAATTCACCGCCTGTTTAAGCGGTGAATCGATGATGAGAGCAAGATGGAGTAACAACCTGGCAGCAGGCATTCTCCCCTGGAGCGGTACATTTTAATGGCATCGCCAGGCTTCTTTACCTTGAAAGACCGTGCGACATGCCTCCCCCATGTCGGACGGTCTTTCTTTATTACGCTGTCGTCTTTTTGAGTGCGAAGCCCACATCCGACCGCTGCTTCAGAAAGTCGTCGCGCGAGTCGATCTGTTCTTTCAGGCGCTTGAACGAATTTTCCAGCACCTCCAACGACAGCGTTTCGCCGCCGACATACGCCACCTGAGTCAGCGCGTACACTGCCACCTCGCGGATGAACGCGCCCGGATAGCCGATCAGTCGGGGCACGATCGCCAGGTGCGAGTCCTGCCACATTTCGCCCAGATAGGCACGCAGCATTTTTTCGGCATCTTCCGGCGCGCGCGTCTCCGGGATGATGAAGATGCGATCCAGCCGCCCGGGACGCTTGAGGACGCGCTCGTCGATCGCCTCCGGGTAGTTGGTGGTAGCGATCAGCAGCGTGCCCGCCTGATTCAGCGGCGCCTCGCTGCCATCCAGCACGTTCAGGATCAGCGCCTTGTGTTCGGGACGCAGATAGATGTCCAGTTCTTCGACGATCAGCAGTGTCGGCACTTCCGACTTGGCGGCGACGTTGAGGGCGTGATCGATCTTCTCGAACGACGCGCCATCCCCGTCGTTGCGACGCCAGCGCCCGCTGCTCGATACGTAGATCACCAGATAGTGCTGCTCCAAGCCCCACTTTGCCAGCGCCGCGCACAGCATCGTCTTGCCCGTGCCCGGCACCCCTGCCAGCAGCAGCTTGCGGAACGGCTTGAGCTTCATACGGCGGTAGACATCGACACCTTTGGTGAAGAAGCCCTTCACGTCGTCGAACAGCTCGTTTTTGAGCGCGGCGGGCAGCACCACATCTTCCCAATCGACCTCGGAGTCAAAGGCGTCTTCGCGCCCGCCGATCACCATCACCTTGTCCGATGGCTCTTCCGCGATCGCCAGCTTGTAGACTTCTTTTTCAAAGGCGTGCCAGGTCGGGATGAAAGGACGTGGCACATTCGACACCGCCACAATCCAGCCATCCTCGTCGGTGGCAGCGCCGACCGCGATCACCTCGACCGCGCCGCCCTCGATTGGGGCGCCGCTCTCGTCCACGCGCGCAAACGCATAGACAAACGCGCCCGTGCGCGCGGTGATCACCGCGCGCTGATTGACCTTGAACATCGGCGGCACCAACGCGCACGCGATCGCCTCGACCCCAGTGAAGCGATAATCGCCCGGTAGTGCCACAGCGTAGTCAAAGGCAGCCAGCGCGTCCTCGTGCAAGGTCTCGCTGCCCGACCAGATGGTCACGCGGTCGCTCTCGGTTGGATAGCGCAGCGCGCGCTTTTCCTCCAGCCATGCGCTCATCATTTCGGTTTTCAGCCGATACTGTTCGCTGCTCTCACATAGGTTGACCATCGGGTCTCCTTTTGAAACATGCGTAGAGACGCGCAGCAGTGCGTCCGCTTGATTTTCGTGATGTACTGAATAGTGGGATAGAGAACAAAAAATCGGGACATAACTTGGCAGTTACCCCGATGACTTAAGAGCATATCACGATTTTCAAAGATTGTCTACAGGGGTGTTCTAAGGGTCATGAGGGTTCATCTGGTCGGATTATCCCCCCAGCCCAGGGATCACACGCCACAACACGAACAGGTTCAGCGCCGCCAGCCACAGGACGATCGCCGCCGATCCGGTGGTGGCGATCACGCCGTCGATGTGCAGTCGATGCGCCCCCCATCGCCACAGCGCGTCGATCCCGACGATCACGAACAGCGCGAACGGGATTAAGCCGGGATAGATGTAGCGCCCCTGAAATTGTTGAAAGCTGGTGTTGTAGTAGGCGAATTGCGCCAGCGCCAGGATCAGCGTCAGCCCGGTCAGCCCCCACGCCAGCCGCCGACGCGCGCGATCGTCGGCGGTGACTGGCGTCTCCAATACGCGATCGCAGGGATTTGGCGTGCCCAACCCTGGCGTGCCAAAACCGCCCCGCATCCCCGTCAGCCACCCCACACCCGCCGCCGCCAGAAACGCGCCGATGGCGGCGTAAGCCCAGGTCGGCAGCGCCAGCTCCATCCAGCCGAATTGTCCCCAGAAGCTCTGAAAGGTGGTCGTGACCAGCGCGCGGACATACCCGCCGACTCCGAGCGCGGCGATGGCATCGCTGGTGCGCGGCTGTCCGACGACGACCACATCGTGCGCGCGCAATCCGAAAATATCCGGGAACCCGTACACGCCGATATTGCGCGCCCACCACACCCCGCCGATCAGCCCGATCGGGATCGCAAACGCGAACAGCGCGCGCAGCAGCGACTCGACCCGCGCGCCGTCTCTGCGGCGGATCAACCAGGCGCCGATCAGCCCGACCGGGACGAGTCCGACCAAAAACAGCGTCGTCACTTTGGTCAGCAGCCCGACCCCGACCAGCGCGCCCAGCGTCCACGCCGCGCCTGTGCCGATCGGATGGGTGTCCAGCACCGCGACCAGCAGCCGCCACAGCGTCAGCGCGACCAGCAGCTCCGCCAGCACGTCATTGTTGACCGACGCCAGGATGTGCAGATGCTGCGGCACCAGGGCGACCAGCAGCGCCGTACCGATGGCGACGCCCGGACGACCCGGCGCCAGCGTGCGCGCGATCGCGTAGGCGCACAGGATCACCCCCGCGCCAGTGACGACCGACAGCAGCCGCAGTGCGAGCGGCGCGCCTCCCGTCACGGTGTACACGACCGACGCCAGCAGGTAGTAGAGCGGCGGCTGATGGTCTTCGTATTGCAGACTGGCGAGACCTTCGAGCTGATCCGCTGCGAAGTCGGTCGCGGTCAGACGGGACAGATACGCCTGATCCCAGTCACCCGGCGCGATCACCGGACAGCAGCCAGTCGCGGCGATCTGGGCGGCATAGTTGTAGTGGGCGGGTTCGTCCGGTGCCAGCCAGATCGGGACGCGCACGGCATAGCCGATCGCCAGCAGCGCGTACACGATCAGCACCACGCCTAACGCCACCCGCTCGATTTGTGGACTCATGTACCGCGCCTCGTCGCTGCCCGCTACAGGTCGGTAAAATGCGGCACCTGATCCGCCAGCGCGTCAAGATCGCTGCTGGTCAGTACGCAGATATGAATCTCTTTCAGGCTGAAATGCGGCTGATTGTAATTGAAGCGAATATAACCGCTGATCCCCTGGAGCATCCTGGGAATGACATCGCTGACGTCCGCGCCCGCGTGTCCAGTGCCAAAAAGCGGTATGATGATACGTTCGATCGGTTTATAGGGTGCTGGCACGCTGCTGTTCCAGGCTGGGAAACGGTCGGGAGGTAAGCCGCCCGCCTCATTGAGATTGCTTACCGCGTCGAGGCACGACTCCATCAGCCCTACCAGGTCATCGACCGCGATCGGACGCACGGTGCGCAAGCCATTCTGCTCGTCGAATTTGACCGAGGCGGCGTGAAAGATATAGCGCACGCCCTGCTTTGCCAGCTCGCTGGCGGGGTGTCCGCCGTGCGTCACCAGCACCTCGCCGATCCCGACGGGGCGATGCGGATACAGCGCCGGAAATTCGTCGGACGTCGCGCGCCCATCGCCGTTGGTGAAATAGCTGTCGAGTTCGCGCTGCACCAGGTCATCGACGATCACATTGAGTCCCTGTTTGCGCGCGCCCGCGATGCGCACGCGACCGGACACAGTCTGCGATTCGTGAAAGCGCGCCATCTGCATATAGTTGTTTTCCGAAGTGACGATCGCCGTCACACCGGCAGCGCGCACTCTGGCTATGTCGCCGCTGCCGATGGACAGGCTGATCGGCAGTTCCGCCCCCTGATAAGTGAAAGGAAAGCTGGCTTTATGGGTGTAGGGCGGGATATTGGGCGGGTTGGCGAGGCGCTCCTGCAGTTGGCGCAGGCGGGCGCGCTGCTGCGAATAGGTCAGCTCCACACCGGCGGACAGCCCGGCAAAAATATCTTTCCACGCTGCGGCGTGATCCATCGCAGGCAGATAGATGTACTGCGTCTGGGTCAGGGCGAGCCGCTGTAGGCTGCCGTCGATCTCCGACCCGGTGGCGTCGTTGAGGATGATCGGATAGATAGCGATGCGTTCGCCGCGCGCCAGGTCGATCTCGCGCTGCACCCAATCCGACCAACCGGTGTCGTGGCGCGCGCGGTAGGCGTCGCGTTCGTCCTTGTCGGTGATGCTGGCGTCGGCTTCGACCGATTGGATCAGCACGACCACGACATCGGTCGCTTTCAGATTATCCAGAATATCATCCGCCCACGCCTTGCCGCCGACGATATTGCGGTCGAAATAGGGGTCGAATTTACCAGACGCAGCGATCCTGTCGCGCACCTGATGCACGATGTCGGGGGTTCTGCGGTCTTCACGACCGCGCGCGTCGGTGTACCACTCACGCCGATAGCTGATAAAGACACGCGGCAGCGCTGCGTTGGGCATCACGGTCATCCTGTGCGGTGTGTCTCAAGCCGAGAAATAATCTGGTTATCGACAGGGAGTATACCCAAAACGATCAGGATTGTGCATACAAAAAACCGACCTTCAACGCGCTATAATCACCTCAACCCAAAGGAGCGATTCATGCCGCGCACAGTCGAGATCATCGAGCGCAAGACCATCTTCAAAAAGTTCATCTTTGTGATTGAAGAAGCCACGTTACGCCATGAATTATTCGACGGGACACTTTCCGCCCCCATGACCCGGCTCAACCTGGAGCGCGGTGACGCCATCGCCGCGATCCTGCACGATCCGGCAAGCGACGAGATTCTGCTGGTCGAGCAGTTTCGCTTTCCGACGTTCGACAAGAGCGGCGGCTGGGTCGTCGAGACGGCAGCCGGGATGATCGACACAGGCGAAACCCCCGCTGATGCCGCGCACCGCGAGATCGAGGAAGAGACCGGCTACAGGCTGACCGCGCTCAAGCCCATTCAGACCTTCTATCTGACCCCTGGCGGCAGTTCCGAGCGGATTCACCTGTTCTACGGGGCGATCGAGCGGGCGAACCGCTTCGGCACGGGCGGCGGCTTGCTCAGTGAAGGGGAGAACATCCGTGAGGTTGTCCTCCCGTTGATAGAGGCGTTCACTCGTCTGGACGCGGGCGGGTTCGACGATGCCAAGACGATCATCGCACTGCAATGGATGCGTCTGGGTAAGCACCGCGCCTAGTCGGGACGCCTTGTAGGGACGCATATGGATGCGTCCGCGTCTGAGATTTAGTGCGCGCCGACCGTCTCTTTGGGATGCGCGCGGAACCACGCCAGCGTCTCGGTCAAGCCCTGCTCGATCGGCGTCGCGTTCATGCCGAACGTGCGGGTGAAGGCGCTGCTGTCCAGGATGAACGGTTTCTCGAATTCGTACATCATCTCGATCATCTCGCGCGCGTTGGGGATGAACAAGCCCGCCATGCGCATCATCAGCTTGTTGATGCCGCCGACCTTGCCGCTGGTGCCCGCCAGCCTGTACGCCATCTCGAAAAAAGCGCGCTGGGTGATCGCCGGGGCGGACGGCACATGCCAGGCGCGACCGTCGGCGCGGTCATCGGTGCCCAGGATCGCCAGCGCGCGCCCTACGTCCTCGGTGTAGCTGAAGCTGTGCGGCAGGTCTGGATTGCCGATGCCCGATGCAGCCTTTCCCGCCAGCACCGGGTAGAAAAGCTGGTCGGCGGTGACCATGTAGCCTTTGCCATAATAGTCGGACGGACGCGCTGCGGTCACCCGCACCTGTCCGGCGCGGTGCGCTGCCATCGCCGTCTCGTACAGGGCAGCGCGCAGCGCGCCTTTTTTGGTGTTCGACTTGACCGGGAGTCCCTCGTGGATCGGCGCGCCATTCACGTCACCGTAGAGATAGAGATTTTCCAGCAGCACCAGCCTGGCGCCATTCGCCGCCGCGCCCGCCAGGATACCCGCCTGGAGCGCCGGGAATTTTTGCGCCCATTCGTGATACTCCGGCTGCGAACACTGATAGACCGCCGCCGCGCCCTGAGTCAGACGGGTGGTGCTGGCGGGATCGTTGGCGTCACCGGAGACGATCTCGACTCCGGCGGGCAGAGCGTCACCCGTCGCTAAAGACGGCTTGCCAGAGCGGTTGACCATGCGCACCTGCTTACCCATATTCACCAGGGCGCGCATGGTCGCTGCGCCCGCCGTGCCCGTGCCGAAAATGACATGCAGATCGTGTGAAGTTGCCATGATGTGTGCTGCTTTCTGGCGCATGGATGCGCCGAAAAGACCCCGCGCGAAAGTGCGCGGCGTGCATGAACGTCGATAGGGTCGCGTAAGGGACGCATAACGATGCGTCCGTGCTGGGGTGGTATGCTCTGGGACGCATAACGATGCGTCCGTGCTGACTCAGGGCGGCATCAACGCACCGTCAGATTCAACTCCCGACACAATGCCTTGATCTGATGCTGAAAAAATGCCGTCGTATCGCCAAGCAGCGAGGGCGTATGCCTGTGCATCTCCAGGACGACCATGCCGTGCGTCATCGTCCAGGCGTGCGCCATGACCGCGAAGACCTCTGGCGGCACCGGGTAGCCGTTGCTGTCCGCGAATGCCCGCAAAAACGCATCGACCGTATGGGGGAGGTGCTGAAAGTGCGCTGGCGGACGCAGCACGGCAGCGGCATACGCCTCGGTGAGTGCCTCGGTCATGGGGATGAAGCCGCGCACCACCGCCGGGACGGTCACCTCAGCTGGTGCATGAAAACCGGGGATCGGATTGCCATAGATCAGTTGAAAATCGACCGGGTTTGCCAGCGCCCAGTCCCGATAGGCACAAAAGATCGCGTAGATGCGTTCGCCATAGGCGGGGCGCGGCTGCGCGGCGTCGGCGGCGATCATGGCATCAGCGAGGGCGTTGAAGCCATCGAGGATCAGCGCCGTGATCAGATCGTCACGGCTGGGGTAGTAGCGATAGAGCGCCGGTGCGGTCACCTCCATATCACGCGCGATCCCCCGCAGCGACAATCCCGCCGTGCCCTCGTGCGCCATCTGCGCGCGGGCAACCTGCTTGATCGTCTCCAGTGTGGTCTCGCGCTGCTGTTCGCGTCGTGTGGGCATGGGTCGCCTGAAATGTTTACGCTGTTTACTGTTTACAGTGTAAACATTTGAGGACGAGGTGTCAAGGAGCAAACTCAATTATCTTTTGCAGCGCGCAATTTACGCTATGCTTATGGCGGTCAGGATCGATTTTTCAACAGATGAAGGGGATGCCGTGCCGCGTATTTTTGACAACATTACCGACCAGCTGCAAGCCGCGCTCGTTCGCACGCTGGACAACGCCGAACATGCTGATTTCTGCGTCGGCTATTTCAATTTACGTGGGTGGCAGCTGCTCAGCCCGCGTATAGAAACGTGGCGGGGCGATGAGTCCAGCCGTGTTCGACTGCTGATCGGGATGCAGCGCACGCCGCAGGAAGACATCCGCGCCTTATTCAGTCTCAATCGCAGCAACGACGACGGATTAATCGACAACGCACAACTCGTGCGCCTGAAACGGCA
>DAOTUN010000012.1:0-1548 GCA_034437395.1 Anaerolineae bacterium | reverse complement strand
GTCGGCGCGGGAGGGATGATATCGCTGCTATTGCCGCTGGTGCCGACAACCTGACGTGCGCTGACGGCTGAACCTCCGAGTTGATCTGATCGAGTAGCAAATGCCGTCGATACCGAGGAAGCGACGCTGTCCAGATGGGCATAGCCGATGTAGAGCCAGCCGTTGTCGTCCAGCGGGGTTTGAGTTGGATAGCGGGCGTCGATCGCCGCGACGATCGCGTCAGGGAGCTGGCTCACGCGGATGCGCATGGCGAGAAAACGACCCAACCCCTCGTTGTCGAATTTGGCACCCGCGAGGTAATCGAAACCGACAAATGGCGTGCCGAATGTTTCATCGATGATCATGACCTCGGCGTTAGCGGGCGCGATCAGGTTGTAACCGGCACTGTTCCCCCCGATCGGATTCACGTCACGAGAACAGAGCAGCGGTGCAGTGCCGTCACGATCGACAAATTCGCTGTTGCTCAGGCGCGCAGGCTGCGCCGACAAATTGCTCGGATCCATCGGCAGCGGGAAATCGGTCGCCAAACGCAGCGCGGCAGCATAGGTGGCGGTGGCAGGAGGTATGACAGGCGAAGGCGTCGGCGTCTGCGTGGCAAGCTGGCAGAGCGGTGCGCTGCTGGCACCCGCGTCTCCGGGACACAGCGTCGGCGTCGGGGTCGGCGACACGCAGCGATAGACGATGTTATCGACCGTCATCGTTCCGAACCCGGACGGATTGAAATGGGTATTGAGCTTGAACGTGGTAACGTAGGTTGGTCCGTCTGGCGGATCTATGGCGATACTGGGCGTTCCTGGGGTAGTTGCCCAATCTGAAACCGCGGGATAACCGACATGGCGATACCACTGTACAGAGTCACCATGTAATTGGACAGCAACATGCGGCCAGCTGTGCGCTTCACTCTTGAAATCGATGCTGACGTAAGTGACCACGCACTCCGGGGAAAAATATAAGTCGAATGTGCCGATGTCCGGTGTGATCGAGCGCGTGCAGCTCCAACCATTGCCGCTGCGCCCAACACCTAACACACAGTTGGCAGTTGAATAGGCTGCACCGCCTGCATCGAATGTGATCACATATTCAAGATTGCTTGACGTGCTGTCATGGGCAGACGGCGTGCGAACCAAGATCGCTGAAGTTGTAGCTGTTGAGATAGGAATCATATCTTCGGTGGTTTCTGGTACGGCAGACGGCGTCACGCTGGCGGTCGCCGTCATCGTCGGCGCGTACCCGACGGCGCTCACCGTCACATCGTCGAACGCCGCCTGAGTGAACGAGTCCGCCACCAGCGCGAACCGTCCCGGCGGCAGCGGCGCGGGATCGTCGATGCGCGCCAGCGTCACGCCATTCATGACGACCGTCAGCCGACCGCCGACCAGCCAGACCGCCGCATCGTGCCACGCGGATGCTGGATCGACCGCGAACGCGCCCGTGCACAGCGGTTCGCCCGATCGACTCACGGCGAACGTCCCGTCGGCGCGCCAGATCACCCGATACAGTCCATATGCCGAACGGCGCAGCTCGACTCCCGCGCCGCCCGCATCGAGT
>DAOTUN010000011.1:0-15472 GCA_034437395.1 Anaerolineae bacterium | reverse complement strand
TGAACTGGCTAGAGTTTGGTGGACACAAAAGTTGTCCGGTAGACTCAAGGAAACAGGAAATGAGCAGGCGCAAACAGTATACAGATGAGTACAAGCATGAAGTGCTGCATCTGGCAGCGACGTGCGGCAAGTCGGTCGCAGAGCTGGAACACGACCTGGGACTGACGAGCGGACTGCTGCGTCAGTAGCAGCGCCGCTGTCGGGCAGCCGAGAGCCGAATGGGAAGCAGAGGTTAGAAGTGCGCCGCCTGAAAAAGGAGCTGGAGATCGTGCCGCAGGAGCGCGACATCATAAAAAAACCAACATGGTCTTCTCACGGGAGCAGCCCCTGTGAAGTGTCGTTTCATTGAAATGCAGCGTGCTGTGTATCCGGTTGAGCGGCTGTGTCGTGTGCTGGGGGTGTCGCGCAGCGGGCACTACCGCCTGGCGAACCCGTCCAGCCCGCGCGAGGGAAGTGCGCGACACTCGGTTAGGAATGACCGTCAGCAGCCCGCAGCGTGACAGGCGCTCTGTCCACCAAACCCTTGCCAGATCACGCAAGCGTGGCTCGAATTATCAACGGTTTATGTTTGCCGCACCCAACCCGGTTCTACATGATTCGCGGAAGAGCCAAAATTACGGGAATGAAAGCAAAATCAACTTTCGTTTAAGGCAGGTCATCCCAAACCAATACCGCTCCACTCGCCACGTGAACTCATCTGCCAATCGTGTGCCGACGAAAGAAGTCCGTCATATGCAACGTCATGTTTTGTGATGTATACAGCCGAATGAAAATCACACAGGAACCACTTATGACAACTCTGGCAAATCTCACCAGTTTGCAGGATCAGCTCGATGCGTTCAAAGCTGGACGCGCAGCAGCCAACCCCGACCTGTTCGCCCTGCGTCAGCGTGAGACGGACAATTTGATCGCCAGCGGCATTGCCAAACAAAGCTTTTCCATTGGAGAAAGCGCGCCGGACTTTACCCTCCCCAACGCTCAGGGCGGCGACCTGACCCTCTCCGTAACGCTGAAAAAGGGTCCCGTCGTTCTCACATTTTATCGTGGTGAATGGTGTCCCTATTGCAACCTCACGCTTGCTGCCTATCAGTCGATGCTGCCACAGATCCAACATGCAGGTGCAACCCTTATCGCTGTCTCACCGCAGCAGCCCGATTTCGCCCGCTCGATGATCGACAAAGCCAATCTGACGTTTCCCGTCCTCAGCGATCTCGGCAATCATGTCGCCCGTCGCTATAGGCTGGTGTTCACGCTGCCAGAGTCGCTGCGCCAGTATTCGGCTGTCATTCCTCAGTCGAATGGGGACGAGTCGTGGGAACTGCCGATGCCTGCCACGTTCGTCATTCAGCCTGACGGAGCGATCCGGCTGGCTTTCATCCCGCCCGACTATACTCAACGCTTGGAACCCAGCGCGATCATGGCTGCGCTGACTCAGGGGTAATTATATTGATGAACAGTGCAGAGGTGTGTGTAATAAAACCGCAACATCTGCGTCTATACTTATAGGCATGGCGACTCAACCGACGCACACCATCTGCATTATCGACGACGAAGCACCACTGCGCGAAGTGGTACGTCGCTATCTGGAACACGATAGCTTCCGTGTCATCGAGGCGGACAGCGGTCCACATGCGCTGACGCTGCTGGGGCAGCAAGCCGCCGATCTGCTGCTGCTCGATATCATGCTGCCCGGCATCGACGGTTTCGGGCTGATGCGCATCCTGCGCACGGCTGCCGCATCTCCCAGCCTGAGCACAGCCAGCGGTGTCCCCGTCATCATGCTCACCTCACGCGGCGATGAGAGCGATCGCATTGCGGGATTCGAGCTGGGGGTGGATGATTATGTTACCAAGCCGTTCAGCCCGCGCGAACTGGTGGCGCGCATCAAAGCGGTGCTGCGCCGCAGCTATTCGGAGTCCGAAAAGAGTGAGCGCCCGCTGCAATACGGGGCGCTGCTGATCGACCCGATACGGCGACTTGCCCGCCATGCCGATCATATCCTTACCCTGACCGCGCGCGAATTCGACTTGCTGTGGCTGCTGGCTCAGCATCCGCAGCAGGTCTTCACGCGCGATCAATTGCTCGATCGGGTGTGGGGTTATGAATTTGATGGCGACGACAGCACCGTCACCGTGCATATCCGGCGGCTGCGCGAAAAGCTGGAGCGTGATCCGTCCAATCCCATCTTCATCCAGACTGTCTGGGGAGTAGGCTACAAATTTGACCCGCCGATCGACTCGCCCTGACTTTCTGCACCCGCTCATCCACATCGGCGGGCTGCTGCTAGCGATGCTCACCAGCCTGATGCTGATCGTCATGCAGCTTGAGGTGACGCTGAATGATCTGCTGCTGCTCGTCGTCTTCATGAGCGTCAGCGGCGGATTGAGCATTGCCAGCGTCTATGGCGTCTATTATGCCGGGCTGTTTCGACGGCTGCCGAGCATCCGTTGGGCGCTCTTATTCAGCATCCTCATGCTGGCGGCGCTGATGTTCCTCAATATCTGGCTGACCGCGCAGGCGATGTTCATCAGTGAGCACGATTACATCCTGATGCTAGCGCTGCTGCTGTTCGCCAGCATGGTAAGCAGCTCGTGCGTTTTTTTCGTCGCGCATCTGTGGATCGGACGCATTCAGCGGCTCGGCACGGCGGCGGATAGGCTGGCGGCAGGTGATCTGGAGGGTCGTCTCCCGGTCGAGGGGCGAGACGAACTGGCGCGGCTTACGATCGCCTTTAACGGCATGGTCGCTGGACTCGCGGAGATCGAGGCAAAAAAGCGCCAGGTGGAGCAGACGCGGCGCGATCTGATCAGTTGGGTATCGCACGATCTTCGCACCCCGTTAAGCACCATCCGCGCCATGAACGAAGCCATTCTGGACGGCATGGTATCCGACCCGGATACGACGCGCCGCTATATCGAGCAGATTCAGGAAGAGGTGCGCCATCTCAGTCATCTAATCGATGACCTGTTCGACCTGGCGCAGCTCGATACCGTCAAGGCGCAGATGGTGCGCCAGCCCGCCTCGCTGCGTGATCTCGTCTCGGATACGCTGAGCAGGATGCGGGCGCGGGCGGAACGCGCCGGGATCAACCTGAGTGGCACGATGCCGCCCGACATCGATGTCGTGATGATCGCCCCGGACAAAATTCAGCGTGTACTGTACAACCTGCTGGATAACGCTCTGCATCACACCCCACACGGCGGGCGCGTGTGGATTCAGGGACAGCGCACCGATCGGATGATCGTAATCGCGGTGTGCAACGATGGCGGCGTTATCCCGCCTGACGAAATGCCGCACCTCTTCGAGAGCTTCTATCGCGGCGATCCGGCACGCGCACACAGCGGCGATCATCGTGGAGCCGGGCTGGGGCTGGCGATCGCGCGGGGCTTCATCGAGGCACATGGTGGCACGATCAGCGCTGACAGCAGCCCAGCGCACGGCACGATCTTTCGTTTCACCATTCCGCTCACCACATGACCCGCTCAGCGCGCTTGACCCTGATCGTCAGTCTGTGCGGGCTGGCGCTGGCGGCGATCTTTCTGGCGGGCTTCAGCGCGCCGTACAGTCTGCATGACTACGGATCGCGCCCGCGCCAGTCGATCGGCACGCTCACCGGATATGCCAATGACGCGGCTTTTCGTTACATCGGAAGCATGGCGGCGCTGTTCGGGGTGTACGCCATCGGGCTGTACGCCGTGCGCGTGTCCGAAAGCGGGTCGCGCCGTCAGCGAATCGTGATCGCGGCGATCGTGGTCATCGGGGCGATCGGCGCGTGTGCCGCCCTGCTGATGCTGTATCCCGTCGATGCGGCGGACATCTACGACTACATCCTGCGCGGGCGTATGTCAGCGCTGCACGATCTGAATCCGCTGCGCGATCTGCCGTCACGTATCCCACACGATCCATTCTACCCGTTTGCAGCATGGCGGCGCATTCCGTCCGCTTACGGACCGCTGTGGGAAATGATCGCTCATGCCACCAGCGCGATCAGCGGCGGGTGGTCGCTGAATGCGCAGGTGGTCGCCTACAAAGGCGTGGGCATCGCCGGATATGCGCTCACCGGGCTGTTCATCGTGCTGACGCTGCGCCGGATCGCGCCGGAGCGGATGTTGACCGGGCTGGTCCTTTTCCTGTGGAATCCGCTGGTGCTCTACATGACCGCTGGCACAGGTCACAACGATACGGTGATGACCGCCTGCATCGCCTTCGCCCTGTACTGCCTGATGCGGCGGTGGTTCGTCATGGCGATGCTCGGCGCGATCCTCGGCGTGACGGTGAAGTTCATCCCGGCACTGCTACTGCCATTTATCGCACTTGTAGCATGGAGAACGTTGGGCGTGCGGCGCGGGCTGCGTTTCACGGTGCTGACGGCAGTCCTCGGCGGCGTGCTGGTGATCGCCCTTTACGCTCCCTATTGGCACGGCTGGGATACGATTCGCGTCGAACGCCGCGCGATCATGTTCACCGGGTCAGCGGCTGCGGTCGCCCGTCAGTGGCTCATGCCCCTTCTGGATGGGCAACCCGATCTCACCACGCCGCCGCGCGATACGCCCAATGCCAGCGGGCTGCTGGCGAATGGCACGCTGACATTGTTCGGTGCGGTCGTACTGTTCGAGTGGCTGCGCCTGTGGCGAAGGCATGATACGTCAGCGCTGATCGGGGCAGCGGCACGGGTGATCTTCGCGTATCTACTGATCGCAGCAATCTGGTTTCACGCCTGGTATGCGATCTGGCTGATCGCGGTGATCGCGCTGTTGGACGACACGCCGACCCGCCGCCTGGCGCTGTGGTTCAGCTATCTCGTGACGTGGCAGACGCTGCTTTACAATCATTTTAACTGGGGGACGCGCTCCGGGTTGTGGCTGCCCTGGCTCGACCTGATCCCGGTGGCGCTGTACATGGGCGTGACCTATACGCTCATCGCTCGATTCTACTGGAAGGCGCTTCAACGCGCGTGGATCGCGCGAACGCATAACGCAGCGTGACGCCGAGAATGTAATAGGTCGCCAGCAGCGTTCCCCGTATTGTGCCGCTCACCTTCGACTTGCCCGACCAGCGCTTGCGATACTGCACCGGGATTTCGACGATGCGCGCGCCGCCGCGCGCCGCTTTCACCAGCATCTCGGTCGGATAGCCGTAGGTCATCTCGCGCATGCCCAGCGCCAGCAGCCGATCGCGGCGAATGGCGCGATACGGCGCAAGATCGGTGATCGGCAGCCCATACAACACGCGCATCAGCGCCGATACCAGACGATTCCCGAACCGCTGGTGCGGCGGCATCGCCCCCGGCTCGATATGCTGTGCGCGTGATCCCAGCACCAGATCGGCTCGTCCTTCGACGATCGGCTGAAGCAGTCCGACCATTTCCGCCGGATCAAAGCTGCCGTCGCCGTCCATGAACATGATCACGTCGGCATCATGCGCGGCATCCACCCCAGCGACACAGGCATAGCCATAGCCGCGCCGCGCTTCCTCTGTCACCTGCACGCCAGCGGCGCGCGCCTCGTCCCCAGTGCCGTCAGTCGATCCATTGTCCACCACCATGACTGTGAGCGTCACGGCAAACGGAAAGGTGCGCGGAATGTCACTGATCAGCCGCCGAATGTTCCCCACCTCATTCAGAGCCGGGATGATCACCGTCACTCGCATCACAGCACGATTCCGTGCAGCGTGGTCTTCAGGCAGCGGCGGGTGTGCGCGGCGATCGACTGTGGCAGCGCCGTCAGCTCGTCGATCAGCCGTTTCAGGTCGGCACCATAATCAATATCGTAGCTCTGCGGGAGCAGCGCCACGCGCAGTCCTTCCCGTGCTGCCTGATCGAGCGTATCGCGGGCGACCGTCTCAGTGCTCATGGTGACATTGAGAAACAGCGGCGACGCGGACTGTTTGAGACCGATGCAGTAATAACCGCCGTCATCACACGTCCCAAACGAAACATCGGCGTCATCCAACGCGGTAAACGCCGCCACCAGATGTTCGACGGGCAGGGTCGGGCTGTCGCTATCCATGATCACCACCTGATCGAAGCCGTGTCTGAGGCAGTGGGTGGTCGCATTGTCCAGCCGTTCGGACAGGTCTTTTCCGGCTTGCAGCAGCAGGTCAAAGTCGGGCGCGAGCGCGCGAAAGTAGCTTGCGCCCCCTTCCGGCAGGTAAGCAATGATCGGCGTGAGCGCGATCTGCCCGGCGGCGGCGCGCATCAGATCGATGGTGTCGCGCAGGAAGTGTTCATAGAGCAGCGCAGCCTGTTCCCCGGTGAGCGGCGGCGTGAGGCGCGTCTTGGTCTGACCCGGACTCGGTTGCTTGGCGACCATGACCAGCGCACGGCGAATTGATCCCTCAGTCATGCGACTTTCCTCCCCAGAAGCAGACGATCTGGTCGAATAGCGAACCAGACGGCAGCGATCAGGACAATATACACCGACCAGAACTGTACATCGATCGCCCAGGGCTGCACCCGCCAGTCGATGAAGAAAACATACGACAGCGACAGCGTTCCGGTGAATGCCCACCCTGCCAGCGCCAGATTGAAATGGAGCGGACGCAGCTCCAGATCGAGCGCGATCAGCGGCAGCAGCCACAGCGCATACCATGAGAACAGGTTGTGATTGATCAGCAGATAAATCCCGATCATCCAGCTGCAGCGCAGAATCGCCCTGCGCGCCGTCTGCGCAGCAAAGGCGATGCACGCCAGGCTGACGGCGATGATGAGCAGGGGCATACCATAGTTACCGACCGTCCACCAGCCCAACCCGAACCCCCGTGCCAGATCGATCAGCCCCTCCATCAGCGGCGACACATTGAAAAATTCGCGTCCGTAGCTGCCAAGAAAGCCGAACACATTGACTCCCGGCTGGAGATAAAGCGCGTAGCCCACACCGACTGTCATGGTCAGCCCGATCGGGAGCAAAAGCCGCAGCTTCCGGCGACCATACGCATCGCGCACGCTCCACAGACAGACCGCCAGCATGGCAGGGTACAGCTTGATCAGTGTCGCCAGACCGAGCAGCACGCCGATCGCCAGTTCGTAACGCCCACCCGCCCCATCGCGCGGCGTGCGGACGCGCAGCAGGAATGCGCCGATGATCAGCGGCAGATATAGTGCATCGACATGCGCGGCATGGGCGATCTCGAAGATCAGCAGCGGATTCCACAGCAGGATCAGCACGCGCTCCGGTGCCTGTCCGAGCGCGCGCAGCAGAAGGACCAGCAGCACGCTACCAATCAACACCGCGCCGATCAGGACGATCTTCATCCCGGCGATGCTATCGGGAAACACCCACCCGATGGCGGCGAAGGCGATCTGTGCGCCTGGCGGGTAGATAGTGACGGCACCGGGACGGTTTATCCGGGCATAAATGGTTTCATCGCGCAGATTAGCCAGCTCTGGCGCGTTGGATGGGTATTGATACGGGTTGATCCCGGCACCCTGCACCCGTCCATCCCAGATATAGCGGTACATATCATCGGAAAGTGTCGGGCGGGATGGGATCAGGATGGCATTGAACAGGATGGCTCCGCCAAAGATCAGCAGCAACGTCCGGCGCGAGCCTGCTGTCCGCTCCACCGCCGGACGCAGCGCGATCCAGCATGCCCCGGCATACAGCACGAACAGCCCAGCGTAGATCGGGAAAAACGGCTCTATCCGTCCCGGACGGAAATCCCCGTGTGCCAGCGCTGCCCCATACAGCAGGCACGACAGCAGCGCCAGCACTGCCAGACTGCGCGTCATCTGCCGGTGAAGATCAGCAGCACGCGCGCGATCGAGTTGTTCATGCGCTTCAGCCGCGGGATGAGCAGGGCATCCAGTCCATAAAAACGTCCCGGCGCGGTGGCGATCACCACGACCGAGAGCAGTACCATGTTCAGGTATACCCATTCCCACTCATACGGGCTGGGGATATTTGCCAGCCCGACGTACAACTGTGCCGATACGCCGAGCGCGATCAGCCCGCCGAGCCGGCTGAACAGCCCCAGCCCGACCAGCAGCACGATCGACAATTCCGCCAGCCAGATCAGCCAGCCCATGACAGCGATATTCGGCATGATGACATTGGTGACGACCCAACCGTTCAACTGACGCAGCGCCGACAGGTCGAGAAACAGCTCCGGCGCGCCCGTATTATCGAGATTAGCCTCCAGCGCGCGCAGCGGGCGATTTTCCGCATAGAATTTCTGGATGCCGAGCCAGTCGCACAAGCCCGTCGTGCGGTCCAGCCGGATGCGCCCGGCGTCGATCGTCCCGGTGGTAAAGGCAAAGTCGGCAGGACAGCCAAAGGTCGGCGGCACCTTCCACCACAACTGTGTGAAGAAGAGATATGCCAGCCCCAGGCGCACCACCAGTAGCAGGACTTTTTCTAGCGTTGGTCGGGCGGCGCGTGGCGTGACGCTCGATACGGTCATTTCGGTGGAAGCCATTTCAACCTCTTTCACATCTCACAGAGATAAAATTGCCGACGCGCATCGGCACGTTCTTATGTCTTTTCAGCCTGACTTCAGGCGCAGCAGAGCGGCATGAAGCACCGCCGTCACAGTCATGCCATCGCGGATTGCATTGACCTGCACCATTTCCAGCACCCTATCAAACGGGAAGATCGCCAGCTCGAAAAATTCGGTATCGTCCGGGGGAAGGCGGTTTTGCGTCAGGTCATAACCGAGATACAGATGTGCCGTCTCGTCACACACGCTTTTGGAGGTGTAATAGATGCTGATCGGCTGCAGACGCCCTGCCTGATAGCCCGCCTCTTCACCGAGTTCGCGCTGCGCAGCTTGTTCGGGCGTCTCGCCCGGACTGATCCCGCCAGTGGGCATCTCCCAGCGAAAATCCTCTTTCTGCACATAGCGATACTGCCGTATGAGCGCGACATGATCGGCATCGACGAACGGCAGCACGCCGACACACAGTCCGAAGGTACACACGCCATAGAGGGTGGTGCGCCCATCGGGCAGCTCCGCGATGTCCTCACGCAGGCTCATCCACTTGTTTTGGTAGACGGGCGTGCTGCTTAGAGTCTTCCAGGCTTTAGGCGGCATGGCATCACCAGATCACGACGCTGGTCTCGATGCGGCGTACTCCAACGGCGTTGGCGATCCCTTGGGTGATGCACTCGCCCATCTCCGGGATCGTTGGCGCTTCAACGAAGGCGATCAGGTTGTACTGTCCAGTGGTGGCATGGACGAACTTGATCACGGTGTGATCGAGGGTCATCCCCGCCAGTTCTTCAACCAGTTCTTGCAGGCGGGCGGGTTCAGCTTCGATGAGCAGATAAGCATTGATCACGTCGGACTCCTGAAATGATTTGAGAATTAAGAAAGTGCGTTCAACCACAGGTGAAGCTGATGCGTCCCATAGTGCCGGTGCGCTGCATCTCGTCCATCGCCATCTGCACTGTGTCCATCGCGGGCTTGAGCGGCAGGAAATGCTTGGCAACCTGCATATCGGCATCGGTGGAGAGCGGATGCCAGAACACGCCGTCGATATTGACAGTCAGTTCGGGCGAAAGGTTGTCCATTCCGAGTGCCATCCCCTCTTTCGAGTAGCCGCGCTTCGCCAGCGGGCGGATGAAGTGGTGTTCGGCGGGGATGCCGAGCGAGTCGCGGAATGCGTGCAGCGCGTCCATGTGCGGGGAATTTGCCGGAGTTTCGGTGGTGCTGAGGCGGACGCGAAAGCCCGCTTCCTGAAGCATGCGGATCCCGGCGACCGTGCTTTCCCAGGTGCCCTTGCCGCGATAGGCGTCATGATCTTCAGCACGTCCGCCATCAAGACTGACCTGAATCTCCAGCCGAGGATTGGCGATCGCCTGAAGCTTTTCCAGCCGCTTTCCCTGAAAGAGCATGGCGTTGGTCAGCACGGTGGTCTCGACCCGTGCCGACGAATATGCCAACATGCCGTAAATATCAGGCAGCAGGAACGGCTCGCCGCCGGTGAAGAATATGTGACCAATGCCCAGCTCGACGGCTTCATCGACCAGCTTTTTCACATTGTCCAAGCCAATCGAGCGTCGCGGCGCATTCGGGCTGGATTTGGCGACGCAGTACGAGCAGCGCAGATTGCAGTCGTAATTGGTGTAGATCCACAGCTTCCAGCGATGCGCCGGTATCGGCACGTTGTTGAGGGAAATCAACGGCTTTACGGTAGAGTTGTCCATCACTGTACCTCACTTGACCAGGTTCATAAACAGGATAGGTTTACTTGGCGGCAAATCACAGGCTCCAATGCACGCCGCACCCGGCGCACGCCTCATGCGGCTGATCGCTCAACAACTGCTCGCGCCAAGCCTGATAGCGTTCGCCGTTCCACACCGCCTCGAACGGGCGCTCGAATAGATTACCCAACTTCAGGCTCTCGTAATCGGTAGTGGCAAACGGTGCGATACAGCATGGCAGCGCATTGCCGTTGGCGGTAATGTAGGCAGTCGTCCAGGGGCGCATACACGCTTTCCATGGCTGGCGATCCGGGGTGCGGCTGGCTTCGAGGCTGGCGCGCGGGTTGGTCGCCCCGGATGCCTTGAAGAGCACGCCGAGCGACTCTGCCAGTGCCTCGCACTCGACGATCAACGCCTCGACCTTCGTATCGAATTCATCGAACAGTCCATGTCCGTTGTCCAGCAGCCCCGGCGCAGTCTCAGCTTCGTGCATGTAGACCATGCGCTGGAGATACACTTCCTGCACGCCCATTTTCGCGGCGAGCCGGAGCAGATCGGGCAGCTCTTCGACATTTTCTTTCATGCCCGTCATCCAGATCGAGGCACGAGGCGTAGATGCGCCCATCTCGCGTTGAATCTGTATGAACTGTGTCAGATTGCTGACGATCTTGTGCAGCAGCGGCGCGCCGCGGATGGCGGCATAGGTGCGCGGATCCGCGCCATCGACCGAACAGCGCATTTCGTCAAGCCCGCTCTCGATCAGCAGCTTCGCCCAGTGCGCGTTGAGCAGCGTGGCGTTGGTGTTGAACAGCACATACACACCGCGTGCTTTGAGATGCGCGATCATGCGCGGCAGGTCTTTGTTGATGAGCGGCTCCCCGATGCCGTGCAGGACAGCCCGCTCCATCTTCGGGAACTGCTCGACGATCCGCAGAAAATCCTCCCATGCCAGCGTTTTTGCTTCTTCATAGCTCGTGAAAGTGCGCGGACAGGTCTCGCACAGCAGATTGCAGTGATTAGTCACTTCGATGAACACGTTGTGCGGGTGTTCTTCGGAGAACGCGGCGCGGGTAGCGGCATCGACCGAACGATACGCAGCGGGCAGATAATCGGCTTTGCCTTCCGTCGGGAAGAGCGCGACGTTAGGCTGACGAACTATATCGGTCATGGCGTATTTTGCCCCACTTCGAGAATATGTGTTGACAATCCTCAGATTGTACGCCAAACCTTGCCAAATTCTTACGACCTGCCTGCCATTCACGAAATAATTCTGTAATCAATGTGCATGATTGTGTACATGTTCCACTTTTCACCCACACAAGAGGACTTTCAGCCATGAATCGAACAGTTCAACGCATCGCAATCGGTCTCATGTTCTTCATCAGCCTCAGCCTGAGCGCGGTCAACGCCCAGGATCGACCGGTCATTCGCTTCGGAGTCGGTCCGCTGCAACCCACACCAGCAGGGACAGTCGCCGCATTCGAGCCTTTCATCGCGTGGCTGGCAGAGGAGCTGGATGTCGATTATGAACTGAGCGCGACCGACAGTTGGGCGGGCATCAGCGTCGCCATGATCTCCGAGCAGCTCGATGTCGCCTGGATGGGTCCGTGGGGCTATGTACTGGCAAATGACGCATCCGAGGTGCTGATCGGCGCAGCCATCAGCGCCATCGCCACCGTCGAGTATGACACGCGCCCCATCTACCATGCGATCATTGTCGGGCAGCCCGGTCTTGAACTGCCGATGCTCGACATGGGCACAAATCCGGCGGATCAGGACGTGCAGGCATGGCTGGACGCTGCCGGACAGTACAGCATCTCGTTCGCTGACCTCGGATCGACTTCCGGCTATCTGATCCCGACCGCCTTTTTCAAGACCTATGACATCGACCCGCGCGAACATTTCGCCAGCTACAACGAAGGCGCGACCCACGCTGCCAACGAAACGGCGGTCGTCAACGCTCAGGTCGATCTCGCTACGGACTTTGATCGCAACCGCAACACGATGATCAGCAATGGCGCGTTCACCGCCGATCAATCGCTCATCTACTGGCAGTCTGCGCCGCTGCCCAATGATGCCATTGCCGTCCGCGCCGGGCTTGATCCTGCGCTGGTGGAGCGGATGCAAGAAGCGCTGCTCTCGATCACGCCAGAGCAGGCACAGGAACTCATGATCGGCATCGCCGGGACGGACAACACCACCGTGCGCTACACCGGCTTCGTCGAAGCCACCGACGCCCGCTATGCCTCGATCCGCAGCGCAGGCATCTTCATCGGTCGTGTGGGCGCGCGCACCCGCGATCAGGAAACCGATGGCGGATAAACCATCCGTCCCCGCGACTTTATCGAACCGACGTGCAGGGCGGTGGACCGCTGCCCTGCTGTTCTTCGTCCTGCTGTTCGGTGCGGCGCGGCTGGCGCAAGTGGATATGAGCAGATTTTTCCAGAATACGCCGCGTATCGGTTTGTGGGTGGGGCGGATGTTTCCGCCATATGACGGCTTTCGCAATCCGCCCACTAGCACCGAGCTGAACACCTATCTGCGCAATGCGCTCACAACGGTGGCAATCGCCACTGTCGGCACGACCGCTGCGGCGGTGCTGGCGTTCATCCCGTCGGTGCTGGCAGCGCGCACCCTCACCCGCTCGAAAGCACTGTTTTACCCGGTGCGCTGGTTTCTCAACCTGCTCCGTGGGATCGACAGCTTCATCTTCGCCATTTTCTTCGTGGCGGCGGTTGGGTTGGGACCGTTCGCCGGGGTATTGGGCGTGACATTTCACACTTGGGGGAGCATGGCGAAGCTGTATGCAGAAAATCTGGAAAACCTCGACCTGACGCCGATGTTGGCTCTGGAGGCATCCGGAGTCAGCCGCCCGCGCGCGCTGCTCTATGCCCTGCTGCCCGACGCAATGCCGTCGTTCATCTCGACCACGCTGTTCATGTGGGAGCTGAATGTCCGGCTCTCGGTCGCGCTCGGTGTCGTCGGCGCGGGTGGAATCGGGCAAGATATCAAGAACGCAATCGACCTGCTCAATTTTCCCCATCTCGGTGTGCTGCTGCTGATCGTCCTGACGATGGTGACGATCATCGACCAGATCAGCACGCGCCTGCGGCAAAGGTTGGCATGACGGCGATCATTCAGGTGCAGGCACTGACCAAACGCTATTCCGAAACCGCGCGCCCGGCTTTAGACGGGGTATCCTTCGCAGTCGAGGCGGGATCGCTCACGACCATTCTGGGGCGCAGCGGCAGCGGCAAGACGACCCTGTTTCGCTGCCTCAATCGGCTGGTACGCCCGACCAGTGGACAGATCGTCATCGGCGGGGAGGACTGGCTGACGTTGAATGCGCACGCGCTGTGCATCGCACGGCGGCAGATGGCGACCATCTTCCAGCAGTTCAACCTGATCACCCGCCTGACGGTGATCGAAAATGTCCTCGCCAGCCAGCTTTCCAACGTCCCGTTCTGGCGGGCAGCGCTGCGCCAGTTCCCGACATCGCAGCGCGAATGGGCGATGCACTGTCTGGAGCGCGTCGGTCTGGGCGAATACGCGCACCGCCCCGCCGGACAATTGAGCGGTGGACAGCAGCAGCGGGTCGCCATCGCCCGCGCATTGGCGCAGCGGTCACGCATCATCCTCGCCGATGAACCGGTCGCCAGCCTCGACCCCGAAACCTCGGCGGAAATTCTGGAAGAACTGCGCGCCATCGTCCGCGCTGATGGAGTGACGGTGCTGTGCAGCCTGCATCAGGAGGCGCTGGCGCTGCATTATGCCGACTGGGTGATCGGGCTGGTCGAGGGACGACTGGTCGCGGACACGCCCGCCGCAGACTTTACATCTGCTCATCGCACCACCATTTATCAGCCCAGTGATGCGCTTTCGGACGGCTAAAAGCGTGTCGAGCGCGCACCGTGTAAGAATTATATAATCTTTGTCGCGGATTGTGAAAAGCGTAAGTGCTTTTCACTCATCCTTTTTTGTCAGGAGAATGCACGATGAACCCTGTTCGCAAGCTTGTTGCCCTTTCGGTCGCCGTCCTCGCCCTGGTCGCTGTCACCGTGTTCGCCATGCCGCGCGCACAAGTCGCCAGCGCCCAGGATGAGATGATTCAGTGTGACCTGACCCTGATCACGCTGCTGTACGTCTCCGAGCATGTGTATGGTCATTTCCCGATGACCGATGTCTCGAATATCGACAAGGGACAGTATGCGCCGCTCTTCGACGCCATGATGGAAGCGATGATGGAGATGACTCCGACCGAAGAAGCCATGATGGAGATGACCCCGACCGAAGAAGCCATGATAGAGATGACCCCGACCGAAGAAGCCATGATGGACGGCACGATGCTGGCGCACGGCGATATTCCGGGCGAACCGCAGGTGTGTACGGATCTGCGCCACGAACTCGATGTGTGGTTCCTCGAACACTTCATGCACGAGATGGAAATGGGCATGTAATCTCGTCCGTTCGGACATGCCTGCTTGACAGGCGCGTTCGAGCCTGGGGACGGGAGAGGTGAGTGGTTCTGCCTTTGCCGTCCCCAAATGCTGTGCAGGACGGGTATTGAACGGGAGAAGATCGATCGGCTTCATCGTGCACCTCATGATCAGCGCCATCATCGGTGCGTTGTACAGTGTGGTCGCGTCGCGCTTGTCGTCAGGGTGGCTCGTGTCGATGGGCGCGAGTATCGTCTATGGGGTGATCTGGTGGGTGCTGGGCGCTCTGATTATGATGCCGCTGATGCTCGGCATGACGGACATGGTCTTCCAGATCGGCGACACGCAGTGGATGAGTTTGATCGGGCATGGGATCTTCGGCATCATCACCGCCGGATTTTTCACCCTGATCCAGCGTCGTTAAGCGGATGAAATGAGCTTTCGTGCCGCCGATCAAGACCGGGCTAGGGCTTTTACCTGTGCTTCGGTCGTTATTGGGCAATGACTGATGCCAGGCGCCGGCGTGGAGAACGTGTTGGTTGAAGGGCTGCAACGTGGAAATTACGATTGGCTTGGCACTCATCGCTGGATTGGTGTCGTTTATCTCGCCGTGTGTGCTGCCGCTTGTGCCTGCCTATATCGGCTACATGGGCGGACGGTTGACCCATCAGGTAGCAAACGGTTTGCGCGATGATGAGTCAAAGGGGGCGAACGCTTTACTGCACCGTCTGAACACTTTCCTTCACGGGATTGCGTTCGTGATCGGATTCAGCCTCGTATTCGTATTGATCGGTCTCCTCTCGACCGCGTTTGTCCAGCAGATTGGCGGCAGCAATATTCGCGTGCTGACCGATCTCATTGGGCGGCTCGGCGGACTGCTCATCATCGTGTTTG
>DAOTUN010000010.1:0-20277 GCA_034437395.1 Anaerolineae bacterium | reverse complement strand
CAGGTGATTGTGACCTCGGATGCGATTGTCCATCTTGGTCACGAGCAGCCCGCTGACGCGCAGGTTGGGGTGACGCCAGCCTTCGCGGATGTCGTTGATCTTTTGCATGACGCTGGTCAGACCGACCGTCTCCAGATAGCGCGGCTCGACCGGGATGATCGCGTCGGTGGCGGCAATCAGCGCCATCTCGGTCATCAGAGAGAACGACGGGCGCGTATCGATGATGATGGCGGCGTACTGGTTGGCGATCTTGCTGAGCGGATCAGCGAGACGGTAGGGTGCGCCGGCGACACCCATCAGTTCGCGCTCCGCGCCTTCCAACATGGGGGAGGCGGGGAGGACGTGCAGGTTCTCATCCCATGTCGATGGCACAATACAGTTCATCAACGTCTGCGGCGCGTTCTGGCGATCTGCCATCAGCACGGTGTAGAGGCTGTCGTCCGTGCCATAGTCTTTCTTACCCGTCGTCACCAATGAGGCGTGACCTTGCGAGTCAGTGTCGATGAGCAGCACCCGGCAGTTGGATGCATTGGCGCGGCGCAGCACGTTGACCATGCCGAGCGCGATATTGGTGGCGGACGTGGACTTACCCACACCCCCTTTGTGATTGGTGAACACGAAAGCACGAGTCATTGCCATTTCCTCTCAGAACCCAACGAACGTCGAATTCGCTGTGGCTGGCAGGGACTCGTCGGATTTCGAGTAAACTATCCGAGGAAGTCCCGCTGGCACGAGCAGCGAGCTTCAAGGTGACTGGGGGAGGGGGCTAATCCTCTCCCTTTCACCGCTAAAGCCAAGTCAGTCTATGGTTGAGAGGCGCACGAGATGTGCGTAATAGGGGAACTGAATGCGTTGGATAAATGTGGAGCGATTTAGACTAGAGGATTGTTCGGATAAGTTCCTTTTCTCCCCGCACGACAGGAAGCTATCCGAACATTGGGTTTCTCGAAAACCGGCAGCCATTACGCTGCCGGTTTTCGTTTTCTTGCTGCTGGAAGTCCCTCTTACCTTACCGCCACGTACCTGATGAGAAATGTCATTGAGATACGCAAACGGCGCGCGCAGGTCTAGCTTTACCTTTCCTGCCGGGTTGACAACAACCCGCTCGACCATCTGGTGTAACAGTTCTTTCTGATCGCTGCGTTCAAGGCGATTATGCACCTCAATCATTGCTTTCAACAACGCCTCTCTCAATCACTCCCTTACATTTGACGTGTCATAATTTTCTTGCTATACTTTTAGATATAAAATTTCGCTGTAGAAAACACACCGTTCCTGACGGCGCAAGTTCCTGCCTACACTGCTGTTGACATCGCAAATGCCATTGCTGTGGGATGGACGCCCAATACAGCAAAGTAAAACTTCCTAATCGATGAGACCGCCCGTGAACTACACGGATATCGCCGTAGGATGGGATTGTCAGTACTCACCCACATTTCAACCCCTGCTTCCGTCCAACTGATGTTCAACAAATCGAGGTGTATATGGTCGGTCTACTCAATGTCCCAAGAAAAGTTTTCATGTTTGGCATCCTTCTTGCCTTTGCCACCCTGTACAGCATAATTGTCGTGATGCCGAACCACGTAAATGCACAAACAGCCCAACACTAGGAACGGCTGCAAGCTTTGCAGTCCTCGGCGGCTCTACGGTAACAAATACGGGACCCACCGTTATCAATGGCAATGTAGGTGTTGCACCCGGAAGTGCAATCGTAGGCTTCCCTCCGGGCATCGTTACGCCGCCGGGAACTCTATATCCGGGTGACGCTACGGCACTTCAAGCGCAGACAGATACGACTGCCGCTTACAATTCGTTGGCAGGTCAGCCGTGTGACGTGAACCTGACCGATCAAGACTTGGGTGGAATGACTCTGACGACAGGGGTTTATTGTTTCAATACGTCAGCTCAGTTAACCGGAACCCTCACGCTCGATGCCGAGGGAAGCAACGACGCAGTCTTCATCTTCCAAATTGGCAGCACGCTCACAACTGCAACCAACTCCTCTGTGAATGTCGTCAACGGCGGTAATATCTGCAACGTATGGTGGCAGGTTGCCAGTTCGGCGACGTTGGGCACAACGACTTCGTTCGGGGGCAATATTCTGGCGCAAGCAAGTATCACCCTGGTGACGGGCGCAACTCTCTCCGGTCGGGCGCTCGCACAAACCGGTGCTGTAACTATGGATAGCAACGTCATAGGCTTAACGAACTGCAACGTGCAGTTGCCAATAAACACACCTAGTCCCACCAACACGCTGGAGGCATCTGCCACCGCCACCAATACACCGGGCGTAGGTGCTACTGCCACCAATACACCGGGCGTAGGTGCCACTGCCACCTATACACCGGGCGTAGGTGCCACCGCCACCTATACACCGGGCGTAGGTGCCACTGCCACCAATATACCGGGCGTAGGTGCCACTGCCACCAATATACCGGGCGTAGGTGCTACTACGATCCCTGGCGCTACCATCATGCCAAACTCTGTCGGAGCAGCAGCAGCAGGCATAAGTGGTCTGCCAAACACAGGTGGAGGACCTCCGCAGGCGACTTACTGGTTGGGTCGATGACACCGGCTCCGCATTCCAGCGCGACGACTATCACTCTCTTAGCGCTGGCTTGCGGGGTTGTGATGCTGACTGTGATGGGCTGCAACCTGACGTATGATTCAGAGCAGCCCAACTCGACAGCTTTGCTCGTATCTAATACTGAGCTTGTTATCAGGGCGACACCCACCATCGAAAACGCAGCATCAGAAACAGCCGTTTCAGAGCCCGTATCCACGCCACCCGCCGTTCACCCGACAGAACTAATCACCAGTCAAGCGGTCGATACGGTTGAAGAGCCGATCGAGCCGCTGGTTGAGCCTGACTCCTCTGACGTAACGGCGATGTCGGCGTGGGCACCTGTTGAAGAGCCGATCGAGCCGCTGGTTGATCCTGACTTATCCCTGCTGGGTGGCGCTGTTCAGGTGCCACTAGAGATCAGCATTCCTGCACTCCAACTTAGGGCTCCTGTGCTGGGTGTTGGGCTGACATTGACGAACGTCATGGCTGCGCCCATCGGAATACGTGAGAACGATCCGATATGGTGGTCGGTATTCTGGTATCGCGGGGGTGGTATTCCTGGTGAAGTTGGCACGGCAACGTTTGCAGGGCATTTCGACGACGATCTCGGACGTCCCGCCATTTTCGCCTTTCTTGCCGAGCTCGAAGTTGGCGACCTGATTGTTGTCAAAGATAGGCGAAATGGGGCGGAGATTCCCTTTATCGTCACCGAAACCAATACTTATACCGAACAGGAAAGCACTGATCCAGCCACTCTTGCGCGAATCTTTGGCTCTGGCGCCGTCACCGGCTTGGAATCGCAATCCACGCCGGATGTTGTATCGCGCCTGACGTTGATCACCTGCGACGGAGCTTGGGTGAATGGGGCGTTCGATCAACATCTTGTCGTCTTCGCAACACGTGCGAGTTACCCGGCAGGTTGACCTAAGTGGATGAGATACGGACTGCGCGGCTGGTGAACGTCCCGTTCCCCGCGCGGTAGTGCTGTGCGTGCAGGCTGACCGTCGCTATGCCACTCGTGCTGACCGCTCGGAGCGCGATCTTCGAATACATCGAGCGCTGGTACAACCGCCATCGTCGCCATTCGTCACTGGGCTATCTCAGTCCTGCCACCTTCGAGCAGCGCTTTGCCCGTGACAAAATTGTTGTCCACTAAAGCCGCGTCAGTCCACATCACAGCGCGTCCGCTACTCCAGATGGCGCACTACCATCGCGTCATGCACGCGGTTGACCACGCTCAACACCGCGTCCGGGCAATATTCCCCGACCACGCCGCCCGCCTCGATGAAGGCATTCTTTTGAATTTGCCCCCAATTGCCGGTACTGCGCATTTTCGGGTCCTGAATGAACTGTTCGACGGTCTGTGCGACGTGTCCGCTGGGCGGCTCCAGCATCCGGGTGAAGCTGGAATACACCTCGTCGATGTCGCGCGGCAGCACTTCATCGACCTCATCGAGCGCCTTGTGCATATAGCGGCGCTTCATCTCGTAGAACTCCGCCAGCGTCATCTCACGCCCGCTGTTCAGCCTGATCACCAGATCGCTGCCAACCCGATCCGAACGATCCTGCTCGGCGCGGAAGGTGTCAAGGCTCATCGGACCAAACAAGTCCCACATCACCGGATCACCGTGCATCGCTTCCAGATCGCAGCCGTGCTTGCGGAAATACAGCTCGATCACGACATGGCTGAATTCAAAATCGGTCAACACCGCCGCCATGCGCGATGGGCTGATGTTGGTCGGCATCCCGGTCGATTCGATCGTGCAGACCCGTTTCGAGGTGCCCAGGTCGGGGCGCAGTCGTCCGATCGGGTTGTGCATCAGCGATATTTTTTCGCCCAGGTCATCGTTGTACATGTTGGCGCGCCCGGTCGAATTCGCACGTTCCAGCCGCAGCAGATCGCCGTATTTTTCCATGCCGCCCTCCATCAGGTGCGGACTGAGCGGCAGATCGAGGTAGCGTCCGGTCACGGTGGCGCCGCGCACATACTCCCGCGTACACAGCAGCTCCGGGTCGCAGGTGCCGTTGACGAACGGACACCCTTTCAGGAAGGCGGCGTTGGCGATCGCGGACGCGCTTTTCAGGACGGTGTGGAACGTCAGCAATCCGAGCGCCTCGCTGCGTCCGGCAATATCGATGTGGATATGGCAGCCCTGATTGCGGAACATATTGACATAATGCGAGTTGGCAGGATCGACATGATAACGTGCCTGAGCATCCGCGAGCCGGGTCGCGTACTCTGGAAACATACCGTTGACCTGGAGCATCAGATCGACGGCGGTATCGACCTTCGGATGATCGGTCATTTTGAAATCGGAGGCGGTCGGGTACGACGAAAAAATCAGCGTGCGCAGCCCGGTCTCGCGGCTCGATGCCATCAGCGCGCCGATCATGCCATTGAGCGCGTTGCGCGTCTTGTGATAGCCAACGCTCGGCGCGACATGCGCCTCGACCTGATAGGCGCACGCCTCGCGGTCGAGATTGGGATAGATGCCGATGCGCAGCGCATTCTGATAGTAGGCGGTCATGAAGCCGCGCACCGCCTCCTCGGACGGCGATCGTCCGTCGGCGTGGACGAGACCCAGCTCCAGCTCCGCGCCCAGTACGCGCAGCCGCGTGGTCGAGTCGTCGGTCTGAGAGACATTCTCGTGATTGACGCTCGGATTGAGATTGTACGGCACCAGGCTGGACAGAAAATCGTGGTCCGCCCGGTAGCGCTTGCTGACGGCGCTCGCCAGCACGATCGCATGACCGTTGATCGGCGTGACCAGCACATTACCGCCCGACAGATCGTCGCCTTCATAGAGCGGCACGACGGGCGCACCAACCGCCTCGGACAATGCAGCCAGCGGCAGACGATCGCCGCCGGACGAATCGGCGCGCAGGGCGTCGAGCGCGCGGTTGAAATGGCGCCGCTTGCGCTCTATTTCGTCCCAGGGCACGTCCTGGCTGTAGCGGGTGAGTTCGGCATTCGACGGCAGCTTCATCGCTGCGCCCCCTGTGATTTTAAGGTACGAAACATTTCATCCATCAATCATGGCTCATTCTTACGGATCATGCCAAAACACACAAGCACAAAAGTTTGGGTAGTTCGGTGAGATTATCTCCGCAGGGGAACCGGGTATAGGGGAGTGAGGAGCAGGTCACGGATGGAACACGCCGCTCGGCGCGCGCGCCGGGCGGTCACGCTGCGCCTGCGGACGAAAGTACGGCTGAGTGAGCGGTTCAAGCGGCGGTGCCGCGCGATGTAAAGGGTACAGCATCCTGTCGGGTGCTGTACCCTTTTTCTGTCAATACGCCAGCACGCCCTCGCCCAGCGGCGTCACGCCGGGGGTCAGGGTGGTGTGGGCGGGATCAGCGACCACGAACCAGTTGGCGTCGGCGGCGGACTCCAGAAACCAGGTCGTCTCCAGCAGCGAAGCGCGCTCGGTCAGCTGTCTTTGCTCGCTTCGCCGGGCGCGCGCGGACGCATCCGGTTGTCGCCCGCAAAGCTGAGTGTGGTCTGTCCGGCGTCGAAAGTGTGAGGCAGGCGCGCGTCAGTCAAAAATGTACTCACGCCCAGCGCGGCATTGCCAGCGACATCGAGCAGCGTGGACTGCATGAGCGGCGGAGCGATGCGCACCTCGCCCAGGAGGTCGAGCAAAATCTGGTCGGTACGGCGGTTCTGCTGCACCGGGATCGCGGTCTCGACATCCTCGAAGAAGAGCAGCGCGCCTGCCGCCTGGATGTCAGTCGTGCGCTCACCGCTGCGATTACTGGTCGGCTGGATACTCTCGACCCAGCCTGACCAGTGCGTCCGCGTGGTGCCGTCATCCGAGCGAACGACTGCCGGGCGGTAGGGGCGCAGGAAATCGCGCAGTGAACCAGGCTGCGGTACAGTTTCCCCCAACCCTTCGAACTGCGGCATGAATTCTGGCGAAAACAGACGACTGGAATTGTTTAGCCGCAGCTGCAGAATCGAGTCGTCGGCGTCGTCCTGACAGGGCGTGTGCATCCCCAGGAACCACTCTGCTTCCTCCACATAAGGCGTGATGTTGTCGTACACGTCGGCGGGGTCTCCGGCGTTACAGCCCGGCGGGATCGCGCTGCCTGGCACGAGCATGATCCCGGCAGCCTGAAAGGTGACATTCGCCGCGTGGGTGTTCTTGACGCACTCGATCATAATATATGGGCTGGTACCGACGATCGTCCCGCTCGCCGTCACCTTCTGCCAGCTCTCCGTCAGCGTAACCGGACTGGACGAAAAGAGGAGCGTCCCGGTCTCGTCTTTGGCGCGCACGATGAACGGCACGCCGCTGAAGCCCGTCACCCCGCGCACCCACATCACGACGGTGTAGGGACCGGAACCGAACTGATTGAACACTATGATGTCATTTACGGACAGGGTCCCGTCCTGCTGACCGAGGACAAGTCCGTTATTGACGCCCGTCCCGGTCTCGACCTGAAAAGCGCGAAAGCCGTAAGGGGTATTCAGGTTGATCAGGCTGGCGCTGGTCACCACCCCCGTCTTGCGAAAGTCGAGGCTGGTGTAGCCCATAGGATAGGGCAGCAGGTTGATCCGGTCGGTCGGTCGGGCGTCCCAGCACATGAAGCCCTTGCGCCGCCAGTCGATGGCGATCGAAAATTGAGTAGGCATAAATTTATTTCTCCAGTAAATTTATTTGCTAAAGTTTTTCTATCAGGCTAGCGCGGTCCCTTGTGTGCAACTGGACTTCTGTCTTCGGGTGGACGGTAGAGGGATCCGAAACGCGCCAGGCGATCGACCTGCTCTTTGAGTGCGTTGACCTGCTGCGTCAGCGCGTTGACCTGGGCTTCATGCTTCACGGCGATCTGTTGGGTCTGCACGAACAGGGCGGATACCCATACGACCGCCGCCTGAAAAATCGCGGCATTCTGGTTGAGCTCGGTGATGAAGCTGGTGACGGTGGCGACCCCTTCCGGTTGCCCGCGCCCTGCTGCCTGCTGCTGGGGTGAATATTCTCTGTGCGGTGCTTCTGGCATAGTTAGTGCTCCTTAAAATTTTATATTTTCACGCTACATTTATTCGAGTAACTTGGGGCTACTGACGTTCTCAAAAAATCGCTGGTATTCTACATCATCATAGAGACGTGCAATGGTGTTGCATATTGTAATGAGTCCATCTCGCAATCGCTTCCAGGTTTCATCATCCATCTGATGTCCGCCCCACTCAAGCTGGTGTACACCAAAATTTGTATCCAATCGCAACTTAATTGAAAACACCATCTCATCAATTAAGCCTTCATCGTGTCTTTTGGCATAAGTGAGATTCATGTGTTGAAGCGCGTCAAACACTGGATCGTGAGGTATCATAACTGCGAGAGTCGGATTTTGCCCAAGAAAGCGAAGTTCAGGCTTAGATGTTTCCGTTCTTTCATCTATAGGCAGTGGGAAGTAACTTCCAACAAGACAAACACCCGCTATTGTATATGCTGCTTGTCCGCCCATCCAATGTCTTACCCGTAAAGTGACCATATTGCCAGCGAAAAGCCTGTTAATCCTGGCTTTCCACGCAAAATCGATCAGACGATTTGGAACAGGTCCTAATTTAGCATGAGAAAACTCACCCAATGCACTATTAATTATTGTATCGACATGCTTTTCAAAGCCTTCACTGGCTTCTCTAAGATTGGCGTATGTGACCATTCACGATCTCCTGATATCAATTAAAATACCGGCATCAGATGTTAACAGATCACTCAATTCAAGCATTAATTGGTCGAACTCTTTAACAGAATCCGCGACAGAAATCCCGGGTCTCATAATTCGGTAGTTCGGTGAGATTATCTTCACAGGGAGAGGGGCGAGCGGGTAGAATGTCACTCTAATTCAAAGAAAAACACTCCCCCCAACCCGACCCTCACTGGACACTTTAGTGCGTGTGAACGCAGCGTGCAAGGATGATGCACAGCCAGGACTGAACAACCTGACGGTGCGCAAGCTGTATGGGCACGACCAAATTCGGGTTCTGCGCTGCCACACCTGCCAACAGGAATTCAGCGAGCGCAAAGGCAGCACGCTGTGGAACCCAAAAGTGGAAAAGAATGTCGTTTGCGTCTATGATTGGCGCGTCTATCGTCGTAGGAGGGCGCGCACGCATGACCCCGATCTGGTCTCTGCCGCAAGTGGATATTCGCAAGCTGACCGATCTGCAAGAGTCGCGTCCGGTGGCGCTCCTCACCGGAAACCGCTCATGGGCGGCGGTCAGTCCCCTGCTCGATCTGCCCGTCGTGGTACAGGCGGAGCCAGAGCGCGTCGCGCCGAGCTATCTGGATGACCTCGCTGCCGATCTGCCGTCCGATGTCGGCGTAATCTACGGCGTCGGCGGGGGCATGGTCGCAGACTGTGCCAAGTACATCGCCTTTCGACGCGGATTACCCGCCGTGATCATCCCGACCGCGCTCAGTGTCGATGGCTTCTTCACCCCGATCGTCGCCGCGCGCATGGACGACAGCGTGCATTACATCGAGACGGGCGCCGCCGAAAAAGTCGTGATCGATTGGGATATCATCCGCGCCGCGCCGACCTTCATTCGCGGCGCCGCGATCGTCGAGCTGCTGACGATCGTCACAGGCATCCTTGATTGGCGTTATGCCGCCGACCGCAGGAAGAACACCCCTGAGACCCGTTTCATCCCCTGGGCAGCCGGGCTGATGGCGGGCATCGCACAGCAGGCGTTCAAAATCGCCAAAGGCGTCGGACAGGGCGATGTCGAGGCACTGCGCAACCTGCTCGATCTGTTGTGCATCGAGGTGCAGCTCACCAACCAGATGGGGCACACCCGTCCGCAGGAGGGCAGCGAGCAGTATTTCGCCTACGCTGTCGAGCCGCGCGCGGGCAGAGGGCGTCCGCTGCCCTACGCCGATCTGGTGGGTCCGGGTATCCTGATCGCCTCGGTGCTGCACAACCAGGATGTCACACCGATCCGCGAGACGCTGAACAACGCCGGGATTCGTCTGGGTCAGATCAGCACCGATGACATCGCCGATACGCTCAAGACGCTGCCTCAGTACGTGCGCAAGCACGATATGCCCTACAGCATCATCAACGATTTCGACCCGACAGCCGAGCGCATCGACGATGTGATCCGCAAGAGCGGCTTGAACGGGTAAAGATGTGGGTATTGGCGTGCCAGACTCTGGTACGCCAATACCCTACAATGTGCGCTGACGATCGCCCGATGGGCGGTTATGTCCACTGTAACGGGAGAGAACCCCTTTATGATTCGTTTTGGAACCGATGGCTGGCGCGCCGTCATCGCGGACACCTTCACCTTTGCCAACCTGCGCGTGGTCTCGCAAGCCGTCGCTGATTACGTCAACAAGACGCACACGGGGTCGCAGCCGCCACAGATGGTGGTCGGCTACGATACCCGTTTCCTGTCCGACCGTTTTGCGATGGAGACGGCGCGCGTGCTGGCGGGCAACAATATCGTCACCTGGCTCACCCGCACCGACACGCCGACTCCAGCGGTGTCGTACAACGTCAAGCATCTCGGCGCGGCGGCGGGCGTGATCATCACCGCCAGCCACAACCCGCCGCGTTACAACGGCTTCAAGCTCAAAGCAGCCTATGGCGGCAGCGCCACCGCCGAACAATGTCAGCTCGTCGAAGAAGAGATGAGCGAGATGGAACGCCAGTCGCGCGGACCGAACATCATGGATTATCAGCATGCGCTCGACGCCGGGCTGATCCGCCGCTTTGACCCATCGTGGTCATACTATCAGCACCTCGCCACGATCATCGACCTCGATAAAGTCTCCAACGGTGAGCTGAAGATCGTCGCGGACTCGATGTGGGGCGCCGGGCGCAACGCCTTTTCCAGCATCCTGGCGCGCACACGCAGCCGTGTCACCGAAATACGCGGTGATCTCAATCCGGGCTTCGGCGGTATTCATCCCGAACCGATCATGAAGCATCTGAGCGAGCTGGTCGGCGCGGTGCAGCGCGAACAAGCCGATGTCGGACTCGCTACCGACGGCGACGCAGATCGCATCGGCGCGATCGACTCGCGCGGCAGCTTCATCGACCCGCATACGGTGCTGGCGCTGACCTTGCGCTACCTGATCGAGGTCAAGGGGCAGCGCGGCGATGTCGTCAAGACCATCTCGACGACCATGATGCTCGACGCGATCGCCCGCAAGCACAACCTCAACCTGCACGTCACACCGGTAGGGTTCAGCCACATTGCCGAGCTGATGATGCAGAGGGACGTGCTGATCGGCGGCGAGGAGAGCGGCGGCATCAGTCTCCGTGGACACATTCCCGAAGGCGATGGCATCCTGATGGGTCTGATGATCCTGGAGATTATGGCGCATTATGGCGTGCCGCTGCATGAGATCGTCGCAGACCTGCAGACTGCCTACGGACCCGCGCATTATGCCCGCATCGACGTGCATCTCGAACACCAGCGCCCCAAAAAGCAGATGATCGCCCTGCTGGAAGAACAGGTTCCGGCGGCGCTGGCGGGCGAGTCGGTCGCGCACGTCGATAAGCTCGATGGGATCAAGTTCATCCTGGCGGACGAGAGCTGGCTGCTGATCCGTCCGAGCGGGACGGAACCGGTTTTGCGCATCTATGCCGAGGCGCGTTCGCCGGAGATGGTCAAGGCGCTGCTGGAAGCAGGTACGGCGCTGGGACGGCGGGTGACGGAGTAAGGGAGTGCTTGACGGCGATCCGCAGGGGTTTGGCACACCCAACCCCTGCGATCGCGTGCAGGGACGCATAATAATGCGTCCGTGTGTACCTCACCGCCCCCGCACCAGCCGATTCAGCAGGTCGAACCAGAACGGCGCCCCCTGTGCCACCGCGATCACCGTCAGAATACAGCCGATCAGCTTGCGTAGGAACAACCCACCCCATTCCGGGCTGTTGCCGGGCACATGCGCCCACAGGTTGAGTGCGCTGGTACAGCCCGCTGGGAGCGCCAGATCGCCAGCGCCCGCATCGCCTGCATTGCCTTCAATGAAACAGCCCCCTTCGACAGGCAGAAACGCCCATCCCAGCGGCACATCGAGCGACAGCAGCGCGTCCAGCGTGGTCTGGAAGGTCTCAACCGACGAGAGATCGGGTCCGGCGCTGGACGCCTGTGCCGTCGCGTCCACTGTCACATCGGGCGCCGTGTCGGGCAGCGTCAGCGCGCCGTCGGCGATCGCCTGTTCCGCCGCTGCTGTCACCGCTGCCCGTCGGGTCGGTTCTTCCCAGAGCGTGCGCCCGATGTGCAGCGTATCGACGTTCAGCACCGCCACCATGACGATGCCGACGACGATCGAATAGACGGTCATGCGTTTTTTGAACAGTTCCGACAACTGATCCATGCGCGCGTCGAACCAGCTTTCGATCTGGCGTTGTGCCGTGTTGAGGTTGTTCGCCGTACCGACGATCACCTTCATCGCCCGCCGAAATGTCTCGTCGTTGACCTTGCGCACACCGTCCAGCAGCGGCAGCAGCTCGGTTTGTCCTGGATAGTCGTCGATGCTCTCCAGACGTGCCTCGATCGGCGCCAGCGCGGTCAGAAAATTTGGTTGCAGATCGAGTGGCAGCCCGGCGATCGCCGCGCGCAGCTCGTCCAAGCCGAGTCCGGTGCTTTGCACGCCGAAGACCAGATCGAGGATGCGTTCCCGCTGCCTCCCGGCGGGCAGGGCGTCGGTGGTGATCAGCAGTGTGCCGTACAGGGTCAGCTCAGATTTTTCGGTCAGCAGACTGATCAGCACGTCCGCGAACATCTTCGGTGTAATCCACGACAACTGTGTCAGGTCGGCGGCGTTCATCGTGACGGCGGCTTGCTGTGCTTGCGCGGCATTGGCGAGGCTGCCAGGCATCAGCATCGGGGCGCGCACCAGTTTGACCAGCGGATGCGAGATGAAGGCAGCTTGCAGCTCGGGGTCGGTCAGCAGCGAATTGACGCCCAGCTTGAGATAGCGCGTGCGCGTCTTGAGCAGATTGACCACGATCGAGTTGACGGTCGTCACCAGGATACTGAGCAGGCTGAAGATGAAGATCAGCCCAATCGCCACTTGCAGAATCGCCAACATGCTCACCCCTCACTGTCCCATCGACGCACACGGTTACAGATACGGTCAGTGTACCGCCAATGACCATGCCGCGCGAAAAACAGCCGCGTGGCGGCAGCGATCTTATAGGGAACAGGAACAAACCTGAACTTGTACCGGGCAGGGAGAATGCAGCGATTTTCCTGTGGACGGCGCTGGGTCTGGCACGCCAGACCCCTACGGTGTCGCGTTGGAAGTACAATGAGCGTGCGATATGTGCTTTCATGCGACGTAATCCTTGACCAACGGTTCACTTTGTGGCACTGTTTTAATGATATTTTTTATCGCACACGATCCAGGGGACGCAGTGGCTACAATTAAAGAAGTCGCACACGAGGCGGGTGTCTCGGTCGCCACCGTGTCACGGGTTGTCAATAAAAATGGCTATGTCAGTGAAGAGCGGCGCGTCCGCGTCGTCGAGGCGATGCGGCATCTCGACTACAAGCCGAGCGCAGTCGCACGCAGCCTGCGCCGCCAGGAATCGCTGACGATCGGCGTATTGGTGCCGGGCATTCATCAGCCCTTCTTCGCTGCACTGGCGTTCGTGATACAAAAAACGCTCTTTGCCAGTGATTACCGCGTGCTGATGTGCAGCTCTGAAGAAGACGCCAGCAAAGAAGCCGCCTACGTCGATATGCTGCTGCATCAGCGGGTGGACGGCGTGATCGTCGCGCCGACCGGACATGGCAGCGAGACCATCCATCCGCTGTTGTCGCGGATGCCCGTCATATTGGTTGACCGCGACCTGCCCGATCTGGCGCTGACGCGCGTGCTGGCGGACAACTTTCGGGGTGGATACGATGCCATGACTCACCTGATAGCGCTCGGACATACACGGATCGCTGTCATCGGCGGTCCGCCCTACAGCCGCGCAATGGAGCAGCGCACCGATGGGGCGCGACGCGCGTGCGCCGACGCTGGCGTCGTGCTGGATTCGTCGATGGTACTGATGAGCGAACTCAGCGAATTCAAAATGGGCTTTGAGCTGGCGCTCGACCTGCTGCGCCGTCATCCACGCCCGACCGCCATTTTCGCGCTGACCGATGTGGTCGCCGTCGGTGTCATGCACGCCTCCGCTGAGCTCAAACTGAGCTTGCCGCACGATCTGTCGGTGATCGGTTTCGACGATATACCGCTGGCGTCGTACATTATTCCAGCACTGACCACCATCGCCCAGCCGATCGAGCGCATGGCGGAGACGGCGGCGCGACTGCTGCTGGAACGGCTCAAAAATGGTGTGAACGAGTCGTTCGAGACGGTAACACTCGATATGAAGCTGATGCAGCGCGCATCGACCGCCGCGCCGCGCGGCTCGTAGTCCACAGGAAAGTTTTACCGACGGACGCCCTATTTAGCGTTCCTGCGAAATGCGCCGCAATGGGCGTCGTAGGGACGCATCATAATGCGTCCGAACAGTTCGCTGCCTGCCTGAGGGACTGCCGGTGAATGTTTTTTGGTGGTCGATGGAAAAACCGTTATAGTTGTCAATTAAACGAACAAGGATTTACGATGCCCCTGCTGCTCGGTATCGACATCGGCACATCCAGCATCAAAGCGATCCTGTTTCAAAGCGAGACGGCGGCGATCGTCGCCAGCGCCGGACATGAGTATCCGACTCATCGTCCAGCGGCAGACCGCGCCGAGCAAGACCCCGCCGATTGGTGGACGGGCGTCGTCGAAGTGGTGTCTAAGGTGACTGCGGACGCGCGCACAGATGAGATCGCCGGGATCGGCTTGTGCGGGCACATGCACGGCGTCGCCTTCCTCGACCGAGTGGGACGTGCAGTGCGTCCCGCGATCATATGGGCAGATCAACGCAGCGGCACTGAATGTCACGATCTGATCGATCAAATCGGCGCGGAACGCTTCGCCTCGATCGCCGGGACACTGCCCGCCGCCGGATTTGCCGCGCCGTCGCTGCTGTGGCTCAATCGACACGAACCCCGCACGCTCGAACGCACCGCGACGCTGCTGCCTCCTAAAGATAGCGTGCGCTTTATGATGACCGGGGAGATCGCCACCGACGCCAGCGACGCCGCCGCAACCGCGCTGTTCGACGTGAGCGTCAAGTCGTGGTCGCCGGAGATCGTGAACGCGGTCGGCGTCGCCCGTTCGATGCTGCCGCCGATCCGTGACTCGGCATCGATCTGCGGATCGCTCACGCGCGCAGCCGCCGAACAGCTCGGTTTGCCGATCGGGATTCCGGTGGTGACGGGGTGCGCCGACCAGCCCGCGCAGGCGTTCGCCAACGGCTTGATTGCGACCGGTAAAGCCTCGGTCACCGTCGGCAGCGGCGGACAGATATTCGTCCCGGTCATGCCGGTCCAGGAAGGCGCCCGCTTCCATTTGCCCACCGATCCGCGCGTGCATGTGTTCAACCACGCGCTGCCCGGCATGTGGTACGTGCTGGGCGCGACCCTGAGCGCGGGCTTGTCGATGCGCTGGCTGCGCGACCTGATGGGCATGACGGCGGACGCTGATGCTTACGCGCGCTTCAGCGACGAGGCGAGCGCCATCCCACCAGGCGCGGGCGGGCTGCTGTTCCTGCCCTACCTGACGGGAGAGCGCACGCCCCACTTCGATCCAGGCGCGCGCGGCGCCTTCATCGGCTTGAGCGCGTCGCACACGCGCGGTCATCTGGCGCGCGCGATCATGGAAGGGGTGGCGTTTTCGCTGCGTGAAGCGCTGACGATCGGCATGAATATCGGCGGATCGGTGTCCAGCGTGATCGCGGCGGGCGGCGCGATGGACAGCCCGACCTGGCGCCAAATCGTGGCGGATGTGCTGGGACTGCCGCTGCGTCAGACCGGACTCAGCGAGACGACCGCGATCGGCGCCGCGCTGCTGGCGGGCGTCGGGGTGGGCGTGTATGACACCTATACCGAGGCGTGTACGCGCACCAGCCGTGCTGTCCGCATCACCGAGCCGAACGACGCAGCGCACGCCCGCTACAACGCCATCTACCCGGTTTACCTGGGCTTATATGGCAGGCTGCGTGAAGACATGCACGCGCTGGGAGGGTTGTGACACTCCCCACGCCAAAAGGCGAGGGCTTCTGACGGACGCATGAGCCTGACTGCGCTCTACGTTGTCCGGCACAGATGTGTCCCACTGGGCAGGGCTAAGCATTTGTCCAACTCTGGGAGTAATCTTCAACAGTACTATGGCTCATCTACCCATTCTGCCGCCAATAGTTCCGCCTGCTCCAACACCAGATCGGTTGCGGCATCCTGCAAGTCGGGCGGATAACCAAACTGGCGCAGAATGCGCTTGACCAACACACGTATCTTTGCCCGTGCGCCCTGCTTGACCGACCAATCAATGGTCACGTTGGCGCGCACCACTTTGAGCAGTTCAAGCGCGATCACGGCGAGCTGCTTGTCGCCAAGCACTGCGCGCGCGCTTTCGTTCTCCGCCAGCGCGTCATAGAACGCCATCTCATCTTCTGACAAGCCGAGCTCTGCCCCGCGCGCTGTGGCATCGCGTACCTCTTTGGCGATGTCGATCAGTTCGGAGATGACCTGCGCCGCGTCGATGGTGCGGTTCTGATAACGCCGGATCGTCTTGTCGAGCATGTCCGCGAACGAACGCGCCTGCACGACATTACGCCGCCCGCGCGTCTTGATCTCGTCGTCCAGCAGCTTACGCAGCAGCTCCAGCGCCAGATTGCGCTGCGGCAGATGACGCACATCTTCCAAAAATTCGTCAGACAGGATCGAGATATCGGGTCGTTTCAATCCGGCGGCATCGAAGATGTTGATAACCTCTTGCGACGCGACCGCCTGCGAAACCAACTGCTTGATCGCGCCGTCGATGTCTTCCTTGGCGCGCCCTTCGATGGGGGTACTCTTGGCAAAGGTAGCGCGGAGTGCCTGGAAAAAAGCGACCTCATCACGGATGGACAGTGCCCGGTCGTCCGGGATCGAGAGTGCGAAGGCTTTCGCCAACCGCGCGACACCCTCCATGAAGCGCTTCTTGCCGTCATGCTGAACGAGGATATGCTCCATCGCATTAGGGATGATCGACAGGCGTTCGGAGGGTGTCCCGATAAAAAAGCGACTGTAGTCGAACTGGTGGAATAAAGCGCGCACCACATGAACCTCATTTTGCATCAGGGCGATGGCTTCTTCCTGAGGCAGCGCCGGGCGTCCGTTGCCGCTGGCGGTGTAGACGCTGATCGCCTGCTGCAAATCGGCGGCGATACCGAGATAGTCCACCACCAGACCACCCGGTTTGTCGCGGAAGACGCGGTTGACGCGGGCAATTGCCTGCATCAGCCCATGACTGCGCATCGGCTTGTCGATATACATCGTGTGCAGCGGCGGCGCGTCAAAACCCGTCAGCCACATATCGCGGACGATGACCAGTTTGAAAGCATCATCGGGTTTCTTGAACCGTTCCGCGAGCGCTTTACGCTGTGCTTTGGTGCGGATGTGCGGCTTGTAGTTGAGTGGATCGCCGGCGTTCCCGGTCATAATCACCTTGAGGAACCCGGCATCGTCAGTGTCGCTGTGCCACTCAGGGCGCAGGCGGATCATCTGACTGTAAAGATCAGCGGCGATGCGGCGGCTCATGCAGACGATCATGCCCTTGCCGTCCAGGACACTAAGCCGCGCTTCAAAATGGGTGATGATGTCCTGCGCCACCTGCGCGAGACGATCTTCTGCGCCGACCATCGCCTCAAGCTGCGCCCACTTGGTCTTGAGCCGTTCCTTGACGGTATCTTCTTCGCCTTCGGTGATCTCCTCGAACGTGGAATCAATCACAGGGCGCTGATCGTCGCGCAGCTTGATCCGCGCCAGGCGCGCTTCATAGTAAATCGGCACCGTCGCGCCGTCATCGACTGCCCGCTGAATGTCGTAGATGTCGATGTAATCGCCAAAGATCATCCGTGTATTGGCATCGGTCGTCTCGACGGGCGTTCCCGTGAAACCGATGAACGAGGCGTTCGGCAGCGCATCGCGGACGTACTTGGCGAAACCGTAGCTGATCTCCCCGGTTTTCGAGGTGCGCGCCTCAAGTCCATACTGGCTGCGGTGGGCTTCATCGGCAATGAACACGATATTGCGGCGGTCGGAGAGCAGCGGATACGCGCTCACGCCGTCATCCGGCATGAATTTCTGAATCGTGGTGAAGACCACACCGCCCGATGCCACGCGCAGCAGTTCGCGCAGATGATCGCGCCCTTCCGCCTGCACGGGTTCCTGACGCAGTAGTTCCTGACCCGCCGCGAACGTCCCGAACAGTTGATCGTCCAGGTCGTTACGGTCGGTCAGGATGACCAGCGTCGGATTTTCCATCGCCGGATGCTGGATGATCTTCCCCGCGTAGAACAGCATCGACAGGCTCTTGCCGCTGCCCTGAGTATGCCAGACCACACCGACCTTGCGATCGCCGGCAGCATCCGTCGCCGTGACGGTGCGCTCCACCGCTTTATTGACGGCGTGATACTGGTGATACGCCGCCACTTTCTTGACAGGATTCGCCTCGTCCTGCTCGAAGACGATGAACGAGCGCACGATGTCCAGCAGATAATCGGGCGCGAACACGCCGCGTATGAGTGTCTCAAGCTGGGTGGGGTAGGGATCGAGCGCCTCGCCATCGACCGCGCGCCAGGGCTTGAAATACTCCCAGCCCGCGCCTAACACACCGAGGCGCGCATCGATGCCATCCGAGATCGCCAGCAGACCGTTAAAGCGGAACAGCGACGGGATGTCCTCGCGGTAGGTTTGAAGCTGGTTGTAGGCTTTGCGGGTCGTCGCCTGCTCGTCGGCGGCGTTTTTCAGCTCGATCACCACCAGCGGCAGCCCATTGACGAACAGCACAATATCCGGGCGGCGGTTGCTCTTAGCGCGGGTGATCGGGTTGACATCCTCGACGGTGAATTGATTGACCGCGAGAAACTCGTTTCGCTCTGAATGCTCGAAATCGATCAGCCATGCTTTATCGTGCCGTATCGCCCCGCCGTCGCGGTATGCCACATCCACCCCTTCGGTCAGCAGCTTGTGAAAAGCATGATTGTTGATCAGCGGGTTCTGGCTGTCGGTGCGCGCAACGATTCGCACCACCTCATCGATGACCGTTGCACGTACTCTCACCGGGAGATGCGAATTGATGCGCGCGATGGCTTCACGCAACCGCCCGACGAGCAGCGTCTCGCCATAACTCATGCGTTCGGCGGCGGGTTCACCGGGGGCAATCGTTCCGCCATGAATGGGGGTATAGCCAACGACGGAGAACCAGTCGAGCGCGGCGTATTCGACGGTAGATTCGGTTAAACGGTTGTTCACAAAGTTATCTACCAGTGATTAAAGCAGCGAAAGTTGCGTTGGTAAATCGGGATCGATTAGAGGTGGGTAAAATACGCCGAGGACAACCCAGGTATTATATGGAAAGATCGTCCCCATGAAGAAGCGCGTATCTTTTGTGGGTGCACATAGATCATTCAAGAATTTATTGCGGACGCTGTCGGCAGCTTTTTCTTCGCTCCCTAGACGACCGACTTCATTCAGGAAGAGAACGCCCAATTCCCAATCTTCGCACATAGTCTTGTGCGGTGTGTGGCTGTCCTCACATTCAAATACATAGCTGAACTTGTAAGGAATCTTCGTCAACGGCTTTTGCGGTTCACCAAACAAACGCATCTGCGAAAACAACGCAGACCATTCTGGTTTCCATTCACGGTCGGCTTCTTCGATGACCATATCGAGAATTCGTTTTGGACGTACAACGCCAAGTGACGTTTTATCCGTTTCGTACAGGTTGCGATATTCCTTAACCGTGTGGTGAGGCAGCGCATCAATCAGTTTGCGTCGCTCTGCCCAGTTATCGTCGGTAGCGATCGGACTACCGAGAATTTGAATCGAGTCCAGATCAGGTTGACGGCTTTCCTTGCGTTGATCATTGCCTCTTCCGCGTGGCGATAGATCAACTGAAATCCATTGATATTTGCGGAACTGCTGTTCTCTGGGACGATAGCGGTAATCGATAGGGTAGAGTCGCACCCAATCACCCGATCGTGTGATCCCGGCAGTACAAATGAGTTCCTGATACCCGCGTGATGGATGCGGGTATGTCATAACGGTGATCATTACGTCCGTTTTCTGCTTGGCGGCGTTCATAAAGTGTTTTCAACTCGTCTGCAACGATCAATTCCAGCGCAAATTCCAGCACCCACACTTCATGAGACAAGTTCGCCTTCGAGCCATGAATAGTGAGCCATGTCTCCATAAAAGCTTCACGCGACGAGAATCCTTCAGCGAAGGCATCCGAATCACTAATTGCCGATACCATTTCACGGCGGATGTCGGTTAGAATAATTCGTGCAACTGACTTTTTCCCGCGACCAGGCTGGACTGAATAAGATTTACCGACCTGATAGATAACACGTTTGCCGGGAATCTCAACACGAGATGCGCTGCCAATAGAGTGAAGTTGTTCTTCTTGCTTGATCACGCGGCGAGTTTGGGATTTTTGCCCAACCAGCACTTGATCAATGGTATAGGCAAAAATCATTGTGATTCAACCTGATTTGAATTTGTACATTTGTTCCATGATAACCTGATGTCATCAGATGTCAACAGAAATCTCCCCTACCCGCACCTGCCCGCTGATCAACTTCGGCAGCAGCGCATCGCGCGT
>DAOTUN010000009.1:0-16538 GCA_034437395.1 Anaerolineae bacterium | reverse complement strand
GGCGTTCGTGCGTTGTGTGCTGGAGGGCAGTCCGAGTCCGGTCAGTGGCGCGGATGGGCGGGCGCCCGTGCTGATCGCGGGGGCGGCGCTGCGTTCGCTGCGGGAGAATCGCCCGATGCGAGTGGGGGAATGAGCGTTACCAGACGGTGAGGATGGGGTATCTGGCGATCAGGGGGTCAGATGTGAGTATCGGCAGATTTTCGCTGACGGCTTGCGCGATCAGCAACCGATCGAATGGATCACGGTGGTGGTCGGGTAACGTTGCCAGCGCATAGATATGAATGAGTTCAATCGGCATCAGCCTGAGTCGATTGTGTAACACAAGTTCTTGGATGGCATCTGGCAAGGGTTTCGGAAGTGTGAGTTTTCCGATACCCATCTTGATTTGAATCTCCCACATACTGGCTAAACTCAATAAGAGCGTGTTATTAGGATCAGCGATCAGTTTAGCCGCCTCAGCCGATAATTGAGTCGATTTACCAGACAACCAAATAAATGTGTGTGTATCAAGCAGGATTCTCATGCATCTTCTCCAAACCAAAACGAGTCTGGCAGCGGATCGTCGAAATCATCGCTCATCCATATCTGACCTTCATACAATCCGGGCTTGCGCAGTGGATATTTTCCAGATGCTACATTCTCAGCCGATGCCTGGATCGCGGCTTCTATATCTTCGTGTGTGAGCGGCTTACGCTCTCGCTGCATGAGAGTATCAACGCCTTTTTCGAGCGCGTCGAGCAGGAAAATGTTTACGTCCATACTGGCGCGTTTGGCGCGCTCCAACAATTCCGCTGGGATCGTCAGTACCACCTGTACATCGCTCATCTCGACACCTCATCCTTACGTCTCCAAAAGCTTATCATAATTATTCCTGCGTCGATCCGGGAATTACACTAACCCCGATGTCACAGTGAATACGACATATGCCGCATATGCCACCAGCAGCAGCTCTGCCAAGCCGATTACGATGGCGCCAGGATCGAATAGCATGGTTGATGCTCGTTTGCCTGTATCGATTGCAGATTGCCTGCTATTGTAAACGAACGGTATCATCGATAAATGTAAATTCACAGTGAGTCCAGGAAAAATGACGATGAAACGACAAAATATCTCCAGCGGCACGCCCTGGGAAAAAACAGTGGGTTACTCACGGGCGGTGCGCGTCGGTGATCAGGTCGTGGTCAGCGGCACAACCGCCAGCGATGAGAACGGCGTCGTGCAGGGCATCGGCGATGTCTATCTCCAGTCACAGTATATCTTCGCCAAGATCGGGCGCGCGCTCGAACAGGCAGGCGCCTCGCTGCGCGATGTGGTGCGCGTGCGCATGTTCGTCGTGGACATCAGGCAGTGGGAGTCGGTCGGTCGGGCGCATGGTGAGGTGTTTGCGGACATCCTGCCCGTGAGTACGATGGTCGAGATCAGCCGCCTGATCGATCCGGATCATCTGGTCGAGATCGAGGTGGACGCGATCGTCGGCGCGGATGGTGCGGCGTGAAATTCAGCCTGCGCCTCAACAACGATTTACCCGTCGCGCGCTACGTCGAGATGGCGCGGGCAGCCGAAGACGCGGGTTTCGATCAGTTCTGGGTGAGTCACGATCTGTTTTTGCGATCGGCGCCGGTGATCCTGACCGCGGTGGCGCTGGCGACGACGCGCATCCAGATCGGAACCTGCATCGTCAATCCCTACACGATCAATCCGGCGGAGATCGCCATGCTCGCCGCGACGCTGGACGAGGTGAGCGGCGGACGATTCGCGCTCGGTATCGCCGCGGGCGCGGGAGAATTCATGAAATGGGTCGGCATCGAGCAGGATAAACCGCTGACAGCCGTGCGCGAGTCGATCGCGGCGATCGACTCGCTGTTACGCGGTCAGCCCAGCGCGATCGACGGTCAGTTTTTGCGCTGGACGGACGAAGCCTACATGCGCTTCCCGACGCGGCGCGTGCCCATTTATATCGGCGCGATGAGTCCGCACATGCTGCGCCTGATCGGAGAGGTGGCGGACGGCGGACTGCCGCTGTTATTCCCGCCTGAACATTACGAGACGGTACTGCCCTATATCCGCGAAGGGGCGGCAGGCGCCGGGCGTGACATCGACTCGATCGACATCGCGGCATGTGTGTGGTGCGCCGTCGGGGACGATCGCGCGGCGGCGGAAGACGCGCTGCGCGAAAAGATCGCCTATTACGGTCATGCGCTCAGCCCACTGATCTGGGATCGCCTGGGTGTGACGCGCGCCGACTTTGATCCGATCGAGCGCGCGATCATGGTCGAGCGCGACACCTCAAAAGCCAAAGCGCTGGTCACGCCGCAGATGCTGCGCATCGGCATCGTCGGCACCACCGCCGAGCTGATCGCGCGGCTGGAAACGCTGGTCGAGATGGGGGTGACGCATCTGAGCTTTGGTCCGCCGCTGGGGACAGACCCGCTCATGGCGCTGCGCGCGATCGGGCGCGATGTGATCCCGCACTTTCGCGGACGGTGAAAGCCGACCGAAAAAAGACTTGAGCGATCCGTCGCCTTAACCCACCAGGGCGATAAACAGCACGATCGACAGACATGCGCCCACCGCCCCGCCGGCGATCACCTGGGCGACCGTGTGCCGACGCAGGATCACCCGCGCCCCGCTGACGATCGGGATCAGCGGCGCGATCAGCAGCGCCGGGGGAAATCCGAACACCGCCGCCGTCAGCACAACCACGCTGGTGATGCTCATGGCGTGCATACTGATCTGCCAGAACAACGTTATCAGCAGCATGATCCCAATTTCGATCAAGCCGATCAGCGCTAACTCTGGCATAATCACAGCGCCCATGCGTTGTAAAATCAGAAAAGCGATCGTCGTGCAGATCACCGACACCATGAAGGGCAGGATGCGCTGACGGCGCACGCGCACATGCAGATCGGTGATTCGTCCGGTCGCCACCATATAGATGATGAACAGCGCTGGCAGCACACACACCAAGCCGATGTAAACCAATGACCATGCGATCGCATCCTGCGGGGTCGGCGCCGTCCGCACCGCGATCGCCAGTGCCAGCACCCCGGTGACCACCGGTGGACTGAAAACGTCCGATATGATATTGGCGGCGCGCACGCGCGTGATCGACGCGGTTTCCGCTGGAGTCGTGGTTTCCAAGTGCAGTCGCCTTTTCGCTGGTCTACTCGTACAAACGAACGTCAGTGTATCACACTAGTTTCGACGGCATGACGGCTGAGTGACCTATTGTTGAGGAGAGATGAACCATGAACGATCAACACTCCGGGCAGCTGTGCGGGGCATGGACGATCCCGGTGTATGCGCGCGGGCTGCTGTGGATCGACTCCGAGGCGGGCGCGGTCGCGGTCGAGGGCGACAAGGGCTTGTTCACGCTGCCCGCCCCCGCCGACATGCTCACCTTACGATGGGGTGGCGCCGACGGCGCTGTCCTGGCGCGGCTGCCCTGGCGCGTCGATTCGCTCGACTGGGACGGCACGATCCGCTTAGGCGGTTTTTTCGACACCATCCATATGGCGGCGTCTGGTGAGATCGAGGGCGGGATCATGGTCATGCACCTGGCTGCCTATCCGCTCAAGCCGACCAGCGCGCCCTATCCGGTGGCGCGCGGCGGGGCGCTGATGTCCCCAAATTTCTACGACGGCATCGACGATTCTGTCGGGGAGACGTTCACCACCTGGATCGCCACCGACGACAGCCCGGCACTGACGCTGGCACAGGACGCGCTCGTCACTAAGCTCCAGGTGTGGTGTTTTGGCAGGCTGACAGCGGACAAGGCGCGCTGGCACGAACGGTTCGCCCTGCCGATCTGGTTGAACGAGATGACCGTGTTTGCGCCCTAAGCCATTGCTCGAAAATGATCTAAAGTCGGACTCATCGTTATGCGTCCCTACGTCCTGCATTCGCAGGGACGTGCAACAACGCGTCCGCTCGAAGATATTCGACCACTGACACATACGGTCTTTTCCCCTCTCCCCGCTGGCGCGGCAAGGAGGGCAAGTGTGATGTCAATTTCGCCCTACAGAACCATTCGCTTTTGCATTATCCTATCCTGTGTCCATTATGAACCATCCTGGTGCTTTATGCCGCTTTTGTCATTTCAAAATCTCGCGCAATCGTTCGGGGCGTTCGACGTATTCATGAACGCATCCGGCAGTGTCGAGCCGGGGGCGCGGATCGGTCTGGTCGGCGCCAACGGTATCGGCAAGACCACCCTGCTGCTGATGCTCGGCGGTCTGGAAAAAGGGGTCGGCGGTACGGTCAGCCGCTCGGAAGGGCTGCGTATCGGCTATCTGCGTCAGGAGGCGGTGCAGGCGTTTCACGATGCCTCGCATACGGTCTGGGAGGAGATGCTCAAGCCGTTCGCGGAGATCGGCGCGATGGAAGCCGCTATGCACGCCTATGAGCTGCAGATGTCTACCGAGACCGACTCCGACGCGCTCAGCGCCATTCTGGAGGCGTATGGCGACATTCAAGCCAACTATGAGGCGATCGGCGGCTACGATTACGACATTCGTATCAAGCAGACCCTCGAAGGACTCGGCTTCAGCGCCGACAGCCACGCTACCCCGCTCAGTATCCTGAGCGGCGGACAAAAGACCCGCGCGCTGCTGGCACGGCTGCTGCTGGAACGTCCCGATCTGCTCGTCCTCGATGAGCCGACCAATCACCTCGACATGCGCGCCGTCGAATGGCTCGAACAGACCCTGCGCAACTGGAATGGCGCGCTGCTGATCGTCAGTCACGATCGCTATTTCCTGGATGTGGTGGTCGATCAAATCTGGGAGATGACGCGCACAGGCATCGAGAGCTATTCCGGCAATTACAGCGCCTATCTGCGTCAGCGCCAGGAACGCTGGGATCGCACCGAAAAGGTGTACGATCAGGAGATGGAACGGCTGCTGACCGAGATGGACTACATCAAGAAGAACATCGTCCGCGATGCCACCAATCCGCAGGCGGTCGGCAGGCTGCGGCGCATGAGCCGCGATCTGGTCGCCATCGAGGAAATGGGCTTGCTGGCGTACAAGAGCGCCAAAAGCTGGTTGCAGACCGGACTCGGCGGCGTGCGCCCCTATACCGTCGAGGAAGCCGAAGGCGTCCTGAAGAAGCTGCGTTCGCCCAACATCCGCCCGCCGCGCCTGAATCTGCGCTTGCAGACGGCGATCCGATCGGGCGATATGGTCTTGCGCACCCGCGACCTGCAGATCGGCTATCCCGACAAGCCGCTGTTCAATATGGGCAACGTCACGCTCAAACGTGGGGAGACCGCCGCGCTGATCGGTGGCAACGGCACGGGCAAGACGACTCTGCTCAAGACGCTGTTGGGCGATCTCAAGCCGCTCGACGGCGGGATCGTACTGGGTGTCGGGCTGAAGATCGGCTACTTCGCCCAGGCACACGACTCGCTCGACCTGAACAATACCGTGCTGGACGAGCTGATCCGCCACAAGCCGCTCAAGATCGGCGAAGCGCGCAGCTTCCTGGCACAGTACCTGTTCCGCGCCGACGACGTGTACAAGAAGGTCGGCAGCCTCAGCGGTGGCGAACGCGGCAAGCTGGCGCTGGCGCTGCTGGCACTCAACGGCGCCAATTTCCTGCTGCTGGACGAGCCGAGCAATCATCTCGACATTCCGGCGCAGGAGACGCTGCAAGAGGTGCTGGAACAGTTCGCCGGGACGATCCTGCTGGTATCGCACGATCGCTACCTGATCGATCGGCTGGCGTCACAGGTGTGGGCGCTGGAAGACGGCGGCTTCGTCATGCACGACGGCAGCTACAGCGAGTATCTGGCGGCGAAAGAAGTGCGGCGCCTCCAGGCAAAAGCCACGCCCGCGCGTGCATTGCCTGCCATGCCCGTGCCGACTAAGCCCGTCCCCGCGTCCAACGGCTCGAAAAATGGCGGTCACGCGCGTGGTCAGCTGGAGAAGATCGGCAAGCTGGAGACGCAGATCGACAGCCTCGAACGGGCGATTGCCGAGCTCGGTCATCTGATCGAGCGGGCGAGCGCGTCGGGCAGCGTCGAGGATGTGCAGCGCCTCGGCGTCGAATACGCCGCACATCAGGCGCAGTTGGAGTCGCTGGTGGGTGAGTGGACGGCGATGGCGTAGGTAACCATAACACGAGTCACATGGCGCGCGGACGCATTGTTATGCGTCCGCGCGTCGGCACATAATCGGCGTCCGCGCGAAACATCATTTTACATATCTTTCACAACGCTTAGAGTCGCCTGAGCAAAGTTAGTTACCGTCCGCTTGATCCTCTATCATGGGAGTTGTTCACTACAAGGAGTCATCCCCCATGAATCGCATGAACCGCACCACCCGCCTCATCATCGGCGCTGTCGTCGTTGTGGGCGTGATCGCCGTCGCCGCGCTCGCTTTCATCTGGTTCAGCGGCGGAGATGGCGCCGCCACCGCCGAGACAGTCAGCGATGCGGTCGTCCCGGTCACAGGCGAATCGACCGTATTCGACATTTCCGCCGCCGACTCGGAGGTCCGATTCGCGCTCGATGAAGACCTGCGCGGCACGCGCGTCACCGTCGTCGGGCGCACCCAGGATGTGGACGGGCAGATCGCAGTCGATTTTGCCAACCCCGCCAATACCACCGTCGGCGAGATTACCATCAACGTGCGCACGCTGGCGACCGACAACGAGTTCCGCAACCGCGCTATTCGCGGCGTGATCCTGGGATCGAGTCAGGATCAATTCCAGTTCGCGCGTTTCGTGCCGACTGCGATCGAGGGACTGCCAGAGAGCGTGACCGTCGGTGGCGACACCTTCAGCTTCACCATGACCGGCGACCTGACGCTGCGCGATGTCACACAGCCCGTCACCTTCGATGTGACGGTGACCCCAGTGAGCGAGTCGCGTATCGAGGGCAGCGCAAAGGCGACGGTCACCTATGGCGATTTTGGCATGACCATCCCCGACGCGCCCGGCGTGGCGAACATCGAGGATGAGGTCGAGCTCGAAATCGATTTTGTGGCGCTGCCGATGGTCGCGGGTGCGTGATACTGGAAAAAACAGCGGACGAATCATGATGCGTGCTTATGTCGTTCCTGATCCGCTGTAGATTGCGCTATGGATGTGGATACAGATCATGATCCCCCACTTGGGGGACATGGGGTTCATCCGATTGGGGCGTCAGCGTGGTGTGCCTTTGCCAATACAATCAGGGTAATTCACCTGATTGATGGACAATGCGCGCATTGTCCGCACGACAAAAGGACACACATGGACATTGGCGCAATTATCGGGGATATTTTCGCAGCACCGTTCGTCTGCATCGGCTGGCTGATCGTCGGCGCCATCGCTGGCATCGTCGCCAACAACCTGATGAAGTCGAATCAGCCGCTCATTATCGACATCATCACCGGGCTGATCGGCGCGGTCGTCGGTGGCTTCCTGTTGAGCCTGTTCGGGATTTATCGCTCGGAGGGCGGATTGGGCGGCGTGATCATCAGCCTGATCGTCGCCATCATTGGCGCAGTCGTGGTGATCGCCATATGGCGCGCGATCAACGGTCGGCGCGTCGCGCGGTAAAAGACCCGTGCATAGATCGGGGGTTTGGCGTGCCAAACCCTCTTAACTGCGGTATCGTAGGGACAATGTGTGCATTGTCCCTTTTTTGCGTGAATCGAGATCGACCCGATGCCGACCCGCCGCTTCCTGTCGCTGCTGTTCATCGTCGTAAGCGCGTTCGCCCTGATCGTGTGCATGACATTCAACGGTATTTTGCAGCCGGACACCCGACTGCTCGGCGTGTACCTGCTTGGGGCGCTGACACTCGCCTGGACGATCGCCGCGTTGTTTCAGAGAAAATACGCCTCAACCAACGCGCTCGACGCGGCGGTGATCCTCTGGATCACGGCTTTCAGTGTATCGACGATCACCAACCAGGGCGATCTCGACCGCATCAGTATCGGGATATGGTTTGTCCTGCTGTATATGTGCGTTTATTACGCGGTCTGCGGCGGGCTGGCACGAGGATGGTGGACGCGCGCGACCGTACTTGACGCGCTGCTGGTGGTCGGGGCGGTCGCGCTGTTCTTCAGCGGCGCACAGGTGTACGTCGGCGCCGGACTGCCCGTCAGCTTTCTGGGCAACACCAATGCCTTTGGCTTGCTGGTGGTGATCATCATTCCGCTCGCGCTGGAGCGCGCACTGCGCGGCAAACGTCTGACGCGCCCGGTGATGACGCTGTACGCGGCGGCGGCGGTCATCCTGCTCGTGAGGAGCGGTTCGCGCGGGGCGCTGCTCGGCGGAATCGCGGCGATCGCGGCGTGGATCGCCGTGACTGCCTACAGCAATCGCGCCGCGATCGTCCGTATGTGGCGCGGCTGGCGTGCAGGGACGCGGCGGGTGCTGCTGATCGGCGGTGGCGGACTGCTGACGATCGCGGCGGTCGTGGGCGGCGTGTGGTTCGCGCGCAGCTTCAGCGTCGGCGGGCGCACGCTCGACCTGCGCACCTGGATTTACAGCACGGCGATCGCGGTCTTTGCCGAACAGCCGATCGCGGGCGCGGGACTGTTCACCTTTGGCGGCGAGCTGATGGCGCGCAATTCGACGCCGTATCACGAGCCGCACAGCCACGCGCACAACCTGATCCTGCATGTGGCGGCGGAACTGGGACTCATCGGGCTGATCGCGCTGGCGCTGACGGGTGTCATCATCGCGCGGGCGCTGTGGCGGACACTGCGCTCACCGGAACGGTCGGGTGAGCGCGCGGCAATGCTGGCATTGGGCGCGGCGCTGGTCGGCGTCGGCGTACATACGCTGTTCGATATGCCGCTGATGATGCCAACGCTGATGCTGATGACGGTGATCGCCCTGGCAGGGGTGACCGCGCCGTCGTCGGAACCGCGCGAGACAGTAAATCGCACCATGACAATGCGGCGCTTCGTCGTGCCCGTCGTCGCGGTCGTGCTGGCGATCAGCGCGCTGGTCAATGCTGTGGTCTACAGATCGAGTATCGCTGCATTGATTGACGCGGTGTCGTTGGTGGAGACAGGCTGGCGAGTGGGTGGGTGGCAATTGTCGGTAACAGAGGTTGGCGCTGCTGCTGAAGTCGATCCAGTGATGTACGTTCAGCTCGGCATGGTGTGGGCATTGGTACAGGAGCACGCGGGCGCGGCAGAAGCCTACGCACGCGCGGTCGAGGCGGCGCCGCACGATGCCATCCTGTGGATCAATCTGGCGGCGACCCGTCTCGCCGCTGGCGACAAAGTGGGCGCGCTGACGGCGGGTGAGACGGCGATCGCGCTGGCGCCGGACATGGCGGACTCGTGGGGCGGCATTCTGGTTCATGCTGCCAATCCTGCCTATGTTTCGCCGGAGACGTTCCCACTTGGAGACCACCCAACCGGGGCGGACTGGCAGTACGGCGCCAATGTCGCCTACGGACAATATCTGCACCTGGTGATCCCGCGCGTATTTGTGCCGCAGTTGAATGTCCCGCCCTGATAAAGCAGTGCGGAGTCCGACTCAGGTCAAGTGGGGGGGATAACGCTGTTTCCGCTGAGCTAATCCGATAGGGTTGTGCAGTGCATCCGTCATTGCAGGCAGGTAACAAAAGACACCGCACCTCCTCCCAAGTGATGCGGAGTGAGGATGCGATGTCGGCTGCGACGGATGCAACAGTTGGCGCCACGTCATCGAGATGCCGCTGGAGCGGTTATGCGATGCGTGTATCCCGCAGCACTGCATACGCCTCGTCGAGCGTCCCGACGAACTGCGGCGCTTCGGGCAGCAGCCCGCTCAACACCAGTGCCTTGATACCGGTGTCGCCATTGACGACCACGACACGCCCGCGATACTCGACCGCGCCGCGATCGAGTCCGGGCACGTCCACTTTGACATGACCATTGGCGACCCAGGCATCGCGCGCATCGACCAGCAGATGCACCTTATGCGTCACTGTGTGCAATATCGCGTTGGTTTGCTCGACCACGCGCGTGTAATCGGTGAGGGTGACGACATCCTTGAAGCGCAGATGCAGGATGGTCTGGTCAGGGTTATCCCAAATTACGACCCCCGGCATTATTAACTCCGTTTCGTGAAATTTCCGATAAGCTTAACATTTATTCTACAACACTTCTCCCTCATGTGAAGTGCCGAGTAGTCTATTGTTAAGTAAATTTCACAGAAATTTCACAGATCACGTCATGGTACGGTCGTGTATCAACATTCTGTGCTGTTACGCCAACGCTTCGCCGCCATCGACGTGAAACACCGCCCCGGTGATGAAATCGTTTTGCGCCAGGAAGACCGCCGCACGCGCCGCATCTTCGGGAGTACCCCAACGCTTGAGCGGCATTTTCGCCGCTTTCGCCGCGATCGATTCTGCGTCACGGTCGGATTCGGGCAGCACTGGACCCAACACCAGGGCGTTGGCGCGTATCTGGTATTGTGCCAGCGCCTTTGCCGTCACCTCGGTCAATGCCAGCAGACCCGCCTTGCTGACGCTGTGCTGCGGACGTGACGCCCATGCCCGCAAGCCGCTGTTGTCGCTGATATTGATGATGCAGCCGGGCATCGCCTTGTCACGCATCAGCCGTCCCGCCAGCTGAGTACACCAGAAGGGGGCGCGCAGATTGACACCGAGCGCCTGATCCCAATCCTCTGGCGAGATGTCGAGCAATTCGCCGCTCGGAAAGATGCTGGCACTGTTGACCAGCACGTCGAGCCGATTCCAGCGCGCGGCGATCTGGTCGAACATGCCGACCGTTTCGGCATGATCACTCAGATCGGCTTTGACGATCAGCGCCTCGACTCCGCGCAGTTTCGCCTCGTTGGCGGTCGATTCGGCATCGGTGTCAGATTGACTGTGATGGATGACGACGTGTGCGCCAGCGTCCGCGAATGCCAGCACGAACGCCCGACCGACGCGGCGTGCGCCGCCCGTGACCAGAACAACTTTGCCTTGCAGACTTTGTTCCATCGTGATCATTGTCCTTTCCTGGATGCGTTGCGACGTATCATACCTGATCGTGATTGCCGTGATCGTCCGGTGAATGTACAATCGTTCTATGCGCACTGCCGATCAACCAACACGGGGAGCCGATCCGATGCACGTCTTCATATCGTATTCACACGATGACCTCGAATTTGCCGAAAATGTCCGCCACGAGCTGGAAAGGCGCGGCTTCACCGTGTGGATCGACGAACTGACTCCCGCCGGCGACGACTGGCGCCAGGATATCGAGGACGCGCTGCGCGCTGCCTTTGCGGTCGTGGTCATCCTGACGCCCATGTCTACCGCGTCGCTGTACGTCACCTACGAATGGTCGTTCGCGCTCGGTGCCGGGATCACCGTGATTCCGCTGCTGCGCAAAGACACGGATTTTCACCCACGCATCGACCGGGCGCAGTACCTCGACTTTACCAGCACCAAGAATCGTCCCTGGGTGGCGCTGGCGGATCGACTGACGAGCGAGCGCGACCGCCGTCACAATGTCCCGCCGACGCGCACGGTCAGTCCCGACGATCTGGGCGAGGCGCTGCGCAGCCGTCAAGCCGACACGCGCGCCAACGCGGTCAGGATGCTGCGTCGGCTCGACGATCCAACTGCGCTGCCCCTGCTGGAAAGCCTGCTGTTTCCCGGCGACAACGGCGCACGGTACACGCCGGATATTCGCAAAGCTGCTGTCGAGGCGTTGGGCAATCTGGGGGATGAAGCGCTGCCGTTACTCATTCGCGCGCTCGCTCACACCGACAAAAATGTCCGCTTCGACGTGGCACCCAGGCTGATTGCGCTGGGCGATATGGCGGTGCCGTCGCTGCTGACCGTGCTGCGCACAGGCGGGGTCGATGCGCGCGTGCGCGTCACCTACATCCTGGGCGATATTGGCAGCCGTGATGCGGTGCCGGCGCTGATCGAGCGCCTGGACGACCGCGAACATACCCCGACCTTCCGCAAGCGCGTCTGCGACGGCGCCGCCGACGCACTCATGACGATCGCCACGCCTGAAGCGCACAAGGCTGCGGGCGCCTACTGGGAGTTGCAGCTCACCAGCAAGCGCAAACACTGGCAAAAAGATATCGCCCTCAGCGATTACGCTGCTGAACAACTCTCGGCTGTGGATACACCCGCCGCACGACGCGCCGTCGCCCGCTGGCGCGAACAGGCAGATCGCGAGGTGTAGGGGTGTGGCGGGGGAGGCAATCAGGGCAAAAGTAAGGGAAAAAGATTGAACAGGAAGACGCGAAGACACAAAGAATAAACTGTAATGATCTGCCTTATCGACTGCTCGTCGTCTATCAGGCAGCACGCTTCAGGGGCATCATCGCGTCACCCTTCCCGCTTCCAGGGTGCAAACGCCTCTTTGTCCGGTCGGCGGAATTCGCCCCGGATCAGCAGCCACTCGAACCACACCGTCAGCAGGGTGAACAGGTAACGGCTGCCCTGCTCGCGCAGCTTCAACTGACTCACGCCCACGTCGCGGTTGCGCCAGGTGATTGGGATGGTCTTGTAGCTGTAACCACGCACGATCGCCTTAAGCGGAATCTCGATGGTCAGGTTGAAATGGGGTGAGACAAAAGGGCGACACCCGGCGATCACGTTGGCGCGATAGCCCTTGAAGGCGTTGGTGGTGTCGTTGAATTTCATGGCGAACATCGCCCGGATGACCGCGTTCGCCAGACGGTTGATCACCAGTTTGAACTGGGGATAGTCGATCACCACGCCGCCGCGTGTGAAGCGTGAGCCAAAGGCGCAGTCGGCTTCATCACGCAGGATGTGATAGTAGCGCATCACGTCGGCGGGCGAGTCCGAGGCATCCGCCATGTAGACGATCACCGCGTCGCCTGTGAAATGATCCAGCCCGTAGACCACCGCCCGACCAAAGCCGTTGGGTCCGGGATTACGCATGACCAGCACACGCGGATCACGGACGTGTTCCGCCATGACGATGGCATGGGTGTCATCCCGGCTGCCGTCATCGACGACCAGGATCTCGAAATCGTCGAGTCCGGCAGCGACCAGATGATCGCGCAGCGCCGTGATCGTCGTGCCGATGACCGGGGCTTCGTTGCGCGCGGGGATGACGATCGACAATTTCACGGGGAACACCCCTTTCAGACGTGCGCCCCATTGTAGACGCCAGAATACACACAATCCAGCGCCTTGTCCCTGTGACAGGTTACAACGGCGGTTCCGGGCGCGGCTCGCCCACGCGCGCCAGCCAATAGGTCTGCCCGCCGCGCTCACGGCGCAGATAGCCATAGTCGATCAGGTCGCGGCGCAGCGTGGCAAAGTCGTCGTGAAAGCGCTGAATGGTGGCGTTCACCTCCGGCTCGGTGTAGATCGTGCCTAGTTGAAAGTGCGACGCGATCCAGTCCAGCACGATCAGCAGCTTGACCTCTTTGGACGGATACTGACGCAGGCGCCCGGCGAATGTATAGGCGCGCAAGACTGCCTTTGCCTCGTCGGCGATGTCCAGTGCCGCGATCCAATCGTTGTTGGCGGAGTCGAGCGTGGGTGAGTCGGCGGATTCCAGCTCGGCAACCTGAGCTTTGAAACGCGCGATGGCATCCTCGTTCAGGCGGTAATGATGCTGACCGCCTTCGGCGCGCAGGGCGACAAACCCGACCGCCCGCAGTTTGGACAGGTGATGCGAGACAGTCGGCTCGGTCAGACTGAGCGACTGTGCCAGCGCCTTGACGGTCGTTTCCTGGCGCGCCAGGATGCGCACGATTCGCAGACGCGCCGGGTCTGCCAGTGCCTTGAAACTCATGACCAGACTCATTGGGTTTTTGGTGATGTGCATCGTTGATCGCTTTCGTGATTATGTCGAATATGGCATCCATTAAATTAGATGATATTCTAATTCGACAGGCATGTCAATACGTCAGGGTGTGGGTTGCAGGGCAAACGCATGAGTGGGGGCGGGAGCGGCTGAGTCATGGGGGCGGCTCGACACCGAGGCGCTGTGTTCACACGCCCTTAATGTGCTTGCATCTCTCCCAGATAGCGGATATGATGCCAGTGTGATCAACGGTTTATTGGCTCCAATCACTGGACAGCCAGATTACATTCGGTCACCTTGAGTGGCACCGGCGATAACCCGTTCGACGGCATCACCTGCTCCACGCCGACCCTGATCCCGTTTGTGACCAATACCCCCGCGACCACGCCGACACTCTCTCCTCCCACCGCCACCTATCAGGCGGCGATCCGGTTGGCAACGACGTTCCCGCTGCCGATGGATCCAAGCAATCTCTCCACCCAGCCGGCGCGCCTGAGCAATACCGAGTTCGTCGATCGTACGGGCAATCCCCCACTCTTGTGTTCGCGGGACATCAACCCGATCGGGGAGAGCAATCCCGGATACAACCTGATCGCGCCCGCTAACGCCGAGGTCATGATCATCGATCAGACGTTTGGCAGTCCTTATATCCCGACGCCTGGCGTGGTGCCAGGCTATGCGCAACTTGAATATGACAATGTAAATCTGGGACGTTTTCTGGCGCTGCGTCTGCGCTACGGCACTCTACCAGGTGAGATTCAGTCCGCCATCACCAGCTATCTCGGTGGAACGATTCCCGATGCAAATGGATGGATTTACATCGGCTATGCCCATATGAACAGCATCGAAAGCGCTCTCGCAGCCCAGTTCGAGTCGTCGGGAACAGCCGGTTTGCCCGTTGTCGCGCGTCAGGTTTTGGGGACGAGTGGAAACAGCGATACCCCGCTGCCTCATTTGGATGTCAGCGTGTTTTATGTGCTTCCATTTGGATCGCCAGATGTTGGTGGATCTAGACCCCTCAATACCTCCTACGACGAAGGTGCAGGTATTATGCCACGTTATATGCAAGCATTCTATCGGCTCTTCAAGAACCGTGAGACTTTTGGCGCTACGCGCGTGATTGACCCGCTCATCCTATGGCCGCTTCTCGCTGCACCAACTGATACAACGACAGGTCAATTCGCTAATCGTTATGCAACGCTGGTTGCACAAGGCTGCTGATGATCACACACATTCAGATCTCCACAACCGCGCGGACGACTAATAACCAGGATGTGAAAATGGTCGGCTTTGCACGCTTTCTCAAAGGTTTCATCGTCGTGATGTGTTCAGGATTGGTGTTGTTTGGGGCTTGTAGCGCGATGCGAGCGCAGGATGACTTCGACAATCTGATCGCCGGATTACAGGGCACCATATGTCAGAATACATGCTGGATAGGTGTTCAACCGAGAGTTACCACTTTTGCAGAACTACAAGCGACAATGAATCTGCGGAATGTACCCCTAAGAAATATTTCACAATCAAGCGCTGGTGCAGATATCGAAGGTCTACGCACCGCATTTGGCATCCAAGAGCAATCGGGAGTAATTACCCGCATCACGATTCGCGGCACATTTCCAATTGACCGAATTCGCGCCTATTTCGGTCAGCCAACGGTTGTTACACAGTTACAATCAGACCCCAACATCCGATGGTTAGTCTATCTTAGTCGTGGCATCGCTTTCGAACTTGATATAAGAAGCTCAACCATCTCTGCTCACAGCGTCGAGATTGTGGCAAGTGAGTATGTCACGCGCAATTTCGGACCGATCGAGGGAATCGCCCCCATTCAGACAGACTGCTCTGTCTTCGGACCGCCGCCGTGCATCCTGGCGACCGCGACGCCGACGCCTGTCCCGACCGCGATTCCCACAGGCTCGGTCGGCGCTTCGCTCACACTGGCGCGTCCGGCGGATGGACAGTCGATATCAACCAAACTCGTCCAGGGCGGTGTGGTGACGCACAGCAGTACGACTGCATCCAACAAAAATGGCTTCATCACACTGCCCGCCATCCCCTACGGCGCCTACGCCCTGTGGCTCAAGCACGCACAGCACCTCGCCGCGTCCGTCCCGGTCACGGTCAGCGCACCGACGAGCAGCGTCACAGTGCCGACCCTGCGCGCGGGCGACGCCAACAACAGTAACCAGGTCAATATCACCGATTATTCGATCCTGGCAGCCAGCTACGGCAAGTCGAGCGGGACGGCGGGCTACGACGCACGCGCCGACTTCAACGGCGATAACACCGTCAACGTCAACGACTACTCGCTGCTGGCGGCGAACTTCGGTCAGGTCGGCGCGCCGAACCCGTCACCGGACGGCATGATGAGCGCCGCACAATCCGATGTGACTCCGCCGGAACTGGCGCACGCCGCGATCACGCTCGAAGGCGCGCCGCGCGGCGGCGTGCGCGTCGGGCGGACATTCACGCTGACCGTCCGCGCCGGGAACAATGCCAGCGCCGGGGCGGGCATTGTCGCCAGCCAGATCGACGGACTGGACGTGCATCTGCGTTTCGACCCGGCGCGGCTGCAAGTCGTCGCGGTAACGCCGGGGACGGCGCTCGATCAGGTGATCGTCGCCACTTTCGACAACGCGGCAGGGACGATCGAGGTCGCGGGGGGCGAACTCGGTGGCTCGGTGACGGGGCGGTTCAGCGCCTTCACGGTGACATTCCGGGCGATCGCAGCAGGGACGACGACGATCGACGCCGACGCGCTGACCGCGCTGGCATATCAGGGCGCGACCA
>DAOTUN010000008.1:0-4678 GCA_034437395.1 Anaerolineae bacterium | reverse complement strand
ACGACCGGGGATCGCCGATGACAGCGAATTGACCGACGATGATGTGATCATTCGCTATCAGGGTGACGAAATCATCGGCTACACGATTCTGCACATCAGTGATCGGCGCGCATCGTGAAAATTTGGTATGGCCGCGAAGGGGATATCCTCGAAGTGACTTTTGAAGATGCCCCCGCCGCAATGGAAGAAATCGAAGACGATGTGTTCGAGCGCCGCACCCGCGACGGGCGCATTATCGGCTTTACAGTGCTGAATTTCAGCAAGCATGATCGCGATCAACTGACTCTGCCGCTGACCGTTACGGCGAAAGCCGCGTTATGAAAGTGACTTACGATGCCAGCGTTGATATCGTGCGAATTCTGTTCAGCGATGCGCGGATTGCCGAAAGCGACGAAGATAAGCCGGGGGTAATCCTCGACTACGCCGACGATGGCAGCCTGGTCGGGATGGAAATGCTTGATGCGTCGAAGCACATGAGCAATCCGAGCAGTGTTGAATATGCCGTCGTCGGCGTGAAGTCGGGCTGATCAAGTTGGGTGCTGGCGCGGCTTCACCGACGAAGAACTCGATTTCATCCTCGTTACGACCGCCTCACAATGCAATGCTTCCCACCGATGCGACGTGACGCCTCATCGACGCGCAAATACGAGCGGTCATGAAATACGCGGCGTATCGCCTCTCAATCAACCCGATTCGCCACAACACGCCTACAACTCGATCGGATGCTCTTCCCGCTGCGCACCCAAGAGCGCCCGCTCGGCATTGACGATCTCCGGCTCCAGCTTGACGAACAGCGCCTGCGGCTCGCGCAGCGCCGCCCCCGGCTGCAAGACTCGCACTGCCCAGGTGCCGATCGCGGCGGTCGCGTCATAGATCAACGCCTGATGCGCGCGCGCGCTTTCCTGATAGCTGACGATGCGCGCCTCGCCGAACAGCGCCCCGTCGTAGCCCAGGAATTCATGGACTTTTTGCGCTGAAAATGGCAGAAATGGCGCCAGCAGGATATTCAGATTGTCGATCACGCGCAGGATGGTGTAGACCGAGCGCGCGGCGTCGGTCGGGTCTTCCTTGATCGTCGTCCAGGGTTTGCGCCCGTCGAGATAGGCGTTGCCATCGCGGACTAAGCCCATCGCCACCGTCAGCGCCTCACGCAGCCTGACCGCCTCGATCAGCGCGCCCACCGTCTCGAATCCCGCTTCGACGCGCGCGATGATCGCCTCATCTTCGGGTGTGAGCGCGTCGTAGGTCGGCACCTTGCCGTCATAGCGCTTGTAGGCAAAGCTGGTCATGCGGTTGACCAGGTTGCCCCAGGCAGCCAGCACCTCGGCGTTGGTGCGGCTGAGAAAGCCATCCCAGGCAAAGTCGGAGTCGTGCGTCTCTGGAAAGGTCATGGCGACATAATAGCGAATCGCGTCCGGCTGATAGCGTTCCAGCAGATCGGGCAGCCAGATCGCCCAGTTGCGACTCTTGGAAAACTGCTTGCCTTCGATGTTCATGAATTCGTTGGCGGGCACATCGTAGGGCAGATTGAGTCCCGGTGCGTCGTGGTAGATGCCGTCGATGCCCATCAGCTCGGCGGGCCAGATCACGGCATGAAACGGGATATTGTCCTTGCCGATGAAGTTGTAAATCTCGGCGTCGGGGTTGTACCACCAGTCTTTCCAGGCGTCCGGTTGCCCGGTATTGCGCGCCCATTCGATGCTGGCGCTCAGATAGCCGATCACCGCCTCGAACCAGACGTACAGCCGTTTTTCGTCCCAGCCGGGCAGCGGCACCGCGATACCCCAGTCGATGTCACGGGTGATCGGGCGCCCGCGCAAGCCTTCCTCGATGAAGTTGCGGCTGAAGCGGACGACATTGGCACGCCAGTGCGACTGGTGCGAGTCGAGATACGCCAGCAGGCGATCGCTGAAATGGCTGAGATCAAGAAAGTAATGTTCCGCCTCGCGCACGATCAGCCGTTCCAGCGGATTGTTCTTGCTGCGCGGGTTGATCAGTTTGGTGGCGTCGAGCAGATTACCGCAGTTGTCGCACTGGTCGCCGCGCGCGTCGGGAAAGTGGCAGATATAACATTCCCCTTCGACATAGCGATCGGGCAAAAAGCGGCGCTCGATCTGGCTGTAGAGGAGCTGCTGCGTCTCTTTGTACAGGTGTTCGCGCTCCAGCAGCAGCGTGAAGATGTCCTGTGAGACGCGGGTGTGATTTTCGGTGTCGGTATGCGTGAACAGATCGTAGCTGATGCCGACCTTTTGCTGCGTGCGCAAAAAGCGCTCGTGATAGCGCTCGAAGATCGAGCGGGGCGTCACGCCGCGCTTGTCCGCCTCGACCGAGATCGGCGTCCCGTGACTGTCCGACCCCGACACCATCAGGACGTGGTTGCCTTTGAGACGGTGATAGCGCGCGAAAATATCGGCGGGCAGATAGGCGCCCGCCAGGTGTCCCATGTGCATATCGCCGTTGGCGTAGGGCCAGGCGACGGAAACGTGAATGTTTTTTGGCATAGGTGTGATCGACTCCTCTGTGCGGTCAAGTATAGTCCGCGTGGGGGAGAGGCGTCAACGTGGTGTCGCAGCGCCGTCGATCGCAAGGATTTGATCGGTGACTGCCTCTAAATCATTGCCCACGATGTCGGGGCGGGGCGCCAGCGGATCCAGCACCGCGCCGGGACGCGCGATGAAGGCTGCCACGCATCCTGCCCGCAGCGCTCCCGCAATATCCCAGGCATGAGCCGCCACCAGACGCACCTGTTGTACAGCGACACCCATCCGCTGTGCGGTCATGTGATACGGTTCTGGGGCAGGCTTCAATCGCTGCACTTCGTCCCCGGACAAGACCAATTCGAACAGATCACGCAGCCCGGCGTGCGTCAACTGCGCTTCCGCGACCGCCACCGTCGAGTTGGTGAGCGCCGCGATCCGAAAGCCGGCATCGTGTAAACGCTGTAAATGGGCGCGCACTTCGGGATGAGGCGGTAGGCTCGACAGAGTTTGCCCGATCATCTGCTTATCTGCCGGATCGAGGGAAATTCCGCGTCGTGCGGCGGTCATCTCCAATGCCGCCATCCCGATCTGACCAAAAGGGGTATAGGCATCGGTCACGGTGGCGACCAGCGCGGATTGAATGAACTGCCCAAACCACGCCACTCGCACGGCTTTATCGCCAAAAATCCGCTCGAAATGCGGGTCGAGCGCTTTCAGGTCGAGCAAGGTTTCGTTGACATCGAACGCTAATACACGTTCCATTTTGATGCGCTCCTTTTTTATACGGTGCGGAACTGATTTACACTCGCATCAGCCAGACGGGATTGTAGCGACTCTGACTGCACTGTGCATATTAAAGCCGCCGAAGATGTTACGATCTCGAAACAGCCGCGACAAGAGGCAAGGCGCGTGAGCGCTTCACGGCACCGGGATCAGCGACAGGGCATAGGCGATGATTCAGACCACGACCGCCGCCAGGAAAATCTGTGCGCTCAGGCGCACCCATTTGCGCTTGTACGCCACCACCATGCCATTCAGCCGGATCAACTGGAGGATCATGCTGGCGTGCTGCTCCGGCGTGAGCGCGGCATATTCGCGCGCGTAGTGTTCGACCGTCCAGGCGGCGATCGTCCCGAAGTTGCAGACGACCCCGCCTGAGCTGGGGATGTGGCGCGGGCGCAGCGTCATCAGGTTGGCGAACGTGGTAGCGACGACCAGCGTGATCATGACGATGTTCAGCAGCATGATCGTCACGCTCAATGGCGTGGGATCGAGCAGCACAGCCGTCAGGGTCAGATCGCGCGGCGTGATCGCCAGCGATGCCACCAGCAGCGCGGTCGCACCGCTCACGACCTGAGCATGGCGGTCACTGCGGCGCACGTCGGTCAGCATCTCACGCAGCAGACGGATCAGCACTTCGATGCGTTCTTCCGTGACCGGATACGGGGTCCCATCCGTGGGAAGCGTGATCTCACCGAGCCTGTAGGTCATAGTTAGTATGCCTATATCAGACCGATGATGAACTGCACCAGCCAGGCGATCAGCGCCAGCGACAAGCCGAAGGTCGCGCGGTTCGCCCAACGAAACTTCACGACCGAGTTGCGCGCGTCGAGGTGGATTAATGTGAGCAGTTCATAGGCGGTGCCGGCGTTATCCAGCCCCATTGTGGCACTCACGAACGACGACTCATCCATTTCATGCTCGCTGAAGGCATACAACGACTCATGTCGGCTGATGCGCGCGCGGGGATAGATCGTCAGCATCACACACAGCGTAGACCACGCCACCCCGACGATCAGCACGGCGATCGCCAGCAGCGACAGTGTGCCATTGACCGTCTGCGTCAGGCGGCTCAGATCGATCTCGCCGCTGAAGATGCGGCTGAATACCAGCGCGCCGAGCAGCAGCGAATTGATGGCGAAAATCGCCTGCACCTTGAGATCGGCATTCTCGTTTTGAATACGCATGATCCCGAACCAGTCGGTCAGGTTTTTCAGCCCGCGATCGGTCAGGTGCAGGTTGGGGGGCGCTGCTGGCGGACGATCGTCGCCCGTCGTGATCGCGGTACGCCGCGAATTGACCATGAAAGCATCCTTGTGGACGACCAAAAACGCACCGCAACTACACAGCCCTCACCCTAAATCCCTCTCCCACAAGAGGAGAGGGACTTGCTACTGCGTTTCTCCTCTTCTCCCCTT
>DAOTUN010000007.1:0-91410 GCA_034437395.1 Anaerolineae bacterium | reverse complement strand
GACAGCACGAAAGGCAGCGAACCATTATGAAAATCGGCATCATCGGTGCAGGACGCATCGGCGGCGGCTTGGGCACGGGCTGGATCGCGGCGGGACACGAGGTCATGTTCGGCGTGCGCAACCAGGACGACGCCGACACCAAAGCGCTGGTAGGGAAGCTGGGCGCGCGCGCCCGCATCGGCAGCGCGGCGCAGGCGGCAGACTTTGGCGAGGTGATCGCCTTTGCCATCCCCGGCAATGCCATGCAAGCCGCCCTTACCGAGCTAGGCGATCTCGGCGGCAAGGTGCTGATCGACGCCACCAACGGGCTATCCACGCCTGCCAAAGCCGGCGTGCAGATGATCGCGGAATGGACGCCAGGTGCCCACGTTTACAAAGCCTTCAATTCGGTCGGGTTCGAGATTTTGGGCGCGCCCCAGTTTGGTGCCACGCGCGCCGACATGCTCTTTTGCGGGGCGGACGGCGACTCGCGTCACCAGGTCGAGACGCTGATCGCGGATATGGGCTTCAATCCGATCTACGTCGGCGATCTGAGCAATGGGCCGCTGGTCGAGATGCTGGCGCGGCTGTGGGGTTCGCTCGCCTATGGACAGCGGATGGGGCGGCGGCTGGCATTCAAAATCCTCACGCCTCAGGACGAATAGAGACGCATCACGCTGCGTCCGCGAGGCACATGCGCGTCCGCGAAAAGCGCGTCGAAATTCATCACCCGTGTTACAATCGGACAAACTAGTACAGTCAGCGTGAGGACACCCCGATGAGCGCCACGACGGACACCCGTACCGCCAAGCCGGATCGCCGTTCATCCGCCGAAAGTATCATTGCCGATCGCCTGGGTATCATCCTGGTATGGGGCGCGATGGTCGTCGGCGTGATCGTAGCGGTGCTGACGCTGGTCGATGCGCTGATGTGGCGCGGGCAACCCTTCACCGGGCTGATGCTCACGCGCTCGCTGGTGGTCGATGCCACCATCCCCGCCGACCCGCTCTCCTGGAACGGACGCGCGGCGGGCGTGCGGTCGCCCGATCACCTGCTGATGCTCGACGGGGTGCCATTCGCGGCTGACCCGCTCGATTTCGCCGCCACATCGAGCGCATATCAGGCGCGCATCGCGGCGCTGGCGCCTGGCACACCGGTTACCCTGACCTTCAGCCGCCAGGTGGACGGCAGCACCGTGCCCAATTTCGGTGCCGAGTCGTGCGCGGCGCCCGCTGCGGGATTGGCGCTGTGTACAGTGGGCTTCACGCTCGGACGATTCCCCGATGCCGACTTTCTGTCGCTGTTCGTGGTGCCCTATCTCACCGGAATCATCGCGCTGGTGATCGGCGCGGTCATGCTGATCACGCGCGGTGATCAGTTGTCGGCGCGTCTGGCAGCCGCCGCGATGCTCTGTTTCGCGGGCTTTTGCATGACGTATTTCGATCTGAATACCACGCATCAGTTCACACGCCTGTGGATCATCTGTGCGGTGATGCTGGGCGCGCTGCTGGTCGTGCTGGCAATGGTGTTCCCGGTGCCGCTGCTGGTGGTGCGCCGTCGCCCGTTCCTGCGTTACATCCCCACCGTCAGCGGCTTTGCGATCGCAACACTGGCGATCGGCGCGCACGAGTTCGCCGGATCAGCGCGCGGGATCATCGCTGGGTTGTGGGTGGCACCCGCCGTCGCCATCGCCTGCAACCTGTTCTTTTCACTGCTGATGCTGCGCCGTCGGCGTCAGGCGAGCTCGGCGCTGATCCGCGATCAGGTCAACACCATGCTGATCGGCACTGGTTTAGGGTCGATCCTGGGCTTGGTGTGGGCGATCAACGTGTTGATCCGGCTGGTGACCGACATCACGCCGCTGCCGCTCAATACGCAGCCAGGGATGCCGATTCAGCTCGTGCCGCTGCTGAGCATCGCCTACGCGGTCGTGCGCGGACGGGTGCGCGACGGGGATCGCATGGTGAGCGGCTCGATGACCTACGCGCTGATGCTGGTCTCGATCATCCTGGGATACGCGCTGCTGGTGCTGTCGGCGTCGCTGCTGGTCGGGGAAGCGCTGGCGCCGAACAACCCGATCGTCATCGCGATCGCCGTCTTTGCCATTGCCACCCTGTTTGTGCCGCTGCGCACGCGCCTGCAGACGCGCATCGACAAGCTCTACTTCCGCCAGCGCACCAATTACACCGAGTCGCTGGAGGCATTCACGCGCGAGCTGGCGAGTATCGGCGATGTCGAGCAAATCGTTCCGGCGCTGCGTCGTCAGATCGACGACAGCCTGAGTCCGGGACAAGCCTACATTTTCCTGCCCGACGACCTGGGCGATTATCATGCCAACGGCACCGATATCCTGTTCGCGGCGACCAGTCCGCTGATCGATCTGCTGCGTGGGCAGTCAGGGCTGATCACGCTGATGCCGGGGATCGTCTGGGATCGGGCGGTCGTGTCGGAACGAGCGCGTCTGGGCGTGCTGAACGCGCAGGTGATCGCGGGCATGACCGACTCCAGCGGCGTGCTGACCGGATTCGTCGTGCTGACACCGCCGCGCGCCCAGGATAGCAGCTATGGTTATGAAGCGCTGCGCTTCATCGAGAATCTGATGGCGGGTGTCGGCGTGGCGTTCGAGCGCGCGCAGGCGGTCGATACGCTGGAGCGGCGCGTCGCGGAATTGAACGCCTTCAGCCAAATCAGCCAGGGCGTCAACTTCACGATCGACCCGGACGATCAGCTCGAGCTGCTGTACGCACAGACCACGCGCCTGATCAATGCGTCGCATTTCTACCTGACGCTGCACGATCGCGCACTCGGTGAGCTGTATCACGCCTTTTTCGTGGAAAACGACGAGCGTCTGACCGAAAACGAGAACCGCCGCTGGCGCCTCGGCGCTGACTTTTTCAGCGAGATCGTCCGCACCGGACAGCCCATGACGACCGCCAACTATGGCGACGCGACCGCCGCGCTCGGAATCGGCGCGGTGATCGAGGATCGGGCGCTGCGCGGCTGGATCGGCGTGCCGCTGATCGCCGGGTCAAGCACGATCGGCGTGCTGTCGCTCGGCAGCACCGAGACCGGGCGCCGCTTTGGGGCGGATACCCTCAAGGTGCTGCGCGATATCGGTCTGCTGGCGGCAACCTCGCTGGACAAGGCGCGCCTGTTCAATGAGACCAACGAACGCGCCCGCCAGTTCGCCGCGCTGAACGCGATCGCTGGTGAGATCGTCGCGGCGGAAAAAGACATCGACCGCCTGCTCGACCTGGTGACCAACAGCGTGACCGATCTGCTGTCTGCCGAGGCGGGTTCGCTGCTGCTGATGACCGACGACGACAGTGGCGATCTGGAATTCAAAGTGGTGAGCGGTGGTGGCGGCAAAGGGCTGATCGGCGTGCGCGTCCCCGCCGGGCGCGGGCTGGTGGGTGAGGTGGCGGTGACCGCGCGTCCGGTCGTGGTCAACGACGCCTCGCGCGACCCGCGTTGGGGCGGTGAATTCACCAAAGGCGCCTTTCGCACCAACAGCGTGCTGGCGGTGCCGCTGCTGACGCAAAATCGGGTGATCGGTGTGCTGGAGGTGCTGAACAAGACGCGCGCGGGCGGGTTCAGCGGCGACGACGTGCAGTTGTTGACCGCGTTTGGCGCCCAGGCAGCCGTCGCCATCGAAAACGCGCGTCTGTTCCAGATGACCGACATGCAGCTCAGCCAGCGCGTCAACGAACTGGAGACGATGGAGCGCATCGACGTGGAGCTGAACCGCTCCCTCGATCTGCGAACCGTCGCGGACATCACGGTGCGATCGGCAGTCGAGACAGCGGGCGCGACTGCGGGAATGCTCGGCTTGATCGCTGGCGATCCGCCCTACATCCACATCATCAGCCGTTACGGATACAGCGATGCCGATGTGCCCGATGGCGCCGAAGGCGATCGTTACCCTGCGGAACGCGGAATCGTGGCGCGCGTGCTGCGCACCCGTCAGCCGGAGCTGGTGTACGATGTGCGGCTCGACCCCAATTATGTCCCCAGCCTGCGTGGGGCACTCAGTCAGATCACGCTGCCGGTTGTCAGCGCGGGGGCGGTGATCGGCGTGCTGGTGCTGGAGACCGACCGCGAACCGCGTCTGCGCCTGGCGGATATGCCGCTGCTGCAGCGCCTGATCGAACACGCCAATATCGCCATCGCCAACGCGCAGTTGTACGCCGAGGTCGAGCGTGCCAATGCCAGCAAGAGCGAATTCGTCTCGTTCGTCGCGCACGAGTTGAAGAATCCGCTGGCGTCGATCAAAGGCTATTCCGAGTCGATGCTGGGCGGGATGCTGGGCGGGATGAGCGACATGCAGGGCAATTTCCTGCGCGTCATCCGCTCCAATGCCGACCGCATGAATACGATCGTGAGCGACCTCAACGACGTGACCAAGCTGCAAACCAACAATCTGCGTATGGAGTTCAAGGCGGTGCCCTTCAGCGCAATCATGGAGGAGACGCTGCGTCCGCTCCAGGGTATGATCGACGACAAGGGACAAAAAGTCGTGCTGACCGTGCCGGACGATCTGCCACCGCTGCGCGCCGACGAGGGGCGGATGATCCAGGTGCTGACCAATCTGGTGAGCAACGCGCACAAGTATTCACCGCCCGACTCGCAGATCACCATTTCCGCCCGCCTCGACGAGATGCTGCAGGACGCGCGCGGCAAGCTGATCGGGACACAGGTGCATATTGCCGTGACCGACCAGGGGATCGGCTTGAGCAAGGACGACCTGAAAAAGCTGTTCACGGCGTATTTCCGCAGCGACAACCCGCTGGCGCGCGAGCAGCCAGGGACGGGACTGGGCTTGACGATCACACGCGGGATCATCGAGGGACACGGCGGGCTGATCTGGGTGGAGAGTACGCTGGGCGTCGGCACGACCTTCCATATGACCTGCCCGCCCTACGAGGCGGTGGGGGTGGGGGCATGAGCGTACAAACGCGCGTGACGGCGGCAGAGTTCGACAAATTTCTCGCCCTGCATGCCAGCACCGATCGCCATTTTGAATTGATCCGAGGGGAGATCGTCGAGAAGATGCCGACGCAGACTCATGCCCATGTCGCCGCGATGCTGACCGGGTTCTTGTTCGTGTATCTGCGCGCTAATCCGATCGGTTATGTGCTGGTGGAGGCGCGCTATCGTCTGACCGCCGATGACGAAAATGATCTGATCCCCGATCTGTCCTATGTGCCGAAGACGCGCGGCGCGCTGGTGTCGCGGGGTCCGGCGCTTTATATGCCCGATTTGGCAATCGAGATACAGTCGGACGGACAGAGTACGCGCTTCATGCCGGACAAAGCGCTGTTGTATCTGGAACACGGAACCCAAGCGGTATGGAACCTGTATCCAGGGCGTGGGCTGGCGGAGGTGCTGACTCCGACCGATCGCCAACTGCTGACGCTCGACGATCTGCTGCTGGACGAGCGACTGCTGCCAGGGTTTGCGGTGCGGGTGGGGGATGTGCTGGCAGCATCGTCCTGATCTGTGGGGATTGTATGTGGTGTGCATCGTAGGGACGCATAACAATGCGTCCTAAAATATGTGATTTTCTTTCCTGACGGAGTGCTGCACAACCCTTCTCAGCCTGCTCTCACCGACAGGCGTATAATAATAAGATTGAGAGTCATGCACCCCGATAGGACACTATATTATGTCTGGTGAAAGAATTCTCCTGGTCGAAGATGAAGCGCGGATTGCCCAGTTCGTCGAACGCGCGCTGATTTACGAAGGCTATCGCGTCAGTGTCGCGCGCGACGGACAGACCGGCTTGTCGAGCGCCCGTGACAACCCACCCGATCTGGTGGTGTTGGACTGGATGCTGCCCGGTCTGGACGGTCTCGAAGTCTGCAAGCGGCTGCGCGCTGCTGGCGACGTGCCCATCCTGATGCTGACCGCCAAAGACGAGCTGCGCGACCGTGTGCAGGGACTCGACGCGGGCGCCGACGACTATCTGGTCAAGCCGTTCGAGATCGATGAATTGACGGCACGGGTACGGGCGCTGTTTCGCCGTTCTACCCCCCAGAGCAAGCCGGAAGTGCTGCGTTTCGCTGACCTGGCGCTCGATACAGGCACACATCGCGCCTACCGGGGCGATCGCGCGATCGACCTGACCGCCAAAGAATACGAGCTGCTAGAGCTGTTCATGCGCAATCCGCGCCAGGTGCTGACCCGCGATGTGATCTTTGACCGCGTGTGGGGCTACGACTTTGGCGGCGAGAGCAATATCATCGAGGTCTACGTGCGCTATCTGCGCCAGAAGACCGAGCAAAGCGAAGAGGCGCGCCTGGTTCACACCGTCCGGGGGGTTGGGTATGTGCTGCGAGAAGAAGAGTGACGATACGCAGTAAGCTGACACTGCTCTATTCCGGGCTGCTGGCGGTCATCATCGTGGTATTTGGCGTCATGGTGTTTGCGGTCAATCGCTGGATTCTGGTGTCCAGCGTCGATAACACCCTGGCACAGACCGCCGATCGCATCTGGAAGAACAGCCATGCCCAGGAAGTGCAGCAGTTCGGGGATGTATCGCAGCTCGCGGTCTTTTTCCCCGATGACCTGGATGTGTTCACCGCCTCCGGGGTGATCGTCCAGGTGTGGGGACTGGACGGTGCCGCGCCGCGTCTGCTGCGTGCCTCGTCGAACCTCGACGCCTACACCGAGTCGCTCGATCCCGACGCGCTGCGCGCCGCATCCGACGGCGTGCTGCAAGCCGACGCGGATATGGGCACGTTTTACAACACCGTGCGGCTCAAGGGCGGCGACTGGCGCACGCTCAGCCTGCCCTATGATGTCCTGGGCTGGCGGGTGGTGATTCAGGCTGCCACCTCGTTCGACGCCATCAACGCGGCGGGCAACGGGCTGCTCGGCATCATGCTGGTGACGACCGGGACGGCACTGGTCGGCTCGATGATCATCGGTACGATCCTGACCAACCGCGTGTTGCAGCCGATCGGCGACATCACCCGCTCTGCCGCCCAGATCACCACCGCGCGCGACCTCAAGAAACGCCTGGAATGGGCGGGACCGCAGGACGAGCTGGGTCAACTGGTGTCGGTGTTCAACAGCACCATGGAGCGGCTTGAACACCTTTTCAGCGTGCAGCAGCGCTTTGTCGCGGATGTGTCGCACGAGCTGCGCACGCCGCTGACCGCAATTCGCGGGCATTTCGAACTGATTCGGCGTTACGGGATGGATCCCGACTCGGTCGAGGCGATCCAGGCGGAGATCGAGCGTATGTCGCGGCTCGTCAACGATCTGCTGCTGTTGGCACGGGCGGACTATGGTGGCTTGCAATTGACGCGCACACCTGTCTATCTGGACGCGCTGGTCGAGGAAGTGCACCGCGAGTCGCGCGCTCTCAGCGACGGACGCCGCCTGAACATCACGATCGGGGAATTCGACCCGGTACAGGTCGAGGGCGACCCCGACCGTCTCAAGCAGCTTTTGTTGAATCTGGTCACGAATGCCATCAAATTCACGCCCGACGGCGGCACGATCACGCTCAATCTGACGCGCACAGCGACTCATGCCATCGTCTCGGTCGTCGATACCGGGGTCGGGATCGCGCCGGACGATCTCCGGCACATCTTCAACCGCTTCTATCAGGCGGACGGTTCGCGCACACGCGCGCACGGGGACGACGATGGGGCGGGATTGGGCTTATCGATCGCGCAGTGGATCGCCGAGGCGCACGGCGGACAGATCGCGGTGACCAGTATCGTCGATCGTGGCTCGACCTTCACGGTGACCCTGCCGCACATCGAGCCGATGCACACAGCCGACCACAGCGCGGTCACGCGATCACGCCTGCCGATATTACGTCGCGGATCATAGAGGTCTGGCACGCCAGACCCATCGTACCGGTCGGTCGGTCAGACCTTTGCTTCACGCGGGGAGGGGGTGGGCACGGGGGTGTCTTCGTTGAGATGCGCCATGCTCGACATCATCACGGCGATCAACTGGGGGTCGGCAAGCCGATAGTAGACATGGCGCCCGGTCTTGTTCCACAGCACCAAGCCCATTTCACGTAAATATTTGAGCTGATGTGAGACGGCGGGCTGATCCATGCCTAACGCCTCGGTCAGATCGCTCACGCACCATTCTTTGTCTGCCAGCGCGCGAATCATGCGCACGCGCGTCGGATCGGACAACGCCTGGAAAAATCGGGCGATCAGGCGTGCTTCGCGCAACGTCATCACTTCGAGTAATTTTTTAGGGCGCACATCCTCAGGATGTGCATCTTCCCCCGCGTTTAAGGAACGGTTCATGTAACGTACTTTCCTTTGCTTACGTTGTGCTTCCATCGTATGAAAAAGCAGGCATGTGTGTCAATAGCCCAAAAGTGGTAATTCGTAAAGAGAATGATGAGTATCTACGAATGATCGATTATTCACAAAATTGTATTGGGGAGCTGGAGGGGCGTGATCGTGCCTGAATCAACCCATCCGTGATTCGCTGAAAAATTGTACCTCATTACCCTTCATCGTCCGGCGCCACCGGATCAGGAAAGGCATTGCCAAACGAACCCGGCACAGGGGTCGGAGTCGGATAGGCGGGCGCGTTCCAGTCGATCGGCAGTGCTTCTAAAAACGCCAGCGTGTCGATCGTGAACGGCGACATCCAGCCGACCGTCCCGCCTGCATTGACCTTGAGCCAGCCATTGCCATACGGACTGCGCCCCACCAGATCGACCAGCGTGCCCGTGCCGACGCGCGCGATCGCCGTGAACGAGGTGTCGGGTCCGCGCCGCAGATTGGCACCGTCGGGCGAGCGCACCCGTCCGCGTGTGCCCAGCTCACCCAGGCGCTGCGGTGGCAGCGGGGTCGCTTCGTAGATCGCCGCGATCTCCCCGACATTGCGCACCAGCAGCGGGGCGTACACCCATCCGGTCGTGCCCGTGTCGAGCTGGACATGATACCAGTCACCGCCGGGATTCGATCCCAGTAAGGTCAGCACCTCACCGGGCGCCAGCTCGCGCAGGACGGCTGCGAATACGTCGGGATCGGTGCGCAGATTGATCGATCCCCCGGTCGAGAGAAAGCCCGGTTGAGGCAGCAGCAGCGGACGATCGAACAGCGCGACGGGCAGGTTGCGCAGCGGCGCCGGGTCGAGCAGGGTGGGTGTAGTGGGGACGCCGCCCGGCTGGGCAAAGCTCGCCGTGCCATAGGGCACGCTCGTTTGCTGCCCGGCGACGATCTGCTGCCGTCCACCCTGTGCGAACACGGTCGCCAAGCCGCTGATCATGCTGAACTGGGTCGCGGTGTCGGTGGTGCGCACCAGCGCCGTGCCGATCAGCGCCAGCGAGATACCGTTGAACACCAGATTCGCCTGACGTCCGATCGGGGTCTGCACGATCACGACACTGTACGGGGCGGCGGGACAGGTGGGCGGGGCGCTGCTGGTCTGCATGAGCGCATTTGTCCAGGGGGCGAATCCCTGCGGGGTCACGTCGTAGAGCGTCACGTCGCCAATCAGCAGCAGCGAGGCGTTGGAGGCGTCCGGGAGGCGCATCCAGGTGAGTCCGAGCGCGACATTTTCCGTCTGGATCGGCGGCAGATCGATGGCGTCGATCTGTGCCACATCGACCAGCGAGCCGATGGGGGCAAAGGTCGATCCCAGTACCGAGGCGGGTTCGACGCCCGGCGACGCGCCGCCGTTGCAGGCATAGCCAGCGGGCTTGTTGATACACGCAGCGCTGGCGGTCGTCCACAGGTGTGCCAGGATCGGCGCGCACTGTTCGGCGGCGGTCGGCGGGAGTCCGCCCTGAGCGCGGACGACCAGCGCGCCGCACAGGACGAGTCCGAGTATGACGAGTGCGCCGATTCGTTTCACCGAGGATGCCTCATGACTGACCATTGGTCGCTCATTATAAATCAGATTGGGGGCGGGCACTGTACGCTGTGCCTACGCCTGCCGCGCGGACACGTCTCCGCACAACCGCATCGCACGAGTTTGGCGTGCCAAATCCGGCGTCCCATAGGAAAGATTGAACACGAGGGCGCGAAGGGGGGAAGGAAAACGAAGATCGGATTATCTTCAACACCCTTCGTGATGGACTGCCAGTAAGTAGTCCATCACGAAGGGCGTTGAGGTATTGTAACTCGGCAGCCCGCACCCTGTCTGTGTCCCCTCTCCCCGCAGTCCGTTCCTGGCGGCAGTGGAAGAGGGGTGTCCTGTACTGGGACTTGGCACGCCAACCCCCTACAACCATTTGCGCCAGCGGAAGAACAGCAGCATCCCCACCGCCAGCAGCAGCATCCCGCCCGACAGAATCCAGAACGAATTCGGATGTTCCGCCAGCGGCAGATTGATCAGGTTCATGCCGTACACGCTGGAGATGAAGGTCAGCGGCAGCATGATCGCGGAAAACACGGTCAGGATACGGATGACGCCGTTGATACGGTGACTGAGCAGCTTGTCCGCTGTATCCGACAGGCTGGCGACCACCTCGGCATCCTCGTCGATGATGTCGCGCGCCCGGTTGAGATGATCCACGATGTCGTCGAAATAGTGTTCCATGCCGCCGCGCAGAATGGCATTATCCATCTTCGCCATTTGCTCGACGATCGGTAGCTGCTGGCGGATGATGCGGCGCAGCGAGATGATGTCGCGGCGCAGCACCGCCACGTCCTGGATGATGCGCTGTCCGTCGGTGGTGAAGATATTGTTCTCGATCGCACGCAGATTGCCGTCCACCTTGCGCAGCATCGGGAACAGGTGATCGACCAGCTTATCCAGGATCATGTAAAAAGCGTGCCCCGGCGTGCCTTGCAGCATTTGACCACGCACATCGGCTTCGTCGCGGCAGCCGTCGAACAGGTTCATCAGCATGTTGAGTCGCCCGTCGTGCGCCGTCACCAGCACGTTTTTGCCGACGATGAAGTCGATCTCGTAGGGGCGGCTGATGCGGTTGTTGACATCCCACAGCGGAAAATGCAGCGTGATATACAGGTAGTCGGTCTGCACGTCGATCTTGGGACGCTCGGTGGCACTGAGCAGGTCTTCCAGATTGAGCGGGTGGATGAACGGCAGGGTGCGCCGCAAGCCCTCGATGTCGATCGGAGTCGGGTCGATCAGGTTGATCCACGTCGTCCCCTCACCTGTCACTTTGAGGTAAGTCATGATGGATATTCCTCGCTCGACGACCGATCGATCCCGCGTAAATTAGAGGTTTGTATCGTATAAAGTGGATCATAGACCTTTTTGACTCTCCTGTCCACTTGTGATACATTTTACAAAGAGGGGAGTTCTTCTCTCAAAACCATTTTGTGCAATCGGGTATCGACGCGCGAGTCGTGGTATAATTCCGTCATAATCGACAATGGAAAGAATTATTATCGCTCGCGTGGTGATCAGCCCGTCCAATCATTCAGAGGATACCAGGCTATGAGCAGCATCAGTGCAGGGGAGACCCGTGCCGCCGTCGTTCCCCGGCAAAAGAGCGCGGCGGATCAGGTGCAGGTCGCGGCGCCCAGCCGCCGCGAATTTCTTTACCACATCTGGGGCGCGTCGATCGTGCTGCTGCTCGGTCAGACGACTGCCGGAATCATCTGGTTCGCGCTGCCGATCTTCAAAGAGGGCACCTTTGGCGGCGTATTTGCCTTTCCGCCCGACAAGCTGCCGCAGCAGGGTGTCATACCGGTGTCGGTCCCTGAAGGACGCTTTCATCTCTCGTATGCCCCGGAGGGCGTGGTCGTGCTGTACGGCGTCTGCACGCACCTCGGCTGCCTGCCCAAGTGGTCGGACAGCAACGGTCGCTTCGAGTGCCCGTGTCACGGCTCGAAATTCGAGCTGAATGGCAAGTACATCGAGGGTCCCGCCCCGCGCAGCCTCGATCGCTTTCGCACTACCGTCACCTTTGAAGACGGCTCGACCGCGATCACCAATGAAAACGGCGATCCGATCCCGCTGGACGGGCGCGGCGCGGTCGTGGCGATCCTCATCGACACGGGCGATAAATTGAGACGTTCAGGCAAAGTTTAGCGAAGTTCTGAGGAGCGCCCAGGCATGTCCGTCCTTCCATTTCCATCCTTTCTTGACGACATCAAGGAAAAGGGACTCAAGCGCGCATTGTTTGAAGGCATCAACGAGGTTGTCGAGCGTGCCACTGCTGGCATGAACGTGCAGGACCTCCGCGAAGCCCTGCGCGGTGATGCCCCCAGTCGCAAGCCGAACCCCCGTCTGCAGCCGCACGCGGACGGGTTTTGGCTGCATATGCGTCCCAGCTACTTTCACAAGTCGGTCACGGGGCTGTACCCGGAATTTCGTCTGGGCTGGCTCTCGACCTATTTCGTCTTTTTCGAGACCATCACCGGCATTTTTCTGATGGTGTGGTACACCCCGTCGCCCGATGTGGCTTATGCCAATATGCTCAGTATCATGGCGAATGTGCCGCTCGGTCAGTTCATGCGCGACCTGCACCGCCTCGGTGCCGAGGCGATGGTGCTGATCGTCACGCTGCATATGCTGCGCACTTTCCTGACGGCGAGCTACAAGAAGCCGCGTGAATTCACCTGGTTTTCCGGGGTGATCCTGCTGGCGCTCACCTTCTTCCTCAGCTTCAGCGGCTATCTGCTGCCCTGGGATCAACTGGCGTTGTGGGCGGTGACGATCGGCGCATCGATGGTGGAAGCGGCGCCGCCGGAGATCGTCGGCACCAATCTCAATCTGCTGCTGCGCGGCGGACCGGAGATCGGCGCCAACGGCTTGCTGCGTTTCTACCTGCTGCACGTTTTAGCCGTGCCGGCGCTGCTGTTCATCTTCGTCGGCGTCCACTACTACAAAGTGGTGCTGCACGCCCACAGCCTGCCGCCGGGTGAAGAGAACATCGGTGAAGACACTGCCAAGCGTGTCCCGCTGGACAAGCGCGTCTACTTCATCCCGGACGTGCTGACCAGCGAGATCATGTGGATCGGTATCACCACGCTGGTGCTGATCGTGCTGGTCACCTGGTTCTTCCATGCCCCGCTGGAAGCCCACGCCAACCCGCAGAGTACCCCGCTCGGCACGACCGCGCCGTGGTATTTCCTGTGGGTGCAGGGCGCGCTCAAGCTCGGTGACAAAGTGATCTGGGGCATCGTCTTCCCGACGATCGTCGTCGTCTTCCTGATGGCGTATCCCTATCTGGACGTGACCAAGAGCCGCCGCTGGGCACACCGTCGCCTGCAGCTCACGATCGCCTTTGGCATGGCGGCGGGCTTCACCGTCCTGAGCTACATGGGTCTGCCGGAATTCGGCGTGATCAACAGCGCCGACAGCGAGATTCTGCATGAGCTGACCAAAGAACCCGCCTACAATCACGTCGGCGTGCTGCTGCCCGTGCCCTACGACGAATTGGCGCCGGGAATGTATATCACTCGCCAGTTCCAGGCGGAGCCAGGCGATGAAGCCAGCGTCGTCAGCGCCTTCAACGCCGAGATCGCCAACGGCGCATTCCCGGTCGAGGGTGGGCGCACGCTGATCCAGTATCTCGATCAGGGTCAGCACTTACCGGTCTCCTCGCTCACCTTCACCACCGCCGCGGACGGCACCGCGCTGCACGAGGCGATGGCGGAATTCAGCCATATGATGGAGCTCGAAAGGCTGGAGCTGCGCAACGGCTGGGGCGCGGTCATCGTCACCGAGTGGCAGCCGGGTCTGAAGCGTGTCGATGTCGTGCTGTCCTGGGACGATGTGGAGATGCGCGGCGGTGCCCCTGTACTGGACGCCAACGGCGACTCGATCCCTCGTCTGGACGCAAACGGCAGCGGCATCCGCCGTGTGAACAGCGATCACATCTTCATCCATGAAAACGCGCAGTACTTTGCAGCGCCAGGAAGCTAAATCATGAATCTACAACGTCTGCTCGTCGAACGTATCGAGCATCGAATCCTCGTTGGGACGGTCGCCTTTCTCGGTATCATGGTGCTGGTGGGCTGGATCGCCATCAACGAAAATGGGCGTATGCAGGCGTTCCAGCGCCAGTATGAGGCGCGGGCGATCGAGCGCGGCGCCGAGCTGTTCACCGCCAACTGCACCACCTGTCACGGCGCCAACGGCTATGGCGGCGCACGGGGACCCGCCCTGAATACGCCGTACCTGTTCGGTCACGATTTCCTGGCTGAGACGCGCCGTGAGCGTCTCGGTCTGGAGACCGAGGCGACTCTCGCCACCACCAGTGAAGAACGCAAGGTGGCGATCTCCGAGCGTCTGGTGGCGCTGGAGGCGCTGGAAGCGCCGATCCGCCAGCAGATGAACGCCGCAGTCCTCAAAGGCTACAACCCAGACGCGCCGTCGCGCCTGGCAAATCTGGGCTGGGGCGGCGGGCTGCCCAACTTTTTGTACACCACGCTGGTACACGGTCGCCCGACCAGCGGCTCGTACTGGCCGCAGGCGATGGCAGCCTGGGCGCAGCGCGCGGGCGGTCCCCTGCGCAGTGATCAACTCGAAGACCTGACCGCCTACATCATCAACTGGGATAAGGGCAGCGAGTGGACAGTCGAAGACCTGCTCGCCGTGCAGCAGTTCCCGAAGGTGCCCGCTGACGGTGCCGAGCTGGCGGCGCTGCTGGCGAACGCGGAGCCGCGCATCGGAGTCGAGACGCCAGTCGAGGAGATCATGGTCGGGCTGGAGGGTTTGTCCGGCGATGTCCAGAACGGGCAGACGCTCTACAACGGCGTGCTGGCGTGTTCCGGCTGTCACATGAACGCGGCGGTCGCCCCGCCGACCGAGGGCACCTGGACGCGCGTCAACGAAGTGCGTCTGCTGGAGCCGCAGTTCGCAGGCTACACGCCGGAAATGTATCTGGCGGAGTCGATCATCCACCCGAACGACTACATCGTGCCAGCTTATGGGGCAGGTCTCATGCCCGCCAACTTTGGCGAGCGCGTCACCTATCAGGATTTGTCCGACCTGATCGCCTACATCGCCAGCCAGGATCAGCCGATCGGCTGACGAACGACCCGATTGTGTCACGGCGCATCATGATGCGTCGGCAAAAGAAAAACACCACCCGATCGGGTGGTGTTTTTCTTTTGCCTCAGAGGGCAATACCCGGACGCATCATGATGCGTCCCTGCGCGCTCACCCCACCCCGGCGCTGCCGCCGCCCTTGCGATTGCGCACCGTAGGCACGCTGCGCTGTTGATTGCCGCTGCGACGGAAGCCACCGCCGCCAGACGACGATCCGCCGCTGCCGCCGAATGTCGGCGGTGCCGACCGACCCGATCCGCCGGACGATCCGCCACCGCCGGGGAAGATGCCGCCGCCGCCCGACCCACCGCGTCCGCCGAACAAGCTCATCAGGACGCCGATGATCGATCCGCACCCGCCCAGATTGCCCAGGCAGCCACCCCCGCCGCCGCTCGTCGCACCGCCCCGGCTGCGCATGATCAGGAAAATGACGATCGCGCCGATGACGATGATCGGCAGCAGGCTCTCCAGCGAGATGCCGAGCGCTGCGGGCTGGCTCGCTGTCGGAGTCGGCGTCACGCGCACCGCGGTAGCGACCGCCACCGGGGCATTCTGATTGTTGGTCGCCCCGCCGACCTCGGCGCCAAAGGGCATCTGCACGTACAACGCCTCGCCGTCGGGCAGCGGTTGTGTGGTCGAGACCGAGACGACGCGCCCGCTGATGGTCAGCGTGGCATTGTTCGAGACCACGCGCGCCAAGCCTTCTGCAGGCGGCGTGCCGTCGAGAAAGTTGAAGCGCACAGTCGCGCTGTTGACCGGGGCGCCTCGTTCTTCTGGCACCGCGTACCAGTCGATCAGGTTGTCGGTGAAGATCGGCGCGGTGTAATTGATCTGGAGCAGAAATGAGTCGCCATTGCCGTAGCGCTCTGGCATATACGCGGTCAGGTTTGTTTCATCGCCGCTGGTGGTGACCATGTACGTCCCCGGCGCTTCGCCGCTGTTGGCGCGCCGCAGCTCGATCAGTTCGCCGTCAGGGGCATTGACGTAGACCGTCTGAACTTCGACCGGATCGAGCCATCCTCGGTTGACGCGCCCGATCGTCCCGGTCTCGATGATGAGCGTCTGCGCCTCGGCGATGGTGAGTTGTCCCTCGGCGGCGCTGACATTGATATTGCTGTTCCAGCTCTCCCAGTAAAACGAAATATCCTGCGCGCCGACCGGCAGCGCCGTCAGCAGCAGCACGACAGCGAACAACCAGGCGCGCGGCGCCCTCCTGCGAAAATCGGGCATCATCTGACGATCCTTTTTTATACGCACGGGGTACGGCACGCCGCACCCTACATACCTGTGATTGTAATGGCGATCGCATCGTTTCGACCACGCTACGGCGGGGGATATGGCGTGGGTCAGGTGACCTAAGTAGTGCATCAGGAAAGCAGCGAAATTCAGTGAATCACGGTTTTCTCATGCGTCCGTGTTGTTCGCGCAGCTTCTTTATCTCACACGAACGTTTCCTTATTCAAACCCCCATTGAACTTTAACACATCTTCTGGAAGCATAGTAAGTTATTGATCTGATCATACAATGCGCTGCCTATCATGAATCTCTCGCCCGACGCGCTGCGCGTCTTTTTTGCACGTCTGTTATTGGTCGTCGGCGTATTCGGCGTCATCTGGCTGCTGCGCAATCTCCTCACCTGGCTGATGTCAAAACCACTCCAGGGGATCATGCAGCGCGTCGGGGTGACCGACGACGAGTCACACGCGCTGATCGGCTCGATCGTGCTGATCCCGGTGCGCTATCTGTTGCTGGCAATCGGGATCGACCTGTCGGCGCGCATCCTGGAGCTGCCGCACCCGCTGATCGACTTTGCGCTCAATCTCTCCAGCACGCTGGTGATCGTCGCCCTGGCAGTGCTGTTGTTCCGGATCATCAGCGCGATCGTGATCTCGCCAAAACGGTTCCTGCTGTTCACAGGCGCCACCATCGACGATGCGCTGCTGCCATTCATCCGCACCGGATTCATGGTACTGGTGATCGCGGTCATGCTGGTGATCGTGCTGCAGGTGTGGGACTACGACATCACCGGACTGGTGGCGGGACTCGGACTCGGCGGTCTGGCATTTTCATTGGCGGCGCAGGATTTACTCTCCAACCTGTTCGGATTCGCGGCTGTCGTCAGTGATCGCCCATTCGTGGTCGGGGATTACATCAAGACTCCCGATGTGGAGGGCAGCGTCGAGCATGTGGGCGTGCGCTCGACGCGCGTGCGTCAGTTGAATCAGGCGGTGGTCTATGTGCCGAACAGCAAGCTCGCCGCTGGCACCATCCTGAACTGGTCACGGCTGGCGAAACGCTGGATCGATTTCAAGCTGCATATCGAGTACGCCACCACCGCCGAGCAGCTCGCGGGCGTGCTGGAGGCGATCCGCGCCATGCTGACCGGGCGAGCGAGCGTCGATCCCAAATCGATCTTCGTCTACTTCACCGAGTTTGCGGACAGCTCGCTCAATATCCAGGTGCGCTGCTATGTGGCGATCGTGGATTTTGTCGCCTTCACCCAGGAGCAGGAGCTGATTTTGCTCGATGTGATGCGCGTGCTGGAGCGCCTGAATGTCTCGGTGGCACTGCCCAGTCAGACCATCTACTACGAAAATGCCGACGAACATGGATCGCGCGTGCCGCTGCTGTCTCGTCCACCGCACACGTACACCGGGGCGCGATCGGCGCGCGCCGGGACGACTGCTGAACCGACCGACTCACCTTATCCGACGGCGGCACCTGCCACCTTTAACGACAAACAGATCGACGAAGAGGAGCAGAGCTGATGCGTCTGTATTTTTTCCGACATGGCATAGCAGAAGATGATGATGGCATCATGCCGGATGCGCTGCGCGAGCTGACCACCGACGGTATCTGGCGCACCCGCCGCAGCGCCCGGATGCTCAAGCTGATGCACCTCGACCTCGACCGCCTGTTCACCAGCCCGCTGATCCGCTGCCGTCAGACCGCCGACATCATCGCGGCGTCGCTGGCGATCGCGGTACAGGTGCGCGACGAGCTGGCGCCCGGCTTCAACATGCGCGCCGTCGAAGGACTCACCCAGGACCTGGGCGAAGATGGGGAGGTCATGTTCGTCGGACACGAGCCTGACCTGAGCAGCATCGTGTGCGACCTGACAGGCGCGCGGGTGCAGGTCAAGAAAGGCGCGCTCATCCGTGTCGATTTGCTGACCTATCAGCCCCTCAGCGGTGAGCTGGCGCTGTTATTGAGTCCGAAGGTGTTCAACAAACTGGGGTAGAGACGCCTCACGCTGCGTCCGTTTGGCGGCGATCATGGGTCTGGCACGCCAAATTGAACCCATTGGGGGTGGGGTATTCTGCAACCTGCCGTCTCCCGATCGCGTATAATCCTGCATACGCAAGCCGATCAGGAGACTTATCCCCATGAATGATTTTATGAACGGCGCCACGCCAGACGGCGCACAGCACGACGACGCGGGCGCGGCGAACGCCGAACCGCTCAGGACCTTCATCGATCACCAGCGTAAGGCGCTGGAAGAGACCGGCAAGGCGCTCGATGCGCTGATCCCGGATGGCTTCAAGGAACACAGCGCCGAAGCCCGCCGCGAATTCGTCAAGGGCATGAAAGTCCTCGTCGATGCCGCGCTGACCGAGCTGGAGCGCGCCTCGCGCGACTTCGACAAGAATTTCACCCGTCGCCCCGCCGATGCGCCCACCGCCGATGCCGATCGTCCGACATCGACGGGCGCCAACAAGGTCAAGGTGCAGGTGGATTAGGCAGAATTACCGTTTCGCTGGTCTCCCCAGTCGGCGGCTCGACCGTGCGGATTGGGGAGACGATGCGCAGTGCCCCCGGCAGCACTTTGAAGGTCGCCGGGGTCGTGCCACTGCCCTCGGTGTCACCGTCGAGCATGTAGGCAATCGGTTCGTCGGTCTCGACAGTGATCACCTTACCGGAATAGCGCCCGAACAGCGCCTCGTAATCGAGCAGATCGGCAAAGCTGGCGACCGTCTGCACCAGCGAGAGTGCGTCATTCTTCAGGATAAAGACATCCAGCAGTCCGTCGTCCGCCGCCACGCCGCGCGCCAGCGATCGATTGATGGTGCCGATGTTATCGAAATTCAGCACCATGCAGCCCGCCCCCACCATCTCTACTTCTTCCCCATCCACTGTCAGCCGGAAGCGTGTCTGACGCGGCGCCGCGATCCCGCGCAGCAGCGCCAGCGCGTATGCCAGCGCCCCCCAGCGATCTTTCGACGCCCGATCGACCGAATCGAGCGTGTCTGCCAGGATACCCAGATCGGCACGCAGCACGAATGATTTGCCGTTGATCTCGGCGGCGTCGTAGGCGTGTACCTCGTGCGCGCCGGTCGCGATCAGCTCGACGGCAGCTTCGGTGGCGAGCGGCAGCTTCATCGCGCCTGCAACCGCGTTGCCCGTGCCGCCGGGGAGGATTCCCATGGTGGCGCCCGTGTCGAGCAAGCCTGATGCCACATCCATGACCGTGCCATCGCCGCCGTAAGAGACGATACAATCCGCGCCGGCGTCCAGTGCTTCGCGGGCGAGCCGCGCGCCGTCACCGAGCTTGTGAGTCAGGCGCATATCCCATTGAATGTCGTACTTGCGAAAGACGCGATTCAGGATTGCCGGGAACGATTCATCCGCGCCAGCGGCGGGGTTGGCGATCACCTGGACATATTTGAATTGCGGAGCAGGGATGGACATGACGACTCCTCGATGCCGATAACTGATTGATAGGATGCAAGCGCAATGACTGTAACGACTATGCCAATGTCGGATTACAAGTCAGCAGACACGATCATTGAAATGATACGTCGGGTAATGGTTCGCTCACAAGAGGAGGGGTGGGTAGTTGCGTCGTCTACATAGGTGATCTTTGCCGCTTGATCGTCACGAAAAGCCCTCTTCTGGTGATGACAGAAAAGGGCTTTCGATAACACATGATGGGGAGAGAAACGCGCTTGCGTTAGCTGCCCGGCGTCGCCGTCGGGCTCATCGCCGGGATGAGCGCGTCCGGCACGGGGGGCGCGGTGAAGTCGGCATTGCCGGCTGCCAGGCTCTCCAGGTCGAACAGGAATGGACTATTCGACGGGATCAGCGCCAGATTGACATTGTCCGCCAGGCTCATGATGTACTGATACTGGATCAGGCTCGGATTGGCGGCGATCTGCTGGCTCACCAGCCGCAGCGCTTCAGCTTCGGCTTGTGCGCGCAGCACGATCGAGGCTGCTTCACCTTCGGCGCGGGTGACGGCGGAGTCGCTCTCACCTTGCGCGACGGCGCGTGCCTGTGCTGCTTCCTGCTGGCGCTGCTCGACGATCAGGCGGGCGCGTTCGGCTTCCTGACGGGCGATCTGGGCGTTTTCGATCGACTGGGCGAACTGATCGGAGAAGGTGATATCGCGCACCAGCATATCGGTCAGCAGCAGTCCCTCTACCAGCATCTTTTCGCGGAGCTGAGTCTCGATCGCCAACTGCATCTCTGTGCGTCCGTCGCTGTAGATATCGGTCGCAGTGTAGCCCGACACCACATCGCGCACCAGGCTGCGCACCGTCGGGCGGATGAAGCCGTCGGCGTAGTTGTTGGGCCAGCGGGTGTGAATGAGGTTCGCCTGAGTCGGGTCGATGTTGAACAGCACCGTTACGTCCAGCGCGACTGCCTGCCCGTCGCTGGTACGCGCGGGCACCGCATCATCACCGGCGCGCTGACCCTCGGCCAGCGTGCCGGACATGGTGTATTCCTGCTGGTTGATCGGGTAGAGCGTGTATTCCTGTATCACCGGGATGACGATGCTCGTCCCGGAACGGCGTTCGGTTTCCAGATTACCGTTGAGCGTATTGAAGACGACCGCCACCTGCTGCGGCTGCACGATCAGGATACCCTGACTGATGAAGTTGAAGAGCACGCCGACGATCAAGCCGACGACCGCCAGCAGGATACCGGTGCGCACCGGGCGCCCCTGCGATGCCGACAGGACGACCAGCGCCACGCCGCCTAAAAATGCCAAAAAGCCGATCAGCGACAACACACCTAAAAACGAACTTATACCCATGCTGCTTCCTTCTCCCATTTCTTCATGGGGCGATGATGATCTGCACTGTATCATATACGTATCAATTATAGGGATGGTCTCTGAGTGCGAGATAAGTTAGGCGCCAACCCCCCCGAAACTAGGGGGCGACCGATCATCGTGGACAATGCCGATGGCAGTCTGCCCGCAGGTATCGCGCTCGACCTGACGATCGGTGCGGGCGTCGGCGCGCTGATCGGCGGGCGCGCCGCCTATCTGCTGCTGGATGGGCGCGATCTGGAGACGCTGACTCGTTTCACCGACGGCGGAGTCGGGTGGCACGGTGTGCTGATTGGGGGTCTGCTGGGGCTGTGGGTCGCCTGGACGCTGCGTGCGCGCCGACAGACAGCCTACGGCGACCTGCTCGACTCGATCGCGCCGTTGCTGGCGGGCATCGCGCTGACGCTGTGGGTGGGCTGTGCGGGTGGGGCGTGCGGATGGGGTCACGAGGTGACCACACTGGCGGATTATCCGGCGTGGGCGGTGGCATGGGCGCCCAATGCCTACGGAATTGCCGCGCCGCGCTACGACACACCGCTCTATGGCGCGCTGCTGGCGTCGGTGATCGGGGTCGTCACCGTGATCACGCGCGGACGTGGGCGCTTTTGGTTGGGGGTGATGGTCGCCGGAGCTGGCATGTTCCTGATCGGTTTCTGGCGCGCCGACCCGGTGCCGGGCGCGTTCGGTTTGCGCGTCGATCAGGTGGCGGACGCGCTGATCGCCGCATGGGGGATCGCGTTGTACGCGATGAGGCGCGCGTCGCGCCGGCGCAGAGACGCATTACGAACCGTCCGCGCTGCGTCTGGTAGCGCGCTTTTCTCCGCGTTGGCGGGTCGGGAGCTGCCATGACCTCCGTTTCTCGACTTTTGCGATTCACTAATACTAGCCAACCTGTGCTTGTTTCGGTACACTCTTGATCATTCTTATAGATAATAACAATGGCTGATCATGCCCAATCAGAATTTGTTGGACTCGCTCGACTCGCTGCGTGATTATTACACGCGCCAGCAAAAAGCGGCTGCGACGCTGCAAAGCACCCTGAAAGCGGCAGCCGACATGCAAAGCCGCACGCAAAAAATACTGTCCGACTACAGCCAGTTCGCCGCCGCCGCTGATGTGACCTCGGCGCAAGCCCTGTTCGAGCGGTTGCGCCTGAAAGAAGAGACGGTCGATCCGCTCGCACCTGAGCTACGCCGCGAGATCAAGGCGCTGTCTGTCCTGACGACGGCGCTCAAACAGGCGGCAGCGGCGCTGCGCGCGCAACCGATCGACGTGGTGGGACTAGACAAAGCTCTGACCCACCTGCAAAGCGCGGACTACGACGATGTTCTCTCCCTGGGCGCCGAGCTGGGCGCAGAACTCAAGGCAGCATCAGCCACGCTGAGCGACGAATTTGGGATGAAGCTGCGCGATGCGCTGGCGGACATCGGCGTGGCGATCGGTGGGCGTCCGCCCACCTTCCAGATCGGACGTTATGAACTGGACACCAACTTCGCCAAACGCAATCTGGTCATCCGCTATGGCAAAGACATCGTGACGCCGAAGGTCAAACTGACCGTCGAGGAGACGATCAAGGCGTATCAGAGTGCCGAAAAACGGGTGAGCGGTCGCGCGGTCGATGGACGCAAGTGGATCGCCCGCTTCAACGAGGCGTATCACAACGCCCGGCGCAGGCAGGGAGGCGTAGAATTGCGCGTCAATATCGTCGAATGCTATCGGGAGATGTGGCTGCTGAGTCAGGGGCGTACTTTCAATGTCGAACCCAGTAAAAATACCGCCAGCGATTACAGCCGTGCGCAGTTCCTGTACGATCTGGTCGAGTTCACCTACGTTCAGCGGCTCGACCACGACGGCTATTTTTCGCGCGCTCATGTCGCCACCCGGTCGCAGGACAATCCGACCCGGAATATGTGGGTGGTCGAGGGCGATGGTCCCTACGACGGTCGCTCCATCGCCGATATTGAATTCGTGAAGGACTAAAGCCGATGCTGCCTGAACCCCACCTCGCTCGCCAGATCATCGAGACGCTCGGTCAATCGGGCACACCGATGCCGAAAGGCGTCAGTTATTACAACGTCGGCAACGACTCGCTGCTGAATGCGATCGATACCCATTACTTCGGCTCGTATCTTGCCGACGGCGGCGCCGTCTTCAAGCTGGTGGTCGGGGATTACGGCAGTGGCAAGTCGCATTTCCTCTACTGTGTGCGCGACCGTGCCTGGCAGCGTAATTTCGCCGTCAGTAAGGTCGATCTCAGCCCCAAAGAAAGCCCATACAACGATCAACGCCGGGTGTATGCCGCTGTCGCATCGGCGCTGCTGTGGCATGAACTAGGCAGCACAGGCGAGGACGAGCGCGGTCTGACGCGCTTTTTGGAAGGGACGCTGCGCCGCCTGATCGCCGCGCATGGGCTGGATGTCAGCGACGACGGCGTCGAAGATATTCCTGAGGTGCGCGCCTTCCTGCACACGCTCGCCGCTACGCCGATCGAGAGCCTCAGCTATCAAAAAGCGATCCAGGGCTATTTTCACGGACTGCTGCGCGGACAGGAACGCCGTCTGGAGACGCTCCAGCGCTGGCTGCACGGCGACGAGACGACCACTGAGGATATGCGCGATCTCAGGCTGATCGGCGTGACCGAAAAGATCAACAAAAATAACGCTTTCAAAATGCTGCGATCGCTGTGTCAGACGGTGCGTGCGCTGGGCTACAACGGGCTGGCGCTGTTGTTCGACGAAGGCGATCGCATGTTGAGCCTGGGCAAGCGTGCGGAAAAGGATGCCACCGATACACTGCGCGAGGTGATCGATCGCTGCCGCGAAGACCTGCCCGGTGCGCTGTTCATGTATGCTGTGCCGCCCGACTTTTTACGGGTGATCGAGGAGTATCAGGCGCTGGCACAGCGGGTACAGGCAGCCAGCTATTTTTCGCGCAGCAATCCTTTCAGCCCGCAGATCAATCTCGAACATCTCGATATTCCCGACGCGGAAATACTGGAACAGATCGGCTATCGGCTGCTGCCGATCTTCGAGATCGCCTATGGACAGCGGCTGGACGCCGATCTGCAGAGCCAGAATGTCGCGCTGCTCTCCGAGGCGGCGCGCCGGTCCTATCTGGCGATCAGTCACCGCCGCCTGTTCATCAAGGCGCTGGTGATGGAATGGTATCGTCAAAAAGAATCCGAGGAAATTCTGCTGACTCCTGAATACGCCGAAGCGCTGATCCGGGGTGAGAGCGACGCGCTCAACCAACTCGACGACGCGCAACAGACCCCCTACTGAGTGCATGACTATGACGCCACAACAGGTTCATCACCCGCAGTTTGGCAGCGGTACGCTGCTCAGGACGTATATGAACGGCTTCGACTGGGAAGTTCAGTTCGAGTCGGGGCGCAAGTTTCGCCTGCCCGCGCGCGAATTTTCCGACGAATCGCGCGCAGCACGTCAGCCGGATCGCCTGACTCCACTGCCGGAAAGACGCGCACAGCTGGGCGAGGACCAGTTTCGCGCGCGGCAAACGCTGGAAGCGCTGCGAGTCGGGGTGGTGCCCGTGCAGGATGCCGAACATCTGACAATCGGCTTGGAGGCGGAAAAGGTCACGCTCGATCGCGCCATCGATCGCGCTCGTGAACGCGACGGCGACGCGCTGGCGATCATCGGGGACTACGGCTATGGCAAGAGTCACTTCATCGAGCTGGCGGCACGACGCGCGCTGCGCAGTGATTTTATTGTCGCCAGCGCCAGCCTCGATCTGATCGAAGTGCCACCGGGCAAGGCGCATAAAATTTACGAGTCACTGATCGCCTCGCTGCGTTACCCTGATCTGCCGGGACAAGGGGGATTGGCGCCGCTGCTGCAAAAGGCGCTCGATCAGCCGTCGGTGGTGCGGCAGTTTTTAGAACGCTGTCCGATCGAGGTCAGCCTGTGCCCGTTGTCGTCGGCGCTGATCGCGCTGCAGGATTGTCCGAGCCAGGCGGCATTCGACGAGATCGTGCTGTGGTTGAGTGGACAGGTAAAGGCAGCCAATCTGACCGAGATGAAGGTGTGTCTGAAAAAACCGCCTCGTCTGGCACTGAACGGCGAGAATACCCGCCAGTACAGCTACCTGTTGAGTGCCATCAGCACGCTGGCGCGGCTGCTCGATTACAGCGGCATGACGCTGCTGATCGACGAGTCCGAGCATTATTCGACCTTGAACAGCACCCAGCGCCAGCGTGCCGACTCGTTCTTCAAGGCGCTGATCGCCTGCGCGCTCGGCAGCAACAGCGGACGGGTGCAGCCCGACGATATTCCGCAGCATCCGCGCGCCGACTACCCCGTCGTGTTCACGGCGGAGTCGCACCTGCTGTTCATGTTCGCGCTGACCGAGAGTAAAGATCAGATGCCGATCGGTATCTGGCTGACTCCCTCGCAGCTCTTGCGGCTCGATGATCGTTTCATCGAAAAGGATATTCGGACATTCTTCCAGACGCTGCGCGATTTTCATGCCCTGGCACACGCCTATACACCGGAGTCAGACCGCTGGGAGGCGGTGCTGATGCACGCGCCGGACTATCTCCTCAAGGCGCTGTCACAGCACCGCATCAACCTGCGCGAGCTGATCCGCACCGCCATCACGGTCTGCGATATGCTGCTGCTGCACGCCGACTATGCGCCCGATAACCTGCTCGACGATCTGCGACGCGGCTTGAAGGTGTAACTGGAGTGAACCCGGTATCGAGTCGCTCATGAATGACGCGCTCGCGCTCAAACAACGTTTGCCGATCACCTGGAGCGCCTTCTTTGGGCGGCATGGCAGCTTCACGCCGATTCAACTGCGCGCGATCCCGCCCCTGCTGGATGGCAAAAACGTCTTGTTGTCGGCTGCCACCGCCAGCGGCAAGACCGAGGCAGCGCTGGCACCGTTGATCGAGCGCTATCTGCCCACCGTGCGTCCGCGCGATCGACTGACGCTGTTGTATCTGCTGCCGACGCGGGCGTTGATCAACGATCTCGCCGGGCGGCTGGCGGCGCCGCTGGACGCGCTGCGTGTGCGTTGTGCCGTCAAGAGCCGCGACGGGGACAGCTTCGACTCGAAACACCCGGTCGATGTGCTGCTGACCACGCCGGAGTCGCTCGACTCGTTATTCACGACCGACCCCAGATGTCTGATCCATGTGCGCGCGCTGGTGATCGACGAGCTGCATATCTTTGATGCCAGCGTGCGCGGCGATCAACTGCGCGTGCTGCTGGCGCGGCTGCGGGCGCTGCAAGCCTATGCGATTGCGCAGGGGGAGCGCGACCCCGACCCGATCCAGTTTGCCGCGCTGTCCGCGACGCTGGCGGAGCCGCGAGTCAGCGCGGCGCGTTACTTTTCCGATGCCGCAATCGTGACCGTGCCCGGCAGTCGCCCGATCCAGGCGGACGTGATCGCGCTCGACGATGACTCGCCGTCGGCGCTGCTCGCCTACCTGGAGACCTTTCGCGGGCGCGGTTATAAAAAAGCGCTGGCGTTTTGCAACACCCGCGCCGAGGTCGAGCAATACGCCGCCGCTGTCCGAGCCGGTCGATCGCCGTTTGGCAGCGCGGTCTTCGTCCACTATTCCAACCTGGAGACCGAGCGACGCCACGCCATCGAAGCCCAGTTCGCGGCGGCGGAGGCGGCGCTGTGTTTCGCCAGCAGCACGCTGGAGCTGGGCATCGACATTGGCAGTATCGATATTGTGCTGCTCATCGGTGCGCCGGGGAGCGCTGACGCCTTTACCCAGCGGATCGGGCGGGCGAGCCGCCGCCAGAAGACCGCGCGGGCAGCGTGTTTTTATCGTAGCCCCTTCGAGCGCGTTTTGTTCGAGGGGCTGCTGCACTTTTCGAGTACCTTTGCCCCGCCGACGCCGTTTCGTCCGTCGGCGGCGGTACAGCAGATTTTCAGCCTGCTGAAACAGAGTCCATCTGGCGGTATCCGTCTGCAGCCGATGCTGCTGCACTTTGATGGACTGTTGAATGCGGCAGAGCTGGAATCAATCTTCGGTGAATTGCAGGCGGCGGGGTATCTGGCGAACGGTCGCCCTGGTGAATGGCGCGCGGGCGCACGGCTGCACCGTCTGGTCGATATGCAGGGTTCGGAATACGCGCCGTTGAGCCTGCACAGCAACATTCAATCCCAGGGCGGCACGGTCGCGGTGCGCGATCAGCACACACAGCGCGTCATCGCCCGTCTCGATCGGGCGATGCTCGACCGAAACGCGCTGGTGCTGGAAGGGCGTTCGCTCAGGATCGCCTGGAGTGATGGCGACGCGGTATGGATCGCCGGTCAGGGACAGGCTGCCACCCAGCAGCGCTTTCGCGGTCGAGCAGCGCGTCCCGTCGTGAGCGGTGGGGTGGCACGTCAGATACGCGCGGCGCTGACACTCCCGGACGACAGCGCACCCTATGTCGAGGGCGAGTCGGGCTGGCTGTGGTTTCACTGGCTGGGCGACATTCACGGACGGGCGCTGTTGGATTTATTGGGGGAGCGCCTCACCCTCAAAGCCAGCACACAGACGGCATTGTGTGTGCTGCTGATGGAAAAGCCGCGCGAGCTGCCGCTGGCATTCACCAGCGAACAGGTGCTGCGCTATCTGCACGGACATTATCGCACCTATGAGAGCCTGCTGGCATTGGGCGCCTATCACAGCCTGCTGCCGCTCGGTTTGCGTCGTCGTGCGGTCGTGGACGGGTTCGACGTGCCCGCATTTTTGGCGGCGGTGGCGGGTCTGCGTGTAGAAGCTGCGCCGGAGGCGACGAGCACAGCACTCTGGGAGATCGTTGAGCTGCCATGACCTCCGCTCGCCCGATTCGCGTCATGCGCATCATCGCCCGGCTCAATGTCGGCGGACCAGCGCTGCACGTCGCGCTGCTCGCACAGCATCTCAACCCGCCCGTGAATGCTGCCTACGAGTCGCTGCTGGTGGCGGGGCAGGTCGGCGACGATGAAGGCGACATGAGCTATTACGCCGAGTCGCTGGGCGTGACGCCGACGATCATCCCGGCGCTGGGACGCTCGCTGCATCCCGTGCGCGATCTGATCGTGATCGGACAGCTCGTCCGGCTGATGGGACGTTTTAAGCCGGATGTGGTGCACACTCACACTGCCAAAGCTGGCTTCGTCGGGCGGATCGCGGCGTGGATCGCCGGCATCCCCGTGATCGTCCACACGTATCACGGACATGTCTTTCGCGGCTACTTTTCACCGACGATGACGCGCGTCTTTCTGACGCTGGAACGGCTGACCGGGCGTGTGTCCGATGCTGTGATCACGCTGACCGATGGACTCGCGCGCGAGATCGTCGACGAATTTCGCGTCGTGCAGCGCGAAAAAATCGTCGTGATCGGCTTAGGACTGGACCTGCGCGCGTTCGCGGACATGCCGCGCAAAATGGGTGCGTTTCGCGCACAGCACGGCATCCCGGCGGAAGTGCCGCTGATAGGCATCGTCGGTCGGCTGGTACCTGTAAAAAATCACGCGCTGTTTCTCCAGGCGGCGGCGATCCTGCGCCAGACCCTGCCCGACGCGCATTACGTCATCGTCGGGGATGGCGAGATGCGCGTTGCGATCGAGGCGCAGATCGTCGGGATGGGGCTGACCGACCGCGTGCAGATCACGGGCTGGACGCGCGATCTCGACCCGATCTACAGCGATCTCGACGTAATGGCGCTGTCCAGCCTCAATGAAGGCACGCCAGTCACGCTGATCGAGGCGCTGGCTGCGGGGTGCGCGGTGGCGAGTACGGCGGTCGGCGGGGTGCCGGATTTGCTGGGACACGGTGCGTTCGGCGCGCTGGCAGAGTCGGGCAGCGCCGAGTCGCTGGCACAGGCGATCCTGCGCGCGCTGACCCATCCGCCGGATGCAGCGCCGATCCGTGAACAGATGGTGAGGCTTTACAGCGCACAGCGGCTGGCTGGCGATCTGGACGGCTTGTATCGGCGTCTGCTTGAGGGCTGAATAGTAAAAAAAAGCGCCTCATCCGCAGATGAGACGCTTTCTGGTTGTGTGCGCCAGGAGAGACTCGAACCCCCGACTTTCTGCTCCGTAGGCAGACGCTCTATCCGCTGAGCTACTGGCGCGTGTGAACAGAAATAGAATAACATAAGCTGGTTAGAGGGTCAAGACCCCGATTGCAAAAATGCAGGCAATGGTACGTAAACCGTCGCTGCGCCACGCATGGGCTGTGCCGCGCTATAATGGAAGGCTACCATCCACATCGACCCCGCCTGCATGGGTCGCTACACAGGAAAATCTCGTCATGCCCGACAAACCAGTGCTGCTGCCCTATCCGCGATCGCTCGTCATCACAGAGGGCAGCTACACCACCACCGACGACCGCACCGTCAATTTCGTCCTGAATGCCGACATTGTGCCCCAGGGCTACCGCTTGCAGGTGACGCCGCGCGGCATTCGCATCGAGTACGGCGACATGACCGGGGCACACTATGCTCGGCTCACGCTCAGTCAGTTGAGCGCATTTTACGGCACGACGCTGCCCGCCATGCGCATCGACGATGCCCCCGACTTTGAGCGGCGCGGCGTCATGCTCGATTGCAGCCGCGATCGCGTGCCGCAGATGAAGACGCTGTACGCGCTGATCGATCTGCTGGCGTCGTGGAAGATCAACGAACTCCAGTTGTACATCGAGCATACTTTTGCCTACGCCGGGCATGAGTCGGTGTGGGAACACGCTTCACCCTTCACCGCGTCGGATATGCGCGCCCTGGTCGATTACTGCAAACAGCGCTACATCGATCTGGTGCCGTGTCAGAGCAGCCTCGGACACATGGAACGCTGGCTCAAACATCCACAGTATCAGCATCTTGCCGAGACACCGGATGGCTTCGTGCCGCATTGGGAAACGCTGGGCATCGTGCGCCCACCCGCGACGCTCGATCCCAACGACGAGGGCAGCCTCGACCTGGTGGCGGGTTTATTCGACCAGCTGGTGCCGCTCTTTCACAGCCACTACGTCAATATCTGCGACGATGAGCCGTTCGAGCTGGGCATGGGCAAGAGCAAAACGGCGGTCGCGCAGCGCGGGGGCGCGGTCTATCTGGAATACCTGCTGAAGCTGTATCATCATGTGGCGGCAAAGGGGCGGCGTGTGCAATTCTGGTCGGACATCATCACTCAGCATCCCGATCTCGTCTCCGAGCTGCCCGACTCGATCATTCCGCTGGTGTGGGGCTACGAGGACTGGCAGCCGTCCGAACAGGACTGCGAGATGGTCAGTCAGTCGGCGCTCGACTTTTACATCTGTCCGGGCACGTCCAGTTGGAACAGCCTGGTGGGGCGCACCGACAACGCCATCGGCAACCTGAAAAATGCGGCGGCGCTCGGTCTCAAATATAACGCGATGGGCTATCTCAATACCGATTGGGGCGATAACGGGCACATGCAGCCGCTGCCAGTGAGCTATCTGGGCTTTGTCTACGGGGCAGGACTGGGCTGGTGTGTCGAGAGCAACCGTGAGGTCGATCTGCCCGCGCTGCTGGATCGTTTTGCTTTTGGCGATCGCGCCGGGGTGATGGGGCAGATCGCCTACGACCTGGGCAACGTTTACCAGTTGATCCCGCTGCCGCAGTTCAACGGCTCGTGGCTGTTCCGGGCGCTGGAGTGGTCGGCGGATGAGATGCGTGCCCGTTATCATGAGCTGCTCGAAAAACACGGCGCCGAGGCACTGACGCCCGCCGTCGTGCGCGCGGCAATGACTCAGATCACAGCGCTGATCGCCCGCATCGACGGCGCCGACATGTCCGCCGACGACACATTGATCAGGGCGGAGTTCAAACAAGCCGCCGAGCTGCTGCTGCACGGTGCCTACCGCACGCTGCGCATGTTGGGCGACTCAAGAGACGCTTCCAGTGCGGCGATGCGGATCGACCTGGAGCGCCTGATCGGGACGCAGCGGTCGTTGTGGCTGGAACGCAGTCGTCCAGGCGGTCTGGATGACAGCCTGGCGCGACTGCGGCGGCATCTGGCGGAATATCGCTAGCGATGGCGTCAGGAAAGAAGAAAAGAAGGGAAGAAGGAAAGACGATCAACTATGCTGACCAAACCTGAAATTATGAGTCCGGCTGGCTACTATCCGCAGCTCCACGCCGCCATTGAAGCCGGGGCGGATGCCGTCTATTTCGGACTCAAGCATTTCACCGCCCGCGCCAAAGTCGGCTTTGCGCTGGCTGAACTGCCCGACGTGATGCGCACGCTGCACAGCCGGGGTGTGAAAGGCTACGTCACCTTCAACACGCTGGTATTCGACCACGAGCTGCGCGAGGCGGTCACGACGATCGCGGCGATCGCGGCGGCAGGTGCCGACTCGATCATCGTGCAGGATGTCGGCATGGCGGGGCTGGCGCATCGGATCGCCCCCGATCTCGAACTACACGGCAGCACCCAGATGAGTATCACCAGCGCCGAGGGGGTGGCGCTGGCACAGCGCGTCGGCGTGAGCCGGGTGGTGCTGGCGCGCGAATTGTCCCTGAGCGACATTCGCGCCATTCGTGAACAGACCGACTGCGAGCTCGAAGTATTCGTGCATGGCGCGCTGTGCGTGTCGTATTCCGGACAGTGTTTCTCGTCCGAGGCGTGGGGCGGACGCAGTGCCAACCGGGGCAAGTGCGCCCAGGCATGTCGGCTGCCCTACGAGCTGCTGGTCGATGATCAGCTCAAGCCGCTGGGCGATGCGCGTTACCTGCTGTCGCCAGGTGACCTGTACGCGCTGCATCAAATCCCGGAGTTGATCGAGATCGGCGTCTCGACGCTCAAGATCGAGGGGCGCTACAAGGACGAAAATTATGTCGCACTGACCACCGACGCCTACCGCCGCGCCGTCGATGCAGCCTGGGAGCACCGTCCTAATCCGGTCACACGCCAGGACGAGACCACACTGACCCAGGTGTATTCGCGCGGCTTGGAGGCGCACTTCATCGGCGGCACCAACCATCAGACGGTGGTGTCGGGACGGTCGCCGCGCCATCGCGGTGTCCTGTGCGGACGGGTGGCGCAGGTGTACGCCGATCGCGTCGTGATCGAGCCGAGCGACATCCAGGCGATCGCCCCGCTCAAGCCGGGCGATGGAGTCGTTTTTGACGCCGCCGACTGGCGCAGCCCGCAGATCGACGAGGAAGGCGGCAGCGTGTACCAGGTCGATCAGGTCGGCGACCAGCTCGCACTCTCTTTCGGCAACCGCGCCATCGACTTCGACTGCATCCGTCCCGGCGATTGGGTGTGGCGCACGCACGATATCACGGTCGATAAAGCCGCGAAACCATTCACCCAGCCGGGCGCGCCGCTGCACAGGCAGCCTCTCGATGTGCGCGTGGTCGCTCACGAGGGCGCGCCGCTGACCCTGACCTGGACGCTGACAACGCAGCCGAGTCTCACAGTCACGGTGGCATCCCCCGACGCGCTCGGACGCGCCAACAGCCGGGGCGTGACGACCGAGTATCTGCACGGTCAGTTGGCGCGCCTGGGCACGACCGCCTATCGACTGGAGACGCTGACGCTGGACAGTGCGGGCGAGCCGTTCATTCCCAGCTCGCTGCTCAACAGGCTGCGTCAGGAGGCGGTCGAGGCGCTGATCGCATTGCAGACGCAGCCGCGCCCGTCGCTGATTCACGATCCGATGATGATGCTGGACGCGGCACTGGCAGGCTCTCAGCCCACGCCGCACGCCAGCCGCGCGCCTAACGACGTGCGGCTGCATCTGCTGGTGCGCACCCCGCAGCAGCTCGAAGCGGCTATCGCCGTCCGCCCGACCAGCATCACCCTCGATTATCTGGAGTTGTACGGGCTGCGTCCCGCCGTCGAGCAGATCAAGGCGGCGGGCATCACCGCGCGCGTCGCCAGCCCGCGTGTGCTGAAGCCGCACGAGCAGCGCGTCGTCAACTTTCTGCTGCGGCTCGACTGTGCCATCCTGGTGCGCTCCGGCGGACTGCTGGAGGCGCTGCAAGGACGCCATGCGCACGCGCTGATCGGGGATTTCAGCCTGAACGTGGCGAACCAACTGACCGCGGAAACCTATCTCGGACTGGGAGTCGAGACGATCACGCCGACTCACGACCTCAACGCTGACCAGATTGCGGCGCTGGCATTGGCGATCGGCGGTGATCGCATCGAGGTGATCGCCTATCATCATCTGCCCGTCTTTCATACCGAACACTGCGTCTTCTGTCGTTTCCTGTCCACAGGCACCAGCCATCTCGACTGTGGGCACCCGTGCGAGACGCACAAGCTGGCGCTGCGCGACGAACAGGGACGGGCGCACCCAGTGATGGCGGACGTCGGCTGTCGCAATACCGTGTTTGGCGCCGAGGCGCAGGTCGCCAGCCGTCACCTGGAACGGCTGATGGCGGGCGGTATCAGGGATTATCGACTGGAATTCGTGCATGAGTCCGGTGACGTGGTGCGGCAGGTGACGGGGGCGTTCAACGATTATTTCGCGGGTCGGCTCGATGCGGGGACGCTCGATGTGCGCCTGGGGAAGATCGCGCCGGAAGGCACGACCGAGGGATCGCTGTTCGTGCCGGAGGGCTATCTGAGCGTGCCGGTGATGGGGTGACCAGAGTCACACGCTCTCAGGCGGGAACAGCTTATCGACGGACACGCTGAAGCCGGGCAGCAGATCGGGGAAGGTGAGCACGGCGGCGGCGTCCAGCAGCGTGACTGCCTCCTCGGTGTGTATCTCGATCGCTCGCTTTGCGGGGATGAAGATGAGCGCATAGACCGCGCTATGCGTCAGGTAGAACTCGGCTTTTTGACGTAGAGGCGGGAAACGGTCGCTCTTCGATTTGACCTCGATGCAAATCGGGGGGATGTAGTTTGCGACAGAATCATCGGTAATCTGCTGCTCTCCGACGATGATCGCTGCATCGGGAAGCCGATCGTTTGCGTCGTCATTCGCTGGACGCACACGTCCTTCCCCGACAATGAATCCAGTAATTTCAGGATGCGTATCAAAGTAGTTGTTCAAGGACTGACCCAGGCGCATGGTGATATAGCCGTGTATAAAATTTGGCATGGCTTTTTCGACTATTTCCCCATCGATCAGTTCAAAACGGCGGTCGGCGTGTTCCGGGCGCGCGATGAACGCCTCGAACTGGTCGGTGGTAATTCGTTTTTCCAGCGTGGTCATGACTCGTCCTCGATGCGGTCGGCGGGCGGGAACAGCTTATCGACGGACACGCTGAAGCCGGGCAGCAGGTCAGGGAAAGTAAGATCCTCGCTTGGCAGCAGTACAGTGTCACTGCCGTTCGTCATATACACCTCGACCAGTCGCTTTTCTGGCAGGATGACGAGCGCAACCTGCGCACCGTGTGCCAGGTAAAATGCCGCCTTCGCGCGCGGTCTTTTAAGCGGATCATCGGGTGACTTGATTTCTATACAGATGTCCGGGATATAGTCCTCGACGCCGCGATTTTTGAACTTAACCCGACGGGGGGTGACGGCAACATCTGGCAGGCGGTCATTGTTTTCATCCCCGGTGGGGCGGTGCCGCGCCTCGACACTGACTACACCGACGATCTCAGGATGCGCGTCGAAGAAATTGTTCAGAAATTGACTCAAGCGTCCGGCAATGTAACCATGTATGAGCGTAGTCATAGCCTTTTCCGTGATCTCCCCCTCGATGAGTTCGAACCGACGATCCGCGTTTTGTTCAAGCGCGATGAACGCCTCGAATTCGGGCGTGGTGACGCGCTGTAAGGTCTGGGTCATGATTCGTCCTCGATGCGGTCGGCAGGCGGGAACAGCTTATCGACCGCGACGCTGAAGCCGGGCAGCAGGTCAGGGAAGGTGAGCATGTCGGCGGCGGTCAGCAGCGCTAATTCGTCGTCGGCGCTATAGACCTCGATCATGCGCTTGATGGGACGCACAATCAGCGCGTATTGAGCGCCATATTCCAGATAGAATGCTGCCTTTTTACGCATCGTAGTCAGACGATCGTCGGGCGATTGAATCTCGATGCACATTTCAGGTATGAAGTTGGCGGCACCGCGCCGCGTGATCTTGCGCCTGCCCATCACGAGGGCAACATCAGGTATGCGATCGTTTTTCGTGTCGTCTGTCGGACGATGGCGCGATTCGACATAGACATCTGCCGCCACCGAGCCGTTCCCTTGCAGCCATAGTTTGAGTACAAAAGATATTTCCGACTCGATCCACGCATGTTCCTGGCTTGGCATTGGCTTCTCCACAATTTCCCCATCGATGAGTTCGAACCGACGATCCGCGTTTTGTTCAAGCGCGATGAACGCCTCGAATTCGGGCGTGGTGACGCGCTGTAAGGTCTGGGTCATGATTCGTCCTCGATCGGGTTCGCGGGCGGGAACAGCTTATCGACGGATACGCTGAAGCCGGGTAGCAGGTCGGGGAAGGTCAGCGTATCCGATGCAGACAAGATGGCGATCTCGTCGTCGGCGCTGTAGACCTCGATGGTGCGCTTGTCTGGGCGGACGACAAGGGCGCAAAGCGCCCCGTTTTCCAGATAGAAATCCGCTTTCTTCCGCATCGTTTTCAGGCGATCGTCAGGTGATTGAATCTCGATGCAGAGGTGGGGTATGAAATTCGCCGCGCCGCGCCGGGTGATTGGACGATTTCCCAGCACGACGGCGACATCGGGCAATCGATCGTTTTCCGGATCATCGGTGGGACGATAACGCGCATTGCCGACGACGCGCGCCTCAATCTCTGCGTGGACATCGAAATAATTGTTGAGAACCTGCGAGAAACGCCCCTCAATCATTCCATGTTGTTCGGTCGGCATGGCTTTTTCGACGATCTCCCCATCGATCAGTTCAAAGCGGCGGGCGGCATTTTCCGGGTGGGTGATGAACGCCTCGAATTCGGTCGTGGTCACGCGCTGGATGTCATTAATCGTCATGAGCAGTGATCCTGAACCCTATACGTGGTTTCAGTATATATGAAAAACAACCCCGTTCCGCTGGAATGGGGTTGTTTTTTCACGCCGCACGACAGCGCACCGACAAGGGCGCCGTCCCTAAAGACATTCTGCCTATGCCGCCGCGAACGTCAGCGCCGTGCCGTCGTCGGTGGCATCGACGACCACCGTGTCCCCTTCGCGGATGCGTCCTTCGAGGATCGCGGTCGCCAGCGGGTCTTGCAGCTCGCGCTGGATCGCCCGCTTGAGCGGACGCGCGCCATAGACCGGATCGTAGCCCTTGATCGCCAGCACCGCCCGCCCCGCCTCGGTCAGCTCCAGTGTCAGGCGGCGGGTCGCCAGCAGACGGCGCAGTCGCTCGATTTGAATATCGACGATGCGGGCGATGTCCGCCTGTGCCAGCGCGCGAAAGACGATCACGTCGTCCAGACGGTTGAGAAACTCAGGACGGAATACGTCGTCGAGTTCTTCGATGACCGCCGCGCGGATGTCGGACGCCGCTTCGCCACTCATCGCCTTGATGGTGGCACTGCCGACGTTGCTGGTCATGATGATGATCGTGTTGGTAAAATCGACCGTGCGCCCTTGTCCGTCGGTCAGGCGTCCGTCGTCGAATACCTGCAAGAAGATGTTGAATACGTCGGGGTGCGCCTTTTCGACCTCATCGAGCAGCACGACCGCATACGGACGCCGCCGCACCGCCTCGGTCAGTTGTCCGCCCTCGTCGTAGCCGACATAGCCCGGCGGCGCCCCGATCAGCCGCGCGACCGTGTGCCGTTCACCAAATTCGCTCATATCGATGCGCACCATCGCGCCCTCGTCGTCGAACAGAAAGGCTGCCAGCGCCCGCGCCAGCTCGGTCTTGCCGACACCGGTCGGACCCAGGAACAGAAACACCCCGACCGGGCGATTCGGATCGCTCAACCCGGCACGGCTGCGGCGTACCGCCGACGCCACCGCGCGCACCGCGTCATTCTGTCCGATCACGCGGTCATGCAGCCGGTCTTCCATGCGCAGCAGCTTTTCGATCTCGCCTTCCAGCAGCCGCGCCACCGGGACGCCCGTCCACTTGCTGACCACCTGCGCGATGCCATCGGCATCCACTTCTTCACGGAGCATGGTCACGCCTTCGGCGCGTGCCGCATCGACCGTCGTCTCCAGCGCCACCAATTCGCGTTCCAGATCGGGCAGCGTGCCGTAACGCAGCCGGGCGGCGGTCTCCAGGTCGGCGCGACGTTCCGCCTGTTCGAGCGCGATCTTTGCCTCGTCGATCCCGCTTTTGACGGCACGAATGCCCTCGATCTGGGCTTTTTCGGTCTGCCAGCGCGCCATCAGCGCATTCAGGGTTTCGCGCTCGTCGGCGATCCCGCTCTCCAGCGCATCGAGCCGCGCGCGCGAGGCGCTGTCGCGCTCTTTCCTGAGCGCCTCGCGCTCGATCTCCATCTGCATGATGTGGCGCTCGACGGCATCGAGCGCGGTCGGCTTGCTGTCGATCTCCATCTTCAGCCGGGCGGCGGCTTCGTCGATCAGGTCGATCGCCTTGTCGGGAAGCTGACGATCGGGCAGATAGCGATCGCTCAACGTCGCCGCCGCGATCACCGCGCCGTCCTGGATGCGCACGCCGTGATGCACCTCGTAGCGCTCTTTGAGTCCACGCAAAATGCTGATGGTGTCCTCGACGCTCGGCTCTTCCACGAACACCGGCTGAAAGCGACGTTCGAGCGCGGCATCTTTCTCGATGTACTTGCGGTACTCGTCCAGTGTGGTCGCGCCGATGGTGCGCAGCTCGCCGCGCGCCAGCATCGGCTTGAGCATGTTGCTGGCATCGACCGCGCCCTCGGCGGCGCCCGCGCCGACAATCGTGTGCAGCTCGTCCAGGAACAGGATCACCCGTCCGCCGCTGTCCGAGACCTCTTTCAGGACCGCTTTGAGCCGTTCCTCGAATTCACCGCGAAACTTGGCGCCCGCCAGCAGCGTGCCCATATCGAGAGTAATGATGCGTTTATCGCGCAGCCCTTCGGGCACGTCGCCGTTGACGATGCGCTGTGCCAGTCCTTCGGCGATCGCCGTCTTGCCGACGCCCGCCTCGCCGATCAGCACCGGGTTGTTCTTGGTGCGGCGGCTGATCACCTGGATCACGCGGCGAATCTCTTCCTCGCGCCCGATCACCGGGTCGAGCTTGCCCTGACGCGCCAGCGCGGTCAGATCGCGTCCGTATTTTTCCAGCGACTTGTAGGTACTTTCCGGGTCTTGCGAGGTGATGCGTCCGCCGCCGCGCACGGCGGACAGCGCCTGTAACACGGTGTCGCGTGTGACTCCGGCGCGTTCGAGCGGCGCGTTGAGGCTCTTTTCGACCGTCAGTGCCAGCAGGATATGCTCGGTACTGACGTACTCGTCCTGCATCCTGGCTGCCTCGGACTCGGCGGTCGTCAGCAGGACCGTCGCGGGCTTGCCGAGTCCGGCTTTGGCGTTGCTGCCATAGCTGCGCGGACGTTCGTCGATCTGGCGTTCGTATTCGGTCAGCAGCGACGCCGGGCGCGCGCCGATCTTGGCGATCACTTCCGGCGCCACCCCGTCTTTCTGACTGAGCAGCGCGACCGCGATATGCAGCGGCTCGACGGCGACGTGCCCGCGCGCGTCCGCCAGCTTTTGCGCCGTCAGCAGCGCATCCTGTGCTTTGGTGGTGAAACGGTTCATATCCATGAGGGATGAACACCTTTTTGAGTGAGGGCGGGATTTTTAAAGTGTACAGAGAGGGCATATAAACGACGTTAGAGGGCAGATCGTCTACAATCACGCTGATTGGATCGAGCGATGTGAGGCAAAACCAATGAAACGCTGGATGATGACCGTTGTAATCGTGCTGTGTAACGCATTCGCCACCCGTGCGCAGGACGCGACGCCCGCCGTGCCGTTCGCGGATACACCGCCGCCGCGACTGGTGATCCAGCTTGAAAACGACGCCCGCGCCGCGACCTGCAGCGCGTTTCAGCGCGATGCCTTTGCATCGTATTTCGTCCGCGCTGGCGATACGCTGGCTGCGCTGCTGCGCGATACCCCGGACTACACCCCGACGCAGATAGCAGTGCTGAACTGCATCGATGATCCAGCGGCGCTCCCGGTCGGGGCGGCGATCTTCCTGCCTGCGCATATCGGCGCTGGCGATCAGGGTGTGCCGCCGCGCGATCCGCTGGCGCTGCTGGGACTCGCCCGGTTTCAACTGACCAACACCTGCGCGCACGACTGGATCGATGGGATCGGCGCGGCGCCGCGCTGTCCCGATGAACCGGCGCGGGCGATCTACGCGGTGTATCAGCCGTTTTCAGAGGGAGGGATGATCTGGTTTTCCGACACGCGCCAGATCGTCGTGCTGTTGGAAGATCGGACATTCAGGATTTTTGAGGATGGCTATCAGGAGGGGATGCCAGAATCGGTGTTGATCCCGCCGCCAGGGATGTCCGCCCCGGTGCGCGGCTTTCGGCTGGTGTGGGATGCGCTCGGTGGCGCACAGGGCGATCTGGGATGGGCGACCCTGCCGGAGCAGGGCTTTGACAGCGCGCGTCAGGCGGCGGGACGGCTGAGTTACACCACCTACATCGCCGCGACTGGCGGCACGCTTGCGCTGACCGAGCTGCCAGACTCGACCGTCGGATTCTGGTCGGCGGTCAGCGCCCCCTCCTGACGGTCATCCGGTCGGCAGACTGACCATGAAACAGGCGCCGCGCAGATCGCCATCGGCGTCCTCGACAGCGATCTGTCCCCCCTGCGCCTCGATCGCCAGCTTGCAGAATGCCAGTCCCCAGCCAAAACCGCGCCGCGCCCGCCGCTGTGCCGACGGACGGCGGTAGCTCTCGAAGATCGACTCGCGCTGTTCGACCGGGATACCCGATCCATCGTCGCAGATGCGCACCCGCACCTGCCGCGTCGTGCTCTCGTGCGCGGCGTCGATATGGATGCGCGTCCCGGTGGGGGTGTGATGAATGGCGTTGTCGATCAGATTGACCAGCACGCGCCGCGTCAGGTGATCGTCCGCGAACACGGGCGGCAGATCGGACGGCGCATGGATCTCGACCTGGAGGTGCATCTCTTCGATCAGGTTGGTCAGCAGCATGACCGCATCCGCGATGATCGGCTGGAGCGGCTGTGTCTGGGCATGGATCGGCATCTGTCCCGTCTCGATGTGGGCGATGTCGAGCAGGCTTTCCATTTGACGTATCAGCTTGCCGCCGCTGTCGAGGCACAGTTTCAGGACGCGGCGCGTGTCTTCTGCCGACATATCTGGCTGCAACGTCAGCTCGATCCCGGTCAGGATCGACGACAGCGGCGCGCGCAGATCGTGGATCGCCATCTGGATCAGCATCTCGTGAAAACTGGCGGGTTGCTTGGGTTGCGTCATGGGGTGACCGCACTCATTATGATTGTGAACGAAAATAAAAATGGCTCAACCAAAATATATCATAATTGTTACATTGTGCGCACTATCACTCTGCGCGCCGCCGCTACGCCCAATCCGATCAGCAGCCAGTAGAGCCATATCCAGCGGTCGAACAGCGTGATCGCATCCGCCAGGTTGAAGATCATATGGGCAGCCCATGCCGCGCCCAGCCCCGCCGCGATTGTCCTCACCACGCCATCGCCCATGCGCCATGCCCGCCACAACAGCCCGATCCACGCCGCCGACCAGCCGACATAGAGCGCGATACCCGGAAGTCCCAGGTCGGCGCCGATTTGCAGCACCAGATTGTGCGCGTGCGGCAGTATCGCTGTTTCATAGCCCTCGACGGGATAACGCGCGCGTACCGCCCGCGTCCGAAACTGGTTGATGCCGACTCCGGTCAGCGGGTAATCGCGCAACACCTCGATCCCGGCGCGCCAGATATTCGTCCGTCCGATCTGACTGCCGACATCGCGCTCGACCGACTGCACTGCCAACCCGGACGGCACCAGCAGATTGAGCGCGAGTACCATCTCCAGGACCGCGATCGCTACCAGCCCCGCCAACGCAACCTGCCGTCTCACGCCTGCGCGCATCACCAGAAAGATCGCCACCACCCCGCCGATCAATGCACCGATGATCGCCATACGCGACTGACCGAGCAGCAGCGCAGCCGTCAACGTGATCAGCGCCGCCCATGCCAGAGCGCGTGTCAGACCCGGCACGCGCACGCGATCGGTCAGCGCCAGCGCAGCGGCTGCAGGCGCCAGCAGACACAGCGCCCCGCCGATCTCGTTGACGTTGAAGCCGGCGCCGACCAGCGGCAGGTCGCGCAGGCGCGGGAGCGCATCGATGATCCCCTGCAGCAGACTCGACTTGATAGTGTATTGTGAGGTCAGCAGCGCCACCACGCCCACCAGCGCCGCAAAGCCAGCCGTGCCGACCAGCAGTGCCCGCAGCGCGCCCGGAGTCCGCCCCCAATCTCCGATCACCCAGACGATACCGACGCCCATCACCACCCGCGATACCGACCACATTCCCCAGGTATAGGGCGCGATGGCGATATTCAGGACGCATAATGCGATCAGGGCGGCTAAGTAATAATCGATCGGGGTACGGGTGATGAGCCGTCGCAGCACGACCGCGCGCCCCGCGAAGATTGGTATGAACAGGATGAGGCTGTTGATGCGCGCCGGGTCGGGCGCCCAATGGCTGATCACCAGTCCGATCAGCAGGATCAGCTCGATCGCGCGCCAGACGGCGGTCACGCGCGCTCCAGCCTGCGCCGGATGTGCTGGCTTACCAGAGCTGGAGTCGCGTGGGAGGGCTGCTTCGGTCATTGAATCCCCTTTGTCGGGTCGTCTCTATGGAGTGGATGTGTTATAAAACTCAAACCGAAAACCAGCAGATCACCCACTTAATTCGTTGTAATTTGTCCGATGATAGGGTAGAGTCGGACTGACGTAAATAGCCTTGTGTCACATCGGGGAAGCATGAAACGGGCGTCATATCGATTTAGCCTTTTGCCTTTTAGCTCAGGATCAAGCCATGTTTCTCCATAAAGTGACCCACGTTTCCCTCGACTCTTTCTATGAGAAGAGCAAAAATAAGCGCGTCGTCCTGCTCTATCCCTGGACGAACTATCGCAATCTGTTCCTGGCGTATTTTCTCAACAGCGGTCAGGACGGCTTATTATACTATCGTGTCATCGGTCAGGCTCAACCCGTCACCATTCAGGAAGTCGCGGCGGATATGATCGATCAGATCAGCCGTGTGGTCGGCACCTTTGGCAAAAAGACGCGCGCCGCCCTCAAAAAGAACAACCCGACTCAAATCGGTGAGGCGCTCGCCGCCGACCTGGGCGCTCATGCCAAGTCGCCAGTGGTGCTGTACATCGACGAGGTGGACAAGATCGATCTCGATGACGCATTCACCCGGTTCATCGAGGCATTTGTCGGCGCGCTGCCTCAACACGTCCAACTGGCAGTCAGCAGCCGCCTGCTCACCTATACCCCCTGGGCAGGACTGGTCGCCAGCGGCGATGCGATCGTGCTGGGCACCGAACAGCACAAAGACGACATGATGTTCACCATTGAAAGCGATCCGCGTCCGCAGATCGAGGTCTTCGCCTTTGGTCGCGGGCATGTGCTGGTCAATGGTCAGCCTATTACCAATTGGGATGGCGCCCTGCCGCGCAACCTGTTATTCTTCTTTTTAGATCGTCCGCTGGTGACCCGCGACGAAATTTTCGGCGTGTTCTGGCCCGCACTGACCGTCAAGGAAGCCACCAACGTCTTTCATGTGACCAAGCGCAAGATCACCGAGCGCATCAATATGAAAGTGCAGCAGACCGGCAGCTTTGAACTGACTCAGTACAACAGCGGTTTTTATCTGCCCTCGGACAAGGTCGTGAGACATTATGACGTGTCCGATTTTGTCGAATCGGTCGAGAAGGCGCTGATCGCCACCGACGAACGCGAACAACAGTTCCTCTTTGCCCGTGCGATCGATCTGTACAAGGCGCCCTTCCTGCAGACGATCGAGATGGAATGGGTGCTGAAGCGGCGCGAACAGCTTCGTCAGATGTATGCACAGGCGTTGATCGGGATGGGGCGTTTGTGCGCGGGGGATGGCGACGACCGTCGCGCGCTCGGCTATCTGACGCGCGCGCTCAAAGAGGGTCCAGAGCGCGAGGACATTCACCGTCAGGTCATCTCGCTCTATGCCAAGCTCGGCATGACCGATGACGCCCTATCTCAATACGGTCACCTGAAGGATTACCTGCATCAAACGCTGAAGATTCTGCCGGCGCGTGAGACCATCGCCCTGTACGACATGATCGTCTCGCAGAAGAAATGAAGCGCGCCAGCGCCGAGGGACGCGCCCCGTTTCCCGCCGATCATCTGGGTGTGCTCGCCGCTGGCGTACTCCTGATGGTGGTCGGTTGGGGCGGCTTGCTGGTGCTGGTGCGCACGCAAGACCCTTTCATCGGGCAGCGCTGGCTGTTCCTGCTCTTGCTCCAGATCGCGGCTGCCGGGACGGTGCTGCCGCTGATGCGCTACCTCAACGCCCGGCTCACGCCGCGCGGACGCCGATTGCCCCCTGGGGGGGTGATCGTGCGTCAGAGCGTGTGGGTCGGGCTGTTTGCTGCGGCGTGCGCGTGGCTGCAAATTCCGCGTGTGCTGTCCCCGGCGATCATGTTTTTTCTGGCGCTGGCATTCGTGATCGTCGAGATATTTTTGCGATCGCGCGAGCTTCCTGGTGAGCGCAGCGCTGCGAACGGGGCATAGGGACGCATAACAATGCGTCCGCCCGACAGATTATTCGGATTTATTTTTTTCATTCACGCGGGAATTCAGACTGCTTTGTAGTGCTTCTCTTGTTTGGCGCCAGCGACGGACTCGGAGATTAGATTTTGGGCGACCAGCTCATGCAGGTGCTTGGCGTCGCTGGTCGATAGCCTGCCATCTTCATGCCCAAGCGCGACGGCGACCTCGGAACGACTGCGTTCCGTGCCGTGAAAATTTTCCTTGAGGATGTTGTAGACGACCTCTCGACGAGTACGGCGGCTCTTCAAAGCGTGGTACTCGAACACGACACTGTCCGTCGTGGAGGGTTGTATCCGTTTGGCGATATGCCCCTCCTGATGCAGACCTTCCAGTTTAGCGATGTCGTCGGCATTCAGTTCTTTTTTGCGGGTGATCCGTTCACCGATTTCGGTGCGGGTGATCCAGCCCGATTCCTGTGCGAACAGCGTTAACAACGTTTGTTGCAGGGGTGAAATCGCCATATGCTGCCTTGTTTGCTCTGTTCTTTACGATAATTCGTTCATCTTACTTGTTTTATGAGGGGAACGCAATCATCACGCCGCTGGTCTGGCTCGAAGCCGGTCGATGTCCTCGCTGTTCTGTGGCTGTTCTGTCGTTGTTCTGTCGTTGCTCAAATGGAGCAACGAAAGCAAATTCAAATAATCTTTCGCTCGGATGCATTGTTATGCGTCCCTGTAACATTTGACTTCTTTTTGGACACTCCATGACAAAACGAATCCATTGATTTAGGTTCGACCCTTCATGGTGCATTGATGATGAATTATGCTACACTCTAGAAACTAACGAGGACACCATATGAAACGCGATCTTGATTCTCTCATGCAGCAGCGCGGGCTTGATGCTTATCTTGTCCTGGGCGGTATCCTGGGCGACGAGGGCGACAACGAAATTCTGACCTACATGAGCGGCGGTGCGCCGATCACGGGCGGGACGATCATGGGTGCGCGCGGCGTGGCACCGCTGCTGGTAGTCAACGCGATGGAGATCGAGGAAGCTGCCAAGAGTGGTCTGACGATCATGACCGAATTCGACTTCGGTTGGGCGCAGCTCATCGAAACGGCGCAGGGTGATCGTGCGCAGGCTGCCGTCGGCTTGATCGGGCGCATTATGTCGCATGTCGGCGTCACGGCGGGGCGCGTCGGTGTGTACGGGCGCGGCGCGATCAACCGCAGCATCGAATTCGTGCGCATGTTGCGCGAGGCGTATCCTGCCATCGCCTTTGTCGGTGAGACAGGCATGACGCTGTTCGATGAGGCAGCGCTGACCAAGGACGACGACGAGCTGGCGCGGCTGCGCTCGGTGGCGGGGCGCACCTCCGAGGTGCTGCACGCGACCTGGGATTATATCGCCGGACACCGCGCCGACGGCGATCGCGTGGTGGACGCCGCTGGCGCCGCGCTCACTATCGGCGCCGTCAAGCGGTTTATCCGCCGCGCCTTGCTCGACCGCGACCTGGAAGACACCGGCACCATTTTCGCACAGGGGCGCGACGGCGGCTTTCCGCACAGCCGCGGTGAGGCGGCAGAGGGGCTGCGACTCGGTCAGGCGATCATTTTCGATCTGTTCCCGCGCGAATTAGGCGGCGGTTTTCATCACGACTGCACGCGCACCTGGTCGATCGGATTTGCGACGCCCGATGTGCAGCGCGCCTACGATCAGGTACGCGACGCTTTCGACATAGCGATCGATACCTTTCGCATCGGCATGACCGCAAAGCAGCTCCAGGGCGGGGTGCAGGATTATCTCGAAGCCCAGGGACATCCGACGACGCGCAGTCACCCCGGTACGACCAGCGGCTATATGCACAGCCTGGGACACGGCGTTGGTCTCGCCATCCACGAGCGCCCATCGCTGAGTCATCTATCCGAGGATGTGTTGCAGGCAGGCATGGTGATCAGCATCGAGCCAGGGCTGTATTATCCTGATGACGGGTTCGGCGTGCGTCTCGAAGACCTGGTTTACGTCGATGCCGGGGGCAGCCTGGTCAGCCTGACCGACTTTCACAACGACTTGATCCTGCCGCTGCGTGGATGACCGATGCCTGGCACGGGGTGAGGAGATTTTCGGGGATGGACAACCAGGCGGATAGTACAGCACCACCTTCATTAAATTCATTGAATACTCTGAATACAATCAATACACTGCACACGCCGCATATAGTGACCTCTAAGGCAAGCAATCCGGCGGCTCCGGCGTCCGATCTGCCGCTGGCGCCGCCAGCCGAGAGCGTGCCGAATCTGCTCTCGCCTGAATGGGAGGCGATCCTGCGTCAGACCGAGCGCGAGGTGGTCGAGACGCTCGATCTCGGTCAGGTATTGACCTATGTGATCGACATCGCCGTGCGTGCCACGCTCGCTGACGATGCGGGCGTGGCTATCATCAGATCGGCGACCAGCTACGAATTCGTCCAGGTGGCTGGGGAACATTATCATCTCGGCATCTTCCCAATCCCGTTGGACAACGGGATCATCGGACGTGCCATTCGCACCCGCCAATCGATTTTCACCCCCGATGTCAGCGCCGATCCCGATTATCTGCCGTTCGTCCTGGCGACGCGCGCGCAAATGACACTGGTGATCGTGTGGCGCGATGAATTGATCGGCGCGCTGGTTTTAGAGACCGACCAGTACGACCGCTTCACCGAAGCGGTCTATCGCTTCATGCTGTCGTTCACCGAGCGTGTCGCGCTGGCGATCGACAACGCCCGCGCGCACGAACAACTGCGCCGCCGCGTGCACGAACTCGACGCGCTCACCGAGCGACTGCGCGCGGTCGAGCTGCTGAAATCGACCTTGCTCGACGTGGCGGCGCACGACCTGCGCAACCCGGTCAATGCCATCCATCAGCTGGCAAACATCCTGCTGCACGAGGACGATCTCCCCCCGGAACGAGTTCGGCTGATGCTGCAAGCCATCGTCGGCTCGGCGGGCGAGGCGATGCGCATCACCGAAGACCTGCTGCTGCTGCGGCGGGTGGAAAAAGGCGGCGGCGGCGGCGCGACCTACCGTCCGCTCGACCTGATGGGGCTGCTGCGCGCGGTGATCGACAAGAAAAAGCCGAGCGCGGCGCTGCGCCAGCAACTACTGTTAAGCGATCTGCCCGACCAGGCGATCATGATGCTCGGTGAGCCGACGCTGCTGCGCGAGATGCTGTCGAACCTGATCGACAATGCCATCAAATATACGCCCGATCACGGGCACATCACCGTGATCGTCGATCAGGAGACCGACTCATCGGTGCGCATCGCGATCATGGATACCGGCTACGGTATCGTGCCGGACGAACTGTCGAAAATATTCGACCCGTTTTACCGCGTGCAATCCGCGATCGATCATGGCATTCTGGGGACAGGTCTCGGACTGCACATCGTCCGCCAGATCGTCGATCAGCACAGCGGCACGATCGCGGTGTCCAGCACCCAGGGCGTCGGCTCGACCTTCAGCGTCACGCTGCCGATCCTGTTATCCTAATGAAGTGCGCATAGCAGGGACGCATCACAATGCGTCCGTATTGCAGGGGCGCATCACAATGCGTCCGCTTTGTTTTCGCTGCTCGATAAAGAGGTGAAGAATCATGTCAAGCCCGTTTGCCAGCGAGTGGCGCGAATGCCTGCGCGCTCATTATCAGCATGTCGTGCGCACCAACGATCGTCTCACCCTCGGCACCCTGAGCGGGGTGCTGAGTCAGGTCGGCTTCACCGAGGCAGAATTGGCAGAGCTGACCATCCGCGCCACCATGCACATCGATGACGTGCCGCCCGATTTCACCCCCGACATGACGGTGATGGTGGCGATTGCCCATGCCGTTTCCGCCCCACAGCCCGACTCCGCGCCGCTGCCGGAGTTGATCGCCGCCGCCGAAGCCGCAGTGGAAGCCGCCGAAGCGCTGAACGAGCCGTCACCTGACTCAAGCGCATCCGACGAGCCGATCGCGGTCGCGGATGACGCGCCGCCCGCGCTCTACAATCCCGATGCGCCTAAACAGATGAATATGTTCTGAACCACGAGTCGAGACCTTCTGAACGGACGCATTGTTATGCGTCCCTACGAATCAGATCGTATTTACACATAAAAATGCGTCCGGTTGTCGATGCAATGCATCCGATTCTGGATGTTTTTCGGTCAATGACCAGTGCGGACGTGTCGTGCGTCCGGCGCACCCGTCGCTACACCTCGAACTGATTGACCACCTGCTGCACCCACGTTCCCAGGCGGGTGAGCGTCTTTTCGCCCTGCCCATCCTCGTCGATCCCCAACCCCAGGAACATATTTTCAACCTGAGCGCGCGACTCGTTGAATTGGTAATCGCTGACTCCCCACATGCCCCACAGCTCGGCGCCGTGATCCATCAGATCGTCCGCCAGGATACCGACGGCATCGAGAAAGTTGAAGCCATAGCCATTCTGATCGCCCAACCCGAAAATGGCGACCTTCTTGCCTTCCATATTGGCGCCTTCCAGCTTCGGCAGGAAAAATGCCCAGTCATCCTGCAAAAGTCCGGTATTCCAGGTCGGGATACCGCAGATCAGATAGCTGTATTTCAGGAATTGGTCTGGCGCGGTGCTGCCGATGTTGGCAATGTCCACCAGTCCGGGTTTCGCCTTGTCAAAGGCGTCTTTGAGCTGGTAGGCGACTGCCTCGGTCTTGCCCGTGCTGCTGCCGTAGAAAATGCCGATCTGTGCCATGAGGTTGCTCCTTGAACGGATTGTGCTGTCTGTCACAAGTGTACCAAAATCGCGCGCGTGTGGCGATCGCAGACAGATGATGGGCGCTGCTGATTGAGACAGCACTATGTCACAGCCACCCCTGCCTCGATCATGCGCTGATTGCCACTGGCGGGCAGATCGACGGTGTACAGCGCCCGATCGAGCTTGTGTGCCCAGCGCGCGACGTGCATCGCCCCGCCGTCTTCATTGGACTCGACGACGATGATTGTGTCGCTTAAAGCGGCAATCAGGCGGTTGCGCGCCACCAGACGATCGGCGCGCACCGTCAAATCGGGACGGGTCTCGCTGAGGAGTACCCCGCTCGATTCGTGCAGGATGCGTGCCGCCAGGGTCTGGTTTTGCGGCGGGTAGATGTTCAACAGGCTGCCCCCCAGGACGGCTGCCGTCGTCCCGCGCGCATTCAGCGCCGCTGTGTGCCCGTGCGCGTCGATGCCGAGTGCCAGTCCGCTGACGATCGTCTCGCCCATGCGCGCGTGTGTCTCCGCCAGCCGTGCTGACGCCGCCATGCCAGCCGCGCTCGGCGTGCGCGTACCGACGATAGCACAGGTCAGCGGGCGGAAGGTCGCCAGCGTCTGCACCGATCCCATCACGAAAATCACGGACGGCGCGTCCGGCAGCCCATGCAGACGGCGCGGATAAAATTGATCGTCGCTGAGTAACAGCTGGATACCGCGCCTGCGCCATGCCGCCACCTGCTGCATCATCTCCGCTGCATCGACGGCGCGGATGCGACTCGCCAGCACCGCGCCGATCCCCTGTACCGCGCGCAGTGTGGATTCGTCGGCGCGCAGGACGGCGCTGGCGTCCCCATCGAAATGGGTGATCAGCCGCATCAGCACCCCTGATCCCAAACCGTCGATCAAACATAATACTAACCACGCCTGTTCACGCGCCGACATGCGTCCTCCATGCTGTCGCCATCACCAATATAACGAAAATAAATCCCATTGCGTAATACAGCCGATATTTATATACTATAATCAAGCTAGGTACTAGCTCCATCTTGTATTTTCACCTGATCGATCATTCTCACATTTTCTACACAAAGGGGTTGCAAATATGAAATTGTCCCGCTTGTCGATTCTCGTGTTAGTCTTGGCTGCGCTCATGGGGTTATCGGCGCAGGTCGTGGGGGCGCAGCAAACCAACCAGCTCGACGTGGTTTTCGTAGTCGATACCACCGGCAGCATGGGCGGCTTTATCGCCGGAGTCAAGTCCAACATCACCAGCATCATCGCTGGTATCGCCGCAACAGGCGCCGATTATCAGGTCGGTGTCATCGGCTTTGGCGACCCGGATACGCAGTTCTTCCAGGCGTTGACCGCTGACAGCGCCGCGATCACGGCGGGCGTCAACGCGCTGTATGCCAGCGGAGGCGGCGATACGCCCGAACTGACCTACTGCGGCGTCTCGCGCGCGGTCGAGCAGATGGCATACCGAGGCGGACGCCGGATCATCATCCTGATCGGTGATGCCAACGACAAGACCGGATGCGATGTCGCCGGTATCGCCGGCACCTCTGACGACACGATCGCCCGCGCCAACGCCAAAGCGGTTAGCGTGTGCGCTATCCCGCTCACCTCCGACGCTACGCCGCACTTCACCACGCTGGCGAGCGCCACCGGCTGCGGTGTCTATCCCGCGACCGACCCGGCGGGTCTGGTCGCCGCTATCCTCAACATCGTCCGCACGATCAACCTGGGGGCTGGCGTCTCGGCCGGGTGCGGGATCAACGTCCCGTCCGGGTCGGTGGTCGGCAGCGCTCCGGCGGGCGCACGCGCTTTCTATGCCCCGGATCGTATGACCGATAACACCTCGATCACCCTCAATCCGGGCACCTATTGGGTCATCGGTCAGGATGCCAGCGAGACCTACTACAAGATTATCCTGTCCTGCCAATTCCTGTGGGTGCGCAAGGACACGATGGGACCCAACTACGATAGCGTGTGGAACGGCGCGGCGCTGCCCACTCGCATCGTCGAGTAACAGGCACAGCGTCATCATGCGCGGGCACAGCACGCAGTGCCCGCGCTGCATGCCCGCGCTGCACCGACGGGGATGCCGATGGCTTCTCCTTTTTCATTGAATCCCGTTTATAATTAGTGCAATGTGCTTTTGATGTCATCGACTCTGCTTCAGCAGATTACGCTGGCTGCACATACGTAAACAATGGAAGAAACTGCAATGTTCACAGGACAAGACCCGGACGCGATCCAGCGCCAGTACGCCGACGACAATTACCTGCGCGTGATGCAGGATACGCATGATCAATACAGCAGCCCCGCCATCGACTTTCCCAACTGGGTACTCGATCGCTGTGGACTGCGCGGCGACGAGCATCTCCTGGATGTAGGCGCCGGGGCAGGACGCTACTATCAACCGCTGCTCGCACGCTATCCGAGTCTCCATTATACCGCGCTCGACATTTCGCCTGGGATGATGACTGGATTGAGCGCCGTACAGCGGATCGCCGCCGACGCCGCCGCGCTGCCCTTCGCGTCCGGCACATTCGACGTCATCCTCGCCAACCATATGCTCTATCATCTGCCCAACATCGCCTCCGGCTTGCGCGAGACGCAGCGCATTCTCAAACCAGATGGTCTGCTGGTGGCTTCGACCAATAGTGCTGGCACCATGCCGCAGCTGGTCGAGCTGATGCGCCGGGGCATACTGCTGCTCAGTAAGCCCGGCACCCCGCTGACACAGATGCCACCCCCGCCGCACATCACATTTTCGCTGGAAAATGGTGCCCAGCAAATGGCACGCCACTTTTACGCGGTCGTGCGTCACGATCTGCCAGGTACGCTGGTGTTCCCCGACACCGACTCCACACTGCGTTATCTGGAGACCTGGCGTCCGATGCGCGAACCTCAGCTTCCCGCTGGCGTGAAATGGGACGATCTGCTGTTGGTGGTGCGCGATCAGGTCAATCGCATTATCAAGCTGTTCGGTCAATTGGCAGTCGAGAAGGTGAGCGGCGTGCTGATCGCCACCCAGAGTGGCGGCTTTATACGTGGTTATCGCCAGCAGATGCAGATGACGCCCTCGAAGTAACGATTCGCGTCTCTCCCCGCCGCCTGTTCCTGACAGCAGCGGGAGCGGGGTTTCCTAAACTCAGTGAATCACGATTTTCTCTACCGACGCATTGTTATGCGTCCCTACGGACATACTCATTTCCTGGCAGACCGCTAAAATACCGATCGCGTCTTGAAAAATTCCAACAGATACGCCGCTCGGCTCGGATTCTCCATCAAAAACCCTACGTCGAACGGGCGCTTGAGAAAATCGGTGTAGCCGGGCATGGCGTCGGCATCGAGCGAATCGAGTCTGTTGAAACCCATCTGCCATTCGCCAAAGCTGCGCTCGTTCACGCGGCGGGTGAACATCTTGAAGACATTCTGATGACGCGGATCGACGGCGATGATGTTGTACAGCGCCATGACGATCGCTTCTTCCCCTTCGAGCGCCTGGATGAAATGCCCGTCTTTGTACAGCAGCATCCCCGTGACATTGCGGTGCAGGTTGTTGCGGCGGCTGACTGCCAGAATATTTTCCAGCTCTTTATCGAGCATCACCTGTGTGATGACGCTGGTGTAGACCAGTGCGATGAGACCCATAGCGCTATCCCTCATTCAATCAACTGTAGATCGATAAACTGATTACAAGAGATTATAAATGAAGTTATCAGCCGATCGATAAGTATTTGATTAATACGCGGCGATCATTTGTGGTTAAAAACCACCCATCACCGCCCGATGCAGCAGAAAGGCGCCCATGCCCAGCGTGATCGTCAGCAGCAGATTGCCTGAACGCCACGCGATCAGCGCGCTGACCACGCCCGCCACCAGTGTGCTGCTTTCCAGCGACAGGGTGAGCGTCCCACCGGGCATGAACACCTCTGGGACAATGATCGCCGTGAGTACGGCGGCTGGCACATAACGCAGCGCGCGAAAGACCGGCGCTGGCAGCGGCAGCCTGCCCACCAGCACCAGCACCGGAAAACGCACGGCGAATGTCACCACCGCCATGCCCACGATTAATATCAGTTCTAATGCAGTCGGCATAAAATGTCATCCTCCCAGTGGACTACAGTCGGATAGGTCAATGGATCAGATCGAGTCGGGTGAGACGTCCGGCTGTGCATCCGCAGCGCGCCCGGACAGCATTTCCGCGATTACGCCCGCCGCTACCCCCGCCAGCGCTGCCGCGATCAAACCCAGTTTGTATGGCAGCGGGTTGGCAATCATGGCGACGAATCCTGCCGTCACCACCGCCGCCAGAATCGGGCGGGTCTTGATCGCTGGAACGACGATGCCGATAAAGGTCGCGCTCATGGCAAAGTCGAGTCCCCAACGTTCGGGGTTGTCGATGCTGCCTCCGGCGATGATGCCGATCAGCGTGGTCGCTGTCCAACTGATGTACATCGCCAGCGCCGAACCGAGATAGAACCAGTGTTTGTGGCGCGGCGAGTCGTCGTGTGCGTAATGCTGAATGACGACGACGAACGTCTCGTCGGTCAGCATGAAGCCGAGCGGCAGCAGCCAGCCTATCGGCAGATGGCGCACATGCGGCGCCAACGTCGCGGCGTAGAGCGCATGGCGCACATTGACGATGAAGGTCGTCAGCACGATCAACGGGATTGCCGCGCCCGCCGCGAACAGGTTGACGCCAATGAACTGCGCCGATCCGGCGTAGACCAGCAGCGACATCATCAGCGCCGCGCCGGGCGACATGCCGCTGGTAATCGCCAGCGCGCCGAAAATGATCCCGAACGGGATCCCGCCGACGATCAACGGCAGGGTCGCCCGCGCGCCCGCGATGAATTCAGCGGGCGGCGTGGATAACGAAACAGATAACGAAGCCATCAATATCTCCTGGGCGGGTTGGGTGTTGTACACAATGATTGTGGGATTCCGTTGTCAAGGTGATAGCATCATCTAAGTCCACCACCCACGTCCAGCGACGCCTGATGCTGCGTCCGCGTGCATGGGGACTGCATAACCAGGTGTCCGCTCGATGAGCTTGTGGTGAACGGCGATTCAGAACGATTGCCAAGCCGATACGATATGGGTTAAAATGACATTCGATGGTACGAACATTTGAACCGACCAATATCCATACCGCCAAACTGATCGATCTGCCGCTGATGCGCCGCCTGACTGAACGGGGTGTGCTGCTCGACAGCGAACTCGTGTGTACGCGCGAGGTGATCGGCGCATCCAACGTGCTGCTGTCCAGCATCCTGCCACAACGCGGCGTCTATACGCTGGTGGGGCGGGCAGGACGGCAAAAAATCGTCGGTCAGTTCCGGCTGCGTACCGATCTGCCGCTGGCGCAGATGATCTTCGTCGCACCTGACGCCGACGCTGATGACTCGGCGCTGCTGCACCTGCTGGATGGCGTGGCAGTCGAGGCGGGTAAGCGCGGCGCGCATATGCTGATGGCGGAGGTAGACGAGGACAGCGCCCTGTTCGAGACGCTGCGGATAGCGAATTTTGCCGTCTACGCCCGGCAAACGCTGTGGCGCTGGATGGGCGATCCGGCGCGTCTGCCAGAGCCGACGCTGACGCTGGACGAGATCACCGATGCCGATATAGGTGAGATCAACGCGCTGTTCGCGTCGATCGTGCCGTCGCTGATCCAGCCTGTGGCGGCGCCGTCCGAGGATTCCGGCGGATGGCTGTATCGGCGTCCGGCGGTCGGGGATGATCGCGTCCGGTTGAGCGCCTATATCGCCTATGCCAAAGGACGCGGGGGCGGCTATATCATGCCCTATATCGCCGGCGATGTCGTCGGCGCGGAGGCAGAGTCGCTGCTGACGGCGGCGCTGCTGCGCGCGACTGCCGAACGTCAGTCGTTGTTCGTCTGTCTGCGCCGCTATCAGGGGTGGCTCGACCGTGCGCTCGATGCGGTCGGGTTCATGCCTTTCAAGGATCAGGCAGTCATGGTGCGCCATATCGCGGCGGGTGTGCGCCATGCCCAGTTCGGATTGACTCCAATGGCGCTGGAGTCGCTGCCGCGCGCGGTGCGCCCGCCCAGCCGTTCCTCGGTCCGGTTGCGGGTCGGCGTAGCAGATATGCCCGACGGTGCCGCGCCGACCTACGCGGTCGATTTGCTCGATGAGTCCAGGAGAAATGCGTAACAGTCTATGGAACGACGGATCACGGACGATTTAGACGAACTTAAGCGGGTCTTGCCCGTACATATCAATGCGCGGCTCGACGAAATCGGCAACACCGATGACCTGTTGGAGGTTGTCCTCGATATTGGACGCATCCCTACCGCCCGCTATCTGGGCGGCGAGGTGGCGCTCAGTGAGCATGAGGTCACGCGCGCCCAGCTCGACGCCATCGTCGCCAGCATCGGCACGTTCGACGCCGACAATCGCGCTGGCATGGAGCGCACCCTGCACCGTATCAGTGCCATGCGTAATCGGCGCGGCGAAGTGGTCGGGCTGACCTGTCGTGTCGGACGGGCGGTCTATGGCACCATCGACATCATCCAGGACCTGATCGAGAGCGGGCAAAGCGTGCTGCTGCTCGGTCCGCCGGGCGTCGGCAAGACGACTACCCTCCGCGAAGCCGCGCGCGTGCTGGCGGAGAGCAAGCGCGTCGTCATCGTCGATACCAGCAACGAGATCGGCGGGGACGGCGATGTGCCGCATCCGGCGGTGGGACGGGCGCGGCGGATGCAGGTGTCGCACCCGGAACGTCAGCATGAGGTCATGATCGAGGCAGTCGAAAATCACAATCCCGAAGTGATCGTCATCGACGAGATCGGGCGCGAGCTGGAGGCGACGGCGGCGCGCACGATCGCCGAGCGCGGCGTGCAGTTGATCGGCACCGCGCACGGCAACGCCCTCGACAATCTGCTGCTCAATCCCACGCTGTCCGACCTGATCGGCGGGATTCAGGCGGTCACGCTGTCCGACGAGGAAGCACGGCGGCGCGGCACCCAAAAGACCGTCCTCGAACGGCGCTCCCCGCCGACCTTTGACGTGCTGATCGAGCTGCAGACACGCGACCGCATGACCATTCACGAAGATGTGGCGGCGGCAGTCGATGCGGTGCTGCGCGAAAAAGCGCTGCAAATCGAGATTCGCTATCGCAACGAACACGGCGAGGTCATCATCGAGACGCCAGCGCCAGAGATTCGCTCGATCAGCGAGCGCAACTCGCGCGGGGATCGTTCCGAGCGCTCGGAACGATCGAACACCGAGCGTCCCTATCGCGGCGAGGGACGACGTGGCAGCGGCGGCGGCGATCGCCGCCCGGTCGTAGAAGAAGAGCCGGGCAATGGCAATATGCGCGCCGCCTATCCCGCGATGGGCGACACCTCGGCGCTGCGCCCGACCACCATCTATGCCTATGGCGTCGCGCGCAACCGTCTGCAACAGTCGGCGCGGCGGCTGAATCTGCCGCTGAATGTCACCGACGACATCGGCGCGGCGAACGCGATCGTCACGATCAAAAATTACTACCGCCGCCGCCCCAAGCTGATCGTCGATGCCGAGCGGCGCGGCACCCCGATTTACGTGCTGCGTGCCAACACGGTGACGCAGATGGAAAATTTTATGCTCGACCTTTTCCAGCAGGGCGGAGGTCTGGAGGAAGCCGGCAGCCCTTTTGGGGAGGCGATGCGTGAGGCAGAACAGGCGATTTTGCAGGTGCGCGCGGGCATGATCGAGGCGATCGATCTGCCGCCGCGCCCGTCGCTGATCCGCCGTCGCCAGCATGAACTCGCGCATCGTGCCCGCCTGGACTCCGAGAGCTATGGCGATGAACCCGAACGCTACGTGCGTATTTTCCGCACGGCGATGTAACGACCAGCACGCGGACGCATCTTTGTGCGTCCCTGCGTGTGCGCTTGTGCATTTGTGTCCCTGTACAGGGAGGATGATCGGGTGCGCCGCATCGTGATCGTCCTCCCGTGCTGTATCGGTGACGTGATCCTCGCTACCGCCGCGCTGGTGGCGCTGCGGCGTGCCTATCCCGACGCGCATATCGCCTGGGCGGTCGGGGCGTGGTCGCGCGCGGCGATCGACGGTCATCCGGCGCTGAATGCCGTCATCGACACGGGCGCCGACGCCAACCCGCTCAAGTCGCCACGCGGTTTTGTCCGCATGGTGCGCCTCTTACGCGCCCAGCAATACGACATCCTGGTCTCGCTGGTGCGTTCGCCGCTGATGAGCGCCGCCGCGCTGATGAGCGGTATTCCCGTGCGTGCGGGTCTGGACAGCGGCGGGCGCGGATTCGGCTACACCCACCGCGCCCACGTCGATCCCGATTTGCCCCGGCACGAAGCGGAAATTTATCTCGATGCGGTGCGCGCGTTGGGAATCGATCCAGGTCATGTACGCGCCAGCGTACCCGTTCACCCCGACGCGCTGACGGCGATCCGCGCGCGGCTGCGTGAGGCGCACATCGCCGGGCGCTATCTGGTCGTCCACCCTGGCGGCGGACGCAATCCCGGCATGACGCTGGACGCCAAGCGTTACCCGCCGGACAAGCTGGCGGCGCTGGCGGACGCGCTGGCGCGTCATCTGGACGCGGCGGTCGTGGTGATCGGCGCGCCGGGCGATCGCGCGCTGGTCGAGGCGGTGGCGCGGGCGCTGAACGCGCATCATGTCGCGCTGACCGATCTCACCTTCGGACAGATCGCGGCGCTGGCATCCGAGTCGGCACTGTATATCGGCAACGATACCGGCATGACGCATCTGGCGGCGGCAGCCGGAGCGCCGACGGTCGCGCTGTTCGGCCCCACTGATCCGCGCCGTTACGCGCCGTATGGGGAAACAGTGCTGACGCTGTGGCGTGAGACTGCGGTCGCGGCGCGCGGCGTGACCGATAGCGCGCCGTCGGATTGGGATTGGGATCGGGATGGGGTGGGGGTGGAGGAAGGGACTCAGCAGATCGTCGCGTGGCTGACTCCTTTGTGATGCGATTGGCTAGGCACCTGCGCGCAGCGGTCATACGTCTGCTTCAGGTAGACATCTGCGCCCGATCGATCGCCGTTTTCAACTCACTCCATACCCCACCGCCGACTTGCGATACAATCAGCGCATACTGTCGGCACACGAGGGCGCGCACGCATGAGCGACCCATCATTCATCCAGTCGCAGCTCCGCACACTGCCGTTGTTCACCCGCCTCACCCCGCCGCAGCTCGCCCTGGTCGCCGGGATCACCCAGATGCACCGCCTGGCACCGGGCACGCTGGCGCTCGGTGAAGGGCAGCCGTCGCTGGGGATGCTGGCGTTCGCATCCGGGCGCGGCGTCTTCACGCGCCGCCGTCCCGATGGATCAGAAGAACAGATCAGCACGATCAGCGGCGGTCAATTCGTCAACGAAGCCTCGCTGTACGCCGCACGCCTGGAACCGGTCTCGCTGCGCATCGTCGAGGATGCCGCTGTGCTGTTCATCGCGCGCGACGCCTTTTTGAAGCTGGCGAACGGCACCCCCGAACTGCGTGCTAATCTGCGCGTGCCCGAACAGCCGACTGCCGCCACCGCCTCCCCGCGCGCCACCGCGACCATCCCCGTCGCGCCGCGACCGCCGCGCATGAACGTAACGCCCGCGCCGACCGCCTCACAGACCGCCGCCGTCGTCACCGATCAACCGCAGGCGCCCGAACCCGCGCGCGCGGTCGGCGCCACCCTGTTCAAGGGACAGCGCGCCGATGAACAGGTCTTGTACGTCTTTCGGCGGCACTGGTGGGCATTCGGGCGGCATCTGTGGATGCCGATCGGGATCGCCCTCATCGGCATTGGCGCGGCGATCGCTACAGCGGGCACAGCGGCGGCGCTCAGTCTGGCGGCGCTGGCGATCGGCATCATCGCGGCGGTGCTGGTGACGATCTACCTGTATTTCGAGTGGCGCGACGACAGCATCGTCCTCACCGACGAGCGCATCGTGCGCATCTGGAATTTTCTGATCGGCTTCGAGAACTCGTTGAGCGAGATTCCGCTGGATCGGGTGCTGGAGGTCTCTATGACCGTCCCGCCCGGCGACCCGTTCGCGCAGTTGTTCCAGTACGCCACGCTCTACATTCGCACGGCGGGCGAGGCGGCGAATCTCCAGCTCGACCTGATCGCGGACGCGCGCAATGTGCAGTCGCTCATCTTCGCGCAGCGCGACCAATTCCGCAATCGTGTCGCCCGTCAGCAGCAGAGCACAATCCAGGCGGACATTCAGGCGGCGCTCGGCGCCAGTCCGACCGTCCCGGTCGAGGCGGTGGCGAGTGTCAGCCAGCCGGATACGAACCTGATCCCGCTGCAAGCCGTCGATACCGCCGGGCTGCCCTTCGTCCGCACCCGCTACATGCTGCCCAACGGCGACATCGCCTATCGCCATCATACGACCGTGTGGCTGGCGCATGTGGCGGCGCCGTCGCTGCTGATCGCTGCCGCCCTGGTGCTGATCGGCGTGAGTGCGCTGGTGCCTGCGTCGCCGCTGCCGGGTGCACTCGGTGTCGCCGTCGGACTGGGGATCATCGCGGTCGCGGCGGTCTGGTTTTTCCTGTCCGACTGGGATTGGCGTAACGACATGCTGATCCTGAGCGCCGACGCCGTGACCATCATCCGCAAGCGTCCGTTGTGGCTGCAAAATCAGGTCGAGCGAATGCGCGTCTCGCAGATCGACAACGTGACCTCGGAAGTCGAAGGCTTGATCGACAACATTCTCACGCGCGGTGAAGTCCGCATCGCGCTGATCGGCGCATCGCAGGCGGAGATCAAACGCTTTGCCAATGTCTACGATCCGCAGTCGATCCAGTCGGAAATATCACGCCGCCTGTCCGTGCTGCGCAGTCAGCGCCAGACCGAAGACCTGGAACAGCAGCGTCAGGTGATGCTCGATTATCTGGCTGCCTATCATCAGATGCAGGGGACGGGCGGCGCGACTCCGACGCCCGCTCAGGTGCAGCCCGGCATGACCTTTCAGCGCCCGACCCCGCCGCCGATCGCACCACAACCGCCGTCCAGCGGCACGGTGGCGCCACCGCCAAGCGCGCCTGACGCGGTGCGTCCGCCGCGCGTGCCGCGTTCGCGCGATTCTGGGTGACCATATGCTATAATTCGCGGACTTCCAAATCAGATCACAGTCATTGAGAAAGCACGCGCCCACGCGCCGAACCATTATGGCAATCCGCACGATCATCCAACCCGACAATCCGACTCTGCGCAAGAAAGCGATCCGCGTCCAGAGCTTCGACCGTAAATTTCAGACCTTGATCGACGATATGGTCGAGACCATGCTCGACGCGCCCGGCGTCGGACTCGCCGCGCCACAGGTTGGCGTCAGCCAGCGGCTGATCGTCGTGCGCCTGCAGGACGACGAGGCGAGCAAAGAGGAGTTTGGCGAACATGCGGGCGTGTTGTACGCCGTCGCCAACCCGGAGATCATCAAACACAGCCGCATCCTCGTCGAGGGCATCGAGGCGTGCCTGTCGATTCCCGGCTACGCGGGCAAGGTCGATCGCTATGACAGCGTGGTGATCACCGGTCTGGATCGGCACGGCAAGCCGATCCGCATCAAGGCGAAGGACTGGCTGGCGCGCGTGTTTCAGCACGAGATCGATCACCTGGAGGGCAAGCTGTACATCGACATCGCCACCGAGGTCTTCCGCCCGTCCGATCAGGACGACGAAAAGGACGCAGCAGACAAAGCGGCACAAACCACATCCTAGTAGTTACACTTTCCTGGTGGACTACTGGATAGAGCCGTCTCTCAAGCTGAACATGGTACGACATTCACGGTTGTGGTACGCTGTTCCTATCCAATTGCCTCACCCTACACCGGACTGAACTGACTTTGAGTGCAGTTCACTGTCACCCTGGGATATTCCAACGATGACATATCGAGAACTTGTCCGTGGCTATTTCGACAGTCACTATGCACTGCTTGGATTACTCCAGGAATTGACACACACCAAACCTCGTGACGCCCTTTTGATCCAGAGTGGTCAAACAGCAAACATCGTCGAGCTGCTCGATCGCTGGCAGGCGTTTATTGTCACCACATTTGCAGCCTCGGCGGTCCCTGAATTCGCGGTCAAATTCACCGCCACAGCGGACAATGTGCGTGCGAACCTGGCAACCGGAAATGCCCTGTCATTGGATGTCATCGCGGGCGCCAAACGTGCCAGCACGAAAAATAAAAACAGGTTTCTAGCGCTCGACGAGGCGGTCCAGCTCGTGCCAACGAACCCCGATTGGTTACAGGTGCGCTTGCTGGCGGTCGCCATCTGGGGAAGTACGATCCACCTGGATTTCTAATCAGCGTGTTTATGACTGCCGCCGAGGTGATGCGTTGACCCCACCCGCCATCCCAAAATACCATCTCGATGGCATCTTCGACGCCGCCGCCGCGCATCCCTACAGCGCGCACACTCAGTTGATGGCAGCAGTCCCACGCGAGACGCGCGTGCTGGAGCTCGGCTGCGCGTCAGGGTATCTGTCGGGTTACATGGAGCAGCGGCTCGGCTGCCAGGTGACCGGGGTCGATTTCGATCCGACCGCGACGGCGATCGCGGCGGGGCGCTGTTCGGAGGTTCACACCGTCGATCTCGATGCGCCAGATGCGCTGGCAGGCGTCAGCCGCGCGCCCTACGATGTACTGCTGGCGGCGGCGGTGCTGGAACATCTGAAACAGCCCGAACGTCTGCTGCGCGACGCGCTGGCGCTGCTCAAGCCGGGCGCGCGGGTGATCGTCTCGCTGCCCAATATCGCGCATTACAGCGTCCGGCTGGCGCTGCTGCTCGGTCGCTTTGATTACGGCGAGTATGGCATCATGGATCGCACCCATCTGCATTTTTACACCATGCGCACGGGCGCGCATCTGGTGACCAGCAGCGGCGCGGCGCTCGATCGGACGGTGATCGCGGGCAGCGGGCTGCAAAATCTGCTCAACCGCACCGCCAGCGGCTTCGGACTCGGCAGTGTTCCCTTGATCCTGCCCCATCTGCTGGCGTATGAGCTGATCTACATCGCCCATCTGCCATCCGCGTAGATCAGGCTGACGGTGCTGGTGGGATGCGCTGGTAGATCACCGCGTCACCGTGAAATACCACGTCTGGCACGGTATCGACGACGCGATAACGCGCGCTCACCCACGCGGTGAATGGCGTGATGGCGGGTGCGCCGACCACTACCAGATCGGGAAACACGATGATCCAGTCGGGCGGGTCGATCGCCCAGGCATCGAACACGCTGGCGCTCACGCCCGGCGCTTCGAGATACCAGCGCCATCCTTTCACCCACAGCCCCGGCGGGAGTAACCCGGTCATCATATGTATCTGCGGCGTGCTGTCGGTTTCGGGCAGGATGAACAGCGTATCGTCGGCGGATTGCCTCTCAGCCATGCGCGCGACCAGCGGCGCGAATTCGTCGTAGCCCGGCACGGCGGCGCGCCCCAGGGTATTCGGGACATACACGACCGCTCCCGTCCACAGCGTGGCAATGCCGACGACCGCCAGAATGCCGATCAGCGCCCCGTCGGTGGGGCGCAGCGCGCGCATCGCCGCGATCCAGCCCGCAAACGGAGTCAGCCCCTTCGGAATCAGACTGCTGACGACCACCCCCGCCATGACCGCCGCGAAAGGCAGGTGCGCCATCGCGTGAATGATGCCGAAACGCGGTAGCAGCGTCAGCGCGGCGCCCGCCCAGATCAGCAGCAGCAGCAGCCCGCGACGCGGCGCGGTCGAGCGGACGAGCAGCAGCGCGAACGGCAGCACGAACAGATTGGACAGCGCCAGCTTGCGCAAAAAATCGCCCGTGAGTGGGTCGCTGTCCATCAGCCCGGAAAAGTTGAATCCCCAGTTCCAGTAGAGATAGCGCTCCAGATTGCCGCTGATGCTCACCCATCCAATGGCGATGAGCGGAAAAGTGAGCGCCCCGATCACATAGGCGGCGAACGCGCGCCGGGCATAGATCAGGATGAACGCGCCGAACAGCACCGCTGCTGCCCACCCATGTTGTTTTGCCAGCGTCGCCAATCCCATGCACAGCCCGGCGCACGCCGCCGCCGCGATCGGACGGCGCCGTCCCTGTTCTACCCAGATCAGCACCGCGACGCAGGCGCACAGTCCGAGCAGCGTATCGAAATAGAACAGGATATTGCCGTAGACCGGCTCCCACCACACCCAGAACAGCGCCGCCGCGATCCCCGCCGCTGGACGATCGCCAGCGAGTCGCGCCGCCAGTCGATACACCAGCACTGTGATCGCCGCGACTACCAGCAGATTGAGCAGGCGCGCCACATCGACGGGCGCAATGAATGGCAGCAGCCGCTGCGCGATCGCCGCGATCGTCGATGCAGCCGGGGCGTGCTGCTCCCAGAGCGTGCCGAACAACGCCATGCCGCGATTCATCATGTACGGGATGGCGACCTGACCGGAATGTGCCGAGATCGACAGCCATAACAGATGGCTTGCCGCCTGGAACAGGATCAACGTCGTCAGGATGATTGTGCCGATGATGCGGACGCGCGGCGCGCTGAAAGTGGAAACTGCCGGGTTCACCCCGCCACCCCCCACACGTAGACCGCCCCGCCCGCGTCGAACAGCAGCAGACGGCGCGCGTCGGGCGTCCATGCCGCGCTGTGAATGCGCGTCGTGCCCACGTCCAGCACCGCCTGATTGATCGTCTGTCCGTCGATGCCCGCCACATCCCAGGCGCGCACGCCGAGATCCAGTCCCGTCGTGATCAGCAGCGGCGCCCCCGGCACGAACGCTCCGGCGATGCTCGATGCGCTGGTCAGCGGCAGCCGTGCCATCTGTTCGCCACCGCCAATATCCCACACCGTCATGCCCACCGCCCGGCTGCCCGCCACCAGATAACGTCCGTCCGACGAGAACGTCAGCAGTTGGCTCGCGCCACCGACACGCGAGTCCAGCGCCAGCGCCCGCCCTGGATCAGTCAGTGACCACAGCACGACGTTGAAGTCGGTCGCCGCGCCGATCCAGGCACCGTCGGGAGAGCTGACCACCTGAGTCAGTGCCTGCGCACGCGCGATCGTCCGTTCAGCGGTGATCGTGCGATCGCGCCAGGCGATTCGGCGCAGGGTGCTGCCAACCGCCGCCACCACCGACTCGCCGTCGGGCGTGAAGGTCAGCCCGGTCACCGCCGAGTCGCCCGCCGTCACGGTCGCCAGTGCGACTCCCGCCGCCACATCCCATACTTTCACCCGTCCGTCCAGCGCCCCCAACGCCAGCAGACCGCGCGCCGGGTCATAGGCGGTCACGCCGCTGGCGCCATCGATGCCGCTGAACTGACCCACCCCAGCGCCGTCGTTGGCGTCGAAGCGGATCACCGCGCCAGCGGCACTGATGCCGTAAATATGCGCGCTGTCCGAGCTGAAAAAGACACGCACGACATCGAGCCGGGCGGTGGTAAAGCGCAGATCGCCGCTGACCACATCCCAGGCGAACATCAGCGCGTCGTTGATTCCGACCAGTCGTGTCCCGTCCCGGTTGAGGGCGTGATCGAAAAGCGTCGCGGGAGTCTCGGACTCCGGCTGCGTCAACCGTGTCTGATAGCTGATACGTGCGATATTGTCGGCAGTCACCGGGACGAGCGCGGACTCGGCGCTGACGGTCGGCGGCGGCGGCAGCGTCGGCGGGTTGCGCGACTCGGTCGCGGGCGCCGCACCACATCCCGCCGCCAGACTCACCCACAGCGAGAGGGTGGCGATGTGCCTCAGCCGCACTACGACTCGCCCCGCACGATCGAGAAACTGCCGACGGCGATCCCGTACTCGACGATCTGACTCAAGCCGCACTCGCCCTCGAACGGCTCGACCTGACCATTGCCGTTCAAGTCCTCGCCATCGACCAGGTTCGCCGTGAACAAGGTCGATTCTTCGATCTCGGTGGTCACACGCTCGATCGAGTCGGCTGCCAGCATCGCCTGCTCGCGCACGATGATGTCATCGACCCAACCACGCGCATTGATGATGCACACCCGGATCAGCTCGACCTGGCTCTGAATTTGCGGCGTGGCGTCGGGCACGTCGGTGATAGCGGCGAGTTGGGCGTCGATCAGGTCGAGGAAATACGGCACACCGAACCCGCGCCCTGGATTTTCCGCGCGCCCGCTGCCATTGAGGTCTTCCTGTGCCTCGCGCCCACGCAGAATATTGATGGTGTGTTCGGAATGGGTCTGCATACTGGCGATGCTGTTGGCGCGCGCGGCGAGTCCGGCGTGCTGCACGGCGATCTCCGCCTCGGCAAGCGCGCTCTGAATCAGGCTGAAGTTGGCGCCCGTGCCCCCACGCGGCGGGATACCATCCGGCGAGGTCTGCAAAATCTCGATCAGCGCGGGCGCCACCGACGACGGCACGCCGCCTTGAAAGAGAATGGCGCCATTCGGGGCGTCACCAGGTTCGGCTTCGCTGGTGATCACCAGTTGGTTGTAGAGCGCGGGCAGGGTGGCGCCATCGCTGTCGGTATAGGTCATCGCGCCAGCGCCGAGGGGATCGAGCGCGACCGACCCTAAAGATAGGGCAGCCCCGGTATCAGGGTTGATCAGCCAGACGGCATACCGTCCCTGTGGCGGCGCGGGCAGATCATCGACGCGCACGCTCACGGTGTCGCCCAGCGCGCGGCTGCTGCTGAAGCTGACCCTGCCGAAAATCGGCTCGGCGGGCGCGACCGGCACCAGCGGCGCCGTCACGATCTCGATCCCCGGCGCCGTGCCGGACAGCGGCGGATTGCCGTTGACCAGCACATTCGGCGGCTCGTTGGAGCGCAGCGCCAACAGCACCACCGCTGCGACCAGCGCGGCGATAATGACAAAGCCGCCCAACAGCACCAGCGGATTGAGCGGCTGCTGCTGAATGATGGTCGTGGTCGGCGTGGGCTGATTAGTAGTCGGGTAGCCGGGATAGGACTGATACGACTGATTGGCACCCGTCCCGGTCGCCATGTTGGTGCCCGTCGGCGGAGCATAACTCCCTGTTCCGGTCGGCATGTTGAGCGTGGCGTCGTTGGCGCTGAACTGGAGCGTCCGCGACTCCGGCGCATCGGGCACGATCATTTCACCGCGCGCGGCACGGCTGAAGTCGTTCACGAAATCTGCTACGCTCTGATAGCGATCCTGAGGTGCCTTTGCCAGCGCTTTACCGATCACCGGGACAAAAGTCGGCGGCAGCATGTGCAGCGGCGGCGGCGCGCTGATGTGCTTCAGCACGGTCTGCATGGCGGTATCGCCGGGGAAAGGCTGGCGCCCGGTCAGCATCTCGAAGGCGACCACCGCCAGCGAGTACAGATCGCTGCGATGATCGACCTCGACACTTTGCGCCTGTTCTGGCGACATGTACGACGGCGTGCCGACCAGGTTGCCCGTGCCCGTCAGACCGGACGACTCTTCCATCAGCTTGGCGATGCCAAAGTCGGTGAGCAGTGCGTGTCCCTCACGGTCGAGCAGAATATTGGCGGGCTTGATGTCGCGGTGGACGACATTCTGCCGATGCGCGTAATCGAGCGCCCCGCCGATCTCGTGGATCAGACGATCGGTCTCGGAGATATTGAGCGCCCCACGCCGAATCCGTTCACTGAGGGTGCCGCCACGTATGTACGCCATGACCAGATAGAGGATATTGTCCTCGTCGCCATAGTCGTACACGGGCAGGATGTGCGGATGCTGGAGACGGGCGATCGTGCGCGCTTCCTGACGAAAGCGCCCAACGAAGCGCGCATCCTGCCCCGGATGCGGCGCCAGCACTTTGATCGCCACATCCCGGTCGATGTCGTCCTGATGACCGACATAGACCGTCGCCATGCCGCCCTGACCCAGCGACGCCGTGACTGTATATTTGCCTAGCTTTTTGCCAATCAGGGTCGTACTCACGTCCTGGCGTCCTCGGTGACTCTGCGAACAGACGATAAAAGCAGCTAGCTCAACGCATACGCTTCTTCAAGCTCGGCGCGCAGCAGCAGATAACTCTTGTAACGCCGCACCGCGATCGACCCGCGATCCACCGCTGCGCGCACGGCGCAGCCGGGTTCAGCACGGTGGGCACAGTCGCGGAAACGGCAGTCGCCCACGCAGGCAGCGATCTCTCGAAAATAACCATCTAACTCTTCTGGCTCGACATCCCACACCGTCAAGGTGCGGATGCCCGGTGTGTCCGCGACATAGCCACCCCCCACCAGCTTGATCAATTCGCTGTCGCGGGTGGTGTGCATCCCTTCCTGATTGCGCAGGCTGACCGCCTTGACCGACCGCCCTAAATCGGATTGGATACAGTTGAGCAGGCTGGTCTTGCCGACACCAGACGGACCCGTGAACACCGAGATATGCCCGGTCAGACGGTCGCGCAGATGATCGATACCGATATTTTTAAGGGCGCTGGTGGTGATCGTCTCGTACCCGATCGCGCGATAGGGTGCCAGCTGTCCATCGATCGTGTCCATATCCGCCAGATCGATCTTGTTGATCACCAGCGTGATGCGCGCGATGTCGGCTTTTTCGCCCATCACCAGAAAGCGATCGAGCGAGCGGGTGGCGAGGGCAGGTGAGGCGGCGGCGAATACGAAAAAGGCTTGTTCCGCGTTGGCAATGATCACCTGTTCGCGTTCTGGCGATCCCGCACCGCGAAAGCCTTCGGTGCGCACCGCGCGCGATACCGCGTTGCGGCGTTCCGCGACTGCCTCGATCGAGCCTACCCCTGGCGCGCTCACCATGATCGTCACCTGATCTCCGATAGCGGCGATGTCCGCCGCATGGGCTTCTTCCAGCAGCCGACCCCGCAGCCGACACACGATGATACCGTCTTCAGCCGTTTCGACCCAAAAAAAACCACTCTGTTCTTTGACAACCAACCCATTGAGCAAAGGCAGCGCTTTCCTTCAATCTCGTCACCATCAGGACAGCCTTCATTGTACACAAATCCCCGCCGATTCGTTCGTATTCAGTCGGCTGTTGTTTGAGGGCATTGTGCGCCGCAGTAAGCCGATTATGAACCTGTTTATAGTACGCGCCAGAGGGCACATTTGGATCATCGGCGCGTGTGGGTGTATCATGTCTGCACACACATCCAATTGACTGCAAGGACATTCCGTGACTTTTTCGCCACTGCCCGCGTCACCCGATTCGCCGCCCGACGACAACGCGCCGCGTCCGCCGTCGCTCGCTGACCAGCCGATAGCGACCATTTCGCGTGTCACCTTCAACTACCTGCTGATTGGGACGGTGGCGCTGGTGGTCGGGCTATTGGTCGGCTATCTCGGTTACGAGCGCGTAGCCGATCGCGCCCCGGCACCCGCCGCCGCCGCCGATACCGAAGCGATGATCGACCGTGCCGTCGCCGCCGCGATCGCCGCGCTGCCGACCGCGGTTGTCCCGACCGAGCCGCCCCCGGTCGAGGTGCTGATCGCGGACAATCCCACGCGCGGAGCGGAAGATGCGCCGATCACCATGATCGAATTTGGCGATTTTCGCTGTGGCTACTGCAAACGCTTCAACGACGAGACGATTGGCCCGCTGATGGAACGCTTCGATGGCAAAATCCGGCTGGTCTTCCGCGATTACCCGGTGTTGGGACCCGAATCGCTGGAGGCAGCCCTGGCGGGGGAATGTGCCGACGATCAGGGGCGTTTCTGGGACTTTCACGACATGATCTACGCCACGCCCGATCAGCTCAACCGGGATGCTTTCCTGTTGTATGCCGAGGCACTGTCGCTCGATACAGCGGCATTCACCACCTGTCTGGACGAGCAGACGCACCGCGCCGAAGTGATCGCGGATTACGCCGCCGGACAGAATGCTGGGGTGAGCGGCACGCCGACCTTCTTTATCAACGGCAAAATTCTGGTCGGCGCGCAGCCGCTGGATACGTTCGTGCTGGCGATCGAGGCGGAATTGGCGTCGCTGGAAGCGGCAGCGGTGGAGGCAACGCCGGAGCCAGCGTAGGGCGGCGGTCGAGACCAGATACTCCTGCGGACGGACGCATTGTTTTGCGTCCCCCTTCGCGCCTTCCTGTACTTTCCTGGTCGCCTGCCAGAGATCAGAGATCGAGAGGAAAGAATCCAGAGAATGTTATAATGCGGGGCATGATCTACCCTGACGTAAGGATGACATCCTCATGCCCCCCACTGCATCCGACATGACCCCGGACGCACCAATCAATGCCGCTGTACAGCCATCAGCCGCCGGGCGATCGCCATCGCCCGGCGCGATTGCGCTCGGTATCGTCCTGGGGATCGGCGCGCTGGCGCTGATCGCGCTGTTCGCCCGCCCGCTGGCGCTGCTGTTCCTGGCGGTCTGTACAGCGGCGGCGTTCGCACCGCTGATCACCCGGCTGTCCGGACGAGTGCCGCGCAATACGGCAATCCTGCTGGTGTATCTGGCGCTGCTGGTGATCGTGGTCATCCTGATCGCGCTGCTGCTCACGCCATTGGTGCGGCAGTTCATCGCGCTGGCGGATCGACTGCCGGAGCTGATCGATCGGCTGCGCCTGTTTCTCGACGAGAACAACATTTCCGAGGCGCAGATCGAGTCGCTCACCACACAGGCGGGACAATTTGGCGCGGGCATCCTGCGCGCGCCGATCTCGGTGGTGTCCGGCGCGCTGGATATCGTGCTGGTGCTGATCGTGTCGCTCTACCTGCTGATGGACGCGCCGCAGATTCGCCGTTTCGTCCTGTCGCTGGTCGGCGCGAATGCACAGGGGCGCGTCGATGCGATCGGGCTGGAGATGGTCGGGGTGGCGGGCGGGTATCTGCGCGGGGTGTCGATCAATATCGCGCTGGTCAGCGTCATCACCACGCTCGGTCTGGGCGTGATCGGGCTGCCGTTTGCACTGGTGCTGGGCATCACGGCGGGCTTGTTCGAGGCGCTGCCTGTCGTCGGATCGCTGATCGCGGTCGTGCCGATCATGGTGGTCGCGCTGCTGCAATCGCCGACGACCGCGCTGATCACATTCGTGTTCATCATCGTCGTGCAGCAGGTACAGGGCAATGTGATCACGCCTGCCGTGATGCGCGATCAGGTGCATCTGCCTCGCTTTCTGGTGCCGCTGGCGGTCGTCGCTGGGGCAGGCGTCGGTGGCATCCTGGGCGCGCTGATCGCGGTGCCCCTGATCGCGGTGCTGCGCGTGTTCGTGCTGCGCGTCGTCGCGCCGATCATCCGCCGTTTCACCGGGGCGCCGACGCCGACCGAAGACGCGATTTGACGATGTGAGGGGGATTGCCGGATGCACGATTGTCGCTATAATTAGAACAATTGAACTGTCCTCTTGCAAAGGTGAACCCCATGACGCAGCCGCGACTCGACGTAATCGGCATCATCGTCCGTGATATGCCATCGGCGCTGGCATTCTACCGCCAGCTCGGACTCGATCTCCCAGCCGAAATGGACGCACAGGGACATGTCGATGCCTTTCTGCCAGGTGGAATGCGGCTCTCGTTCGACACCCACGCCGTGATCCGCAGCTTCAGACCCGATTTTCAGCCAGCCGAAGGGCATCTGCATAAGATGAACCTGGCATTTCTGTGCGCCAGCCCCGCCGACGTGGACGCCCTCTACGCGCGCCTGACCGAGCAGGGCGCCGAGCCGGGCAAGGCGCCGTTCGACGCCTTTTGGGGACAGCGTTACGCTCAGGTTCACGACCCGGACGGCAATGTGATCGACCTGTTCGCAGCGCTTTAACAGCGGATCATCCTGTGGCACGACTCGTGCAATTTCGATTTGTACGCGCGAGTCGGTTCGTATTACGGGCGTGCTGCTTGTGAAATTAAGCACAGGTGTGGACGGCGGGTGATGCGATCGGGCATGATGTGGGCAGTATTCATTGCACACTTCAGGAGTCCGATCGATGTTACGGTTCCGCTTCATGATTATCTGTTCCGTGCTGCTGCTGATCGGCGGCGCCGCCGTCGCGCAAGACTCGTCGCCGGGCGTGGTGAACGTGTATTCCGCACGGCACTACGGCGCCATGGAAGGCACGTTCACCGCCTTCACCGAGCAGACCGGAATCGTCGTGCGTCTCTCGCAGGGATCGCCGCAGTCGCTGCTGGAACGACTGCGCGCAGAAGGGGCGCAAACCCCCGCCGATGTCTTCTTCTCGATCGACGCGGGCGCGCTGGCGCTGGCAGCCGACGAGGGGCTGTTGCAAGCCGTCGAGTCGGCTGTGCTGACCGAGGCGATCCCTGACGATCTGCGCGACCCCGATGATCGCTGGTTCGCCTTCAGCCAGCGTTTCCGCACCATCATGTATAATCCTGCCGTCGTCGATCCATCGGAGCTGTCCACCTACGAACAGCTTGCCGATCCGGTCTGGCAGGAGCGCTTGTGTCTGCGTCCCGCCACGCATATCTACACCATTTCGCTGGTCGGCAGCCTGATTGCTGCGCTCGGTGAAGCGGACGCCGAGACGGTAGTCGCTGGCTGGGTGGCGAACAATCCGCAGTATATCGACAGTGACACCGAAATTCTGAACACGGTCGCGGCGGGCGGCTGCGATGTCGCGCTGACCAACCATTACTATCTGGCGCGGTTGCTCGGTGAAACCCCCGACTTTCCGGTCGCGCTCTTCTGGGCGAACCAGGGCGAAGGCGATCGCGGGACATTTCGCAATATTTCCGGCGCGGGCGTGACCGCCAATGCGCTCAACCGCGACAACGCCGTCGCGCTGCTGGAATGGCTGGCGACGACTGGACAAGCCGCCGACGATCTGGGCGTGCCCGGCGGCAACAATGAGTATCCGGTCAACGCGGAAGCCCCGATCAAGCCGATCCTGGAGACGTTTGGCGCGTTCACCATCGACGCGCTGCCGCTGACCGAGTACGGCGCGCTGCAAATCCAGGCGATTGATCTGCTGGAGCGTGCGGGATACGGGTTCTAAGACCCGCTGTGGCGGACGCATCGTTATGCGTCCCTGCGCACCTGAATGACGCGGCGGACGCATCGTTATGTGTCCCTGCGATGTGTCCGCCGCCCTATCATCTTCACCGTAACGCCAAAATCACGTAACGCGAAAACAAGGGATTGCACCACACCATGCAGCCATCCACCCTGCTGACACCCCGCCCCAGCGCGCGCCTCGCTCGCTGGGGCGTGTTCGTTCTGGTCGGCGGGGTGCTGGCGCTGCTGCTGCTGCCGATCGGTCTGCTGTTCGTGGAGGGGATCACCTTCACGCCCGATCTGTGGGCGCGCCTGTGGGCGACCTCGCTGCCGCGCATGATCGTCAATACCGCGCTGCTGCTGCTGGGCGTCGGCGCAGGAACATGCGTGATCGGCGTCGGCATGGCATGGCTGGTGACGGGCTACGATTTTCCGCTGCGCGGTATCTTTGACCGGGCGCTGCTGCTGCCGCTGGCAGTGCCGCCGTTCGTGATGGGGTTCGTCTATATGGCAACCTTCGATTATGCCGGCCCGGTGCAGACGGCGTGGCGGGCGCTCCTGGGGCGCGACGCCTGGTTCCCACCGATCCGATCAGGGTGGGGCGCGATCGCTGTGATGACGCTGGTGCTGTATCCCTATGTGTATCTGCTGGCGCGCGCGTCCTTCCGCGAGCAGGCAGCCAGCACCTTCGACGCGGCGCGCGTGATGGGCTTCAGCCGACGACGCGCCTTTTTTCAACTGGTGCTGCCGATGGCGCGCCCATCGTTGATCGCCGGGGTGACGCTGGCAGCGATGGAGACACTGACCGATTTTGCCACCGTGCGCTTTTTCGCCTTTCCGACGCTGAGTGAAGGCGTCGTGCGCATCTGGGAAGGACGGATGGATCGCGCTGGTGCGACGGAGCTGGCGGTGCTGCTGCTGGTCTTTGCACTACTGCTGATCACGCTGGAACGGGCATTACGTGGCAGAGCGCGCTACGATCAACAGGGCAGCGCCGGACGCCGCCTGACCGCAGTCGTGCTGACGGGATGGCGCGGCTGGACGGCGGCGCTGGCACCCGCGATCGTGGTCGGGCTGGCATTTGTGCTGCCCGTTGGCAGGCTGATCGCCTGGACGCTGAACGAGATCGACGGACATATCCCCGGCACCTGGGAGACGATCTACGGGGCGTACATCGGTAATTCATTCACGCTGGCGGGCGCGGCAGCGGCGATCACCGTGACGCTGGCGCTGCTGATCGCGTTTACCGAAAAAAATGAACGCTCGCGCAACCGCGCTGGACACCGTGCCCGCGCGCTGCGCTGGAGCGCGCGGCTGGCGACCCTGGGCTATGCCATGCCTGGCGCGGTGGTGGCGGCGGGGGTGCTGCTGGTCGTGGCGCCGATCGATCACGCGCTGATCGCGGCGGGGGTCATCGGCGGACTGGCTCTCACCGGATCGATCGTCGGCTTGCTGTATGCCTACGTCGTGCGCTTCATGGCGGTGGGCTATCAGAGCGTGTCCGCCAGCCTGGAGAGGATCAAGCCCAGCATGACCGAAGCCGGACAGACGATGGGCGCCGGACAGCTTCGCATCGCGCGCCGGATAATCGCGCCGCTGATTCGCGGCGGGACGGCGGCGGGCGTGCTGCTGGTATTCGTCGATGTCCTGAAAGAACTACCCGCGACTCTGCTTTTGCGCCCATTCGGGATGGATACGCTGGCGATTTGGAGCTATATGTTAGCTGCCGAGTCGTTCTGGCAGGCAGCAGCGCTGCCTGCTCTCACGATCCTGGCGATTAGCCTGATCCCGGTAGCCGTGCTGATGCGTATAGGACGATGACCTCACCCGCCCTGGAACTCCGCCACCTGAGCAAACGCTTTGCCGACCGCCCGATCCTGGACGATCTCTCGCTGACAGTCATGCCGGGGGAGATCATGGTCATCCTGGGTGACAGCGGATCGGGCAAGACGACGGCGCTGCGTTTGATCGCCGGGCTGGAAACACCCGATGACGGCGAAATCTGGATCGCTGGAACGCACGTCGCCGGGACAGGGCGCTGGACGCCGCCGGAAAAGCGCGGCGTCGGCATGGTCTTTCAGGATTACGCGCTGTTTCCGCACCTGACGGCTGCGGGCAATGTCGCTTTTGCGCTGCACGCGGAGGCGGCGGCGACGCGGGGCGCTCATGCCCGCGCGCTGCTTGAGCGAGTCGGCTTGACCGACGCGGCAAATCGCTATCCGCATCAGCTTTCCGGGGGCGAACAACAGCGGGTGGCGCTGGCACGGGCGCTGGCGGCGGCGCCGCGCGTGGTGCTGCTCGATGAACCGTTTTCCAATCTCGACGCCCGACTGCGGCGATCGCTGCGCGAAGAAGTGGTGGCGACGCTGCGCAGCGGCGGGACGACCGCGATCTTTGTCACGCACGATCAGGAAGAAGCGCTCCAGCTCGCCGATCGGATCGCCGTCGTGCGCGCGGGACGGGTGCTGCAGGTCGGCACGCCGCGCCAGCTCTACAACGCGCCGACTCATCGAGAGGTCGCGCGCTTTGTCGGGGACGCCAATTTTGTCCCCGGCGCAGCGGCTGGCGAGCGCGTCGAGACCGCACTGGGCACGCTGACGCTGCGGGCGCCGACGAACGGACGGGTCGAGGTGCTGATCCGCCCCGAAGCGCTGACCGTGCAGCCCGACCTGGACGGCGGCGCGATCGTGATGGCGGTGCGCTTCTACGGACACGAACAAGCGCTCGATCTGTTGACCGATGATGGATCACGCCTGACAGCACGCGCGCGCCCCGACCGCGAATGGACGATCGGGGTGCGTGTGCGCGTCGGCGTGGAGGGCGTGGTCACGGCGTATCCGTTATGACGCCGACGGCACCCACGCTTGCGGACATACGGCGCCCGGCTGCGCGATCATGAACGTCACGCACTCAGTCAGCAGCGCGCCGACCTTCTCGTGCCCGGCGGTGTTCCAGTGCGTATCGGCGCTGTTGGCATTGCGATAGTCGTCCAGGGTGAGCAGCGGCATCAGGTCGAGGTACGCGATACCGACCGACTCGATCAGCGCCCGAAAGTCATCCAGCAAATCGGGATAGAAGGTGTCCTGACTGACCGTCGGAATCAACACGCCCACTATTGGGATGCCCTGCGACTCCGCCAGCGTCCTGATCTGAGTCAGCCACTCGCGGTTGATCGCCGCGGTGTGTTGGTACAGGTTGGGATGCTCGTACAGACTGGGGACGGACTGCGCACGCTTGAACACGTTCACAAGCTGATAACCGATGCGCGTATGCAGCAGCGCTGTGCTGATCAGCGTCAGATTGACGTCCTCCACGTCATGATAACGCCAGCGCAGTTGGTCATCGGTGAGCGGCACGACCGCCAAATCATTGGCGACGCTGTAGACATCGATCCAGCGTGTGGATGACGGGGCACCGTTCGTCAACTGCGCGAATCGCGGTCGCGGCATAAAGTCGGTGGTGTTGTTCTGATTCAGCCCGATCACGATCAAATCCGGCTGCATGAGCGGGGCATAATGGGTCAGCGCCTTGACGATGTGTTCCAGATTGGTGCCGGGAAATGCCGTGTTCCACACGGTCACGTCGGGCACAGCCGTCTCGAGCGTCTCCAGATACCCGCGACCGACCGCTGCCAGAAAGCCGACACTCATCGAGTCGCCGCTGGCGAGGATGCGATAATGATCGTCAGGCAACAGGCTGAGATCGAACTCGGTGCGCGTCATAAAACCATCGGTATTACTCATGTTGGAGCGCGTATTCGGATCGGGATTGGACGGGTCGTAATTCGCTTGCGCGATCATCTGGGGTGTTTTGTGACACCCGCCTTCACAAGAGAAATGTTCGACTGTGAGCGTCTCGATCATGGACGCTGTGATCCCAGGACTATTGATCGCCCACAACAGCCCCTCCAGACCGACAACCCCCACGATCGCCACGACGATCCCGCCTGCCAGCGCGCGCAGATAGGGGCGCAACCCGCGCGTCCAGGCAAGCGGGGCTGCGATCAGCGCCATCCCCACCAGCACCGCGACGACGATGACGCTGCGCGGGGCATACCATAAGCTGTACGCGCCGCACAGCGCTAAAATGACTGTTCCTAACGCTATCACCAGTCCACCTGTGATCAGCCGCATCGATTCCGACCTTCTTCTCTCTCTGTCTCAATGCTGCAAAACCTCTGTGAAAGCGTACACCAGTCGAGGCAGAGATGACAATGCCAGGCGGTCTGATGCACGGGGGTATCGTATCAGGATCAGCAAATCACGAAAACGGCAGACGACATCCGCTCAGATCGTCACCATCACCGTGAGACAAGTGAGCAGTCTTGCCCACCGCATTTAAGCGCAGTCTATGTTGATTCGTTTGCCCTGATGTCATCCACCCCATAATCAGGAATATCCGTCTCGATATGGCGAATCGCCGGGATAAGGTAGGCGACAATACAGATGAGCGTCCCAGCCAGCGCTGTGAACAGGTACATCAGCCCCATACCCGCGCCGGGACCCGTTCCCCAGATACCGCCGAAGATGGGTGCCAGCGACCCACCCGGCATCATGGCAGGTTCAAAGACGCGATCCGCTAAAAAACCCGCCAGCAGATACCCGACCGGGATCAGCGACTCGCGCATGGTGCTGTCGATGGCGAACACCCGTCCTTGCAGGTCGGGCGGGACTTTGTTCGCCAGGATGGTGCGCTGGGCGTTGAACATGAATGGGATAAAGAATTCGGTCACGCACGCCGCGATGATCCAGCCCGGCAGCGCCTGTGACGCGCCCATCAGCAGATCGCCCAGCAGGAACGACAGCGCGCCGCCGACCACCATCCACAGCACCAGCCGCGCCCCCTTGATCCACAGCGTCACCGCCACCGCGCCGACCAGCGCCGCCGCCCCGATCGTCCCCTGCACGATCGCCAGCGTCGTCTCGTCGCCGCCCGTGCGCGCCAGGATCATCGTCGGCATGACGCCGAGATAGGTCAGCGACGCCATGAAGTTGACCGCTGTAAAGATAACCATGATGTAGAACAAGCCGCGATGCGCGCGCAGATAGGCGATCGCCCCGGCGAATTCACCGCGCCACGATCCGCGCCCCGCCTGACCCGCCGCGCTCGTCGTCGGCGCCGGGACGCGCACCAGCATCAGCGTGACATAGGCGGCTAAAAATGTGATCAGATCGATGGCGATCACCGCGCGCAAGCCGCCGAAGCCCATCACCAGCGCGCCCAACGCCGGCGCCAGAATGCGCGTCAGCGAAAAGCCGACCGTGCGCAAGCCGTTGATGCGTCCGCGCTGGCTGGGTGGTGTCAGCACGGTCACCGCCGCCGAAAATGCCGGGGTCTGAAAGGCGTCGAGTGCGCCTGTCATACCGACGTAGGCAAAGGCGTGCCAGAGCTGAAGCGCCCCGTCTGCGTACAACAGCAGCAGCACGACTGTGCCGATCCCGGCGAGTCCATCCGCGACCAGCAGCACCAGCCGCCGATCCCAGCGATCGATCAGCACGCCCGCGATCGGGCTGAAGATCACCAGTGGCAAAAATGTGAAAAAGCCGAGCAGCGCCACCGTCGAGGCGGAGCGAGTCTGGTCGTATGCCCAGATCAGCAGTGCAAAACGGGTCATACCGCTGCCCGTGAGCGAGACGATCTGCCCGATGAAAATGGCGAGGAAAATGCGTAAGCCGGACGCCGATGCGCGCGCGCGGGCGGTCGAGAGCGATGACGAAGCCATGTCCTGGAAACCTTCTGTGGTTAAAATGGTCGATCGTGGGTATTACGGGATTACTAGCGGAACACAGGTGCAGCGAGTTAAAACAGGGGTGTCGTGCCAAAAGCACACAGGGTGATGAGGACAGCATTGTTCAGGAAGTACATGATTCGCGTTTCACCTCATGAAACAGGATAACGCGGATGAGGTGGGATTGTCAACGGTGCCCAGGGGACTTGGTCATGCCAGGTCCCCTGGGCACCACACCGACCGATGCCCACCTTTACAACGGTGCCTGGCGTGGTCATCGGCGTGCGATCTGTCAGTTCAATGTGTGCCTCTGAAAGAAATCCCAGATGAGCTGGCTGGCATTGGGGGATTTGGGATCGCTCAAGGGCAGGATACCGGTGCCGCCGCTCCACATGTGCCACATGCCTTCGACGCTGTAGCGCTGCATCACGAGCTGCCCGTCAACCTCGTAATTTTCGACAGTATAGGCGTGTCCATCGGGAACCTGTTCTGTCACCGTACTGGTAGGCTGTGCCGTGATGCTGTCGTTATCGGCGCCATCATCGATGTGATCGTTCATCTGGGCAAACTGCTCGATCGTGTCGTCACCGTTGCGCGGGATGACCACTGTATCGGCGGCGCCGTGCAGCACGAACACCGGCATGAGACGGTCTGGCTCGCCGGCACATTGATAAGCGTCGCGTCCTGCTATATCCGGTGGCACCTGATTGCCCTGGAGCGGTGCGGCGATCGCCTGAAAGACCGAGGTGGAGGACTCGTATGCCATGCCCGACAGCACCGCAGCGGCGGCGAATACATCAGGGTAGCAGCTCCCCAGGATGCTGGTCATCGCGCCGCCGGACGACAACCCGCCGACATACACGCGGCGCGGATCGGTGCTGTAGTCCTGCTGCACCTGACCGACAATGCCTGCAATCAATGACGGTTCGCCGCTGTCACGCTGCTGATTGCGCTGGTCGTACCAATTCCAGCAGCGATGCGGACTGGCGATAAAATTCTGCTGTGGATAGACCAGTATGAAGCTGTTGGCATCCGCGATCGTGCGCATGGCGCTCGATGCTTCCAGTGTGGGCGGATCCTGGGTGCAGCCGTGCAGCAGCACGACCACTGGCAGACCTGACTCCGACGGGGCATTACTCGGCTGATAGACCAGATAATCGAGCTGTCCGTAAGCATTGCTATACGATGCAACGGTGCCGAATGCGGGTGGCACACTGCTGATACTGGGCAGTCGCAGCCACAGTGCCGCGAGACTCAACAGCGGTAGCAGCGCGATGGCAATCAATGGAACGGCAAGTGAAATGCGTCGATGCCCCAATTTCAGACTGAAATTGTCGTGGGTGTCGTCTGGCGTGATGGGATCGACCACGAGCCGGACATCGACGGGCGCGATCGCGGTGATCTGGCGTCGATTGACGATCCACAAAGCGAGCGACGCCGCCAATGCGCCGATCAGCGCACCCACGATGCTCCATAGATTGAGGTCGATGACAGCGGGAATAGTGAGTAGATCAACGAATACGCCCCCGACAAAGGCGCCCAGGACACCGACAATGAGTGCATTCAGCATCCGCTGGCGGGTGTGTGCAGCGATATGCACGCCCGCGCCGACGACGACACCAATCAGCAGCCACGCCAGCCACGCGATCAACAGCAGGATCATGATGTTCAACTCCGACAAGACTTTAGGATGTAGCGTTGGGTAAGCACAACTCTGCCTACACTAGTCCTGTTGTCGATTTATTCTCATAGCCTTTTGGGTGATCCTGGATCGCTTATCCTCCTAAAATAGGCTGTATATTCTTCTTCCCTTAGATTTCGCCAAAAACTGCCTCTACCGCCACTGCGAACCCCGGCAGCACGGCGCCGCCATCCAGCGTATCGCCCGCGCCGAACTTCAAAATCGTCTCACCAGGGATGTAGACCTCGATCGTTCGCGTCTCAGGAAAGACCAGCCACACGGTGACACGCGCATTCGGGTAAAAGAACAGCTTCTCGCGCAGGCGGCTTTGCGACGCCGCCGACGACGGATAATCGACCTCGACCGCCAGATCGGGCGGCAGCGGATGAAACCACTCGCTGCTGATGCCCTTGTCTTTGCGAATGAAGACGACATCGGGGGCGTACCGTTCTGATCCCCAAATCGTGTAGCCGCCCGCTTCTCCCGTCACATAGCCCAGGTCGTTGTTTTCTACGAACGCTGCCACGCGCCGCTGAATCCGTCCGGCGATGTAGGAGGAAACCGTATTGGAAGGCACTTCGACGATCTCCCGGTTGATGAACTCGAAGACACGATCGGCGTTTTCCGTTCTGGCGATCAGCGCGTAAAAATCGTCGAGCGTGGGGGTGTGCGGTCGGGTGGACTGGATCGCCATCTCGCCTCTGTCCTTCGCACCTGTGCGCCTGCTTGTTCCGTCTTTGTCTTCAATCTCGGTGAATCACGGATTCAGCACGATCGCAGGGACGCATAACACTGCGTCCGCAGAGAAAATCGTGATTCAGTGACTCGTATTACACTGCTCGCCCCAGCCAGCGCCGCCCGCCCTCGGTCAGTGCCGCCGCGATCACGGCTTTCACCAGGTCGAAGGGGATGAACGGTGCCGCGCCGACCGTCCACGCGACTTCGGGGGTCAAGCCGCGTCCGACGATCAGCCATGCCACGCCAAAGGCGTAGATCACCGCCACGCCGACGACTCCGGCGAGCCAGCGCTGCCACACCCGCGCCACGCCGCGCTCGACCAGCCAACCCGTGATCCACGCCGCCGCGATGAAGCCAATCAGGAATCCGCCCGTGCCGCCGACCAGCGCCGCCGACCCCAAGCCGCGTGCATCGACGGGCAGCCCGACCGCGATCAGCCCGACGTAGGCGATCTGACTGAGCGCGCCGTCGCGCCGCCCCAGGATCATGCCTGCCAGCAGCACGGCGAGCGGCTGCATGGTGAACGGCACCGGGTCGAGCGGAATGCTGATCCGTGCCGCGAGGATGGTGATGATCGTGAAGAGCGCGATCGACGCCAGCCGAACTGCGGGCGACCAATCGCGAGTTTGTTTTAGAGTGCGCAGCATGAAGAATCAGTCCTTTAGGTGCGATTTTCCGGCATCGGCTCGACCACGACTTCTAACAGCGTCAGCTCCGATTTCCAGCGCGTGGCGTTAGCGCCCGCCGCGTCGGTGGCGGTCACGGTGTCTTTGTTGCTCTCGATCAGCGTAACGACCGTGCCCATGCCATGCAGTTCAAAGCGGGTGGACAGCTTGCCCGATTCCTGGGCGTTGCGGAAGTACGCCAGCTTGCCTTTGGGATCGAGGCGGCGCAGCTTGCCTTTGGCGCGGTTGAACTTCATCGTCCTGAGGTCGTTGAGCAGCTTTTCGCGTTCCGCCTGGTTCAAAAAAGCCATCGCGTCCACCTTCTGGGCTGTATAGGATCGTCTTGTAAACACGCCGATTATAACACACGGGGATCGGCTATAATCGAGCACGAAACACGACTAAGGATTTGTGCGATGCTGCAAGAACAGACCCTGAGTGTCTCCGACCTCACCGCGACCATACGCGGCATCCTGGAACGCGACTCCCGTCTCCAGGATGTGTGGGTGCAGGGCGAAATTTCCAACTTTCGCAAGGTGGCGTCGGGACACCTGTATTTCACGCTCAAGGATGGCAAGTCGGCGCTGTCGTGCGTGATGTGGAAATCGACCGCCGCGCGGATGCACACCCTGCCCCGCGATGGCGACTCGGTGCTGGCGCACGGGCACGTCTCGGTCTATGACCCTCAGGGTGCCTACCAGCTTTATGCCGACAGGATTCGACCGGTCGGCGTGGGCGACCTGTACGCACAGTTCGAGCAGCTCAAGTCCCGGCTGGACGCTGAGGGTTTGTTCGACTCGGCGCGCAAACGCGCCTTTCCACAGTATCCGCGCATCATCGGGGTGGTCACCAGCGCCGACGCCGCCGCCTTTCAGGATGTGCGCAATGTGCTGATGCGCCGCTTTCCGCTGGTACAGGTGATCCTCTCGCCCACGCTGGTGCAGGGTGCCGATGCACCGCCGCAGATCGTGCGCGCGCTGGCAAGGTTGAACGACCGCGACGACATCGACGTGATCCTGGTCTGTCGCGGCGGGGGCAGTATTGAAGACCTGTGGGCATTCAACGACGAGACCGTCGCGCGGGCGATCGCCGGCAGCCGCTTTCCGGTGATCAGCGGCGTTGGACACGAGACCGATTTCACCATTTGCGATTTTGTGGCGGACATGCGCGCGCCGACTCCCAGCGCTGCCGCCGAAATCCTGACCCCCGACATCGCGGAATTGCGCGCTGGGGTCGCGTGGCTCAACGGACGGCTGCGCGGTGCCGCGCTCGACTATGCCGATTCGCGCCGCGACAAAATCGAGCGCGCCCGCCGCGCCCTGAGCGCCGCCTCGCCCGCCGCGACGGTGCGCCTGTTCCGCCAGCGGCTCGACGACGGCGCCGCGCGTCTGACCGCCGACCAGCGCCGCCGCATTGCGCTCTGGCACGAACGAGTGGGCGCCCGTACCGACGCGCTCCATGCCGCCAGCCCCGCCGCGATCCTGGCGCGCGGCTATGTCATGGTCACCGACAGCGACACCGGCGCGCGCGTCACGGCGGCTGCCGACGCGCCCCGTCATCTCACGCTGCAATTTCACGACGGCGCACGCCGCGCCGACCTGCACGATCTGCCCGCTTTTTCATCGAATATCGACGCGAAAGACGACGAAAGACGAGACTCGTGACCCCTGATGCCATCATCACGCTGCCCTTCGAGGCAGCCTACACCAGCTTGCAAGAGATCATCGAACTTTTGGAGTCCGGCGAGCCGACTCTCGAAGAATCGGTCGCCCTGTTTGAACGCGGACGACTGCTGGGCGCACACTGTCAGCGGCTTTTGGATCAGGCAGAACTCCGCGTGACCCAACTGAATGAGAGAGAAAATGAGCGCGATTGATCGCCCTCACGGGAAGCGTTAACATGCCGCTCTTCCGTATGCTACAAGCTATATCCCAAAGTCATATCCCAACATTGGGATAAATTTGGGATAAGAGGTGATTCTGCTGTGAATCCGAGACGGTAAAGGAAACAGGGATGGCGAATAAACCGGTCATTTTTTTGCTCGACGACGATCCTGAAGTGCTGAACGCGATTCAGCGTGACATCCGCCGTGAATTTGGCAAGGACTATCGCGTCATGCGTGCCAGCGCCGGGAGCGAGGCGCTCGAAGCGTTAGCACAGTTGAAACTGCGCGATGACGTAGTGGCATTTTTCCTGATCGACCAGCGGATGCCGGAGATGACCGGTGTCGAGTTTCTCACCGAGGCGATGAAATTCTTCCCGGACGCGCGTCGTGCGCTGCTGACCGCCTATGCCGACACCAACGCGGCGATCCAGGCGATCAATGCCATCAACCTCGACTATTATTTGTTGAAACCCTGGGATCCGCCTGAAGAAAATCTGTTCCCGGTGGTTCACGACCTGCTCGACGGCTGGCAGCGCAACTATCGTCCGGAGTTCGAGGGCGTGCGCATCATCGGTAACCGCTGGTCGCCGCAGTCGCACGCGCTCAAGGACTTTCTGGCGCGCAACCGCGTCCCCTACCGCTGGCTCGACGTGGAGACCGATCAAGCCGCGCGCGATCTGCTCAAGCTGATCGACGGGGCGAAGCTGCCGATCGCGCTGTTTCCTGACGGGACACAGCTCGTCCAGCCGACGACCGTCGAGCTGGCGGGTCGGGTCGGGTTGCAGACGGTCGCCAGCCAGCCCTCCTACGATCTGGCGATCGTCGGCGGCGGACCGGGCGGACTGGCGGCGGCAGTCTACGGCGCATCGGAGGGACTCAAGACCATCCTGATCGAGCGCGAGGCGACCGGCGGACAGGCTGGACAAAGCTCGCGGATCGAGAATTACCTCGGCTTCCCGGTCGGCTTGAGTGGCAACGACCTGGCGCATCGCGCCGTCGCCCAGGCAACTCGCTTCGGCGTCGAGATTCTGACCCCGGCGGAGGTGTGTGGGGTGCGCATCGAAGACCGCTACCGCATCATCCAACTGACCAATGGCGCCGAGATCATCACCAAAGCCGTGCTGATCGCCACCGGCGTCAGCTATCGCCGCCTGCAGGTGGCGGGCTGCGATGAACTGACGGGCGCGGGCATCTATTACGGTGCCGCCATGACCGAGGCACCTTCGGTGATGGGTCAGAACGTGTTTATCGTCGGGGCGGGCAACAGCGCCGGACAAGCCGCGATGTACTTCTCGCGCTATGCCTCGACGGTGCATCTGGTGGTGCGCGGCGATGACCTGGGCAAGAGCATGTCCCAGTATCTGATCGACCAGATCACCGACACGCCGAATATCGCCGTGCGGCTGCGCACCGAGATTTTCGCCGTACATGGTGAGGCGCACCTTGAAGCGGTGACGCTGATCGAGCGTCCGAGCGACGAGATGACCAAATACGATGCCGCCGGGCTGTTCGTCTTCATCGGCGCCATGCCGCTGACCGATTGGCTGGCGGGTGTGGTCGAGCGCGATCAACGTGGCTTTCTGCTCACGGGGAGCGATCTGATCCGCGACGGACTGCCACCCAAAAGCTGGAAGCTGGCGCGTCCGCCTTTCCTGCTGGAGACCAGCGTACCGGGCATATTCGCCGCCGGGGACGTGCGCTACGGCTCGGTCAAGCGGGTGGCGTCGGCGGTCGGAGAAGGATCGATCGCGGTACAGTTCATTCACCAGTATCTTGGAGACCTGTAGATGATCACCCGTGACGAATTACGCCAGATCGAGCTGTTCGCCCATCTGCGCGACGATCAATGCGACTGGATCATCAGTCACAGCGAACAAATTCAGGTCGAAGCCGGGGAATATATCTTCAGACAGGACGCGCCCGCCGATTACTGGTACATGGTGATCAGCGGCGACGTCCAGATCGTACAGGTGCGCGACAACGCCGAGTACATCCTCGCCACGCACGGCACGGGTAATTTCAGCGGTGAGGTGCCGCTGTTGAGCGGCGCGCCGTATCTCGCCAGTATGCGCGCCCTGGTGCCGTCGGTGCTGCTGCGTCTGGACGGGCAGAACTTCCGCGATATGTTCGGCGTCTGTCCTGTGATCGTCAGCAAGCTGTTCAACGCGCTGCAATGGCGCATCCAGACGACTGAGGCGCTGGCGCGTCAGCGCGAGAAATTGTCGTCACTGGGCGTGCTGGCGGCGGGGCTGGCGCACGAGCTGAACAACCCGGCGGCGGCGGCGGTGCGTGCCGCCAACCAGCTCGGCATGGCGATGGATGCGTTACAGGCACCGTTGATGCGGCTCGCCGGGACGATCAGCGCCGACCAGATCGACGGGCTGCTGCGGGTGCGTGCCGATGCCGTCGGGCATATCATGAAGCCGACCGAACATGCGATGATGGCGCAGGGCGATCTGGAGGAAGATGTCGGCGGCTGGCTCGACGATCAGAACATCGACAATAGCTGGGACATCGCGCCGATCTTTGTCAAGGCGGAGATCGACAGCACGCGCCTGGAGACGCTGCGCCATGCCATCGGCGATGCCGCGCTGCCCGACGCGATCGGCTGGCTGTGCGCCGCGCTCAATGCCGCCGAGCTGGTGCGTGAGGTCGAGCAGAGTACCAAGCGTATTTCCGGGCTGGTCAAGGCGGTCAAGTCGTATTCCTACATGGATCAGGCGCCACAGCAGGAGGTCGATCTGCACGAGGGACTCGACGATACCCTGACGATCATGGCGCACAAATTGCGCAGCGATCATATCGCCGTCGTCAAGCACTACGACAAGACCCTGCCGCAAATCCAGGCTTATGGCAGCGAACTCAACCAGGTGTGGACGAACCTGATCGACAATGCCATCGACGCCATGCACAGTGCCAACGGCAAGGGCACGCTCACGCTGAGTACGACCCAGACCGAGACCGACGTGTGGATCGAGATCGCCGACGACGGACCGGGGATGCCCGATCACGTCAAAGAGCATATTTTTGAGGCGTTCTACACCACCAAAGAGGTTGGCAAGGGGACGGGACTGGGGTTAGACATCGCGCACCGGATCATCTTTGCGCGGCACCGGGGGGAAATTCAGGTCGAGTCAGCGCCAGGCGAGGGCACGCGCTTTCGGATTCGGCTGCCGCTCGCCTAGGGACACATAACAATGCGTCCGCCACGTCGATATGCTAACGGATGGGTCGTAGGACGCATGACGATGCGTCCACACCCGCACGTGACGCGCTAGGGCAGTGTCAGCAGCGCGCTCACCGTGACGCTGAATCCCGGCAGCACGGCACCGCCGTCGATCACATCATCGCTGAACAGAATTTCGTCGGCGTCGGGCGTCAGCCACTCCACCAACTTTTTGTCAGGGTAGATCAGCCACACCATCTGCCCGCTATGTGCCAGATAAACAGCGGCTTTATCGCGCAGCAATTTTCGGCTCTGCCCTTCCGATTGAATTTCGATGCACAGGTCAGGCACGAAATGCAGCGGGGCGCGGCGAATGATGTCCTCCAGCCGTTCCTGCCGCACGAACGCCACATCGGGGATTACGTCATGTTCGGATTGATCGGGCAGCCTGATACGCGGCTCGACAAAGCCGCGCCCGCCCGGATGCACCTTCAGATAATCGCCTAACAAAGTAGCAATGTGAAATCCTAAGCTGGCGTGCAATGAGTCTGGCATTTCCTCGATGATCTCCCCGTTGAAGAATTCCAGCTTGCGATCGGCATTTTCCGGCAGCGCGATCAGCCGCTCGAATTCTGCCACCGTGATCCGTCCCACCTGTGCCAGCGTCATAGCCTCACCTCATCGCTCGTTTTCATCAGGACAATCCCGCTTTTACGGCAGTGTCAGCAGCGCGCTCACCGTGACGCTGAATCCCGGCAGCACGGCACCGCCGGTGAGGGCTTCACCACCAACCACAAAATCGCCGTCGGTCGGAGTCAGCCATTCGACCATGCCCTTTTTGGGATAGATGATCCAGACCATGCGCGCACCGTGCGCCAGGTAGTAGCGTGCTTTGTCCTGCAACAGCGTTTTGCTCTGCCCAGGGGATTGTATCTCGATGCACAGATCGGGTATGAAGGGGAGGGGTGCTTCGTCGTCGTTGATGGCAGCGAGCCGTTCCTGTCGCACGAACACCAGATCGGGGATTACATCATGATCGGGTTGATCAGGCAGACTGAGCCGCAGTTCGGGAAAGTACTCTCCGATTGCATGATCCCGTAAATAGGCGCTCAAAAATTCATGCAATCGGCGCATCACGCGCGCATGAGCTACTGTTGGCATATGCTCGATGATCTCCCCGTTGAACAATTCCAGCTTGCGATCGGCATTTTCCGGCAGCGCGATCAGCCGCTCGAATTCTGCCACCGTGATCCGTCCCACCTGTGCCAGCGTCATGAGCTGTTCTCCTCTGTTTCAACGTGAGCGGGCAGCACATCCCCGGCGCGGATCGATCCGAGCGTCTGATTGTCGATCACGACGGGCACCTGATCGTCCCCACGATAGACCGTCATCTGTGCATAGCGCCCCGCGCCATCGGGCTGTGTGCAGACCTCGATTTGTCCGTCCACCAGATTGACGATCCAATAGACCGGGATACTGGCGCGCGCGTACAGGCGCAGCTTGACACCCCGATCCTGCTGGAGTGTCGAGTATGAGACTTCCCCGACCAGCGCGATCGCCTGAGCTGATGGGTGATCGTCGGGAAAGTCTTGCGGTTTTCCACGCACGACCATCAGATCGGGTTCTGGTTGACTGTTGACGGCGTTGAACGGCTCCTGGGAATCGACGTAAAATTCCGCTGAAAGCATGGCGAAGAGCAATTCGCGCAGGGTATGGGTCGAGAAGCTGTGCGGTCGTTTTTTAATCATTTTGCGGATCAAGAGTCCTTCCAGCAGTTCGACGCGATCCTCGTCACCCAGAATAGCGTGGTCGATCATCGCCTTGTACTGATCGAGCGTCAGACGATACAGGTCGGCAGTGGCGATCGTTTCATCCTGCGCTGGCGCTGCCTGAGCTGCGATTGGGGGAGCCGCGATCATAATTGTCCTCACTTCTTGTTTCGTCTATTGTACGACCGATTTCGGCGCCCCACCGCAGGTGAGCTATGTTATGCTTGACCTGTCTCATTTGCCCAGTCAGCGAGCGGGGTCATGGTCGGCATGAAAAACCGATTCGTAATCACTGGACTGATCGTCTGCATTTCATGCTGCGTCCTCGCAATCAGTCCGACATCCCCAGCGACCGTGCAATCCCAGGGAGGGTGGCGCAGCGTGCTGTACCCCGACAACTGGCTTCCTGTCCATCTGGGGGGCGACATCAACAGCAGCGGTCAGTTCCTGCATGATTTTTCTTATGCAGGCTATCGACGTGGGGACAGCGCGCCGCCCTTTGGTGTGACAGCGGGCACGGTGATCACGCTCGATGCCGCCGTCTATGGCAGCGGTACAGCGGACGCCACGACCGCCATCCAGAGCGCCATCGACACGGTATGCGCGGCGGGCGGCGGCGTGGTGCAGCTTTCGATCGGGACATTTCGCGTCCGTCCACAGGGCAGCAATAACTACGCGCTAAAGATAAACTGCGACAACATGGTACTGCGGGGATCGGGCGACCGCCAGACGCACATCTTCAACGACGAACCCGTGATGCGCAACAAAAGTGTGATCACCCTCATCCCGACGGGGGCGACCAGTGTGGAAGGCGTGACCACCAACCGGGTCAATATCACGCAGGACCTGCTTTTGCCGACACGGGTGCTCCCTGTGCAATCGACGGCGGGCTATGCGGTCGGCGATTGGATCGACGTGCGCAATACCGTCACGGACGCCTTCATCGTCGATCACGACATGACAGCTTTCTGGAATAATTCCCAGGGGCAGACGAGCTGGCGCGGTCTGATCTATTTCCGCCGCGTGGTCGCTGTGGACAGCGCGCACAACCGCCTGATCATCGATGCACCGACGCGCTACCCACTGAAAGTGCGCGACAGCGCGCGGGTGCTGCGCCTGCAAACCGTCGTCAGGGAGATCGGTCTGGAGAATTTTTCCATCGGGATGCGGCAAAATCTCACACCCGGTCTCGGTGACGAAGATTATGACACCCCCGACACGGGCGCCTACGAAATGCACAGCGCGGCGGCGATCCTGGTCTCAGCGCGAGTCGTCGATAGCTGGGTCTGGCGGGTGAGCAGCTATCGCCCGACGCTCAATGCGGACAACGTGCACGTCCTCTCGCGTGGCATCGTGTTGCAGGCGGGTTCTGCCCGGACGACGGTCGAGGCGAATACAATGGGGTTTCCGCAGTATCGGGGTGGCGGCGGCAATGGCTACCTTTTCAATCTGAACGGGGGACAGGATCACCTGCTGAAGGACAATACTGCCGAGGGGGGGCGACACAACTACATTTTCAATTCGTTTGTGACGACGGGTAATGTCATCCACAACAACACCAGCATCAATGCGCGCCTGGCTTCGGATTTTCATGCCTATCTTTCGGTGGCGAACCTGGTTGACCAGATGCGTCTGGATCGGGACTTTTTGCAGTCGGTCAATCGCGGGACGACCAGCGGCGGTGCCGGGCACACGACGACGCAATCGGTCTACTGGAATACCATCGGACTGGCGTATGTCCGTCCGAATTTCCCCTACCTGATCGAGACGGCACAGTATGGATGGGGCTATGTCGTCGGCACACAAAGCACGACCGGGGCGATCGGTGTCGTGACCGATTCAATCTCCAACAATTATTGGGCGACCCTGGGCGGCGATGAACCGCTCGATTTTGTAGAGGGGGTCGGGCAGGGCGCCAGCCTGACGCCGCAGTCGCTCTACCTCGATCAACTGGCGCGGCGGCGCGCGCGTGAAGCCAGTATGCTGAATGGAGTCCGTGTCCTCGACGCCAGCTCCGATGTGGTGCTGTCCACGCTGCAAAATGGCGTGACGATCGGCAGTACAGCGGCGGTCACGCTGCGCGCCGACACCAGCGGACCGACCGCCAGCGTCATCTTTGGCGTCAACGGTCAGGATTACCTCGACAATCAGGCACCGTTTCGTCTATCCGACACGGGCAGGCAGCTGATCCCTGGCAGCTATACGGTGACCGTGAGCCTGTATCCGGGGCGTAACGGTCTCGACATGCCAACTCAGACGACGACGTTCAGCTTTACCGTCGATCCGGTACAGGCAGAGCCGCGATTGCAGCTCGCTTTACAGGGAAGACCGCCTGCGCCTCATGCCCGCTGGGCGGTGCCTGTGCGCGTGATCGTCAAGCCGACGGCAGGGGGCGCTGCCATTCATGACACCACACTCACCGCCAACACCAGCGGACAGGTCAGCGTGCCCGCTCTGCCTCCTGGCAGCTATCATATCTGGGTGAAGCACGCCCACACGCTGTCCGCACTGTCGAGCAGTCTGATACTGACCAGCGGGATCAACCTCCTCACAATCGATCCACTGCGTGAGGGCGATGCCGACGGCAACAACGCAGTGAGCATTCTCGACTTCTCATTGCTGGCGGCTGCTTTTGGCACCTCCACAGATCAGATGGGGTTCGATGTCCGCACCGATTTCAATGGAGACGGTGTTGTCAGTATTTCCGACTTCTCGCTGCTGGCAGCGCATTTTGGGACGGGCGGCGCTGCCCTGCCCTGAATGGAGGCGGACGCATCGTTATGCAGTCCCTATGATGAATCGCGTGCGAGCGCCCGCCGCAGCAGCCACCACAACACGACCGCCTCCACCAGCGTCGTGACCGAATTCGCCAGCGCCAAGCCGACATAGGCGCCATTGGTCAGGCTGTCTGCATCGCCAATGAAGCGGATGAAGATCAGGCTCAGGACGATGTTCGCCGCCATCGCCGCGATCCCGACCAACACGGGCGTGCGCGTGTTACCGCGCGCGTAGAACGCCCGCGACAAAATTTCCAGCGCCGCGTGACCGGGAATGCCGATGGCGAACACACCAAGCGCCAGCGCGGTCGCCGCCGTCGCCGCGTCCGTCCAGGCGCCGTAGCCGAACACCAGATCGATCCCCCACGCCCCCAGCAGCCAGATCGCCGCCATCGCCGGGACGCTCAACGCCAGCACCCCGACGAGCGCGCGATTGAGCCTGCCGACGTAGCCCGCCCGATCGCCCGATGCTGCCAGCGCCGCCAATGACGGGAACAGCGCCGATCCCACGCTCTGCCCGATCACGCCGAGGACGAAGAACATCAGTGTCCATGCCGTGATCAGCGCCGTCCGGCTGCCCTCGACCATCCCCGACGTGAGGTTGACATTGACGATGAAATTGATCTGCACGATCGCCAGTCCCAGGATGCGCGGACCCATCAGCAGCAGCACGTCGCGCGTCCCCGGCACCCGCAGATCGGGCAGCACGCGCAGCCGCGATCCGACCTGACGCGCGCCCGGAAGCTGGATCGCCAGATGCAGCAGCGCGCCTAAGACCGCGCCCCACGCCAAGCCGTAGACCGTCGGCGTCCCGTCGGGCGAGAGGACGCGCGTCAGCACGACCGCGCCGATGATCTGACCGATATTGTTCATGCTCAACGCTAAGGCGGGCAGCGCGAACAAGCGCTGCGCGTTCAGGATGCCCATCAGCAAGCCGCTGGCGCTGAAGACAGCGACGGTGATCAGCATAATCTGCGTCAGCTCGGTCGTGAGGGCGGCGCGTGCTGGCGACGAACCCGGCTCCAGCAGCGAAGGCACCACCAGCGGCGCGATCAGCGCCAGCACCAGCGCCAGCGCCGCGCCGATCAGGGTGACGCAGGTCAGCACTGCGCTCGCCAGCCGCCAGGCAGCCGCCTCGTCACCGCCCGCGATGAAGCGCTCGAACACGGGAATGAACGATGAACCAAGCGCTCCACCTGCCACCAGCACGAACAGCGCTTCGGGCAGGCGCTGCGCGGCGTAAAGGGCGTCCAGCTCCGGGCTGGCGCCAAAGGTGATCGAGAACACCCAGGTGCGCAGCAGACCGAGCGCGCCGCTGGCTAGAAAGCCGCCGATCACGATCGCCGTCGCGCGGACGATCTGAGCGTTGCTGAGTGCGCGTGTCGATGTGGACATACCTGCCTCGTGGGGGGGATGCGGTCATGCGCTGATTATACCCAACCCCCTGACGCGACGGACGTAGGGGTTTGGCGTGCTAAACCCACCACAAGCATGTTCGTTCGTCGTGTGTCGGACGGCATTGTCATGCAGTCCCTACGGCAGGGTCAGCAGCGCCGCCACCGTGACGCTGAAGCCGGGCAGCACCTCCCCCCCCACGACCGCATCCTCTCCGACCAGCAGATGACGCTCGGTCGGCGTCAGCCATTCCACCACGCCCTTAGCCGGGTAGATCAGCCAGACCATCCGCGCCCCGTGCGCCAGATAGTACGCCGCTTTGTCGGTGAGCAGCTTCACGGTCTGTCCAGGCGACTGAATCTCGATGCACAGGTCGG
>DAOTUN010000006.1:0-69856 GCA_034437395.1 Anaerolineae bacterium | reverse complement strand
GAGGGAGCGCATTTTGCAGTTGAAGGTGTGGAACACGCCGGGGCGTCGGCGAACAAACCCGTAGACGCGCTAAGACCCCTGCTCGCAGGGGCAGCGTTGCCTGATGGGAGAAGCCCAAGCCTTTAGGCTTGGGAGTACGTCACTCAGTGAATTACGCATTCAGCGCGGTTGTAGGGACACATAACAATGCGTCCGACCGAAGAATGATTGGATTTTATTGTCATTGCTCCATGAGCCGACCGACTATTCCATTTCTTTGAAGCACAGGACATACGCTTTGGTAGGTGGATCGATCGCGTAAGGGCTGGTTTCGATCGGGCAGCCGAACGCGCTCGTCATTAGCGCGATCTGATCCCGTGCCTGCGAGTCGATGAAAAAAGCGAAATTCCGCCCGACAGGGAGCGCGGCGATGAAATCGGGCGTGAAGTCACTGGTCGCCAGCGGGATATGACGCAGGGTCGCGGGGTCGCTTTTCGTCAGGAACGAGACCCAGATACGCGGCACGTTGATGTCGGGAATGGGGTCAGCGATCAGATAGATGTCGGTGAAGTCGGGAACGTCTTTAGCCCGGATTGCCATATCGTAACCATCGGGGTAAGCCTTGAATTCCCGTGCCTGCCGCTCGAACAAGGGTACATGGTCGCGGTAATAATAGACCACCTGTCCAACGGCGATGATGATCGACAGCCCCATCACGATCAACGTCACGCTCTGCCGCCGACCGTGCCCCGGACGGATGCCTTCGGAGGACACCTCATTGGCAGTGCGCTTCCACAGCATTGGGACGAGTGAACACAGCGCCACAGCCGCGACCAGCGCCAGGGCGGGAAACACGACATGCCAGCGGGCATAAACCGCACTGTCGCGCAGAAGGGCGTTGGTCGCCGCGGTCGCCAGCACCCATAAGACGACCAGCGATCCGCCGAACGTGCGCCAGCGCCAGAGCAGATAACCCATGCCCATCAGGAACAGCGGCACGACGTACACTAACATCAGCGGTTGATCGCCGCCATAGAAGACAGCCAGTTCCCGTTGATGGACATAGACGGTCAAAGGGAACAGCAGCCGCCGCGCCAGTGTGGTCGTTTCTTCCGGCGTGAGACCGTCTGGCAGCGCTGCGAGCAGTAAATCGACACCGCTCGAAACGCTGAGGCGCGGGTTGGCGTCGGCACTGCCGCTGAAGATGGCATAGTAGATGGGCATGGCGACGATGATCAGGGTCAGCACAGCGACAAGAACACCGCGCCAGGGGATGCGAATCGGCACGACCAGCCGAAAACCGATCGTAAGGATCAACCAGATAGCAGCAAGCGGGATATAAAACAACCGTCCCGCCTCGAAGAAATATTGGGTGAAGCCGAGCATGGCTCCCGCCAGCGCCCAATCGAGGCGTCGGTTGAAGCGGAATCCGCGAATCAGGAACCAGAATGCCAGCGTCCCGAAGAGTGGGTCGGCGATGTGCAGCAGAGCGATTCGGCTGAAGTGAATGTGCGGCGGAAAGCTGAGGAGAAAGAGCGCGGCGACGATGCCCGTTTGACGATTATTGAACAGATCGCGCGCCAGAAAATAGACCGCCGTCACCGTCAGCGCCCCGATGATCGCGCTCGCCAGCCGGAGGGTCGTGACCGACCGACCGAACAGGTCGATGATCACGGCTTGCCATTGGGGCATGAGCAGGCTCGTGATGTATACCGACGGACGTCCCACCAGTCCGATCGCGCCGCCCCGGTAATGGGAAATACCGTCGATCGCCAGCGCTTCATCGACACTGGCGCGCAGCCCGGTTTCCAGGTTCCAGGCACGGACGAGCAGCGCGCCCAGGAAAATCAGGATCACGATGGCGATCTCCGCGCGTCGGTCGTCGAGCCTCAGATCGTGCAGTTTGGATAGAGAAAGGCGCGGCAGTCGGGGCAGTTGAGGCAGTCGCGGCAGGTGGAGCTGCCGCACCCCGCCCATACCCAGCACCAGAAAGGCGACGCCGCCGTAAAACGTGACCGCCTGAAGCAGCAGCGGCGTTGTTTGCAGTCCGGGCAGTCGGAGCGCTTTGCCGGCGGCTTCAGCGGTGAACAGCAGCAGCAGCAGCCCGATCATGGCAAACGGCAGGTGGCTGCGCTGGGGTTGGATCGCCTCCCCCGCCACCGTGACGACCTCAAAGTCGGGTCTGGCGAAATGGATCGACCTCCACAGCACGATCATCCCGCCGACCATCAGCACGACAGGCAGCGTGAATTCTCGTTCACGATTGTTGGAGGGGGAGAACAGCAGCGCGCTGACGATCATCGACACGAAAGCCGCCATCATCAGCCATCCGGCGGTCTCGGCACGCGATTCCGGAGTCGTCTGGCTGCGGTCGCGCCGGAACAACGTGCGCAGGTCGGCGGGGCGAAACCCGGCGTCGGCGGCAATCACGCCTGAACCGCTGATGATGATGCCGATCAGGAGGCGCAGTAAAAGTTTATCCGCTGGCACAAGCAGCGAAGCCAGTACCGCGGCGATGGGAAAGAACAAATAGCCGATGGTTGTTCCAAGACGGCGCATGAGCCACCCCTTTGCTGTGCGAAACCGTAGAGGCGGCATATCGCACTCTGGTGGGCATTCGATTGAAGGCAGATTGCATTATACGCGCGTTTCGGAGTCTGGAATGCCATTGTTTCGCCTGCTATGTCCCCACCCGCGCGTGACATTTTTTTCTGGGTTATAATCCTCGGCAGTGCAGGTGCGTTTTAGAATCGATCCAACGAGGAAAATCACTCATGGCGAAGTCGTATGCCGCATCCCCCGCTATCCAGATCGACCCCAAAAAGCAGTATACCGCCGTGTTCAACACGACGAAAGGGACGATCACCATCAATCTGTTCACCAAAGAAGCGCCGATCACGGTCAACAATTTTGTCTTTCTGGCGCGCGATGGCTTTTACGACGGATTGAAATTTCACCGTGTGATCGCGGAATTCATGATCCAGGGCGGCGACCCGTCTGGCAATGGCACGGGCGGTCCCGGCTACAAATGGAACGATGAAGACGGAGCGCTCCGGCTAAAGCACGACAGCCCCGGCGTCCTCAGCATGGCGAATGCAGGACGCAACACCAACGGGTCGCAGTTCTTCATCACCCACGTCCCGACCCCGCACCTCGACGGCAAGCACGCGGTGTTTGGCAAGGTGGCGGACAAAGAGAGTCAAAAAGTGGTCAACGCCATCCGTCAGAACGACGAAATCACCAGCGTCACCATCACTGAGGCGTAACAACGTACCCGTTGGGCGCCATGCCCATCGTCGCCAGGGCAGGAGGGGCAGCGCGTGCTGTGCCCTTCACAACCGGGACTGTAGGGGCATGGCGCGCCATGCCCGCGATGGAGATCATCTTTAGACATATACGGAAAAAGGATCGACCATGAACGGGCGTAGAATCGGGATCATGCTGGCACTGCTGCTGCTGTCGGTCGGGGCGGCGGTGGTCATCAGTGCGGATGTGGCACAGGAATTTGGCACGGGCTGGACAGTGTCGTACTACAACAATACCGATCTCAGCGGCAGTCCGGTGCTGTCGGAAACACTGGCGGGCGGCATCAACTTCAACTTTGGTATAACCAGCCCGCGCCCTGGCATCGTATCGGAAGACAACTTTTCGGCGCGCTTCACCTCGGTACAGTTGTTCAACGCCGGGGCATATGACTTCATCGTCTCATCGGACGACGGCGTGCGCGTCTTCATCGACGGCGTGGTCGTACTGGATCGTTTTGTGCCGCGCGTCCTGACCACCGACCGCTTTCAGTACACGCTGACCGCGGGTACGCATTCATTGGTAGTAGAATACTTCGAGGGTATCGACCAGGCGGCGATCCAATTCCAGTGGTTCCAGATCAGCGGCGGACTCACGCCTGGCATCGGGACGCCAGGAATCGGGACGCCCGGCGGCGGCGGTGTCTTTGTCACAGCGGGTCCGACCGCGACCTCGACCGCCATTCCCCCGACTTCCCTGCCCGCCATTCCGCCGGGCGCACTGTCGGGCACGGTGATCCGCGCGCAGGTCTTACTGGTGCGCGGCGCGCCGTTTCCGGGCGCGGGCGTCGTCGATCGGGTGCTGCGCGGGCAGACCTATCAGATTATCGGACGCGACGACCGGTCGCTGTGGTATCTGATCCAGTTAAGCAATCGTCAGGGCTGGGTGTGGCACTATTATTTCAACGTCAATGGCAACAGCTTCAACGCGCCGATTCAGAATGCCTTTGTCACGGCGGGAATGCCCGCATCCGAGACGGGCGTGATCGGGCAGAGTGAGGCGACGCTGCGGCTGCGCGCCGAGCCGAACGTGTTCAGCACTCAGATCGGACGTATCCCCTGGGGCGATCTGCTGCCGATCCTGGAGCAGACGCGCGACGGCTGGTACAGAGTGGTGTGGCGCGGCACGGTCGGGTGGGTGGCGAGCGGGTTCGTCAAGATCATCGACGGCGATATGGGCGCGGTGCCGACGCGGTAGCGACCTATCACGATGCGTCCGTGCAGAGGGACTGCAAACAAGGGCATCATCTTGCTCCCCTTCTCCGTCAGGGAGTAGGGGTTGAGGGATGAGGGATGAATTGCAAGCCGCTGCGCTTACATCGCGGCGGCTTTATTTTGCACCAACCGCTCGACCAGGGTTCGCAATTCACGGATCGAGACGGGTTTCGACAGAAACAGGTCGAAGCCCAGTTGTTCGCACAGTCCACGATAGTGATCTTCCCCCGATATGATGATCACTTCGGTGCCGATGTGCTGCGAGTCGCGCAGGTCGCGCAGCAGGTCGGTGCCGTGTTCTTCCCCCAGGTGCATATCGCAGATGATCACGTCGTAGCGGCGCCGCAAGAGCAGCTCGCGCGCGTTCGCCAGGGTCATCGCCGGATCGACTTCATATTCGCGCGTGGTCAGGCTTTTGGTATACAGCAGCAGCAGATTGCTGTTATCTTCCACGACGAGTATCTTCGGTGTATACATCAGCGATCATCCTGTCCATGCCTATGCGACGCATTGCATTCGCTAAAATACCTTATAGGGATGTACCTATATGTATGATTAAAATGCCGCTCGACACGACTGCAACCTGATGTGCTTTATTTGCACACAATTAAGGATTAACAATTAAGTTTTTGGAGGTTTGTTCCGGCAAATATAAGGCATTTTTCAGCGTTTGTAAAGCAGTCCATTAAACGATTCACCCAACATTCACTTCCCGTTCATTCTGCAGCGCTTTCCGATCGACGGCGCATAAATTTGGCAAGTCCAGCCGTGAGCAGAAAGCCGACTCCGAGCGCCCATGCCAGCGCGCCGATCACCAGTCCGATCCGCACTTCCGGCGGGTCGTAGGTCAGACGCACCATTTGTGGCGCCGCCGACGCCGACAACCGGACTGCTTGAAACAGCACATTGGCGCGATCGATCGGCACGGGCACGCCGTCCACTGTCGCGCGCCAGCCAGGATCATAGCTGTTGGCGACGATCAGAAATGCCGGATTGTCTGTCTCGACGCGCACTGTCAGCGACTCCGGCGCGTAGGCGGTGATCAGCGCTGTCAGCAGCGACCCGGTGTTATCGCTGTTGAGCGCACACCCGTCGGAGTCGCCCGCGATCATCGCCTGACGCGCCGGATCGAACGACGGCTCGCGCATCGCGCTCAGGGCGAATTCGTCGCCAAAGGCGTCGTCGCCTGCACAGCGCGCGCTGGTCACCACGAACGCGCGCGGCAGGACGGTCGTATTTTCGTACAGCTTGATGTCGCTTGACAGCAGGCGGCGGTAGGGGGACGGCGCCAACTGGGCGAACACAGGCGAGGCGGCGTCGGGGTCAGCCACCAGCGAGACGGCGCGCACGATCCCATTCATGCCAGGATAGAATTCCAGCAAGGCGGGATCGTGCGGTGCGCCGAACGAGTAGCGCGCGAATAAATAGCGATCGAGCGGCTCCCCTCTGATCTCAGGCACCTGTCCTACCCCATCGACCATTAACCCCGGCGAGGCGCACATCTGATTGCCAGTGACGCAGGTATACAGCACATCGACGGAGCGCGCCGCGAACCCGGTCGGGTTGAAGTAGACCGTCTGCGTGCTGCGCGGAAAAGTGGTATCGAAAAATACTCCATCGCGCACCAGATCGTACACTTTATCGACCAGCAGATAGCGTATGCCCGCCAGATCGAGCCAGCGCTGATCGGGGATGCAGGCGCCGCCGCACGCATCGTTGTACAGACTCTCGCGCAGCCGCCCGTCGAGCGTGCGCAGTTCCCCATCGGGCAGCATCAGCGAGGTGAAGGCGCTGTAGGCGCGCGTCGGCAGCAGCCCGCCGTCGAAGCCGTCGAACGACGGGATTCCCCATAAGAGCGGCAGGTTGCCGCCGACCACCTCACGCAGCTTTACCGTGTCGAACGCCAGCGCGCGCGCCTCGCCGCTGATGCCGAGCGCGTCGTAACGGCGTTCCAGCGCCGCGCGATCGCCAGGGTCGAACAGCAGATCGCTCATACTCAGGAGGCGGCTGGAGACCGTCGGATCGGTCTCGGCGTCGAGATAGGCTTGAAGCTGGCTGATGCTAAAGCGCTCGGCACTGAAGGAATCTGGCGGCAGAACCTGGTTGTACGCCAGCGCACCGGACGCGATCAGCAGCTCGGCGGCGGCGGCAATCGCCAGCAGCGGGACGGCGAAACGCGCCGTGCGCTCGATCCGCGCCAGTATCGACCCGATCAGCATGAGCGCGCTCGCGGCGATCCAGCCGATCATCGTGCTGTTTTCCGCCGGGTATGCGGGCGTGCCGTCGATCGTGCGGACGATCTGCGGTGCCAGCAGCACCAACCCGGCGATGATCGCCGCGTAGGGGATCAGGGTCAGCAGTCGGGCGCGCCGCTGTCGCAGCGACTCGACTCCGAGCGCTGCCAGCATCGCCGCGCCCATAGCCAACAAGACCAGCCAGCGCGCGGGCACGCGAAACAGGTTGAAGCCGGGCAGATTGTAAAAGAGCGCGTAAAACGGGTTGTAGATGCCGAACGCCAGGAACAGCCCGGTCACGACCAGCGCTATCCAGGGCGCGGCGGGGCGCTGCATGAGGCGCGCCAGCCATGCCAGCGCACGCACCGCCCTTCTCCCCCCTGTACGCGCCGTCTTTCTCCCCCCTGTACGCGCCGTCTTTCTCCCCCCTGAAAGGGGGGTCGGGGGGATATCGCCCACCGGGGTGGCGGTAAATGCCCCGATCCACGCCAGCGCGCCGACGATGATCCCCGGATAGGCGATGTATTCGCTGAAGATCATCCTGTCGAAACTGGGCAGCAGTCCGCGTCCGACGGCGAACGGGCTGAACGAAAAGGCGGTCGCGCCTTGCAGCGTGAACCCGCTTTCGCGGTTGCCCAGGCGCGACAATGCCAGCGTCGGCAAAAGCTGCGGCGCCGCCAGCAGCGCCGTGATCACTCCGGCGAACACCAGCGTCAGCAGTCCGCGCACCGGGCGCGTGCAAAGCGCGTAGATCCCCAACGCTGCCCCGGTGAGAAATACCGTCTGTGTGTGTCCGCTGAAGAATTGCAGCGCCAGCAGCAGCGACAGGATCATGCCCCATCGTGCGGCGAGCCCGACGCTGTGACGGCGGCGGTTTGGCGCTGGCACGAGCGCCCGATCGAACGCCCACAGCGCCCAGGGCAGCCAGGACAAGCCCTGAAGCTGGTTGATCTGCTCGACGTGCGCCCCCAGGTGTCCGCCGAGCAGGAATGCCCCGCCGCCGACCACCCCAGCGAGCCAGCCGACCCGCAGCGCGCCGCGCGCCAGCACATAGCCGCCCACTCCCGCCCACATAAGATGGATGAGTACGCTCACACGGATGGCGTCGGGTGCGTCGAGCGCGGTCAGAGCGATGTTGGGTGGGTAGAATACGCCGACCTGCGGGTTCGCCAGCAGCGGCGCCCCGCCGAACAACTTGTCCGTCCACAGTACGCCGGGCGCGTCATCACCCCCGCGCAGCGCGTCGGCGCGTGTCTGCCAGTAGGGATAGTGATAGCTGTAGGTGTCGCCACGCGCCATGATCCAATCGCTGAACGCCAGTCGATGGGCGGCGGTCAGCGTGAGGATCGCCAGGACGAGGGCGGCGGCGGCATGTTGACGTAAATTCGGCGTCATCGAGGCGGCTTCGGTGTGGGTACGGCGGCTGATCGGCGGCTTAACGAAACGTGACGACCGACTGCATCAGCGCTGTTCGGTCGTGCTGCTGGAGTCGGGCTTGGTCTGGTCGCTGGTAGGGGCGATGGTCGAGCCGTAGGGGGAGAGCGTGGGATCGGGTGCGGGTGGCGCGGATTCGCCCAGATCGACATCGATCGGCATGGCGGACGAGGACGCCGATCCCGCCATGTCGGGATTGTAGTGTTCTTCGTGCGTATGTCGTTCGCGCGATACTGCCCAGACCATCGCGGCGACCACTCCCGCCGCGAGGATAATCAGAATCCAGCCAACTGGCGTATCCATGAGCCATCCTTTCGTGCGCGTGCGCGCTCTGCCGTCCATGATACACACCTGTGATTGTAGGCGATGCGCGGCGCGGGGTCAACGCAGGTCGGGGGGTTTTTTGATTAACTTCGGACTAGGCTGGCGCGTGACCTGCGAGCGCACGCCAGGCGGCGACCAGTCCGCCAGCATTGATCGCCGCCACCAGACCGAGCGCGGCGTAGAACCACGTTTCGTCGGGGCGTCCTTCCGGCACCAGCAGCACGGTCGCAAAGAAACCGACCTGTGCGAACAGAAAGGCGATCACCAGCAGCCGGAAGCTCCAGCGGTCGTAGCGCTGCAACGGGCCCCACGTCAGCGCCAGGATCAGGATGTTGAACCCCGCCAGCCACAGCCAGCCCAGGACATGATGAAACTGCGCGTGTGCCGACCAGGAGGGTTCATCCAGATGACCGGGCAGCGCGATCAGGAAACCAAACACCTGTACCAGGCTGGCGAATGTGATGAAGCGGGCAGCTTGTTTCACAGTGACCTCATTTTTTTGCGTGGATTATACAGGGTGTTGCAGCGGTTGTGGCAGATTCCGCTCATCTCGTTCTTGCTTGCTATTCCGTTGTATCTTCGGTAAAATCGCCTTTACAGGGCTTGTGTAATTTTGAACAAATGCGTTAGCACAATTGATCCACCATTCCATCCAACTTCTATTGCAGCAGGACCACATTCGCCTTCATCGAGTGAATGAGAGCAGGCATGACAGTTAAACCCAGTCTCAACAGTGGCACCCCGGCGGGCGGGCAATCGCTCTCGATCATCTGGATCGTCGCCGCCGCGCTCGGAATCATCTTTGGCGGGCTGCTGATCGGCACGCTGTCGCCGTCGCTCTTCCCCGAACAGGCGTCGCTCGAAGCCGAACAGGTAGACGGTCTGTTCCAGTTTATGCTGGTGATCGGCGGCGCGATCTTTCTACTGGTGATCGGCGTGCTGGTGTTCTCGATGGTGCGCTTTCGGGCGCGCATCAACGACCGATCCGACGGCATCCCGCTGCACGGCAACAGTACCCTGGAGCTGATCTGGACGCTCGTTCCGGCGGTGATCGTGCTGGTGGTAACCATCTACAGCTACCAGGTCTGGATCAGCATTCGCACCGTCCAGCCGATCAACCACGACGTACAGGCGATCGGGGCGCGCTATGCCTGGACGTTCAATTACGACATCACCCCGGAAACCCTCCCGGCTGGCATCACGATCGATCAGATCACCGAGGAACCGATCCGCGTCGCCCTGAACAGCGAGAGCGGACTCGATTTTAACAGTGGACAGCTCCACACCTGGGCAGGTGAACAGGTCGAGATGAGTATGCGCCCGGAAGATGTGAATCACGCCTTCTGGATTCCGGCGATGCGCATCAAGCAGGACCTGCTCGTCGGGCGCACGACCAGCATTACCTTCACGCCCACCGACCCCGGCACCTATCGGATCGTGTGCGCCGAATTGTGCGGCTCCGGGCATGGCAATATGGCAGGCACGATCGGCTATGACGGCGAATTACAGGGCGCGTGGCTGGTCGTCCATCCCGATGAAGAGACCTATCTGCGCGAATTCTACGAGCCGCAGGTGATGAGCGTGCTGTTCCCGCCGCCCGATCCGGCGCTGCGCGGACGCGCCACCCTCGCCAGCGCCAAATATCCGTGCGCGACCTGTCACATTCTGGATGATCTGGGGTGGGCGGGCGCGATCGGGCCGAACCTGAACAATGTCGGCAACAATGCGGCGCGACGTGCCAGCGGCACCCCGGCAGAAGTTTACCTGGAGACCTCGATCCGGCACCCTGGTGATTATCTTGTTCCTGGCTATGGCAACCTGATGCCGCAGTTCAACGATGAGACCAGCGAGCCGAATTACATGCCAGAAGAAGACCTCACCAACATCATCGCCTACCTCCTCACCCAGAAACAGTAGGGGTCTGGCGTGCCAAACCCTTGCACAAAACGAATGTAGGGGTCTGGCGTGCCAAACCCTTGTGAATCAACGATAAAAATGAACCGCATGGCGTCACATTAGGGAGAGCGAACAAACCAATATGGCAACGATCAGTCGTCCTATGCCGGGCGCAATCCCGGCGCCCAAGCGCTTGCGCATCAGCGACTACCTGCGCTGGAGCGTCGATCACAAGGTGATCGGCGTGCAGTACATGGCACTGGCATTCTTCGGGTTCATCGTCGGCGGGGCGCTGGCGATGATGATCCGCTGGGAGCTGCTCACCCCGGCGCTCGACGTGATGCCGGACGGTCAGGCGTATAATCAGCTTTTCACCATGCACGGGTCGATCATGATCTTCGTGTGGATCATCCCGATGTTTGCAGGATTTGGCAATTACCTGGTGCCGCTGATGCTGGGTGCCAAAGATATGGCGTTCCCCTGGCTCAATGCTTTCGCCTTCTGGCTGCTGCCCCCGGCTGTCCTGCTGATGCTGCTCGGCTACTTCGCCGGACAATCCGAGGCGGGCTGGACGAGCTATCCGCCACTGTCCACGCTCTACAGCATGGACGGACAGACACTGTGGGCGCTGTCGCTGCATCTCGCGGGGATCAGCTCGATCCTGGGCGCGATCAACTTCATCGTCACCATCAAGAATATGCGTCCTGAAGGCATGGGCTATTTCCAGATGCCCCTGTTCGTCTGGGCGATCCTGGCGACCTCGATCATCATCGTCCTGGCGACCCCATTCCTGGCGGGCGCGCTGACCCTGCTGATCCTCGATCGCGTCGCGGGGACGGCTTTCTTCGACCCGTCGCGCGGCGGCGACGTGCTGGTGTGGCAGAATGTCTTCTGGTTTTACAGCCATCCAGCGGTTTACATCATGGTGCTGCCTGGCTTTGGCATCCTGAGCGAAGTGCTGTCCGTCCACGCGCGCAAGCCGATATTCGGCTATCGGGCGATCGCGCTGTCGAGTATGGCGATCGCGCTGCTCGGCTTCACGGTGTGGGCGCATCATATGTTCACCAGCCTGACTCCGGCGCTGCGCATCCCGTTCATGATCACTTCGATGATCATCGCGGTTCCCACCGGGATCAAGATTTTCTCGTGGCTCGGCACGCTGTGGGGCGGCAAGATTCACTTCCGCGCCTCGATGCTGTTCGCGCTCGGCTTCCTGTCGATGTTCGTCATTGGCGGGATCACCGGCGTCATGCTGGCGTCGGTGCCAGTCGATATTCATCTGCACGACACCTATTTCGTGGTCAGTCACTTCCATTTCGTGCTGTACGGCGGATCGGTATTCGCCATCTACGCCGGGCTGTATCACTGGTGGCCCAAGATCACCGGGCGGATGCTGGACGAGCGCCTCGGTCGGCTGCATTTCGTCCTGACCTATCTCGGCTTCTTCTTCACCTTCTTCCCGCAGCACCTCGTCGGGATGCAGGGGATGCCGCGTCGCGTCTCGGTGTACGCGCCAGAATTCCAGGGCTGGAACACGGTCATCAGCCTGGCGGCGTTCGTGCTGGGTATTTCTACCTTTGTGCTGCTGTACGCGATGGCACAGAGCCTGATCGCGGGCAAGCGCGCGGGTGCCAACCCCTGGCGCGCCCTGACTCTGGAATGGGCGACCACCTCCCCGCCCCCGCCGTCGAATTTTGTCGGCGACCCGATCCCGTACAAAGACCCGTATGGCTACGGCACCGAGTCGGCGTTCCGCTATCTGGAAGAGGTCGATCGGCGCTTCGGCATCGGTGAACCCAGCGAGGGCAAGATTAACACGCCCGCCCCCGCCCCGGCTGCTGGCGACTAAAGCACTCTCGAATTAGCGGGTTTGGCGTGCCAGACCCGCACACATGACATCCGGGTCTGGCGTGCCAGACCCACTGGCTCAACGAGACCAAAAAAACGCGATGGAACACGGAATGACCGATCCCCTGACGCCCTCCCAACCCGCGCTCACCCGCGACGAACGGATCGCGCTGGCGAATCGGCGTTTCGGTCTGTTGATCTTCCAGGTGAGTTGGATCCTGGTATTCGTGCTGTTTTTCGTGGTCAACCTGCAAATCCGCGCCAACTTCCCGTCGTGGCCCCCGCCCGGTGTCCCGGCGCTGAATGCGCTGCTGCCGACGATCGCCACCGTCGCACTGATCGCCAGCGGGCTGCTGGCGGGGCGGGCGCTGACCGCCTTACGCGCTGGCAGGCGTGAGGCGTTTCTTAAGCAATGGCGGACGGCGCTGGCGATCGGGATCGCCTTTGTAATTGTCATGGCTTACGAGTGGATCGCCATCCCGTTCAGCGAGCAGTTCAGCACGCTGTTTCGCGTCATGACCGCCTTTCACGCTGTTCATGCGCTGGTGATCGCGGCATTGATGTGGCACATTCTGCGGCGCGCGGGCGACGGGGTATCCTACGGCGTCGGCGCGGATTGGGCAGTGGAAGGGACGGTCAAGTTGTGGTATTTTGTTGTGGCAGCGTGGCTGCTGTTTTACAGCGTCCTTTATGTTATTTAATCTGGGTTTGGCATCGCAAACCCCTATGCAAGCGAGCGACGCAGGGACGCATAACCATGCGTCCGGTTGCAAAATCAACGCGCGACAGACGCAGAGACGCATAACGATGCGTCCGCATGAAGAATCAATTTATCATAACGTGTCACGAGGAAGGACTTCACTATGCAGCCTGGATTGAGCCGCGCGATCCCCTTAGGGTTACTCGGATTCCTGCTCGGCGCGCTCGTCGTCATCGTCATCCGCGCGGCACAGGGCATGACGCCGCTGTGGGATTTTGGCGTCGGCATGTCGCTGGCGGCGTTCACGACGGCGGGCTTTTTCATGTACGGCATGGGCGCCTTTGACCCCGCCATGAACGCACACGGCGACGAAGCGGTACGCTTACAGGAAGAAGCTGAAAAGGCGATCGACACCGCGCCGCCGGCACGCCTCCTGAGCGGATCGATCTGGACGCTGGCTGCGCTGACGCTCGGCTTCATCGTGATCATTTTCGGGTTCGCCACCTTACCGGGCGGACTGTCGCTGATCACGACGATGGACCCAGAGGCGTCGGTGATGATGTCGGGCATGGTCGAGATGCAGCTACCGATGATGGCAGCGCCGATGGAGGTCAGCAAGCTGGTGATCTTCGCCGTCTTCCTGATCGTGCTGTTCGTCTCGCTGGCTGCGGTCGGCGCCATCCTGGCAATGGTATTCCGGGGTGCGGCGCAAGGCGTGGCAGAGGCGAAGGTCGCGGCAGCGGCGGGCGTCGGCGGGATCACCGTCGAGACCGGCGTCCCTGCACCCGTAAGCGGGCGTCCGGCGTGGCTGAGCAACATCCTGACGATCGCGCTGTTCGTGGTCGTCTTTGCCGTGCTGTATCTGCTGTTCTACTATGTGGCGATCGGCTTGATCCTGCCCGCGCCCGACCTGCCCGGACTGAACATCCTGTTCCCGGCGCCATCGACGCAGCTCGCCGTGATCTCCGCCGTCAATGCGGCGCTGTTCACCATCCTGATCCTGCGCCCGACGCTGGTGCTGCAATTCCTGGGTCGGATCGCGCGCTGGGTGGCGCGGCTGCTGCGCCGCGTGCCGAGCGCGCTGCAATAAGCTCACACATAGGTAGGGACGCATCGTGATGCGTCCGCCGTAGGAATTAATCTGCTGTAGAGACGCCTAACGATGCGTCCGTTGAAAGGGTGACCAGACCGCATGACCGATACCACGCTCGACCACGCCCACGACGACTCGCACGGGCACGGCAGCATCGCACAGCAAGCCGACAACTGGAAAACGGCATTCTGGCTCTATCTCGCCAGTGAAGTGGTGATCTTCTCGGTGCTGATCGCCATGTTCGTGCTGTACCGTCTGGAATTTCCGGCGCGCATCAAGGAAGTACATGAGGCTGCTGGCGTGCTGCTGGTCGCTATCAATACCTTTCTGCTGCTCACCAGCAGTTGGGCGATGGTGATGGGGCTGCATCAGATGCGCAAGGGCGACCGCGCGGGCTTGATCCGCTGGTTTTCGATCATGTGCGCGCTGGGCGCGCTGTTCGTCGGCTTGCAGTATGTCGAATACCAGACGCTCGCCAACGAGGGGATCACACTCTACAGCGACTCGTTTGGGATGCGTTTCTATGCACCGACCGCCTTTCACGGCTTTCATGTGATCGTCGGCGTGCTGTGGGGACTGCTGGTGATCAACCATGCGCGCAAGGGCGGCTATTCGGCTGAACGCACCATCGGCATCGAGGTGTTCGGCTTGTACTGGCACTTTGTGGACGTGGTCTGGATCGTGCTGTTCACCGTCATCTACCTGATCTAAACAAAAGGACGCACGAGCATGGCACAGGTTCACGAACACGCACCCGCCGCCTTCACCGACAAGGCGATTCCCGGCACTGAAAAAGAAGCGGTTGACGCAGCGGCGCCTCACAACCACGACGTGACCGTCATCATGGGGCGCACGCTGCCTTTTCCGGTCTACACCGTCGTCTTTGGCATTTTAGCGGCGATCACCATCGTCGAAGTGATCATTTCCGAGCTGCCAGAAGGCACGATCGGCAACATCCTGCTGATCGTGCTGTCGCTGATCAAGGCGGTGCTGGTGGTGGCGTTCTACATGCACCTGCGTGAGGAAAGCCCGCTCTACACCGCGATTCTGGTCGTGCCGGTCGTGCTGGTGGTGATCGCCACGCTGTTTCTGACCTCGGTGCCGCTCGGCAATTATTGAATGAATCGGGTCGGTCTCGGATATATCATGCGGGTTGATGTGTCCGAGACCGATGGCGGCGATTGGCGGTGTACGGTATCGCGGTTACGAGAAATGAACTGTAACTACTACGCCGATGCTGTTGGCGAATCAAAATAGGACATGCTCCGTAGGGGCGCAATGCCTTGCGCCTCCACAAAAAAGACACGCCGACCCTGGATAAAATCAATTCGCCAACAGCATCGGTGTAGTAGTTACTTTCTGGTAACTTTATAGGCACTTTTGGGTAACTGTGCCGGATCGTGGAACGCGACCATGCACAGCGGCTACAACGTACTTGACCCCAACTGCCCGTCGCGGCGGCTGATGGATATGCTGTCCGATAAATAGGTGGTGCTGGTCCTGATCGCGCTCGGTCACGCGGGCACGCTGCGTAATGGCGAACTCAAGCGCACCGTCGGCGAAATATCACAAAAGATGCTGATCCAGTCGCTCAAGCAGCTTGAAGACTACGGCTTGGTACAGCGCATCGCCTACAACGTGGTGCCGCCGCACGTCGAGTACAGCCTGACGCCGCTTGGGCGCAGCCTGATGATCCCGGTGCGGGCGGTGTGCGATTGGGGGGAGGAAAATGTCGCGGTGATCGACGCGAACCGCTCCCTCACCAGGTAAAGCATGTCGCTGCCATAGTACGCATCACGATGCGTCCGATCAACCAGGCGGGATCGTCACCGACCCGATCAACGGTATGGCGATCGGCTCGCCGTCCGCGCCGCGCATCATCCAATCGACCGCCATCGTCTCGGCATCCAGCAGCACGACCAGCACATTGTAGGTCGCGCCGGGGGTCAGCGTCCCAGTGATCGGCAGATCGACCGCATCACACACCCGATCGCCCCTAAACCACGACGACGACGGATAGCGTCCCATGCCGATCAGTGAGGTGCGATCCGCGATCTGTTCCCCCGCCTGAGAGAAAACTTTGAGCGAAAATGCTGCGCGTTTGCCCGGCGCGGTCTCCAGAGTCTCCCAACACAGCATATAGCGCGCCAGCGTCCCGGTCACCAGCGGCGCGGCGGGCGGACGATAACCGAGCAGCCGGATCGCGGGTGGCGCGTCGGCGGACGGGGCATACTCGATCTGGACGGGGATCAGATCGGCGGGCGCGACGGCGCGCGTGTCGATGCGTCCGTAAGCGACATCGAGGCTGACCAGGCTGGCGCCCGTCGCTGTGCCGATGAAGATCGCCGCCGCTCCGACCGCGATCGCCCGCGCCGCGCCTGGGATCGGGATGCGCCGTGCCAGCAGCGCCAGCCCACCCGTGAGCGCGATCGCAAAGACGCTGTGCGCCGGATATGCCAGGCGCCCGGTGATAAAATGGATGGTGCGCAGCCAGTGCGCCAGCGCGCCCCACGACGCCAGCACGACCAGCGCCAGTACCAGCGCGATCCGCCAGTGCGTGCGCAGCCAGCCGCGCGCGTCGCGCCAGTTCAGCAGCACGCCGCCGAGCGCCAGCACTGCCACGATCGCCAGCGCGGTATACGCCAGCGGATCGAGATAGACCGCCGACCCCAGCTTGCCCCAGTAGCTCAGGATCACTTCCGGGACGAGCGGCGGCAGCGCACCCAGGTCGAGCGGCTGATCGTAGAAATAGCCGGGGCGGTAATGGGTCGCAGTGCCGAGCGGATCGCCATAGACGCTGGCACCCCAGATCACCCAGGGTGCCAGAATCGCCGCCGCCGGGATGCCGACCCACAGCGCCGCGCCAACCGTCCGTCGGATGATGCCCACCCGTCCGCCTGCCAGGAGTGCCAGCCCGACGGCAGCCGCCGCGCCCGGCACGACCGCCAGCGCGTTGATCTTCGCCAAGCCCGCCAACCCGATCAGCACGCCCAACAGGATCAGCCGCCGCCCTGACGCGCCGTCCCGCACGATCCACAGCGACGACGCGACCACGCACGCCGCCAGCGCATAGGCGGCGATGTCGTTGTGGACGATCGCGCTCATCTGCACGTACTGCGGGGTGAAGGCGAACAACGCCGCCGCCGTCAGGCTCCACAAGCGGCGCCGAAAGATCGCCCGCGCCGCCGCATACGCGCCGATGATGCCGACGATCCCGAACGCCCACGAGACGCCGCGCACGGTGTACAGGGTGAGCTGCGACACCAGCGGATCATAACTGCTCATGCCTGCGAAAGAGCGCAGCGCACTGTAGACATTGCGGTTGTCGGTCGGGTTCCAGCGGTCGGGCGGACTGTACCAGCGATTCTCGTTGGCGCGCAGCAGCGCGGCGAGTTGGTCGGCGTTCAGGGCGGGCGCCACGATAGCCACAGGCAGCGCCGATAGCAGATAGTACAGCGGCGGCTGTCCGCTGGTCTGGCGGGTGGCGTTGCTGGCGGCGGTCGCGCGGTCGGGCAGCGTCCTTGTTTGAGCGAGGTGCAGGACGTAGGCGAGGTGCTGTCCCTCGTCGGCGCCCTCGAACGGCGCAGTCGCAAGCTGATGCGCGCACGAGGCGATCGTGAACAGGATGAGAACGAGGGAAAACCATAAACGTCTAGGCATCTAATTTGATCTGCTCAACGGCTTTCAGTTTGGGCGGGTCAGGGTGCGCATTTCACAATCAGATGCACATTTCCTCCACAAGGGTAGCATGATTTTACGCTCTCACTGAATCCGTACAATCGGCAGCAAAGCTATCGCATCATGAGATGGATGATGTGTTATAGTTTTTTCATGAGCAACCGTGAAAAACGCCTGCAAAAGCTGCGTCAAAACCAGTCCGATGTGACACTCGCTGAACTGAGCCAAGTCCTAACAGACATTGGTTTTGCGCTGGATCACGTCTCAGGAAGTCATCATGTATTTCGCGGGACGGCTGGTGATGAAGTGCTAACCCTGGTCATCCCCTTCGCACGACCTCTCAAACCTGGATACGTCCGGCAAGCGCTCGAAGCTATCGATAAGATGCAAGCGGCGCGTGTCGAAGAAAAAGCCGACGAGGTGAATGAAGATGACTCCTAAAGATTTATCGTATTATCTCAACTTGCGCTATCGCATCGAGCTTCTCCCTGAGCATGACGGCAGTTGGACAGCGCTGATCCCGGATTTTCCCGGCTGCGTCGGAGCGGGCGATACGATCGATGAGGCGCTGGCGATGCTCGACGATGCCAGGATAGGCTGGCTGACCAGCCGCTTGCAGCACGGCGATCTGATCGCTGAACCCAGTGTCGTCGCAGCACCCGTTTAAAAAGTGAGAAAGCATCCACATGAACCTGTTGATCTTCCGCGCCACCTGGGGCATGACCGGCACCCCGACTGAACAACTGCATCAGATCGCCGACGCGGGCTACGATGGCGTCGAGCTGTGGCCGATCGGAGCATTCGACTGGCGCGGGCTGCTGGCGGACTCACCGCTCAGCGTGATCGTCGCGGCGGGCATCCGCGACCTACAGGCGATCGAGCCGACGCTGCATGCGCTGGCAGCTTACCAGCCGCTGCGGATCAATCTGCACAGCGGCTTTGACGCCATGCCACGCGATCAAGGCATAGCATTCTTCGAGGAGGCGCTGCGCGTCGAGGCGCAGATCGGCATCCCGGTCGGACACGAGACCCATCGCGGACGGGCGTTCTTCACCCCCTGGGACACCGCTGCCTATTTGCGTCAGTTTCCGGCGCTGAAGATCACCGCCGATTACAGCCATTGGGTCAATGTGTGCGAGCGCTTGCCCGACGATCAGGCGGACGCGCTGGCGCTGGCGAACGCGAGAACGGTGCATATTCATGGGCGCGTCGGCTATGGCGAGGGACCACAGGTGCCCGATCCAGCGGCACCGGAATATGCCGACGAACTGGCATGGCACGAGGCACAGTGGACGGCGATCCGCGATCACCACCGCGCCGCCGACGCCGAAACGCTGACTTTCACGCCGGAATACGGACCGCCGCCGTATCTGCACACGCTGCCAGGCACCGATACCCCCGTCGCTGACCTGTGGGACGTGTGTCTGTGGGCGGCAGGGCGGGCGCGGCGCGTGTTGGGCTAGAAATTCACCTGTCGGTCACACTTTCGCAACATCTGTGTATTAAAAACGTAAATAAGACACAGAGGTACGTGCTGAAGCAACGGCGCGTCAGCGGGCGAAAGGATCGACCTGATGGATCGACGGCACTTTATAGGCTCACTGGGAGTTGGCATGGCGGGAGTCACAGCCGCGCGCCTCTCCGACACATTGGCGGCGCTGCCACAGGGCGCGCTGGCACCAGCAGCGGCGGACGGACGCGATCGGCTGGCACACGCGGTCGCGCGGCTCACCTACGGGATCACGCCCGACCTGCATGGCGAAGCACAGCGCCTCGGCGTCGATGCCTTCATCGCGCAGCAGTTGACTCCCAACGCGCTCGACGACTCCGCCCTCGACGCGCCGCTCGCGCCCTGGCGCGCCATTCTCGACGCCACCCCTGCCGCGCTGTTCGCACAGTACGAGAACGATCGCGACGTGATCGTCGGCGCGCTGACAGGCGGGACGACCATCCGCGCCATGCACAGCACTCGTCAACTGCACGAGCGCATGGTGTATTTCTTCTCGAATCATTTTAATGTCTACATCGGCAAGGCGATCACGGTCTTTCTGAAAGTGGAGGAAGACCGCCTGGTTATCCGTCCCAACACCATGACCACCTTTCGGCAGATTCTCGGCGCCTCGGCAAAGAGTCCGGCGATGCTGGTCTATCTCGACAATGCGCGCAGCGATAAACGCTCTCCCAACGAAAATTACGCGCGCGAACTGCTGGAGCTGCACACGATGGGCGTCAACGGCGGCTACAGCGAGGACGACGTGAAAGCGGTCGCGCGCGCCTTTACCGGCTGGTCGATGCGCGGACGCACCGAGGGCGACAACGCCTTCACCTATGCCTACCGACGCGGTTTTCACGACGACGACGCCAAGACCATCCTGGGGGCGATCATCCCGGCGGGCGGCGGTGAACGCGACGGCGAACTCGTCCTCGATCTGCTGGCTGCTCATCCGTCTACGGCGCGTACCCTTGCCACCAAAATCGCCCGCCGTTTCGTCGCGGACGCGCCGCCTGAGGCGCTGGTCGAGCGGCTGGCGGCGGGATTCCTGGTCAGCGGCGGCGATATCACGTCGCTGCTGCGCGACCTGTTCGCGGCGGATGAATTCTGGGATGCGCCGCCCAAGCTCAAACACCCATTCGAGTACGTCGTCAGCGTGCTGCGTGCGCTGTCGTTCCAGGTCAGCAACGAACAGCGCTTCGGACGCACTATATCGGGCGCACTGGAGGCGATGGGCAATCTGCCGTTTGCCTGGCCCGCGCCCAATGGCTATCCCGATGTGGCGGGCGCGTGGCGTGACGGGCTGATCACGCGCTGGAACGCGGCGATCAGCGCGGTCAGCGGGGATATCGGCGGCGCGGGCATGGACATTGATCGCGTGCTGCGTCTGTTCGACGACAACGGCGTGCCGTTCGAGACCGAGCCGGTCGTCAATTTCATGGGCGGGTATCTGCTCGGTCGTCCGCTCACATCCGACGAGAGCGGCGTCACGGTGCGGTTCGCGCGCGAGTCGGGAGATGGAGTCGATGCACAGATCGCATCCGGGATCGCGCTGCTGCTGGCGTCCCCGGCATTTCAATACCGATAGACACGAAGCGCAATCAGAAAAGGACGACCCACATGACCCAGACTCTCTCACGCCGCGCGCTGCTGCGCGGACTGACCGCCGCTGCGGGCGCCGCAGCCGCACAGAGCGCGCTGCCTGCCTGGATGCCGCGCTATGCCTTTGCACCATTGAATCAAGCCGCGCGCGGTGACGTGCTGATCTCGATCTTCCTGCGCGGCGGCGCCGACTCGCTCAATATGGTGGTGCCGCACGGCGAAGACGCCTACTATGCCGCCCGTCCCAGGCTGGCGATCGCCCGTCCCGACGCGACGGGTGCCGATGCGCGCGCTCTCGACATCGACGGCTTTTTTGGGCTGCACCCGGCGCTGGCGCCGCTGCTGCCGATCATGCAGGCGGGCGGACTGGCTGCGGTTCACGCCGCCGGATCGCCGCACGACACCCGCTCGCATTTCGAGGCGATGGACTTCATGGAGCGCGGCACGCCCGGCGAGTATCACATTGGCACGGGCTGGATCGGACGCCATCTCGCCGCGACTCAGACTCCTGGCGAGTCACCCGTGCGTGCGATCGGCTTCGGCACGGCGGCGCAAGCGGCGTTACGCGGCGCGGTCACCCCGGTGGCGCTGAAGTCGATCGTCGATTATCACCTGGGCGGCGACGCGGCGGCGGGCGCGCGTATGCTGGACGCGCTCAATCAACTGTACGCGCTCGACTCCGGCACGCTGATCGAGTCGGCACAGGCGACCAACAGCGCGATCGAGACGCTGGCGCGCGTCGGCTACGACTCGTATCGTCCACAAAATAACGCCACCTACCTCGAAAACGACTTTGCGGCGGCACTGCGTCAGACCGCCGCGCTGATTCGCGCCGATGTCGGACTGGAAGCGGCGTGCATCGACCTGGGCGGGTGGGATACCCATGTGCAGCAGGGCGGCGCCACAGGGATGCAAGCCCGGCTGATGGGTCAGCTTGCCAGCGGGCTGGCGTCTTTCCATGCCGATATGGGCGACTCGATGCGCGCTGTGTCGGTGGTGGTGCTGTCCGAGTTTGGGCGGCGGCTGCACGAGAACAGCGGTGCCGGGACGGATCACGGGCATGGCGGCGCGATGTGGGTGATGAGCGGCAGTCTGACGCGCGGTGGCGTACTCGGTCGCTGGCCCGGTCTCGACCAGGCGGCGCTCGACCGGGGTGAAGACCTGGCGATCACCACCGACTACCGCGACGTGCTGGCGGAGCTGCTGACACTGCGCCTGGGCAGCACGGCGGTGAGCGAGATTTTCCCGAATCACGCGCCGACGGGTGTCGGGGTTTTCCGGGGCTGACGGATCACGTATCTGCAAAATCGCGTTCCTGAATGGCGTTTTCATCGGGACGCGATTTTACTTTCTCAGTATGAACATTTATTTTTACTTGACATTTTTACGGGAATAGCTAAAATCCAGACTGATTTTCTTTCGTTGTTTTTGGCTAATGAAAGCCGGCTTTAATTATGCAGATTCAGGACTTCAAAAATTCGACCGCAGGACGGGTGGTGATGACGCCGCAAAAGTATCATGCGTTCGTCCCCAACCCGCTGCCACCGCAGCTGCGCTATGAACGTCCCCATCTGCTGAAAACGCTGGCACACGCTGAACGAACGATTGGCGCGTTACAAGCGGTAGGCGACCTCATCCCCAATCCCGATCTGATGATCGTGCCCTCTATTCGACTGGAAGCAGTGACCAGCTCGCGTATCGAAGGCACACAGGCGTCACTTTCCGAGCTTTTCTATTTCGAGGCAGCGGATAACTACACCGATCGCGCAAAAGTACGTGACGATGTGCTGGAAGTCCACAATTACGTACAGGCGCTTAATCACGGCATAGCCCTGCTCGATCAGCTGCCGCTGAGTTTGCGACTGCTCCAGGAGGTGCATCGTGTGCTGATGGGCGGTGTGCGCGGCAGCACCTCAGACAAAACTCCCGGAGAATTCAGACGGTCACAAAACTGGATTGGCGGCACTATGCCAAACGATGCGATCTATGTGCCGCCCCCTGCCGCTACTATGCTCGAACTACTGGCGCAGTGGGAGAATTTTATCCATGCCGACACGGATTTCCCGCCGCTGATTCAAACCGCCCTGCTGCATTATCAGTTCGAGGCAATTCATCCTTTTCTGGACGGCAATGGGCGTGTCGGGCGATTGATGATCATGCTGTTCCTGATGCACAAACAAATTCTTACACGCCCGCTGCTCTATATCAGTCCGTACTTCGAGCGCTACCGCGATCGCTATTACGACTGCCTGCTCAATGTCAGTCGGCATGGCGATTGGGAGGCGTGGATCGAATTTTTTCTGTTGGCGGTAGTCGAGCAGGGAGAACATGCCAGCCGATCGGCAAAGCGGATTTACGATGAGCGCGAACGGCTGCGCCTCGATTTGCAGACTCAGCGCGCCTCCGCCTCAGCACTGATGCTGCTCGACCTGGTATTCAAAAACCCATATGTGACCGCCCGATCGGTGGTCGATGCACTCGGTATAACGATGCCTACCGCGCAAAAAGCGATCGATCGCCTGCAGGCGATGGGGCTGCTTGAAGAGATTACCAGGCGTGAACGCAATCGGGTCTACGTCGCAGCCAGGCTGTTCGAGATTCTGACCCATGACGAACAGGTGTATCGTCCTGACTAAAAGCAGGGACAGATAAGATGCAGCACGGCAGTCGAGGCGATCTTCCCGAATCACGCGCCGACGGGAGTCGGGGTGTTCCGGGGGTGAATAAAAAGAGGGGCGGCGCGTGCCGCCCCTTCGCTAACTTTGCGTGACTGATGCTGTCACCCACGTCGCCCTTAGTTCCGCTCCCCGATGCGCGTCTGACCCGCGCCGAAGATCTTCCCGCCCAGACGGAAGCCGTTTTCTTCCAGCTTGTCGTAGAAATTCGGGCGGAAGCCCAACGCTTCCAGCCGACCGCCGCCCATCGACGACGCTTCGTTGCCGCGCTGTCCCGCCGTCTTGTAGATGAAGATGTCCTGCAGGACGACCTGTTCGCCTTCCATACCCTGCACCTCGGTCATCTGGGTGATCTTGCGGGTGCCGTCCTTCAGACGCGCGATCTGGATGATCATATCGACCGCGCTGGTGATCTGACGGCGGATGACCACGATCGGCAGATCCATCCCACTCATCAGGCACAGCGTCTCCAGACGACCGATGCAGTCGCGCGGGTTGTTGCTGTGAACGGTGGTCAGCGAGCCATCGTGACCGGTGTTCATCGCCTGGAGCATATCGAGCGCCTCTCCAGCGCGGCACTCACCGACGACGATGCGGTCGGGGCGCATACGCAGCGACCCGCGCACCAGGTCGCGGATGGTCAGGCTGCCGACGGTCGTCCCTGGCATGGCGGGTGTGGTCTCCAGGCGCACGACATGGCGCTGATTGAGCTGAAGTTCCGCCGAGTCCTCAATGGTGACGATCCGTTCCTCGTTGGGGATGAAGCCGCTCAACACGTTCAGCAGCGTCGTCTTGCCCGATCCGGTGCCGCCGCTGACGACGATATTCAGCCGCGAGTTGACGCACGCTTCGAGAAAGTCGGCGCTTTCCTGGGTGAGCGATCCGAAATTGACCAGATCGGACATATTCAGCCGCTTGTCGGGAAACTTTCGGATCGACATGGTGGTGCCCAGCAGCGCCGACGGCTTGATCACGACATGCACGCGCGACCCGTCGGGCAGGCGCGCGTCCACCATCGGATTGGTGCGGTCGAGCTGGCGATTGAGCGGGCGCACGATCCGCTGCGCCGTCCAGATGGCGTGATCGTCGTCGTCGAAGACGTGCGCGGTCTCCAGCAGCTTGCCGCGCAATTCCGCGAAGATCACATCAGGTCCATTGACCATGATCTCGGAACAGGAACGGTCTTCCACGAGCGGCTGAATCGCGCCATAGCCGAGCAGATCGTCCAGCAGCGCCTCACGCAGATCGCCAAATTCGTCCCGGTTGAGGCGGAATTCCGGCTTTTCGGATGCCAGCTTTTCCAGCACGCCCTTGAGACGCTCGGTGAGCAGCGCGATTTTGTCCTCGTCGTGACGCATCCAGAGATCGGCTTCGTCGGGTGTCTTGAGCAGGCGCGGACGCAGCAGCTTGCGCATCTGGGCGATCTTCGCCGGGGTGCGCATCTTCTGTCCGCTGAGGTGATTGAGGCGGTCGGCACCGACATCGGATGGCACCTGGGCAGCGGGGGTCGGATTCGGGCGCGACGCCGGGACTTCCGGTTTTTTTTCTGGCGGCTGCCCGCCCTGATCGTTGAGACGGCGATTCAAAATCGACATGGCGCGTTCCTGTCACATCTGTGATTGCATGGGATCGATACGATCAGTGTACCCCGAATTTTGAAAAAGTTATGTGGAGAGCCTGTCCGACTTGTCGCTTAAAATAATGTCGATGATCCTATTTCTATGCAAAGCATAACGCCACTTGTTACACTTAATTCCGTTTTCACAATGGGAACTACAGACTATGAGTAAATGGGTCAGACAGGTATTGGCGCTTCTCGCGCTGATCGTGGTGGGGGCGCTCGCTGTGGCGCCGTCGTTCGCTCAGGATGCCCCGCTGGTCGGAGGATTGACGGGCACAGTTTATCGCTCCGACGGCGTGACCGCCATCAACGGCGTGACAGTACGCCTGGAGACAACAAGTGGAAGCTTCGTCTCCAGCCGCACCAGCAATGCCAGCGGCGTCTATTCGTTCACGGGCATCACAGCCGGGACGTACAAGCTGCGGGCGGACGCGACCAACTACGTCCGCGAATACTATAACAACAAGCTGACGGTCGAAACTGCCGATACGGTGACGATCACCGACGGCGGCACCACGCCGAATATCAATTTCACACTCGAAACGCCCGGCACCATCAGCGGCACCGTGCGCAACAGCACCGGGATGACGCCGATCAGCGGCGTGACCGTGTATGCCTACACATTCGCGGGAGGCAATTACACCGATCAAGCCACCAGCGCCGCCGACGGCACCTACACGCTCGACGTGCCGACCGGGACGTACCGCATCGAGACGTTCAGCAGCAGCACCGTCACCGAGTACTATAACGAAAAGGCGACTTCCGCGACCGCCGACTCGGTCAGCGCCACCAACAACGCCAATACGCCCAATATCAATTTCACACTCGAAACGCCCGGCACCATCACCGGCACCGTGCGCAACAGCGCCGGGACGACGCCATTGAGCGGGATCACGGTCTATGCTTATACCTTTGCGGACGATATCTACGTCGGTCAGGCGATCAGTGCCGCCGACGGCACCTATACGCTCGATGTATCGACCGGGACGTACCGCATCGAGACCTACAGCAGCAGCTATGTAGGGGAGTACTTCAACGAAAAGGCGACTGCCGCGACCGCCAACTCGGTCAGCGCCACCAACAACGCCAATACCCCCAATATCAATTTCACACTGGTACAAAAAGGCAGCATCGCGGGCATCGTCTATGGTCTCGACGGCGTGACGCCGATCGGCGGTGTCAGCATCAGCGTATATCAGGATGCCAGCGGCTCGTATGTCACCGGGTCATCGACCAATGCCAGCGGCGTCTACACCGTCACTGGGATCACGCCCGGCACGAACTACCGCGTGCGCGCCAGCGGCGCTGACCATGTGACCGAGTGGTATCTGAATCAGACCACCCAGGCGGCGGCGGCGAACGTCGCCGTCACCGAGGGCGTGACCACGCCCAGCATCAATTTCACACTCGACACTCTCGGCACCATCACCGGCACGGTGCGCAACAGCACCGGGACGACGCCGATCAGCGGCGTGACCGTGTATGCCTACACATTCGCGGGAGGCAATTACACCGATCAAGCCACCAGCGCCGCCGACGGCACCTATACGCTCAGGGTGCCGACCGGGAACTATCGGGTGTACACCTCCAGCAGCAGCTATGTACGGGAGTACTTCAACGAAAAGGCGACTGCCGCGACCGCCGACTCGGTCAGCGCCACCAACAACGCCAATACCCCCAATATCAATTTCACACTCGAAACGCCCGGCACCATCACCGGCACGGTGCGCAACAGCACCGGGACGACCCCGATCAGCGGCGCCTATGTGTATCTCTACGAGGGGACGAACACCAGCGCTATCACGGGTACGTCAACCAACGCCAGCGGCGTATACACCCTCACGGGGGTCGCGCCCGGCACGACCCATCGCGTGCGCGCCCAGGCGAGCGGCTACGTTACGGAATGGTATCTCAATCAGACGACCCAGGCGGCGGCGACCAACGTCACCGTGACCGAGGGCGGCACCACGCCGAATATCAATTTCACGCTCGACACTCCCGGCGCGATAAGCGGGACGATCACCGAGACGGGCGTCGGCACCGCGATCGCAGGCGTGAGCGTGTACGCCTATCGCATCAGCGACGGCGCCTATGCGGGCGCCGCCAGCACCAACGCCAGCGGCGTCTACACCATCAGCGTCGAGCTGGGCGCCGGATCGTATGGTGTGGAGGCGTACAAAAACGGCTACATCAATGAATACTACGACAACAAGCGCTCTCAGAGCGACGCCACCCCGGTTGCCGTGACGGTCGGCACCACCACGCCGAATATCAATTTCGTGCTGGATAGCAACGCGTATCTGAGCGGCACCGCCTACAGAGCCGACGGCACCACCCTCGTCCCGAACGCCCAGGTCCGCCTGACGCACACCGTCACGGGCACCTACTACCCGGTCACCGCGGACGCCAGCGGCGTCTTCACGTTCGGCAACGTCGAGCCGGGCACCTACGATCTGCGCGGTCAGTCCGCCGCCGACGGCTTGGTCTGGCACGATCAGAAGCCGAGCTCGACCGGCGCGACGGTGTACAACCTGACCAGCGGCGCCAATGTCACCGCCGTTTCGCTCCGCTTCCTGGCGAGCGGGTCGATCAATGGCACAGTCACGATCGCGGGCGGCGGCGGCGGCGCCGATGATCCGCTGGCAGCCTTCTATCAGCCGCGTCCGTATCTGCCGGGCAGCCCGGTCGTGGATGTGGAAGCGATCGACTTTGCGACGCAGTTCCAGGCGCAGCGCGGCGAGAGCTACAGCACCTATCTGGCGCGCGAACTGGCAGGGCAGACGGACGGCGGCGCGCTGACCGACCCGATGACGCTGATCGCCCCGATCCTGACCAGCCTGACCGACGGCGAGAGCGCGATCCCGCTGGCGTGGGCGCGCAGCGCCAACCCGACCCCCGATGGCATGGTCGCTCCCGACTCGGTCGTCGGCGGCACCGTCACGGCGTATCTGAGCGATCCGAATTATTATAGCTTCGCCACCTTCGAGACCACTATCCAGGCGGGCGGGACGTTCAGCTTCCCGACGGTTCCCGCTGGCTACTACCGCGTCAAGGTCGCGGCGCCGGGCTACGTCACCGAGTATTTCAACGACGTGTACACCGTCTACGAGTCGCCCTTCGCGCGTGTGAACGGCGGCGCGGCGCTGACGCTCAACATGGCGCTCGATCCGGCGGGCACCGTCACCGGGCGCGTGTTTGCGCCGGACGGCGTGACCGGGCTGGCGAACCGGCTCGTATTCTGGCGCGCCAACAATCACGAATCGACCGCGCGCTGCACCGACGCATCCGGCAATTACACCTTGCCCGACGCGCCGACCAACGCCACCTTCACCGTCGGCGTCAGCGGCGTGCAGGATTGCAGCGGCAGCGCGACACCGTACTACGACCAGACCTATCAGGACGGGCGCCGCCAGTTTTTCCCGGTCGGCGTGACGGCGATGAGCAATGTCAATTTCACGCTGGTGAACGGCGGCACGATCAGCGGCAAAGTGTTCCGTAATGACGGTACGACGCCGATCCAGTCTGCTTACGTTTACTTCTACGACGCCAGCTACAGCTATCAAGGCTCCGCCATGACCGCCGCCGACGGTAGCTACACCTCCAGCGTCCTCAAGCCGGGGACGGTCAAGGCGCAGATCTACAGCAGCAGCAGCGGCGGCTACGCCTGGAATGACGAATGGTACAACAACGCCACCAGCTTCGACACGGCGACGGCGATCACGGTGACAGGCGGTGCCAATACGCCCAATATCAATATCACCACCGACCCGGCAGCGGGCGGCGTCACACCCGGCACCGGCTCGATCAGCGGGCGCATCACCCTGCCCGACGGCGTGACGGGCGCCAGCAATGGCTATGTCACTCTGTACCGCCGCAACAGCGCCACCTCGCTCACCTATCTGCGCGGCGTCGACGTCGGCAGCAGTAGCAATGGCAGCTACAGCTTCACGGGGCTGGCGGCTGGCACCTACGCCATCTCGATCTCGTTCAACGGCTATGTGTACGAATATTACGCCAACACCACCAATTACAGCGGCACCACCCCGATCGTGGTCGGCACGACGGCGGTGACAGGTATCAACGAGTCGCTCAACGGCGGCACGCTGGTGACCGGGACGATCTTCGACCAGAACAGCGGCGCGCCCTGGGACTTCCCAAGCGTGATAATCTACACATCGAGCGGGTCATTCATGGGCTATGCCAGGAGCGCCTTCGACGGCACCTACTTTATGTACCTCCCGGCGGGCACCTACACCGCCAACGCCAGCAGCTATCCGCTCGGCGCCTTCCGCTTCTATGGCGGCGGCATCTCGCTGTCGGGTGCGGGCACCTTCACCGTCGGCGGCACACCCGTGAGCGGCATCAACATCACGCTCGGACGGTGGGGCGAGATCGTCGGGCGTATCACCCAGACCGACGGCACGACGCCGATCCGCAATCGCTACGTCTTCGCAGCGCCGAACAACGTCTGGTCGTCTTACGCCAATTGCAACCGCACCGACGGCTACTATCTCAACAGCAACGCTTACCTCGACTTCCCCAATGTCGTCCACACCACGCGATCGTGCGGCGACGACGGCGGCAATTTCGCCGGGGAATACTGGCAGGAGTCGTCCACGCGCGCGGGCGCGACCGGGGTCAATGTCAACAATACCCGCCGCTTTGCCAGCGGGATCAACTTCACGCTCGGCGCAGGCGGGGCAATCAGCGGGCGCATCTTCGCAGCCGACGGCGTGACGCCGCTGGTCAATGCCTATACCTACGTTTATGTCAACGAGGGCGGCGGCAGCTTCGAGTATGTCGGCTACGACCAGACCGACGGCACCGGCGCGTACAGCGTCGACGGCTTGGTCAGCGACAGCTACGCGGTCGCCGCTAGCGCGAATAGCTATCTGTTCGAGTACTACAACGACAAGACCTCGCAGGCGACCGCCGATCTGGTGAGCGTGACCGCCCCCAACACCACGCCGAACATCAATTTCAGCCTGGCGGCGACGGGCAGCACCGCCACCCTCAACGGCACCATCGACCTGCAAGGACGCCCGGCAAAGCCGCACGCGCGTTGGGCGGTGCCGGTGCGCGTGGTGGTCAAGCCGACAGGCGGCGGGGCAGCCGTGCATGACGCGACGGTCAATACCGATCAGAACGGCGTATTCAGCATCGCCGGACTCGCGCCGGGCAGCTACACCGTCTGGATGAAGCACGCCAACATGCTCGGCGCCAGCGGCACAGCGACGCTGGTCGTCGGCGCCAATGCCATGACCGCGCCCGTCCTGAAAGCGGGCGACGCCGACAACAACAACGTCATCAATATCACCGACTTCTCGATCCTGGCGGCGACCTTCGGCAAGTCGTTCGGGACGGCCGGCTACGACGGACGCGCCGACTTCAACGGCGACGCGGTGGTCAATATCACCGACTTCTCATTGCTGGCTGGCAGCTTCGGTCAGACGGGAGCGGTGGCGCCGTAAAGAAAGATCCACCCGTAACCCAACCCCTCCCTTGCAGCAGCGAGGGAGGGGTTTTTTGCGCTCACACGTCGCAGGGACGCATAACGATGCGTCCGCGCGCGAACGATCTATCCCGCCGTCAGCAGATCGACTACCGCGATCGCCGCGCACAGCGCCGCCAGGAAGCGCGCCGCTGGCGCGCCATCGACCGCCTGATGATCGATCGTCAGCGACAGCGCGATACGCGGCTGAAATTCGACTCCGCCGTCGGTCTCGATCGGCTGAAGCGCGATCGCGCCCACGCCCAGGATCGCCACCTGCGGCGGATTGAGGATCGGCGTGAAATAGTCCACACCAAAGCTGCCCAGGTTACTGACCGTGAACGTCCCGCCATGCAGCGCATCCGGGGCGATCCGACCGTCTGCCGCCGCGTCTGCCAGCGCCGCCGCCCGATCGGACAGCGCCCTGAGCGTGAGCGAGTCGGCATTGCGGATGACGGGCACCAATAAGCCGCGTGGGGTATCGACCGCGAAAGCCAGATCGACGCCCGCGAACGAGTGAATCGCGTCGCCATGCGCATCCGCAATGAAATGCGCATTCAGATCGGGATACCCTGTCAGCGTGCGCGCGACCGCGAACAGGATCAGATCGGTGATCGTGATCTGGTTCACACCCAGATTGGGCGCGCTGGCTTTGAGCGCCGCACGGTAACGGCGCAGGGCGCGGGCGTCGGCGCGGGTATGCAGCGTCAATTGCGCGGTCGTCGCCAGCGAGTCGCGCATTCGAGAGGCGATGCGTCTGCGGATCGGCGTCAGCGGCATGGTCGTGGCATTGTTTTGCACCTCGCTGGGGGCGGCTTGTAGCGCGTTAGGAGATAGATCACGCCGGAAGATGCGCCCGTCGCGTCCGCTGCCCTGGGGTGGCGCCACATAATCGCCGCTGGCGACCATCGCACGGGCGACCGGGGTCAGGCGCGGCGCCTGGACAGAGGACGGCGTGACGACCGCTGCCCTCACATCGCGCTCGATCACCCGTCCGCCGGGACCTGTGCCGCTCAGCGTGCGCGGGTCGATCCCGGTCGCCGCTGCCAGTCCGCGCGCGCGTGGCGAAACGCCGACGGGCGGCGTCGATATGAGGACAGACGCATCGTCAGGCGTCCCTGTGACGGGCGTCGGCGTTGCCGATTCGGATGCCGCGCCGATGTGCGCGATCACCGTCCTGACGGGTACGTCGTCCCCAACTGCGACCAGCAGCGCCAGCAGCACTCCCTCCACCGGACTCTCGACCTCCAGGACAGCCTTATCGGTCTCGACCTCCGCCAGCACCTCCCCGGCTCGCACCGGATCGCCCACCCCTTTGCGCCACGCCACGATCACACAGCTTTCGACGCTGTTGCCGTACTGCGGTAACACGACGGGAATCATGATTCGCCTCTGCGCGCCATCTGCGTGTAGATCGGCTCCAGCGCGGCGTATGCCGACTCGAAAATGGCATAAGCCGCATCGTAAACAGCGCGATTCGCCGGGTTAGGATAAATGGTCTCTTCGATGCCGTTCATGCGCTGCGCGATCGAAAAATCAGGATAGGCACCGATGCCGACCCCGCCGATCACCGCCGCGCCCATCGAGGTGGCGCCTTCGCGCTGTGCCAGCCGATGGATCGGCAGGTCGTACACGTCCGCCATGATGTGCGCCCACAGTCGCCCGCTCACGCCGCCGCCGATCACCCGGATCGACTCGATCGGCGTGTGTTCGCGCAGCGCGTTCAGGATCACTTTCAGATTCAGTACCACCCCCTCCATCGCCGCGCGCAGCATGTCAGCGCGAGTGTGGCGCACCGTCAGCCCGATGTAGGCACCGCGTGCGTCGGGATTCCAGCGCGGGGCACGTTCCCCGATCAGATAGGGCAAAAAGATCAGGTTTTCCGCGCCCGGTGGGGAGGTCTCGGCGACCGCGTTCATCAGCACATACGGGCTGATGCCCAGCGCATCGGCGCTCTGCTTTTCAATGGGAGACAGGTGATCGCGCAGCCATTGATAGGTCAGACCCGCCGCCTGCATGGTGCCCATCGGCATGTACAGCCCTGGCACCACATGGGCGAACGTGAATGTGCGCCGCGCGGGATCGACGATCGGCGCACGGGTCGAGGTGGCGATCCAGCCTGACGAACCGATGTAGCTGTAGGCGACCCCTGCGTACACCGATCCGGCACCGACCCCCGCGCACGCGCCATCGCCGCCGCCGATGACGACTGGCGTCCCGGCGGACAAGCCGACCTGTTCGGCGGCACCGGGCGTGACCGTGCCGATCACATCGACCGATCGTCCGATCGTCGGCAGACGCTCCACGTCGAGCGCGGCGGCGTCAAGGATCGCCGCCGACCATGCTCCCGTGTGCAGGTCGTACATATTGGTGCCGCTGGCGTCGGACGGCTCGGTGACAAATTGTCCAGTCAGGCGCGCGGCGATCGCCTCTTTGACGGTGGTGAATTTGTATGCCGCGCGGTATATATCTGGCTGGTGATCGCGCAGCCACAGTATTTTGGTCAGCGAATAGGCGGCGCTGAGGCGGTGTCCGGTGATACGGTACAGGTCGCTTTCGTCGAGGCGTTCGCGCAGCCATTGCACCTGCGCGGTCGAGCGCTGATCTGCCCAGATCAACGCCGAACGCAGCGGACGAGCGTCGGCGTCGAGCGCCACCACGCCCTGCATTTGTCCGCTGAAGACCACGCAGGCGATCTGATCGCCGCGCGCGTTGGTCTGCGACAGCAGATCGTGGGTGCTGGCACAGACCGCCCGCCACCAGTCGTTGGGATTCTGTTCTGCCCATCCGGTTTCGGGGTATTCTGTAGGGTATACCGCTGTGACACTGGCGATACAGATGCCTTCGCGGTCAAAGAGCGATGCTTTATCGCCGGTCGTACCTAAGTCGTGTGCGAGGATGAAGGGTTTCATTATTTTGTCTTTTTTGTCGTTTCGATGCACTCCAGATAAGGATATGGTATCGTTTTCCGGCATTTTGACGAGTCGCGCGCCGCGCGATCGACGGGTTCCGCGTTTAGCCTGCCACACGCCGCGAAAGGAATGTGAACAATCATGCTGCTGCCTGAACTGCGCCGCATCGTCTGCGATCTGCACGCCGAGCTGCCACGTAACAACCTGGTCGCGTGGACGGCGGGCAATATCAGCGCCCGTGATCCTGACTCCAATTTAGTCGTGATCAAGCCGAGCGGGATTCGTTTCGATGATCTGACCCCTGAAAATATGGTCGTGGTAGACATCGACGGCAAGGTGGTCGAGGGGACGCACAAGCCGTCCTCGGACACCGCCTCACACTGCTACGTCTACCGCCATAAGCCAGAGATCTATGGTGTGGCGCACACCCATTCGCGCTACGCTGCCGCCTTTGCGGTCGTGGGCAAGCCGATCCCGTGCGTGACGACGGCGATGGGCGATGAATTTGGCGGCGAAATCCCGTTAGGTGGGTTTGCGCTGATCGGCGGGGAGGAGATCGGGGCGTGCGTGGTCGAGGCGCTGTCGCGCTCGCAGAGTCCGGCGTGTCTGCTGCAAAATCACGGCGTGTTTGCTACCGGACGAGACGCCGAGTCCGCCGTCAAAGCCGCCGTCATGACCGAGGACAACGCCGCCATCGTCTGGCTGGCGATGCAGATTGGCACGCCGATCCCGATCCCGGCGGACGACATCGCCAAACTCCATCACCGTTATACTCATGTCTACGGTCAATAAAGGAGAAAATCCCATGTTCGATACCCTGTACGGCAAACAGAATGGCAGCCTCACCGCGCCGCATCCGCGTATCCCGGTGCGCGCGGGGCGGCTGCACATGGTCTACGAAGATGGAACATTGCAAGAGATCGCGCTGGACGGGCGCGTCATTCTGCGCCGCATTTACGCCGCCGTCCGCACCGCGCAATGGGAGACGGTGCCAGGTGTGCTGACCGATATCGAGACCACCAGCGCTGCCGATTCGTTTCGCATCGCTTTCACCAGCACCCACCAACAGGACGACATCGATTTTGTCTGGCGCGGTGTGATCACGGGCGGTGCCGACGACCGCGTGACCTTCGCGTTTGACGGTGAGGCGCGCGCAGCTTTCGCCAGCAACCGCCTCGGTTTGTGCATTCTGCACCCGCGCGAGGGCGCGGGCGAGTCGGCGTTGATCACCCATCCCGACGGAAGCGAGATCGAGTCCGCGTTTCCCGATCTGATCTCGCCGGAAACCGTCTTCACCGACGTGCGTGCCGTCACCATTACGCTCGCGCCGGGTGTGACCGCACAGATAGCGATGGACGGTGAGGTCTTCGAGACTGAAGATCAGCGCAATTGGTCGGATGCGTCTTTCAAGACCTACGGCACCGCCGACGGCGCGGAACAGCCCTGGCGTTTCGTGCCGGGGCAGCGTCTGGCACACGCCGTCACCGTGACGCTGGCGGGCGGGTCGTCGCTGTCCAGCCCACCGACTCCAGACACAGCGATCATCGCTGTGACACCCGGCGCGGCGGTGCCCGTGCCGTCGATCGGCATTTGCCAGCGCAGCGAGGGCGCGCTGACTGCGCTCCAGATCGCACGGCTCGACGCGCTGGCATTGGCGCATGTGCGCGTCGATCTGCGTGCCGACGCCGATCTGCAGACCCAGCTCCATGCCGCCTGGGCCACAGCGTCCGCGCTGCACGCCGACCTCGAATTGGGCGTGCATTTCGGCGCTGATATGCAGACAGGGCTGCGTTATCTGCTGGACGCGCTCAACGGCATCCCGATACACGGACGACTGCTGGCATTCCGCGAGGGCGAGGGAGTCACGTCGGCGGAGACGATGCGGCTGGTGCGCGAGTCGATCGGTACGTCCGGCGCGCTGGCGATCGGCGGCGGCACCAATGGACATTTCGTCGATCTGAATCGTGCGCGTCCGGCAGTGGACGCCTTTGCAGTGGCGTCGTTCGCGCTCAGTCCACAGGTTCACGCTATCGACAACCAGACGATGATCGAGGAACTGACCACGATCGCGGATATGGCGGCGACGGCACGCTCGTTTCTGGCGGATACACAGATCGCCATTTCTCCGGTCACCCTCAAGCGCAACTGGACTCCCCTGGATCACGCACCCGGCGCGATCAGGACTGATGGGCTGCCCGCACAGGTCGATGCACGTCAGGCGGCGCTGTCTGGCGCCGGATGGACACTGGGATTGATCGCGGCGGCGGCGCGGGCGGGGATCAACAGCCTGACGCTGTACGAATCGATCGGCTGGCTCGGCGTGATCGAGCGCGACAACGGCAGTCCATCGCCAGAATTGTTTCCTTCGGTGCCGGGCGGTGCCTTTCCGCTCTATCATGTGCTGGCGGATGTCAACAGCGTGCCGAGAGCGGCGCGCGCGACCGCGATGGCGACCCCGCTGGACGCCGATCGTCCGTTCACCGTAACAGGGCTGATCGTGCAGCATGGCGAGTCGCACATGGTGTTGATCGCCAATCTGACCAGCGAGACACAGACCGTGATGATCGCCGGGCTGGAGCAGATCGCGCAGTGGCGGCTGCGTTTCCTGGACGAGACGACCTTCGAGCGGGCGGCGCGCGACCCCGACGGATTCATGCAGGACGGTGAGCCGATCGCGGGCGGCGCCGACGGGTTGCAAGTCACACTGCGACCTTATGCCCTGGCACGCCTCAGCGCGGGATGACAAGCGAGTCACGATTAGCTCTACGGACGCATTGTTATGCGTCCGTACTGAGTCCGTCATTCACTGAAATGGCTTAACGCGCGTCTATCCGGCGCGCTTGGGCATCTCGCTGGTCGCGGAGCGGGCACCTACCGACGCTGACGCGCCCAGCTCGACCTCGTAGCGCTGCACCAATTCGACCAGCTCGGTGATCGGCAGCGGCTTCGAAATGTACGAGTCGCAGCCCGCCTCGATGCAGCGCTCTTTGTCGCCGAGCATGGCGTAGGCGGTCACGGCGATGATCGGCTTCTTCACACCGCGCGCGCGCAGCCCGCGCACCACGTCCAACCCGCTCAGACGCCCTTCGATCTGCACGTCCATGAAGATCAGATCAGGATTTTCTTTGTCATGATTGCTCAACGCCGCTTCTCCATTGGAAAAGCTGACGACCTGGTGCCCGCCCATACGGGCGATGCGCATGACCAATGAAATATTGGCGGGGTTATCTTCTACATACATAATCTTCATTTTAACCAGCCTCCACAGCCGCGACGGGCTGATCCGACAAACGAGATTGACCTGCTGCTTCTGCGCGCGGCAGCGTAAAAGTGAAGGTGCTGCCCTTGCCCAGTGCGCTTTCTACCCAGATACGTCCGTGCATCAAGCCTAACAACTGACGTGAAATCGCCAGCCCCAGCCCGGCGCCCGATCGGGCGTCACGCCCTTCGGTTTCTGCCTGTTTGAATTCCTCGAAGATCAATTCGTGGTGTTCTGCCGAGATACCCGATCCAGTATCGGTGATGCTGACACGCACATGATCGTCATAGCTGCGCGCGCGCACCGTGATCAACCCCGCGTCGGTGAATTTGGCGGCATTGCTGTAGAGATTGAACAATACCTGACGCACACGCTGATCGTCCGCCATCACGCGCGGCAGGTCGTCGGGGACATCTGCCTCCAGCCTGATCGGTTTTTTCGAGACCAGTCCGCCTGCGGTGGTCATCACCGCACGGATCAGCGCCGCCACATCGGTGCTGCCCAGGCGCACATCGAGCTTGCCCGCATCCACTTTGGACAAATCCAGGATGTCGTTGATCAGCTTGAGGAGTTCCTGTCCGCTGGTGTAAATCTGACTGAGATCGGCTTCGTAGGCATTTGGCAGCTTGATGCCGTCGTACATCGCCGGGAATTTCAGCATCGTCTCGCTGAAGCCGATGATGGCGTTCAGCGGGGTACGCAGCTCGTGCGACATGTTAGCGAGGAACTGACCGCGAAAATGCTTGGCTTCTTCTGCGGCGGCACGGGCACCGTCGAGTTGTTCGTTGGTCTCCTGCAGATTATCGGACAGCGCGCGCGTGCGATTCAGACTGCGTTCAAGCTCGGTACGGCTGTCGTACAGCTCACCAGCGATTCGGCGCTCGCGTGCGTAGTTGAAGATCGCCCATTCCGCGATCTGGTACAGGTCGGAGGTGACCAGTGCCGCGATGCCCGCCGCTGTAAACGACAACGTGATCGCGCCCATGTCGAGCCAGCCGACCGCAAAGCCTTCGCCGCGCAGTCCGGGTATGACCACGATGATGACGGCGGAGAGAAAGGCAGATAAAAATGCGCGATCGGGCGGAAACAGCGTCCCGACGATGAAGACTGCCAGCGGGAAGATGAATGGAATGATCGCCGAGCCCTCTGCCTGGGCGACGAGCAGCGCAATGCCGATCACGATGAATGCGACGGAGAGGAAAAAGGTCGCGCTGGTGCTGTAACGCGCGTCGCGCTTCAGCGCATTGGTGGCGAGGGCGCCGCCCAGCAGTACGCCCAGTGGCACCATCGAGACGAGGATATTGACGCGCCAGATCAGCCCGCCTGTGAACACCAGAAACAACCCGATCACACTGCCGACGATCGCCCATCGGACGAGGCTGTTGAGTCGGTCTGTGCGTACTTCGTCAGCAAATTGCTCGCGTGAATAGTCTTGTGCCATGAAGAGAGTTCCCGATTTAGAGTCACAAATTTTTAAAGATCACATTATGGTTCTCAGTATACCGTAAAGTTGTCAATCATCCTATCAATGATAACCCAAGCAATCCAGGATGCGTCCCTGAAAAACAGCACGTCAGCAGCGAAAAATCGATGAATTTTCCGCTTTATGCTGGACAAAAAGTTGACTATTGTGCATCTTGTCCACTTGAAGATGCGTCAGGAATTGGGTAATCTGCACGGGTCGATTTCATAATAATTTCACATTCTTCAATATTGGGATCACAATGGGAGCGTCCATGAGCGTGAATCAATCTGAAATGGCAGCACCGTCCGCGTTCTCGCCGGACACACTCCTCCCCGATGCCGAGACGATGCGCGCCATGTATTGGACGATGCTGCTCAGTCGGCGCGTCGATGAGCGTGCCTGGGCGCTGCACCGTCAGGGCAAGATAGCCTTTCACATCAGCGGCATGGGACAGGAAGCCGCCCAGGTGGGGGCGGCGTTTGCAATCAACCGGGGTGTCGATTACGTTCACCCCTACTACCGCGATCTGGCGCTGTGTCTGGCGATCGGGGTCACCCCGACTGACTTCATGATGAGTCTGTTCGGCAAGGAGGGTGAGCTGTCGAGCAACGCGCGCCAGATGCCGAGTCATTTCGGCGCCCGGCACCTCAATATCGTCAGCGGGTCGGCACCGGTGGCGACGCAGGTGCCTCAGGCGGCGGGGCTGGCATTTGCCATCAAGTACCGCCAGACGACTGGGCTGATCGATGCGGGCGACGCGACGCAGCCGCGCCTGGCATTGACCACGCTGGGCGAAGGCTCAACCAGCCAGGGAGAATGGCACGAGGGCATGAATTGGGCGGGCGTGCATCGGCTGCCGTTCATCTGTCTGGTGCAGAACAACAACTATGCGATCAGTGTCCCTGTCGATCAACAGATGGCGATCGCCAATGTCGCCGATCGTGCCGCTGCCTACGGCGTGACCGGGATCGTGGTGGACGGCAACGATGTGCTGGCGGTCTATGCTGTGACGCGCGCCGCCGTCGAGCGCGCCTACAACGGCGAAGGTGCCACCCTGATCGAAGCCAAAACGTATCGCATCGTCCCGCACAGCAGCGACGATGACGATCGCAGCTATCGCAGCCGCGAAGAGGTCGATAGCTGGAAGGCGCGCGATCCGATCGTGCGGATGCGCGGCATACTGGAAGCCGAGGGCGTGCTGGCGCCCGGTGACGCCGACGGCTACGAAGCCCGCGCCCGCGCGGCGGTCGATGCGGCGCAGGCGGCAGCCGAGTCTGCGCCCGACCCCTCGCCTGAGTCCGCGCTTGGCGCGGTATATGCGCCGCTCGACGCCGATGGAGGCTGATGTATGCCCACGATGACTTTGATCGAGGCGGTACTGTCCGCGATGGACGAAGAACTGGCGCGCGATCCGCGCGTGTTCATCACCGGCGAGGACGTGGGACAGCGCGGCGGCGTCTTTCGCGCCACGCAGGGACTGTATGCCAAGTACGGCGGGGCGCGCGTGATCGATTCGCCGCTGGCGGAGCTGAGCATCGTGGCGATCGGAATCGGTGCCGCGCTGGCAGAGCTGCGTCCCATCTGCGAAATTCAGTTCGCCGATTTCATCCATCCCGCCTTCAACCAGATCGTCAATGAAGCTGCCCGCTTCTACTATCGCTCTAACGGCACCTGGCGCGTCCCGCTGGTGATCCGCGCCCCTTATGGCGGTGGAATCAGCGGCGGACTGTATCACAGTCAGAGCATCGAGGCATTTTTCGCGCATGTGCCTGGCTTGAAAGTGGTTGTGCCTTCGACACCGTATGATGCCAAAGGGCTGCTCAAGAGCGCCGTCCGCGACCCTAACCCGGTCTTGTTTCTGGAACCCAAGAAGGGCTACCGGGCGATTAAAGGCGAGGTGCCCGATGGCGATTACACCGTGCCGATCGGTGAGGCACGCATCGCCCGTCCAGGACGTGACCTGACGGTGTACGCCTACGGGATGATGGCGCACTACAGCGAGCGCGCCGCCGACATGGTCGCGCGCGAAGGGATCGATGCCGAGGTGGTCGATCTGCGCACGCTGCTGCCGCTGGACAAGCGGACGGTGCTGGAGTCTGCCCGCAAGACCGGCAAGGTGCTGATCGTCTACGAGGACAACCTGACGATGGGCTTCGGCGCCGAGGTGGCGGCGTTGATCGCGGACGAGGCGTTCGAGTCGCTCGATGCCCCGATCAAGCGGCTGGCGGCGCCCGATGTGCCGGGTGTGCCGTTCGCGCACACGATGCAGGAATTTTACATGCCCAACCCGAATACTATTGCCGACGCGATCCGCGATCTGGCGGCATACTGAGAGACGGAGAGCAATGCCAACGAATGTCGTCATGCCGCAGTTGGGCGAAAGTGTGGTCGAGGGTACGGTCAGTAAATGGCTAAAACAGCCCGGCGACTCGGTCGCCGCGTTCGAGCCACTTTTGGAGGTCAGCACCGATAAGGTCGAGACCGAGATCCCCGCGCCAGCCGATGGCGTGCTGCTGAGTATCCAGGTCGAGGCGGGCGCGACGGTCGCGCACGGGACGATCCTGGCGGTCATCGGCGCGGCGGGGGAACTGGATGCGCCCGTGTTCCAGAACGATACCCCCCCGACCCCCCTCTCAGGGGGGAGAACGGCGCTCGCGTCCGCGCCGCTTTCTGATGAGGGGAGAACGGCGCCCGCGTCCGCGCCGCTTTCTGATGGGGGGAGAACGGCGCTCGCGTCCGCGCCGCTTGAGAGAGGTCGGGGGGGTGCAGCAGCAGCCGAAGCGTACACTGGGCACATCACCCCGGTGGTGGCGCGCATGGCTGCCGAACATCGTCTCGATCTGGCGCTCATCCCCGGCACGGGACGCGAGGGGCGCATCACCAAGAAGGATGTCGAAGCCTATCTCGATGGACGCCGCACAGCACCCGAAAAATCGGTCGATCCCTGGGATCAGCCAGGCAGCGGCGACCTGTTCAAGCCGACGGTCGATTACAGCGACGCCGCTGTCGCAGGGACGCAGAACGCTGCGTCTGCTATGCGATCGGCACCCGCTGCGCCCATCGCAGGGACGCATGACGAGGCGTCCGCTGGACTTGTTCCCTCGGTTGCAAACTCCTCGTCCTCCCCTGGCAGGCTTATCCCGCTCTCCCCAATGCGCCGCGCGATCGCCGATCATATGGTGCGCAGTCAGCTGCACACTTCACCGCATGTGACGACTGTGTTCGAGGTCGATCTGTCGGCGGTGGTCGCGCATCGCGCCGCGCACAAAGCCGACTACGCCGAGTCCGGCGTCAACCTGACCCTGACCGCTTATTTCGTGATCGCGGCGGCGGCGGGTCTGCGTGCTGTACCGAGCATCAACGCGGAATGGCGCGAGGGCGGCATTTTTTACCACTACGCACAGCATATCGGCATGGCGGTGGCGCTGGACGAGGGCTTGATCGTGCCGGTGATCAGGCACGCGGGCGATCTCAATCTGATCGGCGCGGCGCGCGCTGTCGGCGATCTGGCGACACGCGCACGCGCCAAGGCGCTCAAAGCCGACGAGGTGGCGGGTGGCACCTTCACCATCACCAATCACGGCACCAGCGGCAGCCTGTTCGCCACGCCGATCATCAATCAGCCGCAGGTCGGGATCATGGGCGTCGGCGCGATGGAAAAGCGGGTCAGGGTGATCACCGACTCCTATGGCAATGACATGATCGCAGTACGCCCATGCGCCTATGTCTCGCTGACATTCGATCACCGCGTCGCCGATGGCGCGGCGGGCGATGCGTTTTTGATGGAGGTCAGGCGTCTGTTGACCGACTGGCAATGATCGAGCAGCATGACTCTATTTTGCTTTGAGCAGCATCGCGCGGAATTTTTGCGCACGCGCCGCGACCGATTTACGGGAGTCGGTCGCTCTGGCGTCCAGGTGCGGCAGCAGCCACGCCCGCAAATCGGCGTCCTGCTGTGCCCACACGCTCAGGGTCTCCATCGTGTTGTTCAACACGATCCAGTCATCCCAGGACTCTAAATTGCGCTGGAGCAGGCTGACAGCGGCGCGGCGCTGTTCAGGGGTCAGATGCGCATCGAGTTCTAAAAACAGGGTCGCCAGCGTCCACTGCGTCGATGCCTGTGGAATCCGCGCGATTTCCGTCAGAAAACGGTCGATATACGGGATGACCCAATCGGGATGTGCGCGCCAGGTGCGTTTCATGGCACTGGAGACGCGCAGGCGGACCACTTCATCGGACGAAAAATAACAGTCAACCAATTCCTGCAGCAGCGTCGGATCAGCATCGATGGTTGCGACCACCTCGATGGTGCGACCGAGTGAGTTGGGGTGTCCGCCTGTGAGCATCGCCTCGAATGGTTCGTGCGCGGTCATCACTATGTCCTTTAGATGGGGTTATCAACGTGATGATAACGCGATTTTAGAAAGGGTGTTTCATGATCCATGTGGCGATCCTCATCTTCGAGGATGTCGAAATTCTGGATTTCGCGGGTCCGCTCGAAGTTTTCACGGCGGTCGGGGATTGGGCGGGTGGCACGGCGCGCTTTCACGCCTACACCGTCGCTGAGACCAGCGCAGCGCTGACGACGCACGGCGGCTTGATCGTCACGCCGTCCTACACGCTCGACACCTGCCCCGCGCCGGATGTCGTCGTCGTGCCGGGCGGCGCGGGGTCGCGTCAGGTCATGCGCAATCAGCGCGTGATCGACTGGCTGTTGGCGCAGAACCAACGCACGCAGTTGACCACCTCGGTGTGCACGGGGGCGCTGGTGCTGGGTGCGGCGGGTCTGCTGGACGGACTGCGCTCGACCACACATTGGGAGGCATACGATCTGGTCGCCCGCGTCGCACCCAGGACTGAGGTGGTGCGCGGCGTGCGTTATGTCGATGCGGGGCGCATCATCACATCGGCGGGAGTGCAGGCAGGGATGGATATGGCGCTGCACATTGTCGCCCGGCTGACCGATCTGGAGACAGCACGTCAGACTGCCCATTACATCGAATACGACTGGCAGCCGCAGATTACAGCGTAATACTGGCGTGCCGAAACGGGGTTGTGAGGCTGCTCTGAAAACGCCATCAGACCGGGCTTAAGAAACTCAGACAACCGCCGCTCCGAATCCCCTTTACAATCAACAGGAGTTTCCTATTGCGTTACCAGGGCGAATCCGAGTGACCAAAACACAGCTTGCCGCACAATCCCTCATCGACAGCATGGCGCCGAGCGTCCTGGTCTTCGACAGCGCCGACCGACTGGTGCTGACCAACGAGTCTGCCAAAGCCCTCTTTGGCGCCGATCTCAGGCTGATCCAGGCGGAGGGGTGGGGCGCGGCGCAGGTGTTGTTCAACGCCAAACAGGTCGCCCATGCCAGGAAGATCGACGAGATACGCAAGGGCGTGCTGACCAGCGGCGAAGCGGCGCGCTTCACCATCTATCGTGGCGGCGAGCGGCTGCCCGGCTGGATCTCGACCTTCAGCGAGGGCGGCGACAAGCTGACGATGGTGGCGGTCGATAAACCGGACTGGTCAGCGCTCAACGATCTGATGTCGAAATATCTGGACGAGGTGCGCGAAGTCATGCACGCTACCCAGGGGCACACCAACATCATCGTGCAGTCGATCTCGCGTGCCAGGGCGGGCACGACCGCCGAGCAGATCGCGCCGCGCGTGACCGGGTTTGCCCGCCTGATCGACATTCATATGTTCCGGCTGCGCGCCCTGACCGATATGGTGGAGCGGCTGGAACGCATCCGCACCGGCGCAGTGCGCGATCTGGCAGCGCGCGGCAAAAAGCGCATCAGTTTTGCCGATTACATGGAGGATTTTGTCGAGGCGCTCGACGAGTCGCAGTTGGTCGATCCTGAGAACGACCCCGGTGATTACCGCAAGCGTATTCAGGCGATCATCCCGCCCAAGCTGATGCTGTCCGCCTCGACCGAACACCTGACCGTCGTCTTGCACGACATTTTACGCAATGCTATTATGTACAGTATGCGTGCCACGCCGATCAAGGTCATCGCCTACGCCAACCGCGACGGCAGTGGACAGATCGACATCGTGGACGAGGGCTATGGCGTGCGCACCGAAGAAGTGGAACGGGTGTTTTCGCCGTTCATGCGCTCACGCCAGCCGCAGATCATGGGCGAATTTGGCTACGGGCTGAGCCTGTATCTGTGCAAATACGAGATCGAGGCGATGAACGGACGCATCTGGTTCGCGAGCGAGGAAGGTGTGGGCACGACCTTCAGCATCAAGCTGCCACTGTGGCAGGATGCGACCCGCGAAACGCGCGAGTCGTCTCCGCAGTGATAGTCTCACCTCGCCTGACCGCACGCGGTTAGCGCCGTGAACGTGCGCGCGCTTCTCCTGCTGGATCAGGAGGAGCGCGTTTTTATTTGTCCGGTTCAACCGGGGGGAGAACCGGGGAGAACCGAAGGGAATTGGAGGGAACTGTCATGTACGCTATTTTCACGCCAGACGTGTTCGACGCGCTGATCATCGGGCTGATCGTCATTGGGCTGGCGCTGGCGGCGGTGCGCCTGTACGCCGACTTCACCCGTCCGCTGCCTCCGTCCGACAGCGACGTGCCGACCGAGCCGACGCCGGTCGTCCCGGACGCGCTCGAAACACCGTCAACCTGAATCTGTACACCGAGGAGATCGACCGCTCATGCTGGACATTGCACTGCTGCGCGACAAGCCCGAATGGGTCAAAGAGCAGATCGCCAAACTCAACGACGCGGGCGCGCTCGCCCGCGTGGACACGATCGCCGCGCTCGACCGACAGCGCCGCGTCCTGATCGCCGACTCCGAAGCGGTGCAGGCTGCCCGTAACAAGCTGAACAAAAATGTCGGACGGCTGCGCGGCGACAAGACGCCGGGGGGCGCGGCGCGCGCCGCCAGCGTCGCGGAGCTGGTCACGGCGGGGGAATTCGATCGGGCGCTGGCGATCATGACCGGGGAAGCGCCGGTCGAGGGCGAGTCGTCACTCGATCTGGATGGCGCGGTCGAGGCGATGATGACCGCGCTCGGCGCGATGGGGACGCGCGTCGAGGCGATCAATGAGTCGCTGCGGACGATCGACGCCGACCTGCAGGAAAACATGCTCTGGCTGCCCAACCTGCCCCACGCCAGTGTGCCGGTGTTTGACGACGAAGCGCACAACATCGCCGGGACTCCCGAAGGCGCATTTTACGAGTTCGACTTTGCGCCCAAACCGCATTGGGAACTGGGTCCGGCATTGGGGATCATCGACTTCGAGCGCGGCATCAAGATCGGCGGGACGCGCGCGTATGTGCTGCGCGGGATGGGCGCCCGCCTGCAGCGCGCCCTGATCAGCCTGTTTCTGGACAACGCCCGCGCGCATGGGTTCACCGAATTTTATCTACCGTACATGGTGCGCGAGGAAAATCTGTACGGATCGGGTCAGTTCCCCAAGTTCCGGGACAGCGTCTATCACGACGCCGACGCCGACGTGTACATGCTGCCGACTGCCGAGGTCGCCATCACCAACCTGCACCGCGACGAGATTCTCGACGGCGCGGGTCTGCCGCTGTACTACGCCGCGCACACGCCCTGTTTCCGCCGCGAAAAGACCAGCGCCGGGCGCGATGTGCGCGGGATCAAGCGCGTGCATCAATTCGAGAAGGTCGAGCTGTACAAGTTCACCAGCGCCGAGACCAGCTACGCCGAGCTTGAGTCACTGACAGAGGCGTGCAGCGACGTGCTGCGTGCGCTCAAACTGCCATTCCGCCGTCTGGAGATCGTCACGGGCGATCTGGGGTTCAGCGCTACCAAAAAATACGACCTGGAGGTCTATTCACCTGGCTGCGACGAGTGGCTCGAAGTCAGCTCGTGCAGTAATACCGAGACGTTTCAGGCGCGCCGCGCCAATATCAAATATCGCGCCGACGGCGACAGGAAAACCCAGTTCGTGCATACGCTCAATGGCAGCGGGCTGGCGACGCCGCGCGTGATCATCGCCATCCTGGAGAATTACCAGCAGGCAGATGGCACGGTGATCGTGCCGGAGGCGCTGCGTCCGTATCTGGGCGCTGATGTGATCGCCGGAGCCTGACGACGGTAAAATTTTCTGGCACGCCGAACGTGGATTGGCAGTGGACGTATGGTTATGCGTCCCTGCGTTTCTGGACACGCCGAACGTGGATTGGCGGCGGACGCATGGTTATGCGTCCCTACCCCGCTATCGGCAGATAGGTGTCCAAAAACGCCAGCAGCGAGTCGGTAAAGAGCGCGGCGTCCTGCTGGTGCAGTCCGCCGTGTATCGCGCCGGGGAAGATCACAAGTTGTTTGGGTTCGCCAGCCGCCGCAAACATGCGCCGACTATTGCTCACATCGATCAGGGTGTCCTGGTCGCCGTGCATGAACAGCACTGGGCGCGGGGCGAGCCGGATCACGTCGTCGATCGGGCGCACGTCGCTGATACGTGCGCCTGTCTCCTGCTGCCCAAAGAAGATGATCAGCGGCGCGAACGGGAACGGCGGCAGTCCGGTGATGCGCTCCACCCCTTCGGCGATATTCTCCTCGATACTGGAATAAGCGCACTCCGCGACCACGCCGACCACATCCGGCAGACTCGACATGGCACGCAGCACGGTCGCCCCGCCCAACGACTCGCCTGCCAGCACGATGCGCGCCGGGTTCACGTCGGATCGCGTCTTGAGATACTCGACCGCCGCGATCACGTCGCGCGGTTCCTCGAAACCGAGTGTGGTCTGCGTCCCGCCGCTCTCGCCATGATTGCGCAGGTCAAACAGCAGCGCGCCATAGCCGACGCGATGCGTGATGACCGCCTGACCGAGCAAGCCAGCGCGATTGCTCGCCAAGCCGTGTACGTAGACGATCACGGCGCCGTCGGCTGCGGAGGTGGGTGGCAGAAACCAACCTTGCAGGTCGATCCCGTCGGCGCTGCGAAAGGTGACCGCTTCGTAGTTGGGGATGCCCATGTCGGCGGGCGTGGTGGTCACGGGGTTGCGTGCCGGATAGATCAGGATACGGGCACGATCGCGCGCCAGCAGCACCACGCCGCCGCCGATGACCAATGCCAGCACGACGACGAAGACAACGATCAAGTTACGGACTCGCTTCACAATATCAGGTCGTTTCGGGTGGAGGAACCGGAAAAATATTCCTGACTGGCAGCGTAAAGCCGGGCAGCACGGTGCCGCCGTCGAGCGTCTCATCCACGCTGTAGATGCGTGGAAGCGCACCGGGTATATACACCTCGACCGTTTTCTTTTTAGGACGCACGATCCACACTATCGTTCCAACGGCGAGATAGGTTCCCAATTTGAACATCAAATTTTCGTTTTCAGCGCTCGTGTCCGCTGACACCACCTCGACTGCCAGATCGGGCGGGATTTGTCCGAATCCTTTTTCGGACAGCGTGCGCTGTCTGGCATAGCTGATGAAAGCGGCATCGGGTACATAAACATCCCCCTCCAGCATATAACCGCCTGCTTCTCCAGTGACGTGTCCTAGTTCATGTTCGAGAACATATGCCAGAAGATAATGACCAATGAGCATGGAGGTTTTTGAAGCCTTAAAATTCGATGGCATTTCGACGATCTCCCCAGCGATCAGTTGAAAATCCCGATCCAGGTTTTCGGGCAGATCGCAAAACGCCTCGAACTCCGCGACGGTGACGCGCGTGCCATGAACGGTCACGTCCATTGGATGATGTTCCTCCGATTTTCAGGTCAGTGTAGCACAACTACGGCAGCGTCGGCGTCACCACCTCGAATGGGATCGGCGTGCTGTCCTGGGTCGTGCCGTCGGCTAATTCAGCACGGGCGAGCAGTCTGTGCGCGCCGATCTCCAGCGTCCACCACAGCGTGTAGGGCGCCTCGTCGCGCGTCCCGATTGGGGAGTCGTTCAGCAAATAGGTGACGCGGGTCGTGTCGGGCGGGGTCGCCGTCGTCAGGCGGATGCGCTGCGCCGCGATCGGCAGCAGCGCCGACAGCTCATAGACGGTGTAAGGGTCGGGTTCGAGCAGACGCACGCCTGCCTCGTCGTCGGTCTGCACCAGCAGCGCGCCGATCGGCGGCGGGGAATAACCGCTGCGAATGCCCCAATCGCGCGCTTCCTGGGGCAGCACGACGAACGTCTGCCCGACGCGCTGATCGTCCGGGGTGGTCTCGTCCGCCAGCAGTCTGGTCTGACGGTCGATCTGGAATACCTGGAAGAAGTCGTCGGTGACGCGCGGTTCTGTACCCTCGATGAACCATTCCAGGCGGCGGCGCGGACACAGCGGCGTCGCCAGCTTACCGCTGAGGGCGCACACCTCGCGGCTGGTGATCCCCGGCGGCACGGTAAAATCGAGTTCCGGCTGACCGCGCAGCACCTCCCGCATAAAAGCGTTCCAGATCGGCGCGGCGCCGCTGACTCCGGTCACCTCGACCATCGGCGTATTGTCGGCATTGCCCACCCATACCCCCGCGACCAGATTCGGCGTGTAGCCGACCACCCAGTTATCGCGGAAGTCGGTGGTCGTCCCGGTCTTTGCCGCCGCCGGACGCCCGATCGCCAGCGCGCTGAACCGTCCAAACGAGCGCAGCCGCGCCTCATCGTCGCTGAGGATGTCGCTGATCAGCCAGGCGACACGCGGATCGATCACCTGTGCGGCTGGACGGTCGGCACAGGCTGGATCGGGCGTCCATTGGTACAATACGGCGCCGTTTTTGTCGGTGACGCGCGTGATCAGGACGGGTTCGACGCGGCAGCCGCCGTTAGCAAAGATGCTGTACGCCCCGACCAGATCGAGCAGCCGCACCTCACCGCCGCCCAGCGTCACTGACAGGTCGATGGCACTGTTTTTCGCCAGCGTGGTCAAGCCCGCATCGACCGCCAGATCGATCAGCGTACTGATGCCGATGTCGTCCAGCGTCGCCACCGCCGGAATGTTGAACGACGCTGCCAGCGCCTCGCGCAGCAGCACCGGACCATGCTCGACCTGCCCGTAATTCGCCGGGGTATAGCTCTCCAGCCTGCGCGTGACAAATGGGGTTTCCAGGTCGAGCAGCATCGTCGCGGGGGTGTAGGGATCGTCGCGCATCGGATTCATGGCGGCGGCGTAGGTGAACGGTTTGAGCGTGCTGCCCGGCTGACGCGGCGCCAGCGCGGCGTTGACGGCGCCATCGATCGCCTGATCGAAATAATCCGGGCTGCCCACCATCGTCAGGATGTGCCCGGTGTACGGATCGAGCGCCACCAGCGCGGCGTTGTTGGCGTTGGCGGGGACGCTGCCCGCGCTGGCGGGGCTGTTCAGCAGTGCCAGCTGACGACGCACGATCGCCTGTGCCGCCCGTGTCCAGTCGAGGTCGATCGTCGTGGTCACTTCGAGACCGTCGATCAGCAGTTGTTCGGGAAAGTCGCGCTGCAGCCCGGTGATCGCCGCCATGACCGCGTGCGGCGCCTCGATCGGGAACGCGGACGCCGCAAAATGCAGGTTGTCGCGCCGGGCGGACTCGGCAGCCTCGCTGTCGATCGCGCCCGTCGTGACCATCAGCCCCAGCACCACACTCTGACGGGCACGGGCAGCCGCCAGATCGGTCAGTGGATCGTAGAGGGCAGGCGCCTGCACCAACCCCGCCAGCAGCGCGCATTCTGCCAGCGACAGGTCGCGCACCGCTTTGGCAAAATACGCCCGCGCCGCCGCGTCGATGCCATAGGCGAGATTGCCAAAATAGACCTGGTTGAGATAGAGCGCCAGCACCTCGTCCTTGCTATAGGCACTCTGGAGCTGCACCGCCAGGATCATCTCGCGCAGCTTGCGCCGCAGCGAGCGCTCGGCGCGCTGTGCAGGGTCGAGCAGCAGGATACGCGCGACTTGCTGCGTGATCGTGCTGCCCCCGGCGATCACCTCGCCTCCTTGCAGGTTGATCCACAATGCACGCACGATGCCGACCGGATCGATTCCGGGATGCGCGTAAAAGTTGGCGTCCTCGGTGGCGATGACAGCGCGCTGACAGTGGATGGGCACGACTGCGAGTGGGACAGCCGTATTCATGCCGCCCGTGTCGGTGTCCGCGATGACTTCATAGAGCAGTCGTCCGCTGCGGTCGTAGATACGGGTGGACGGCAGCGCCAGGCCGGACTGAATACGGTCGATCGACGGCAGATCGACGAACAACCAGCTATAGGCGCCGACGCCTGCGATCAGGCAGAGCGCGCCGACGATCAGCGCGATCCGCTGCCAGCGACGGCGGACACGGAACCAGCGCCATCCAGTACGGATGATCGAACGCATAAAATTCATCAAGCAATCACCGCCTATACCGTCTGTCACAGCCATCGCCTGCATTTCTATCACATCTTACGCCACCATGCACAGACTTAAGCCGAACAGTATCCCCATTTGCCGACGCGCGTTATACTCACCCCACATTATCGTTTCTTTACATTACGGGCGGACTCCACCCCATGAACAAGAGCGACGCGCCCATCGTCCTGGAAGTGCGCGGCTTGACCAAGCGCTTTCCGGGCGTGGTGGCGAACGATCACATCGATCTGCAACTTCGACGCGGACAGGTATTAGGGCTGTTGGGGGAAAACGGCGCCGGTAAAAGCACGCTGATGAACATGATCTACGGGTTGTATCAGCCGGACGAGGGCGAAATCCTGATCAACGGCGCGCCCGTCCGCATCGACAGCCCCAACGACGCCATTCGCCTGGGCGTCGGCATGGTGCATCAGCATTTCCAACTGGTGCCCGTGCTGTCCGTCACCGAAAATATCATGCTCGGCAACGAAACCGTCACAGGCATTTTTCTCAATAAGCGCGCCGCCCGCAGGCGCATCATCGACATCAGCACCCAGTACGGTCTGAATGTCGATCCCGACGCGCTGATCCAGGACCTGCCCGTCGGCGTGCAGCAGCGCGTCGAGATCATCAAGGCGCTCTATCGCAAAGCCGAGATTCTGATCCTCGACGAGCCGACCGCTGTGCTGACGCCCCAGGAAACCGAGGGTTTGTTCCGTATCATGCGCTCTCTGCTCGATCGCGGCGTGAGCATCATCTTCATCTCGCACAAATTGAAAGAAATCCTGGAGATCTGCGTCGATATTGTCGTGCTGCGCGGTGGCAAGGTCGCCGGGCGCATCGAACCCTGGCGCGCCAACGAGGAACTCCTGGCGGAGATGATGGTCGGGCGTGAGGTGCTGCTGCACGTCGAAAAAGCGAAGGCACAGCCCAAAGAAGCCGTGCTGCGCGTGGAGAATCTGCGCGTGCTGGACGATCGCAAGCTGGAGGCGGTGCGCGACGTGACGTTAGAGGTGCGCGCCGGGGAGATCGTCGGCATCGCTGGCGTGCAGGGCAATGGGCAGACCGAGCTGATCGAGGCGATCACCGGGCTGCGCCTGCCAATGAGCGGGCGCATCATCCTGAACGGACAGGACATCACCGGGGCGTCTCCACGACGCATCACCGAAGCCGGGATCGCCCATGTGCCAGAAGACCGCCAAAAGAACGGTATGGTCAGCGCCTTTCCGGTCAAAGACAACATCGTGCTGCAAAGCTACTACGTCGAGCCATTTTCGCGCGGTATCCTGGCAAACGACGCTGCCATCGACAAAGAGGCGTCCGAGCTGGTCAAAAAATTCGATGTGCGCCCACCGAACATCTTTCAGTCGATCGGCAAGCTGTCCGGTGGCAATCAGCAAAAGGTGATCATCGCGCGCGAACTCACCCGTGACAGCCGACTGCTGATCGCCGCACAGCCGACGCGCGGGCTGGATGTCGGGTCGATCGAGTTCATCCACAAGCAGATCGTGGCGATGCGCGATCGCGGCGCCGGCGTCCTGCTGATTTCCGCCGAACTGGACGAGATTCTGTCGTTGGCGGATCGCGTGGTGGTGATGTTCGCCGGGACGATCATGGACTCGCTGCCGATCGAACAGGCGACGCGCAATCTGTGCGGTCTGCTGATGGCGGGTGTGCGCACTACCGCCGAAATGCGCGCGGCGGACGGGCTGGTCGCAGAGCGAAACGAGGTCGGCGGTGACTGAGGCACGCCTGACCCCACCCTTGCCCGCTTCACAAAACCCGGAGACACCCGCCCCAGCGCGTGGATCGTTTTCCGTGCCGCGCCTGTGGCGGCGCATCTCGCCATCGCTGGTGCCGCTGCTGGCGGTGCTGACGGCAATGATTCTGACGGTGCCGTTCATGATCATCACGGGCGGCGGCGGCGATTTTGGGCGCGGGCTGACGATCGCGGGCACTGCCTATGCCGCGCTGATCGAAGGCTCGACCGGGCTGGCGATCAACGATCGCGTCACGCCCGCCGATCTGACGCTGTTCACGAGGCTGGCGAGCGTCGAGCCGCTGGAACAAGGCGCACTGCGTGCGATCGTGCGCGACGCCTCGGACGCGGCACTGTTGGGTCGCGCGGCTGCCGATCGCTTCGGCGCCGTGATCGCCAATTTCACCGAGCTGGACGACGAACAGCTCACCGAGCTGGGCGCCAGCGTGGTCGATATCGGGGCGATCGGTGCCGACACCCTGATCGCCATGCGTCCGCTGCTGTCCGATCTGAGCGCGCTCAGTCGCGGCGAGGTGCGCGCGCTGGTTGAACCCTATTCCACGCGGTCCAGCCTGACCGCCGCCGACCGTGCGACGATCGAGGCGGTCGCACCATCGGCTGCCGCGCTGAGTGACGCCGACCTGCTCGCCTACATGGGCGTGCTGGCGCGCGAAGGCATCGCCAGACTGGAGCGGGTGGAGGCAGCCGTCGAGCTGCTGCTGGCGGAAAATATCACCCCAGGATCGCCCGCAGCCGAGTCGCTGGCAGAGGTGACACTGGTCGAGGGTGGCGCTGGCGCCGCGCGCACTGCGATCGCCACCTTTGCCCGGCTCGACGCGGCGGGCATCGACGATCCGGCGCGGCTGGCGCGCGAGATCGCCGCTGTGCGCGAGCTGTACAGCCTGGGGATCGTGACGCAGACCGACGTGTCGCGCATGATCACGGACGAGCTCCCGTCCGTGCTGGCGGACAATCTGATCGTCAGTCGTCCGGGCGATCGGCTGGTGGTGCATCCTGGCAGCGACGCAGCGGGTATCGTCTGGGACGAGGGCGCCGATGCCACCAGTACGACGGATGATCGTCCGCAGGTGGTGTACGTGCGGCTGGGCGAGTCGGCGCTGCTGTTCTATCCGGCAAATCTGGAGTCGATGCTCGTCCGCGCCACGCCCTTCATCATCGCGGGCTTGGCGGTGGCGCTGGCGTTCAAGGCGGGTTTGTTCAATATCGGCGCCGAAGGACAGTTGTACGCGGGCGGCATTCTGGCGGTCTGGATCGGCTTTTCGCCGCTGTTCGACGTGCTGCCAGGGGTGATCCGGCTGCCCCTGGTGCTGGCAGGCGGGATCGTCGGCGGCTTTTTATGGGGTGCTATCCCTGGCGCGCTCAAAGCCTATACCGGGGCGCACGAGGTGATCACCACCATTATGCTCAATTACATTGCGATTCGGCTGGTGGACTGGCTGATCAAGTCGCCCGATCCGCTGATCCTGCTCGACCCGTCTGCGAGCACGCCGCGCACCCCTTTCCTGAACGAGGCAGCGCGGCTGCCGACCTTCGCGTCGATCCCGGTATGGGTGTTCTTCCTGGCGGGCGCCGCGCTGCTGGCACTGGGATTGTATCAGCGTCGCGCCGCACTGGGACGCGATCTGCGTTACGCGATTCGACCGATCGTGAACGCGGCGATCGTGATCGTCGGCGGGCTGTTCCTGGCATGGGTCGGCGCGCGCGGGGCGCTGCATGTCGGCTTCATCATCATGATTTTGACAGTCTGGCTGACCGACTGGTTCCTGACTCGCACCACGCTCGGCTTTGAACTGCGCACCGTCGGCACCAACCCTGACGCCGCAAAATACGCCGGGATGAGCGTGCCGCGCAATACCATCCTGGCGCTGGCACTGGCGGGCGGACTGGCGGGGCTGGCGGGCGCGATCGAGATCAGCGGCGTGCAGTTCAACATGCAGCCGGAATTCTTCGCCGGACTGGGCTTCGACGCCATCGCGGTCGCGCTGCTGGCGCGTACCAATCCGCGCAACATGATCGCCGCTGGCTTGCTGTGGGGGTCACTGCTGAGTGGGGCGGGTCTGATGCAGATTCGTGCCGACATCTCGATCGACCTGGTGAAGATCATTCAGGCGCTGATCATCATGTTCATCGCGGCGGACATGATCATCCGCTTCCTGTGGCGCGTACCTGAAGGCGGCGATCGCACATCGATGAACACCATCAAGGGTTGGGGAGGCTGATCGTGGCGACCATCGCACCGACAATTGCCAGTGTTCCGGCGCGCTCCTGGCGCGACTCGTTCAAATTCACGCGCACCACCCTGTATGCGATCTTTTTCCTGACTTTCGGCATCCTGCTGCTGATCGCCGGCGCGGGCACCGCCGCCGACGTGAACACACAGCTCACCTTCGAGCGCGCGGAGGTGGGTGAAAACGCGGCGGCGCCGACGATCACGCCGCTGCTGGTGCCGACGCAGATCACCGCCATCGGCATCGGCATCCTCTACATCGCGGGTGGCGCGCTGGCGCTGATCCCGGACGCGCGGCTGAAGCGCGTCGGTACGATCGCCCTGATCATCAACGGACTGCTGCTGATCCCGATCGTGCTGATCCTGGCAGCTGCCGGCGCCAGCACCAACGTCACGACCATGATGGCAGTCAGCCTGCGCCTGGCGACTCCCATCGTGCTGGGGGCGCTGGCGGGTATCTGGTGCGAGCGCAGCGGCGTGACCAATATCGCCATCGAGGGCATGATGCTCACGGGCGCCTGTTTTGGCTTTGTCGCGCTGGCGCTGCTGGCGCCGATGATGGGCACCGGACAGGCGCAGCTCATCGGCATCGTGATCGCGGTGGTGACGGGCGGGATCATGTCGATGCTGCACGCCTGGCTGTCGATCACCTTCAAAATCAATCAGATCGTCAGCGGCACCGTCATCAACATCCTGGCGGTTGGCATTACCTCGTTCATGCGCCGCGAGGTGCTGCTCTCGTCCGAGGGCGGACGCGAGACCTTACAGCCATTCCCGATCCCTGGACTGTCGGAAGTGCCGATCGTCGGGGATGTCTTTTTCAACGGGCGACCGATCTTCTACGGCATGTTCGCGCTGCTGCTGGTGACCCATGTCGTGCTGTTCTACACCCGCTGGGGCTTGCGCACGCGCGCCGTCGGTGAGAATCCGCGCGCGGCGGATACGCTCGGCATCAAGGTCAACCGCAACCGCTGGATCAACGTGATCATCGGCGGCTTGATCGCCGGACTCGCCGGAGCGTGGTTTTCGCTGGAGACGACCGGCTCGTTCGACGACAACATGACCAGCGGACGCGGCTTCATCGCGCTGGCGGCGATGATCTTCGGCAAGTGGACGCCTATCGGCGCGTTTGGCGGTGGGCTGCTGTTCGGCTTTTCCGACGCGCTCGGTCAGCGCTTCCAGTTTTTGGGCGTGCCGATCCCGTCGCAATTCCTGCAGATGGTGCCGTATGTGATCACCATCATCGTGCTGGCGGGGCTGGTCGGGCGGGCGGTCGCGCCTAAAGCGGACGGTATCCCCTACGAAAAAGAAGGCAAATGAGCATGGACGCCCGTATCCTGCACATCGTGACTTTCGAGGAATACGTCGAGATCGCCGCGCTGGACTCGTATCGGGCGCCGTCGCTGGATACGGAAGGCTTCATCCATTTTTCGACCCCGGCACAGGTCGCCGGGGTCGCCAATCGCTTTTACAGCGATCGCGGCGAGCTGCTGCTGCTGGTGGTCGATCCCCGGCTGCTGACCGCACCACTGATCTACGAGGCGCCGAGTGGGTCAGGGACAGCGCCGGCGCCGGGATTATTTCCCCATCTGTATGGCGCGCTGGACATGAACGCGGTCGTGGCGGTGATTAGCTATCCGCCGGGGGCAGATGGACGCTACGCGGCGCCGGAGATCACGACCGGGGAATAGATGAACCTATTTACGCGGACGCATTTTATGCGTCCCTACTCGTGTCAAAATCCACCCGACCGTGCGCGCATGGCTCTCCATGCCGAGTGTAAAGAGGTGACTGATGCTGCCCCAACAGGCTGAAGCCAATGCGCAGACCGATAGCCATATCATCGCGGCGGGTGTGTCGCTCGATGATTATATGGCGCACTACGCGGCGGAACACTGCGAATGGGTAGAGGGGGTGGTGATCAAAGTGGCTGCGAACGCATTGCAACATATCACGCTGGAGCGTGTATTGTACATTCTATTGGCGCAGTATTTTGGGCGCCGCCCACTCGGACAAATCATCGGTCAGCCGTTCGTGATGCGCTTGCCCGCGTTTCCCAATCGGCGCCGTGAACCCGATCTGCTGGCGGTGATGCACAGCAATCCTGCCAGGCTCGAAAAGACTTTTCTGGATGGCGCAGCCAATCTCGTGATCGAGATCGTCTCAGAGGGAAGCGCTGAACGCGATCGGGGCGAAAAATTCGTCGAGTATGAAACAGGCGGCGTGGAAGAGTACTGGGTGATCGATTACCTCCGTGAAGATGTCCTCTTCTACCGTTTAGAAGATGGACTGTATGCGCGTCAGCCTATTGTTGACGGGCATTATCGCACGCCATTGCTGCCCGACTTCAGTTTGGAAATCGCCTTCCTGTGGCGCGAGTCGTTTCCGCTGCCGTCCGCATTAGCCGCGATGGTCGATGCGATGCTGGGGAGTGGCGATCCAGGCGCGGCGCAGTCCTGATCACTCGAACAGACGCACCAGCTTGATCGCCACCTGCAGATTCGTCCGCGTCACCGGATCGCCCAGATTGACCGCGCACACCTCGGCGATGCGCTGCAAGCGGTAGTTGAGCGTGCTGCGATGGATCATCAGCTCTTCGGCGGTCTGCACGCCATTGGCACCCGCATCGAGATAGACCTCCAGCGTGTGGAACAGATCGGCTTGCAGCTCGACGCGCAGCAGACGCAGCATTGGCACGAACGGGTTGGCGTGCAGCGCCCCCTCCCCTGCCTGATATAACGTGTGCAGATACCCCAATCGCTCGAACAGGATAGTGGGATGATCGTCGATTCCGACTTTCGCCGCGATGTGCAGCGCGTCGCGGCTCTGACGGTACGCCGCCCCGACCGCCCCCGCACCGCGCACAGATGCGCTCACGCCGAGCCGCAGCCCATCGATCGCCGCGTGCATCGACGCCAACTGCGCGTCGATCGCGCTCGTCCGGTTCATCAGCGCCACCACCTCTCCCGCGAATTCCCCGATCACTGCGCGCGCGTCCGCGAGCGCACGGGCGATCTCGCGCTGAAAGGTCAGACGGTGTGCGCCCCCGTCGGCGCGATCGATGCGCACGACTACGAAAGGCGCATTGAGATCGACCCCGTAACGCAGCGCCTGATCGGTCAGCGAGTCCATGCGGTCGCGGTCGCCCTCGATCAACTGTGCCAACAAGCCGCCTTTGACGCTGGCTTCAGCATTGGCGACCATCTCCTGATGCAGCCGCATCAGCGCCGCGACGGTGGCACCGCTCTCGATCGCCACCTCGTCCAGCTTATTCAGTGGACGGTCGTCCGCGATGATCCACAGATAGCCGTAGATGCCGCCATGCACGACGATCGGCGCCAGAATGCGCTCCATCTCCAACCCCAGATCGGGAAGCTGGGGCAGACGTTTCGGCTTGAGCGTGCGGCGAATCTCAGCCAGCGTGCCATTCGACTCCAGCGCGGCGATCAGAGTCGGATTGGTCTTGCCCTCGCTCTGGGTGTAGCGGCGCGCTTCATCGACCGGGGCGATATTGTGGCTCGCCAGCGCCTCGAAGGTCTCTGTCTCGATACTGATCGAGTGCCCGATCAGGTCTGCCAGCGTCACCGCCAACTGCTGAAAATTGCCGCCCGCCAGCACCAATCCCGTCAGAACCTGGTGGATGTGCAGCGCGCGTTCCAGCATTTCTATCGTCAGCATCGGGTCGTCTCAGCTCGTGATCGATCGCAGGGACGCGCGGTTCGCGCGTCGGAATCCGCTCATTATAGCGGATCGGCGGGCGGCGGATCGGGCGTCCAAAGCACCGGCTTGAGCAGCGCCCGATCGAACGAGGCGATTCCCTCGACGCCGAGGGTGCGCAGCGCCGCCAGCACCGCTGCCGCGTCCGCGCGCAATTGCGCGACGTTCACACCCTGGCAACTGTCCGGCAGCGGGTCGAGCCAGCGCGCCGCCCGCAATAACAGCTTGGCGGCACCGAGCGGATTGCCGCGCGTCACCTGATAGTAGGCGACGCCGACCTGCAATATCCCCTGATACAGATCGCGGATCGCCCTCGGTTCGGCGCGCCACAGCGCCTCCAGCAGGTCATGCTGCCTGTAAAATTCACCCGCATTGAACAGCGCGATCGCCTCAGCCGCTAGCGGGGGCAGCGGTTCGTCGCACGCATTATCGACGGTCATGGCTCATTTTTCCTTCATTTTTCCGACGACGAATTCGGAACAAATTTTCTGATCTGACGCTGTTCGCCACCTCGTTGTTGACGTATAATAAAGGCTGTTCTGTTGCAGCACGAGGATCGTCATCAGTGGATATTACCTGGTTTGGACACAGTTGTTTTCGTATCACCGAGCGCGGGCGGATCACGCTGATCACCGACCCATTCCAGGATGTCATCGGCATCCCGGCGCCAAAAGTGAAGGGCGATGTCGTCACGGTCAGCCACGATGTACCGGGTCACAACAACATCGAGGCGGTGAAGGGCGCGCGGCTGTTCCTGACCGGGGCGGGTGAATACGAGATCAGCGGCGTCTACATCCAGGGCATCGCCATGCACGACGCGGCATCCGGTCGGCACAATATCGCCTATGCCTACAATTATGACAATATCACCGTACTGCATCTGGGTGATCTGGGGGATGTGCCGGATCAGCGCATGATCGAAGCTATTGGTCAGGTGAATGTGCTGCTGCTGCCCGTCGGCGGGGGCAACGGACTCAAAGCTGCCCAGGCTGCCGAGGTAGTGGCGCTGATCGAGCCGTACTATGTCATCCCGATGCACTACGCCCTGCCTGGACTGACGATCGAGCTTGATCCGGTCGATCGCTTCCTGAAGGCGATGGGTATCGGTAAAGTACAGGAAGCCGACATCCTCAAGGTCAGCGCCTCCGATGTGACCGACCAGCCGCAGATCGTCGTGCTGAACCCGACCGCGTAAGGCGCGGTGTTTTCACGCAGTCTAAATCGTGATCGTGAGCCGTGTAGAAAGAGATAATCACCCATGAGCGTCAAACTGCTGATGAACTGGGATATTAAGCCGGGACGCGATCAGGAGTATTTTGAATTCGTCGTGCGCGAGTGGGTGCCCGGCGTGCAGCGCCTGGGTTTGCAGCCGACGGGTGCCTGGTACACCGTCTACAGCCGCTCCAAAGAGACGCCGCAAATGATGACCGAGGGTATCGCCAAAGACCTTGACGCCATGCAGCGCATCCTGACCAGCGCCGATTGGACGACCCTGCACGACCGCCTGACCGAGTTCGTGCATAACTACAAGCACAAGATCGTCCACGTCACCGGCGGCTTTCAGCTCTAGCCTCCCGCAACCTTCATCATCGCCCATGCGTACAGCCGTGAGACAGAATTTCCTGTTTCACGCTTTGCGTTAACTCATCATCGCGGAGGCATCATGCCCTACTCCATCGAGATCATCGAACACAGCACCATCATCATCACTTTGACTCGCTACATTGGCGATGTCACCTCGGAAGATTTTACCGCGTGGAATGCCGAGCTGGACACTGCGATCGCATCGCCCAATCCCGAAAGTGTGATGCGTTTTTACAACATCCTCGATGTGACCGCGACGGGTAACGTCGATTTTTCGACGGTCATGGAGCAGATGCGCGTCGCCCCAGACCAGATCGACGCGCCCGGCGGCAGTCCCGACACCTTCAAGCTGATGTTCGTCGGCGACGCGCCGATGGCAAAGCTGGCGGTCGATCTGGCACGGCGCAAGAGCTTTTACGGCGGACAAACCGTGCCGATGTTCCGCACGCTCGACGATGCGATGGCGTTCATTACGATCGACCGGACGATGGTCGGAGCGGCGACGGCGACTTTGGCATCCCCAGGATCGCCGCAGCCAGCTGACCGTTGAGCGCGCCCAGCACCAGCACGCCCAAGACAGCCGGGACGATCCCAAAGGTGACCGTCCCGACAATCGTAAAGATAGCATTGGCGATCGCCGTGAACACCAAGTACAGCGTCGCCAGTCCCAGGTTGTCGCGCAGCGTCACCAGCAGATAGCCGATCTCCAGGAACACGCCCAGGCGCGGCTCATCGACATAGCGCCCCATCCCTAATGCCAGCATCGGCAGCGTGATCGCATTGTAGATCAGCACGATCGGCAGCATACAGCAGGTCAGGAAAAACAACAGCACCCCACTGACCACCCCCGCGCCGAGATTCTGATTGAGCAATAAAAACGTCGCACCGACGATCCCGTTCGGAATCTGGTAGAGCAGCAGTGCCACCAGCGGATAAAAACCGCTGTTCATCAGCCGACCAAAATTGTCCCAGGTCGGCAGCGGCACGGGCTTGCCCGCCCGCCAGCGGCGCACGATCTCGACCTGATAGCCGATCAGCGCCGCCCATCCGAGCAAGCCGACGACGAGCGGCGTCAGCAGGAAGGTCACCACCGCGATCACCGCCAGGATCGCCAGCTTTTGCAGCCAGCGGTTATCGTCGAACGGAAAGCTGAAGGCGCGCACTAAATCCATGATTATGCTCCTGTGCCGGCTATCGGTGTCGCGGCGGCTGCATCCAGCGCGGTCAGATAGGCTTCCATGTCGGCGATGGTGATCTCGCCGTAAAACGGATAACGCACAAATCCATCGCGGTCGATCACGAAGGTGACAGGCAGGTTGAAGACGCCATAATCGTCTCCGACGGCTCCATCCGCGTCGAGTGGAACGATCAGCGAGGTGATACCACGCGCGTCCAGATAGCGCCGCACCTCGTCGGGGTCTTCCTGTTGATTGACCGCCAGCACCACCGCGCCCTCGTTCAGACGCATCTGCTGACGCGCGAACGCCTGCAATGCCGGGATTTCCCGCTCGCACGGACCGCACCAGGTCGCCCAGAAATTCAGAAACACCACCCGCCCGGCAAAGTCGCTCAGGCTGACGGTGCGCCCGTCGCTGGTCGTGAGGGTGAAGTCGATCATGCGCGCGTCGATCATCTGATCATCTCTGGGCAGGGTGACCGCTGCCGGAGTCGGCTCGATCGATGACGCAGCGCCACCGCCGCTCGTCCACACGACGATCGCCAGCGCGATGCCGATCAGCGCGGAAGCCGCAATCACGATCACTCCAGGCGAAAGACGCTTCGATTCTTTTTTCATAGTGATTCAGATTGCTCCATCCATACAGCGGATCGATCGCAGCGTACTCTCAAAGTCGCCCAGTGGAATTTGCAATCCAGCGTGCATCCATGCGGCACCGGAACGCGAGTCGGCGAACCCCTCGACAGTATAGCGCGAGTCGGCGTCCAGCCCCTGCAGATAGATCGCCGGGAGGATCGCCGGATGCGGCAGGTGTGTTCTGAAGGCGAACAGCACGCCCTCGCTGGTATCCTTGCTCATATACTGCACAGCGCTATAGGCGCCATCCTCTGGCGTGATCAGACGATACTGATCGCCAGACTGCACGATCGGACGAATCTGCTTGTAGCGCGCGATGTGGACGGCGGCTTCGGCGCGTTTCGCCTCGGTCCAACGCAGCAGGTGCCCGCCGACGCCGAGCGATCCGCACATACTGACATGAAACCTGAATGCCAGCGGCATCCAGGCGGCGCCGCTGTCGGTCACCCATGCCTCCATCGTATTCGCCGGGAAGATGTGCGAATACCCGTGCTGAATGGCGATCCGGGCGGGCGCCTCGGTATTGTCGCTGACCCAGATTTGGTCGGCATAGCGGAGAATGCCGAGATCGGCGCGTCCGCCGCCGCCTGAACACGACTGCCAGATCACGTCGGGATGACGCGCGCGCAGCGTCCCCCACACGTTGTACACCCCCTGCACATAGCGCACCCACAATTCGCGCTGACGGTCGTCCACCTCCGCCCAGCCCGGCTCGCTGATATTGCGGTTCATATCCCACTTGATGAAGGCGATCCTGTGCTGGGTCAGCAGTGCATCCAGCGACTCGATCAGATAGTCCTGCACATCTGTCCGCGCCAGATTGAGGATCAGTTGGTTACGCATCTCGGTGCGGTCGCGCGTCGGGAAATGAAACACCCAATCGGGATGAGCGCGGTAGAGGTCGCTGTCGGGGCTGACCATTTCCGGCTCGATCCACAAGCCAAAATCCATGCCGAGCGCGTTGACGCTGGCGATCAGTGGCGCTAACCCGTCCGGGAATTTTCTGGTGTCGGGTCGCCAGTCGCCCAGCCCAGCGTGATCGTGGTCACGTCCGTGAAACCATCCATCGTCCATCACGAACAATTCGACACCCATCGCCGCTGCCACTTCCGCGAGGCGAGTCTGCGACGGCTGATCCACGTCGAACAAGGTCGCTTCCCACGAGTTGTACAGCACCTTGTGCGGCGTCGTACCATGCGGCAGTACATCCTCCCGGATATAGTCGTGCAGCGCCCGGCTCGACGCACCAAACCCGTGCTGTGTGTAGCCGCCAATGCTCGCTGGCGTGGTGAAGGTCTCCTCCGGCTGAAGCGCCCAGGCAAAATCCCAATCGTTCAGCCCGATACCGATGCGCGTGGAACCGAATTCGGTGACCTCGGCGGTCAGCTTCCAATTGCCGCTCCATGCCAGGGCGCCGAACCAGACTTCGCCCTGGGTTTCATCGGCATGTCCGCGATCGAGCGCGAACCAGGGCGCATGATGGTGGCTGGTGGTCAGGCGGCGGCTCTCCAGCGTCTTGACGCCGGGGGTGAGCGTGTCGTGCTGTATATGAAATTCGTCGAGCCAGCGTCCGCTCAGATGCGTCAGGCGATAGCCTGCGCTGGGCGGGACATGCCACTGTGCCGACCACACCCGGTCGAGTTGAATCACGTCCGCACCGCTGTTGGTCAGGGTCACCCAGCGCTCGATCAGGTCATAAGCGGCATGGACGCGATAATGCAGCCTCACCATCAGCGGATAGTGAGCGTCGTGCAGCGTGACCGTCAGGGTCTCGTCGTCGATGGCGGCGTCGCTGTAACGCAGTACCACATCGCGCACGCCGTCGGCAAAGGTCGCCTTCAGACACGGCTCGACATAAGACGCACCTGCCCACGCTGGATATTCGCCCGGCACGATCTGGTCGCCCGCGTTGAACGAAGCCCAGCCGTTCGAGTCGATCGGGGGTGGATAGTCGGCGGCATAGGGCAGACGTGCGCCCCAGTAGCGATGCGCGACTCGTCCCGCTGCATTGATGCCTAAAGCGTAACCGGACGTGCGCGTTTCTAAGACCCAGCCGTGTGCAGTTTGGTAGACGGGCATATGGTTTGGCTCTCTGGGTGAATGGATTCATGCGGACGCATTGTTATGCGTCCCTGCGACGCATCATTTCACGCACGATCATCATGGCACCCAACGCGGCAAAAAGCCATTGCGTGCCAGCATGATCCCCGCGCCTGTCGCCATGTCGAACGTCCAGATTTCCGGTCGGGCGAGCGGATCGGGCTGCATATTTTCGCCAAGCTCCGGGAATCGCTGCACCAGCATCTGCGTCCCGGTCGGATCATACCAAAAGAAGGCGTTGGCGTAACGCGGATCATCGGTGAGCAGATCGGCGGCACCCGTGTCGGGATCGACCAGCACGATCTGCGAGCCGCGAATCACGTCCGGGTTTTGTCGCCCGACCGCCAGCGTCATGCCATCGGGACTCCACTGCGCGCGCTGATCGCTGATACCCTGATCGGGCGCGGTCAGCACGGTTTCCGATCCCGACGCCAGATCGACGATCTTCAGGCTGGAACGCGATCCGCCGCCGTCGATCAAAATCAGCTCGGTGTACGCCAGCCGCGTCCCATCGGGCGAGAGCGCGCCGATCGCCCCCGACGGATTGGGAACGGCTAAAATACGTCCGTCGGTCAGATCGTGAACGAGCGTGGACACCGACGCGCGGTCGTAGAGCGCGATCCGCGATCCGTCCGCCGACCACTGCGGGCTGTAACCCAGGATTTGCGACTCGTTGAACAACGGGCGCGTGCTTGCCGGGCTGGTCGCCAGGTCGAGCAGCCAGATGCGCGTCGGGCTTTGTCCGATGCTGTCGGCGCCGCTGTTGTACTCCACGCGCTCGTAGGCGAGTTGTCGTCCGTTCGGGTGCCAGACGGGGTTGGTGCAGCTCGCATCGAGGCAGTTGGTGAGCTGGCGCAGTCCGCCCGTTTCAAGATCGATCAGCTTGATGTCGTAGCTGCTGTCGATCGGGTTGGCTTCGCTGAAGGCGATCTCGTTTCCATTCGGGCTGACGGCAAAGTCGAATATCCCGGTCGGACTCTGCGTGATCTGTCGTGGTGCGTCGGGCACCGCTGGATCGACCAGCCAGATATTCTGCGGCGATCCGTCGGCTGGAAAGAGATAGCCGACCCGCAGCGACGCCACCTCGAAGCTGAAACGGTGTTCCGCGATCACCTGTCGCCCCGACGCGGCACGCGCGCCCCCCTCCAGGATGACGGTATAGGTCGAGCCGGGCAGCAGCGCGCCATCTGGGGTGAATGTGACCGTCTCGCTGTTCCAGGTGATCGTGCCACTCAGCGGCGGCTCGGTGCGCAATACCGACTCGACCGTCGGGCGATCCATCGGCTCGCTGAAGGCGATCACGATCGGGCTGGTGGTATGTCCCTCCCCCACTGGCGAGGCGCGCACCACCTCGACGCCGACGCGATCGCCCAACGCGATCGTCGCGCCGACCGCGATCAGCAGCACAGCCGCCGCGACCCACACGATGCGATCGAAGCGGGTGAAGGCTGTTGTTTGGGTCATTGCGTCTGCCGTCTCAATCACGGATACAAATACGGATGATCAGGCTGCGCCACGACTTCGACGGCTTGCGCCTGCACGATCGGCAGGCGTTCGCCTCGGAAATCGCCCGTCTGCAGGCTGCCGCGCACGCGCACCCATTCGCCCTGAGGCAGCGCCGCCGTATCTGCCCAATGCACGGGCAAACCGATAGCGTTAGCGTCGGCGACACAGCACGAGACGGTAAAGCGGGCGATCATGAATTTGTCGGCGTCAAAGGTCGGCTCACGGTAGATGAAGCCGACCACCTCGACCTCCTGACCGTCGAACGCGGTCACGTCTGGCTCGCGGTTGAAGGCGCGCAGCCAGTCGAGGACGTTGCGTTCCAGCGGCGGCACGCTGAGGGTCTGCACCTGCGCGCCCTCGGCGGCGGATACATTGACGCCCCCGCTCACGGCTTCGGCGCCGAGCGGACGCGATGGCACCAGCGTCCCTAACACCAGCGGCACAGCGGTGATCGCCAGGACGCCCCAGGAGATCGTGCCGTGCGTGTGCCCCTCGTGTCCGTGATTGGCGTGATCATGATCGGCGTGGTCGTGTCGTCGATGTGCCGTCAGCAGGTGCCAGGCGCTGGCGATGCCAGTGATCAGGAATAAAGCCGCCGCCAGATACGACAGCCACGAAAAACGGTTGTTGATGTAATTGGTCAAGCCGCCGCTGACGATCAGCGCGACGAAATACAGTCCGAGTCCGATCAGGATCGCCGTCTTGAGCCACAGCCGCAGATCGCCGCTGTCGGCGTGGTCGTGGGCATGATCATGTTCATGATCGTGGGAGTGGGTGCCAATCGCCATGATATTTTCAACTCACTGAGCTAAAGGGACAGATTGAGATTGATCCAGATGCCGATCAGCAGCGTCATCAGCAGCGGCAGCAGGATCAGATAGACGACGACGCGCTGCCTGAACACGCCCAGGAACATCAGCATCGACTTGATGTCCACCATCGGACCAAAGGTCAGGAACGCCAGCAGCGATCCGGTCGTGAAGGTGCCCGCGAATGCCAGCGCCAGGAACGAGTCCACCGTCGAACAGACGCTCAACAGGAATGCCAGCGCCTGCATCGACACCACCGAAATCACCGGATCGCGTCCGAGTGTCAGCAACAAGTCCTGGCTGATGACGGTCTGCATGGCGGCTGCCAGCAGCGAACCGATGATCAGATAGCGCCCCATCTCGAAAAACTCGTCGCCTGCCAGTGTGATCGCCTCGCGCAGCCCGCCGACCAGCGACTTGCGCGGCGCCGCTGTCATAGTGGGCAGCGCGATCGCCCCGCCGATCGTGACCGGGGCATCGCCCGATCCGCCCATGACTGGTGCCAGCGCGTTCAAAGAGGAAGCGCGCAGGACCTCACGCGGGCGGGCAGCCAGCGCGAACACCAGCCCGACGCTGAACGCCACGATCGCCGTGATGACGAAACGCCCGATCAGGATGCCGCCAAAGCCGAAGGCGGTGGCGGTACTCGCCAGCACGATCGGGTTGATCACCGGGGCGGCGAGCAGGAAGGTCACGCCGACCGAGACGGGCAGCCCTTTGGTGTACAGCCGTCGCACCACAGGCACGACACCGCACTCGCACACCGGAAAGGTGAAGCCCATGAATGTCCCGACGAGGGTCGCCGCGACGGGGTTGCGCGGCACGATGCGCGCGATGTCGTCGGCGGTCAGGAACGCCTCGATCAAGCCGGATACCAGCGTGCCGAGCAGCAGAAATGGCACTGCTTCGATGAAAATTCCGAGAAACCGGGTGCTGAAAATGGCGATCAGCGTGCCGGGATCACCGCTGTTGAGTAACAGGAACAATCCGATGATCGCCGCCAGCAAGCCGCCGATGATCAGCAGCAGCCGCGTCAGTTCCGCGCGTGCTTCACGATCCACTCGTGACACTCCGTATTCCATGCCATCGATCACGGCTATTGTAGCCGATGATGCGGCGTTTTCGTCATGTCAGGTAAAATGGGGGCGTGGAATCCGGGTTGGCAAAGGAATCCGACTTGCGCGCGACCGAAAAGCATGTTAGCGCTGTTCATGCAGGTCAACAATCGGGTCAGCCTGCACAACCTGGGGAAATGGTCTATGCGCCGCGCACTGCTGCCTGCTTCGCTGTTGATCGCGCTCACTGTCGGACTGATCGTCACCGTGACGGCGCAGGATGCCACACCGACACCGACCGACACCTCCGTTTTATTAGCAACTAATACTGACCGCCCGCTCCCGACAACGACCTTTCTGCCTCCCGAACTCGTCCCGATCGTAACCGAGATTCCGACGCTCGCTTTTCCCGCCACGCCGACCACATACATCGTCCCAACGCTGGCACCCTTTCTCGACGGCGCGCCCACATTTATCCCGACGATTCCGGCTTTCGGCGGGACGCCTTATCCACAGACGAATACGAGCGGCGAACTCACGAGCGGCTTTGCGCCAGAGTTCGACGTGGCGGCTGCGGATGGGGACAACGTATTCCTGATCGCTGCCGGCGACAGCGCCGCGCTGGCTGCCGCGCTCGCCTCGGTCGGCGCGGGCGAAGCAGCGGTGATCTACCTCAACGCCGACAAAGCATTCGACGCGCCGGAAAGCGAACGGCTCTACCTGAACCCATCGACCCTGGTCGTGTCGGCTGGCAGAAGCGTCGTCATACACGGCAACAACGCTATCCTGAAGCGCGATCCGCTGCCCGGACGCGGCATCTTCGTCGCAACGGGCGCCTCGCTCGACCTGCGTCATGTCACGCTGCGCGATACCAATGTCCCCGCGCTGCCGCCCAATCTGATGGGTGACGGCTACGGCGGCGCGCTGCGTATCCAGGGTAATCTGCGCCTCAGCGACAGCGTGATCGAGAACAACCACGGCGGACACGGTGGCGGCGGGCTGCTCAATCTGGGCGGGAATGTCACGCTGCGCCGGGTCACTTTCCAGAATAACTTTGCCAGCGGCGGCGGCGCCATCCTCAATGAATACGACGGCGCGATCGATGCCGAATGCACCCGCTTCATCGACAGCAGCACTGGCTACGGTGGCGCGGTGCTGAACGGCGGCGGCTACGTGCCGGACGAAGGCGGGCCGATCGTCAACGGCGGATCGGTGGTGCGCATCCGCCACAGCGCCTTCAGCGGTAACAGCACGCTGAACCCCAACAGCGACACCGACCCGACGTTTCGCGGCGGGGATATTTTCAATCTGGTGGCGTCGATCACCATCGACGCGCGCGATAACTGGTGGGGGGCGGCGAATGTGCCCGATGTCGATGACGACGGCGCGGGTTCGTTCAGCCTGACGCCGATCCTGTCGGCTGATCCGACCGTGCCGGACGTGAACGGCGTTTATGCCTATGCGCCGTGTCAGCCAGTCACGCCGGTCGGCATTCCGATCGAGCTGGCGCTCAGCCTCGATGTGGATACCAGCCGCCTGACCGCCGACCAGCTTGCCGACCCATACACCTTCACGATTGGCGAGCAGATTCCGCGCTCAACTTTTCGGGCTATATTCGATCCGTTTAGGGGACGTGCTGGAATTCTGGCACTATATTGAATTTGATCCAGAGCAGTTTAACGAAAGAAGCAGTGAAGTGGTTGGAAAGGGTTGGATTAGACCAAGTGATTGGTTAAAGATTGCCACCTCCAATAGCAATCAAGCATCCAGCTGTTTGGAAACATTGCCAGAGGTTGATCGAAATGGCACGACTGCATCAGTTGCCATACCGCTTTTGCAAGGCACGGCTCAGTTCGCCTTATTACACGCGCCTATTCCTGGAAATCCAGTTCTCGAATCAGACGGATTAGTTACAGGAGACAATTTAACTCTGCTACGAATAAAGTATTGTGCTTTGAATCCAATATCGCTCAGCCCAAATCCAGCGGAGCCAGATTTATGGATTTATGGAACGGTATATTAAGCGAACAAAGCAACTTCCGGTTGGGTTCTGGTCAATTCTATTTTACCGACCAATACCGAGCCTGATGCGTGGATCACGCTTAATTTCAACGTTACAAATGAGATTCGCACAAGGCTTCCTGATCAAACAGCCGCTTATGGAAGCATACTTAGATGCTTTTATGCAGGCAAACCCTGACGGTGGGTGGACGCAAGAGCCGACATTTGATTTTTTGCCAATTAGCCTTCAAAACTTTTGTCTCTCTCCAGTAACACAAATTCGTGGATTGGGCGTGCGATATTCAAACCAACAGCAGGAAGTACAAAATCCTGATGGAATAGGTATTTATGGAAGATTTGGTCACGAAGGTACAGATTTTTTGGACTTGATGCTATATTAGGAAGTCAAATTGTAGGCACTCAGGTTTACTCTGTATCAAACATGGGACTCGTAGTAGGTATTGGGCGTGAACAGGAAATAGATTTTGAACGCAATCTTAATATGAATACTACAGGTTACTGGGGTGCGGTCACAGTTGATGAAGGAGCTGGGTATAATGTCATAGTCCGCTATGGTTGGCTTTATATCCTTTATGGTCACTTACTTACAATCGACGACTCAATTTTTGTTGGAGCGTTGGTTAACCGAGGTGCGGTATGTGTCAAGGGTTTGAAACAAAATCGGGAAAAACATTAAGGAAGGTTCGCCTGGTTGGGCGGATTAATCCAGACCGCCTTAGGCGCAGTAGCGATGGCGGGCAGTCCC
>DAOTUN010000005.1:0-4478 GCA_034437395.1 Anaerolineae bacterium | reverse complement strand
GGTTCTATACAAAGCTTGGCTACGAGGAAGAGGCGCGCGTCCGCGATTACTTTAGTGCAGGCGACGACATGGTGCTTTTTCGCAAGGTCTTGAACATCGAATAGCTAACCTTTGCAACCGGGGCTGCGGCAGGAACTCACCCTTTCAATGAGACAGATAGGATCGATTTTGGGACTCTGGCAGTAGAGTTGAACCCACATGGGAAAGGTTTTACAAATCAACCGTAGAGCTACCTGGCGCCCTGAACATGAGAACGCTATTCTTTTCACTGACCGCCAAATGGAACTCAGATCCATCCGATCTGGCATGTAAATATGGATCACGAGGAGAGATAGCGATGTCGTACACCACACAAGCAAACAACCTGCAACCATTCGATGGAACGCAGGGACCTCATATTATCGGACCGAAGGGTGGCAAGCTCGCGGACTTCGGATCATTCGGAGTACGCTTTATGATTTGGGGCGCAGAGTCGGGTGGCGGTTTCTCACTCGTTGAACATCCTATTGCTCCTCGTGCACTGGTCGCACCGCTCCATCGTCATTCGCGCGAGGATGAATACAGCTACGTTCTGGAGGGGCGTATGGGCGCGCAGTTAGGAGAGGATGTCGTCTATGCCGAAACAGGCGATCTCGTCTTCAAACCCCGTCATCAATGGCATACCTTCTGGAATGCGGGTGATACACCCTGCCGCATCCTGGAAATCATCTCCCCGGCTGGCTTTGAACACATGTTTGACGAAATTGCCGCCAACATGACAAATCTGACGGCGGACGGGGTTCAGGATATGTATACCCGCTACGGTTTTGAGGTGGACAGTAACAGCATCACGCAGCTCTGTGCAGAGCATGGGCTTACCTTCGGACCTGGATAACCACGTGGTATCCACACCGTCGGACAGGTGTAAAGCGGTGGGAATCTCCTCCCTGTGCTGCCCATTCGTGCTGAATGGTTTCCCGTTCGGATGTGGGCTTATTATCGGGAAAAGTAATGCGGACTCAGAGCTGGAATACTCCAGTTCATCAGCATTATTCTCGCCGACCTGAACCGTTTCCGACGCATCCGCCGCACCAACCTGCACGAAGAGCGACTCGGCGCGCTGCATGAAGGACGTGACCTGTTCCGGCGTGGGGTCAAATCCGACTTCGCGTTATACTCCAGTTCCATACCGATCAACTGTCGCCGAGCGATCAACCATGCGCACTGTCCCTCGCATCCGCATCTTCCTGTCCTCACCCGGCGACGTTGCCGACGAACGCCGCGCGGCGCGTCTGGTCATCGACCGGCTGCGCGCCGACCCGCTCCTGCGTGGGCAGGTCGATCTCGACGCCATCGCCTGGGATGACCCGGATGCCGCCACGCCGATGCTGGCGACGATGACGCCCCAGGAAGCGATCAATCGCGGATTGGCGAAGCCGTCCGACTGCGACATTGTGATCGTCATCTTCTGGGGGCGGATGGGGACGCCGCTGCCGCCTGTGTATGCCAAGCCCGATGGCGAACGCTACCTGTCGGGGACGGAGTGGGAATACTGGGATGCTGTGGACGCCAGCAGAGCGGCGGCGGATGGGCTGCCGCTGGTGGTCGTGTATCGGCGTGACGGGGCGCCCGCAACCCCGTTTGACGACCCGGAATACGACAAAAAACGCGAACAGTGGGAACGGGTGCAGACGTTTTTCGCCTCGTTCGTCAACGCCGACGGCTCGCTGCAGCAGGGGTACAACCGCCACACTTCGACCGAGGACTTCGCGCGCCAGATCGAAGTTCACCTGAAAAATCTGATCAAACAGGTGATCGACGTGCAGACGCGCCGCGAGCAGGCGCCCGCCTCGCCCACAGTCGCAGCGCCGCCGTCCGCGCCGCTCTGGGAGGGATCACCGTTTCCGGGGCTGCGCGCCTTCACCCCCGACGACGAGCCGATCTACTTCGGACGCGGCGGGGAGACGGACGCCCTGCTTGAGCGGCTGCGCGGGCGGCGGGTGGTCGCCGTCGTCGGCGCGTCCGGGTCGGGCAAGTCGTCGCTGGTCGGGGCGGGCTTACTGCCGCGCCTTGCCGCCAACAGCATCGAAGGCAGCAAAGACTGGCTGCTGCCCGATGCGGTGGGCGATCAGGCCGTGCGCCAGTGGCGCGGACTGCGCTTCACGCCGGGTGAGGTCAACGATAATCCGTTCGATGCGCTGGCGGCGAAACTCGCGCCGCTGATCGGGCGCGTGCCGCGTGAGGTCGCATCCGAACTGGCGGCGGAACCCACAGGCGTGACCGCGCTGATCGCGGCGGCGCTGGCGAATCGCCCGGCATGGGCGGAGGCGCTGCTGTTCGTCGATCAGTTCGAGGAGCTGTACACACTGTGCGCCGCGCATCATCGCGCGCCGTTCGTCGCGCTGCTGACCGCCGTCGCCGAGTCGACGCGCGCCCGCGCGGTGCTGACGCTGCGTGCCGACTTCTACGCCCGTTGTGTCGAAGACGCGGCGCTGGCGGCACTGCTGGAAGCGGGGACGTTCCCGCTGGCGGCACCGGGACAGGCGGCGCTCTACCAGATGATTACCCGCCCGGCGGAGCGCGCAGGATTAGACTTCGAGGAGGGATTAGCGGAGCACATCCTCGATGACACCGGCGACGACCCCGGCGCGCTGGCGCTGCTGGCGTATGCGCTCGACCGGCTTTACGATCAAAGCATGGGCAAGACGACCCTGACGCTCCAGGATTATCAGGCGGTCGGCGGCGTGCAGGGTGCCATCGGCGAACAGGCGGAAGATGCGTTCGCGCGCCTGTCGGCAGCCGCACAGGGCGCGTTTGCCAGCGTCTTTCGTGAGCTGGTCGAGGTGGACGAGCGCGGCGAACCGACGCGGCGGCGCGCGATGCTCGACCCGCTGACGGCGGACGAGGGCGCGCGCACGCTGATCGACCGTCTGACCGACCAACGTCTGCTGGTGACCAGCCGGATCGCGGCGGGCGCGGTCGTCGAGGTGGCGCACGAGGCGCTGCTGCGCAGTTGGGATCGGCTGCGGCTGTGGATCGACGGGCAGACGCGCGACCTACAGCTTCGGCGGCGGCTGGAGAGCGACACCCGCACCTGGACGAACGCCGAACCTGCCTACAAGCGCGACTTCGTATTGCTCGGCAGCCGCCTGGAAGAAGCCGAACGGTGGGCGGCGGGCTTCCCGGTGTCGCTTGACATTCGCGCTTACATCGACGCCAGCGTCACATACCGCGCCGCGCAGATCGCGGAAGACGCGCGGCGCCAAACCGAATTACAAGCGAGCGCCGAACGCGCCGAACGCCAGCGCCGTCGGGCGCGCTTTGCCATCGGCTTTGCCGGACTCATCATCATCGTCGCGGTGATCGTCGGTGTGCTGGCGGCAGGACAGGTGAATGAGGCGGGAACCCGAGTGGACAACGCCAACGCAGTGCTGACGCCGATCCCGATAACACTTGCCGCCGCCAATACCCAAGTCGCGGATGCAGCGGCGCTGGCAGCCACATCAGGGGCAGATGCAACCTATATGTCGGCACTTGTCAATCAAGTCGTCAACGATACCAATCAGCAGCTTGACGTTGCCGCAACTGCGCGAGGTGATGCTGAGAGCGCCGCAGCAAATGCGAATACGTTGGTGGCGAACGCCACCGCAACGCTCGGCTACGTGCAGGATCAGGGGACACAGGTGGCGGCACAGGCGACCTACTTCGGCATCGAACAGGCGCGCATCGGCACGCTGTCGGCAGGTGCGGTCGTCATCCCGCCGGGCACCCTCACGCCGGAACTGCTGCTGCCGACCCTGACGGGCATCGCGCGGCTTCGTCAGTGGCAGCCGACTATCATCGTCGATGCTTTTGGAGTCGAAATGGTCGAAGTGCCGCGCGGGTGTTTCATGATGGGCAGCGTGGCAGGGGGTGACGAAGTTCCAGTGCATGAGCAGTGCTTCGATCAGCCCTTCACCATCGACCGCTACGAAGTGACGCAGAGGCAGTTCTTAGACCTGGATGGGGTCATGGAGGAAGATTTTGCCTTCCCCGGAAAAGCCCGCCCGGTCGAGTACATCAATTGGTTTGATGCACGCGACTTCTGCCTAGCGCGGGATGCCCGTCTGCCGACTGAGCGCGAGTGGGAATACGCTGCGCGTGGACCCGACAGCCTGACCTACCCGTGGGGCAATGTGTTGATCGCGGAAAACGTCGTCTTCGGTCGTGTTGAGTCGCAGGGTACAGCGGATGTCGTCAATACTGATGGCAGTCCTGCCCGACCCGGCGGCGCGTCGTGGGTCGGCGCGCTCGATCTGAGCGGTAATGTGTCCGAGTGGACGAGCACACGCTACGACGATCTCGACTACTTGCAGCAAACGCTTGATTTCCAGGGGCTGTTCCCGTATCCTTACCGTCCAGATGACGGGCGCGAAACTGATGAAACGCGAGAAGCATTCGATCAGCGAGTATCCGAACAGGCGTTCTATACGATGCGCGTTGTGCGTGGCGGCTCGTGG
>DAOTUN010000004.1:0-5588 GCA_034437395.1 Anaerolineae bacterium | reverse complement strand
TCAGCCGCTTCGTATATGCGACGGGCGTCAATGTGCCGGACTATATGGTTAAGGGTGCCATCACCTATCGCCTGTTGACCGATCACTTGGGCAGCGTGCGGCTGGTAGTCAACATCGCCGATGGCACCATCGCCCAACGGCTCGATTACGATGCGTGGGGTAATGTGCTGACCGATACCAACCCGGGTTTCCAACCGTTCGGCTACGCGGGCGGGCTGTACGACTCAGCGACAGGGCTGGTGCGCTTTGGCGCACGGGATTATGATGCTCAAGTCGGGCGTTGGACGACCAAAGACCCGATTGGTTTTGCAGGTGGGGATACCAACTTGTATGCATATGTCTTTAACACCCCATCTAACGCCACCGATTTAGCAGGCAGGCGCACTAAGATAAAATTAACGCCGATTAGCGTTGCTACCGGTGCAGCAGTGGGTGCAGGTGTAGATGCTGCAACAGGACGTTATCTACCCGATACGCCTGCTGGTAGAATCAGCGGTGCTGCCCTTGAAGGCTGTATTGGCGGTGGATTGAGCGGTGCAGCGGGTGGTCCTGTAAGTGCTGGGGCAGCTTGCGCAATTGCTGGAGCAGCTGGAGCAACGGTGCAGGGCTGTGTCGAGTTGAATGACTATTTCAATACAGATGAATACAAGAAGTTCCAGCGCGAATTCCTGAAGGAATATAGTGAATGGATGCGAAACAATCCTGACGAAGTTCAGCGCATGTATGATGAGTTTAACGAAAATGCCTTCGATTGAACTACTGGTACCGGACTGCTTTCTCAATCTGTTCTCACTGCATCGTATCTAATCTAATTGGGTGGTGTCCATGAAGCAGTTCTCTATGTCAGCGCTAAGGGTGATCGTGCTGATCATCGTGTCAATAGGTTTTGCACTCGGCGATCATTATGTCTTGGCTGAAGCAGATTTTTGCTCCCTGCACGACGCCATCCTTGCCGCGAACACCGACTCCCAAGTCGGTGGGTGCGCGGCGGGTGATGGCGACGACGTGATCGACCTCTCCGGCATCACAGGCAGCATCCGGCTTGATGCCCCACTCCCGCCGATCACCGACTCGCTGACCATCGTCGGTCCCGGCGCATCCGATCTGACCATTCACCGGGGTGTGGATGACGAATTCCGCATTTTCACCGTGCAGGGCGGGTCGGTGCTGATCGCCGATCTCACGATTTCGCGTGGACGCGATGTGATGGGCGCGGGGATTCTGGTTGAAGGCGGAGATCTGACACTGCAAGGTGTGACCCTGTATCACAACTTCGCCACCAGCTCTGGCGGCGCGATCGCCCTCACCGGCGGCTCGCTCGCCCTCACTGTCGGGACACAGCTCTACCGCAACAGCGCAATCAGCAGCGGTGGTGGCATTTACGCGGAAAATGCGCGCGTGACGATCAGTGACAGCGATATTTATTTCAATGACGCCGATAGCAGCGGCGGTGGGCTGTACAGCAGCGGCGATACCATCATCAGCGGCAGCCTGTTCCGGGAAAATCGAGCCGACTCAGTGGGCGGCGCAATCGCACAGGTGAGCGGCACGCTGTTCATGCGCAGCAGCACCATCAGCGATAATCGCGCTCCGCTGGGCGGCGGGATGTATGTCGGGGACGGCACGGCCCGCGCCGAACATGTCACTATCGCCTACAACCAGTCCGATCGCGGCGGCGGACTGCTAGCCACCGCCCCATTCGATCTGCGCGCCAGTATCCTAAGCGACAACGCCGGGGGGAACTGTAACGGCGCAGTGCAGTCGCAGGGCGATAACCTGAGCAGCGATGAGAGCTGCACGCTTGGCGCTGCTGGCGACCAGTCCAACGAACCGGCCCGGCTGACCGCACTGGAGTCGCACGGCGGCATGACGCTCGTCCACCGTCCCGGCTCTGACAGCCCGGCGATCGGCGCGGCGTCGGGCTGCGGCGGAGTCGATCAGCGCGGCGCGACCCGCGCCGGCTCTGGTTGCGACAGCGGCGCGGTCGAGACCCCCGCCTCCGTCCCAGCGCGTTGGATCAGCGCCACGAGCGGAAGCTGGCACACCGCCACCAACTGGGTTACGGGCATTGTGCCGTCTACAAACGATGACGCCATTCTTGATGTTCCTGCCGCCGTCACCGTGACCATCAGCAACACGGTCACAGTCAACAGCATCGCCAGTAACGAGCATCTCCAGCAGACAAGCGGCACCGTCACGGTCGCAGCGGCTTCGACATTCAACAATGCCTACACCCTCACGGGGGGGACTCTGACTGGAGCAGGAGCGCGCACCTTCACCGGGAACACTACCTGGGCGGGCGGCACGCTGAGCGGCGCGGGCGCGATCGCCAATACCGGGCTGATGAACATCAGCGGCACATCCAGTAAATCGATGAACGCCACCACCCTGACCAACAACAGCCGGATCACCTGGACAGGCGGATCGATCTACCTGAACAACAGGGCTGTGCTGAATAACGCGGCGGCAGGGGTCTTGGCGGCACATGCCAGTGATGAGGAAATAAGCTGGACGAGCAGTCCGGCGGGTCAGTTGATCAACGTCGGGACAATCGTCGGGACGAGCGGCGTGTTTTATCCTAGCCCGGCGCAGGATGTGCCGCTCGCTGCGGTCGGGTCGGGGCGCATCTATATCGAGATTCCGTTTGTGAATAGCGGGACAGTCGATGCGCAGCGCGGGGTGATCGACCTGAACAATACCAGCAGCAGCAACGGCGTGTACAACGGCGCGGTCCGCTTCATCGCCGGTACGCACACGCTTGTCAGCGGTGCGTCGGTGAACGGCGGCTCACTCACGGGAGGGACACTGACGATCTCAGACAATGCCACCGTCGCGCTAACGAATTTTACCCAGTCGAGTGGCACACTGAACCTGCTGACCGGAGCGACGATCAACCTGACGAACGTTGCGCTTAACGGCGGCACAGCCAACCTGCGCGGGACTGTCGCCGGAACAGTGACGGTCAGTGGCGGGAGCCACAATGTATATTTCGGCACCCAAATCATCGGTGCGCTCACGCTCAGTGCTGGCGATATGGAGTTCATCGAGACGGTCAGTGTCATCGGGGATATGACATGGACAGGCGGATACATCTACGGTGCCGGACTGACAATCAGCGCAGCCGGGGAACTTATCATTGATGGGGTAAATGATAAATACGTCAATGCAGCGACGGTAATCACCAACAACGGCACAGCCCGGTTCATCAGCGACTCGCGTATCGTTTGTTCCTTCTGTAACGGTGGCACGTTTCAGAATAACGGAACATTCACCGTGAATGTGCCCGGTGGGGCAGAAGCCGAATTTTACAATGTCAATCTCAACAATGCCGGGACGCTCACCCTTGAGACGCCCGCTTACATCTGGCGCGGGTCGTCACCGGGAACATTCGTCGGCGGCGCGAATGGCGTGCTGCGCACCGAGAATATCACCCTAACAGCAGGCGCGCAGATCAACGGCGCGATCACCTTCACCAGCGGGGTGATCACCGCCAATGGCACAGCGACCGTGAACGGCGACCTGACCTGGACGGGCGGATACCTCTACGGGTCTGGACTGACAATCGCGCCTGCGGGTGAGCTGATCATCGATGGTCTGGATGACAAGTTTGTCAATAACGAAACGCTGATCACTAATAACGGCACGACGCTTTTCAAAAGCGCGTCTCGAATCAACTGTGCCTTCTGCAATGGGGGCAACTTCACCAACAATGGCACGCTTACTGTTGAGGCGCCCGATGGCGGAGAGGCACAGTTTCTGGATGTCAATCTCAACAATGCCGGGACGCTCACCCTTGAGACGGCCCTGTACGCCGGGCGCACTATCACCCAATCCGCCGGAACTTGGACATTCGCTGGGGGCAACCTCCGGGCGAATCTCACCCTCAACGGCGGCACGATCACCGGCACGGGCACCATCACCGGAGCGCTCGTCAACAATGCCACCGTCCAGATCGGTGCAGCCCCCGGCACGCTGACCATCAGCGGAAGCTATACGCAGGGCAGCGCCGGGTCGCTCACCGCCCAGATTGGCGGCGCGGCGGTCGGCACCGGATACGACCGACTGGCGGTGTCCGGCGCGGTCACGCTGGCCGGGACGCTCAATCTCACCCAGATCAACAGTTACGACCCGGCCATCGGCACTCTTTTCGACATCATCACCTACGGTTCGCGCTCTGGGACGTTCACCACCGTCACCGGGGCGGCGATCGGCGGCGGCAAACAGTTCACCGTCAGCTATCCGGCTGGCAAGGTGACGATCACGACCGCGGCGGGCTGACAGTCGCACACCATAATCCTCATCGCAATGCTGATAAGAATTATGCATAAGCCCCACAATCGTTAAATCATTTCAAGGTCGTTCAAGCATCGCCTGAGCGACCTTGACAATATCAGAGGATTATCTTCACTGCGCAAGCACCGCGCTCATCCACTCCCACATCGCATCCTCGCCTTCGCGCAGATAAAACTCATTCATGTCCTTCCCCATCGGCACCTGCACCGACCGCACCGCGCCTGAAATTGCCGTCAATTGTGTCGCCGCACCTGCCCCCGCTTCGTCGGCGTCCATACACGCTAGAATGCGAGGAGCAAACAGTAATCTTCCGTACCAACGACGATCGATGCGGGCATGACTAGCGCTGCCAAGCGCCGCCGCCCGCGCGAAGTCCCAGCCAACCTGCCAGGCGATCAGCGCGTCGAACTCGCCTTCGGTAATGATGAGGGGTGTTCTTGGAAGGATGCGATCCGCCATGTAGAGGCAGCCGCGAATGTTTCCGCCGCCCACCTGCTGATAGCGCTGGTTGCCCGCTGCCCGGCGCACCTTGATGCCCCAGACTGTATCCTCGACCACCCAGGGAATGAGGATGCCGCATGGCACCTTTAAGCCGTCGATCTCCCGCCACGCGGTCGGCGCGCCGGGGGTGTACCCAAGCTGTGCGAGCAGGATCATCTGTTCGCTCAAGCCGCGCTCCCAGACCAGATAGCCCAAGGCGCGCTGCCCTTCTGGCGACCATAATCGATCGCTCGCTTCCTTTATAATATGCCGCGCCTTCGTCTGCCACGCAGCATCCGGCGGCTGCGCCATGGGTTCGGGTGTGCGGTGGGTGCGGTTCACACTTTCAATCTGCGGCAGATCCCCGTTTGCCAATCGTTCGCACGCCTCATGAAATGTCACCTGGTGGTAGTGCTGCACCCAGGCAATCGCGTCCCCGCCGGCATGGCACTTGCCGAAACATTGCCAGCGGCTGGCGTAGACGACGAGCGAATAGCCTTTGTGTTCACTGTGCAGCGGACACTTGAAAGCGGCATAGTCGCGCCCACGAAAGCGCGGCTTGCCGAGGTCGCGCTCGACGAGTTGGCGCAAATCGAGCTGTGCTTTGAGCTTGTCTACATCAATCATGGTTTCACGCAACTTTCGTCAGTGCTTTTGCCAGATGTCAAAAGTCAGAAGTTTCGGCTTTCGTCATTCGTCATAACCCTGACGAAAGTCCGTTTCAAGGGAAGCAGTGGAGGGAGAGCGAATACTTTTCGGTCGGTTATACTCCCGGCACGAGGGAACTTTTGTCATCAGCCTTCTGACGAAAGTTC
>DAOTUN010000003.1:0-2921 GCA_034437395.1 Anaerolineae bacterium | reverse complement strand
GCGCGTACACATTCCCCTCCAGTGTGCCAGATCGGGGGGAAGTCCTGCGCACAAATTTTGGCAACGGCGTGCCACGTACCGAACGGCTGCCAGGTGTGGACGGGGGCTTTGATGCGTATGGTGCGGACGCGATGGCGAACGAGATCGGCGCGGTGCGCTTCCGGTTCGTGCTGGTGGCGGACTCGGCGGCAGCGATGTCGGCGGCACGCGATGCCGTGATGGGCATGGCGTCCTACGGTCGGGCGCTGCTGACGATTGAGACGAGCGCGGGTGCGAGTCGATGGACATACGCGAAGATCAACAACATCGCCATGCCGACCGAGCATGATGCGTTCAGCGACAAGATCGGCGAGGTGACGATCGACTGGCAGGTGGCGTATCCGCGCTGGTTTGCGACGGCGGTGGGGTCGCCGTCGGCGATCGCGGCGAGCGGGACGGCAACGAGCGCGACGGTGACGGCGGGCGGCAATGCGGTCGCGCTGCCCGTGATCACGATCGACCCAGGCACCGCGATCAGCGCGGCGGGCGTGAGGGTGCAGCGGCTGGTGTCGGCGGTGGTGGTCGATGAGATCGTCTATGGTGCGGCGCTGCTGGCGACGGATGTGCTGGTGATCCATTGTAAAGGATTAACAGTGCGCAAGAACGGCGTGGATGCCTACAGCACGGCGTTCACGGCGCTGCATCCGGCGTGGCTGCGACTGAAGCCGGGCGCGAACACGATCCGCGTGATCCTGGGGGTGGGTGAGACGGCGAGCGTGAGCGTGGCGTGGGATGATACATGGTACTAACAGATACGTCGCCCTCACGGCGACGCATGTCGATATCCGTCAACCTGTAGGTGGCAGACCTGCTATCAGCAATGTGCAAATATTGCACATTGCAATTGTGGTGTGGAGGCGATGACGATGCGGCTGTGGGCAGATGTGTACAGCGCGGCGGGCGCGCGCCTGGGTGGGGGACCGGTCGCGCTGACGGCTGCGTCGATCACGCGAGTGCTGGACGGCGTGGGCACGATCAGCCTGAGCGCGCCGGGGACAAATGACCGAGCGCGCACGCTGCTGACGAACGAGCGCCGCGTGCAGGTGTTTTTCCAGGCGACGGATGACACGACACCGCGCATGATCGGCAGGGGCACGGTGAGGCGGGTCGCCGCGAGCGGGATGCCGTCGGCGTGGACGCTGGACGTATCGGGATCGGACGATCTGGACGGACTGACACGAGTCGTGACCAAGCTACGGCGCAACTACAGCGCGCAGACGATCGCGGCGATCGCCGCCGACCTGGTAGGGCTGGTGAGCGGCTGGTCGGTGACGGCGAGCGGCGGCAACACGACCGATGTGCGCTTCGACGGCGTGAGCGTGTTCAAGGCGCTGCTGGCACTGGCGGAACACCAGGGCGTGCATGTGCGGGCGGGCACGAGCGCCAACACGGTCGAAGTCGGCGCGTTTGGCGCGTCGGCGGGGCTGCGACTGGTGAACGCGGTCGCAGCGGATGTGGGTATGGATGGCGCCGACGAGATGGCGCTGATCGAGACGATCCGCGTCGAGCAGGACAGCGAGGCGGTGTGTACACGCCTGTACCCGATCGGCGCGGGGATTGGGGAGGCGTGGCTGACCATTTTTGAGGCAACGCGCAATCTGCCCTACACCCGACAGGTGGTCAACATCAACGGCATCGATCAGCACTTCCTGGAAGATTTCGCGGCGGTAGCGCAGTATGGGGTGATCGAGAAGATGGGGCGCTTTGGCGACATCGCGCCACTCTCCAACTCGCCCGGCGACATGGAAAACGCAGCGAACGCGCTGTACGACATCGCGGCGGCGTGGCTGTCGCGCTACTGCCAGCGCCAGGACGTGTATCGCGTGACGGCGCGCAAGGTGCGCGCGACTGTGCGACCCGGCGACAAGGTGCGACTGGTTTACAACGGACTGGTCACGGGCGAAGACGGCACGGTGACGAGCTACATCGACGTGGACGCTGACATGTGGGTGATGGAAGCAACAGAGCGCGTCGGATTGGAAGGCGCCTCGGTCGACCTGGTACTGGCGACGGTGGACAGGCACGCGAAGGACTCGGCGCGGATCGTGATCGGCGCGCTGGAGGAGCTGGAAATCGACGGTGTGACGGTGAAGCCGTACTTCAACCGCGTGGCGTGGGTATATGACCGGGTGATCGATCCGTTCTTCCCGGCGACGGTAGAGGTCGAGCTGACCGATGCCACGCAAGCGCTGAATCGGTGCCTGGTCAAGGTCAAGACGCGCTCGTTCGTTTCGACAGCGCGCGCGACGGTGGTCAACACGCAGCATCGGCACGCGATTCTGGCGGAAAGCGTCGGGTACACGGGACCGTACTACTGGCGCAACGTGGTGATGTACGACGCAGCGAGCAACCCGATCCTGGCGCTGCTGCCGATGAGCATCGAGACCGGAAACATTCGTCCGCTGACGGGGCTTGAAGACAACGAAGATTACATCAGTCTCGAATACGGATTGCAGCAGGACACGCAGACACCAGCCGGGCTGCGGGTGTTTGTCAATGGGACGGACAGGACGACCGCGCTCGGCGGACCCTGGATGGTGAGCGGGGGCGCGGGTGAATTCGAGGTAGACATCACGGCATGGATCAACGCGGCTGCGGTATTGCAGCAGGCGCACCTGGTGCGGATTGAATGCACGAGTGGGCAGGGCGAGGTTGAAGTGCGCGTTGAGGTCTACGAGACGATCCAGAGTATCACGGTCTAGCGACACTTGTCAGAAAGGAAGTTATGCCATGCCTAATCCGCTCTATTGGAACCCGAATGGCAGCCTGGACAGCACGATCACGGATCTGTTCGTGGCATACGACAGCGCGACGATCGCGGCGGGCGCGATCACCATGACGACGAGCGCGATGCAGATCGACACGCAGGGCAGCGCTGCCAG
>DAOTUN010000002.1:0-32860 GCA_034437395.1 Anaerolineae bacterium | reverse complement strand
CTTGAAACAGGGGATTTCAGCGAGCCACTGGCGATCATGGATAATGTCTTTATCCTTGAGTATTCGGCAATGGCATTTACCCCAGACGGGTTGCTCGAAATCCGCTATCAGGACGGCAATACCTCCGAGAACGTTTCTCTTGCCCTCAATACCACAACTGGCACCGTCGAGGCTTCAGCCGATACCTTCATCCTGAGTGAAGAGTCGATGGACGCGCTCATTCCGGGTTTTGATGGTTATCCCGAATTTGCTGTCTACAATGCCGATCACACGGTGGCGGCAGTATCAAGTGACAGTGCAACCTATATCATTGATCTCAGCACGGGTGCACTTATGTTCGACCTCCAGTCTGAAGGATATTCAGGTATTGCGAGCTTTTCCAGCGATGGCAGTACGCTGTACATGGCCGATCTGAATAATCCCGATGATTATACAGATTACAGTGCGATGCTCGTTTCCTACAGCCTGCCAGACGGTGAGCGGGGCGACAGCGTTCCTGTGCCCTCGTTCCTCGTATGGGTCAGCCCGGATGGGACGCAAGCGGTATCGTTAATTGGCGAAGCGGGCGATGCGCTGGCAGTGGTTGACCTGACGACGGGTGAAGTCAGCCCGCCTATCGGTATTTTTGAAGCCCCTCAGCGTCTGCTGAATTGTCTCAATCGTAACGGGGATTTGAGCGATTTCAACACCATGTCGCGTGGGGAGCTTTATGTAACGGGACTGAAGTGGTTGCCGGATAGCACGGGCTTTGTCACCGTGAACAGCTATTTGGGCGATAGCGGACCGGGTACTCGGCTGTGCGCGTTGAACTTCAGCCGCCTGCGCGAGTACAGCGTTGAAAGCGGGACGTGATCGTTTTGTTCCGAGCGCATCGCTGATCGTAGCGGCAAAACAGGGCATAAGCGACTGCCGACGCGAGCTGTCGAGTGCCTTTTACACCTAAGAGACTGTCTAAAAGGGAGATTAGGTGTATAGTCCCAGAATATGCTGGTACTATACAATTAGATTGATAATCGATAATTGAGGCGCTTTACAGCATAATGAAAGCGTTTCAGCGGCGATCGGGGACGCCTGGTTTATCCGCGAGCGCGTTCGGAAGGTGACGTGATGCCGGGAGACGAGTTGTACCCATCGTTAGAGGAGTGGTTCGCACGACCATACATTCAGGACGATCGGTACATCACACTGCATACAGACACGCCGATAACGGCGCATCTCGCCCACGTGTTGACGACTCCCGATTTTGTGGCAGCTCCGACTATGGACGATGATACGCTGATCGTCTATTTCGCCGGTTCAGGCAGCGCACAGGTGAAGGGCGATACGACCGGAAAACTGATTTTTCAGGGCGTGCTGACTCCGCACACCTTCAGTCTCATCCCGCGACAGCAGTTGTTCCATGGGCGCTGGCAGGTCGCCATGAGCGCCGGGTTTTTCCACATCGCGCGGGCACGGTTGGTCGAATTCGCGGCGTCCAGCACACCGATCGACCCGGATCGCGTCGAGCTGCGCCCGCTTATGGCGCACCATGATCCCTATCTGGTTCATCTCGCGCTCGCGCTGCGGGCTGAATTCACCAGTCCAGCGCCGCGCGGGGCGCTCTACACCGACGCGCTCGCGCACACGATCATGTTGCATCTGCTGCACATCTATTCCAACGCGCCGTCGGTGCGGGTGCGTGCGCCCGGCGCGCTCTCGCTCATCCAAAAATACGATCTGACGGAATACATTCAGGTGCATCTCGATCGCACTATCACAATCGCCGATCTCGCCCGGCTGGTCGGGCTGAGTGTGCCGCATTTCGAGCGCCTGTTCAGCGCCACCTTTCACATGCCGCCGTATCGCTACGTGCTGAACGAACGGGTAGAGCGGGCGAAAATGCTGTTGTGCGACGCGCGTAAGTCGCTGTTCGAGGTCGCGCGCGAAAGTGGATTCGCGGATCAGAGTCATTTCGCGCGCCACTTCAAGACGACGGTCGGCATCACCCCGCGCCAGTACGCCCACGCAGTACGGGGCTGAAACCAGACCGCAACGTGATAAGAACAGACAAGATTTTAGCGCTACCATGCCCCATAATTCAGCGTGGCAGCCCGATGTTTGGCGCATCAGCAGTCACTCGGTTGCAGCGCTCCATCGCGGCGGCGAGTCGGGAAGTGGGTGTGGGTAGATGCCGCCATGCGGTGTAGGACGGAATCGATCGGTGGCGGGACACACCAACGGATTCCGTTTTACGCCGATGGTCATATCTGCTGCCTGTAAATTAAGGAACCGCAATTGCACCACCAGCCTCCCATAAAATGGCACCCCATACAGGACTTGCCGGAAGATTGGCGCACACTTGCCGACAACCATATGCCCTCTCTCGTCCATATGTGGTTGGAACAAGCGCGCGAGCTGCGCGCTTCGAGCGCATATGGACGCTTTATGCAGGAAATGCGCCACGAGATCGCCATTGAAACCGGGCTGATCGAGCGCTTGTACACGATCGATAGAGGGACGATACAACTGCTTATCGAACATGGTATCGATGAAAGTCTGATCGCGCATAATGCGACCGATAAGCCCGTCAGTGAAGTCGCGGCGCTGATTCGCTCTCAGGCAGCAGCCCTCGATGGTATTTTTGACTTTGTAAAGAACGAACGTTCCCTTTCCACATCCTTCATCAAACAGCTTCATCAGGTGTTGACAGAACATCAAGAGTATGTGGATGGAATCGACCAGTTTGGGAACAACGGACGGTTCGCGCTGACTCGCGGTGATTGGAAAATGACGCCCAATAACCCACAGCGACCGGACGGTTACACCCATGAATATGCGCCACCTGAACAGGTGTCGTCAGAAATGGATAACCTGATCCGCTGGCATTTGCAACACGTCCGTGATGGCGTGCCGCCAGAAGTCGAAGCAGCCTGGTTGCACCATCGCTTTACGCAGATTCATCCGTTCCAGGACGGTAATGGACGTGTCGCCCGCCTGTTAGCGATGCTCGTTTTTCTGCGTGCGCAATGGTTCCCTCTATCGATCCGCAATGACGATCGGGTGAGCTATATCGACGCATTGGAACAAGCGGATAACAATGATTTAAAGCCGCTGGTGAGGATGTTCACTGCTGCACAAAGAAAGGCTTTCAAGAAAAGCTTAAGCCTGTCCGAGCAAATGCTCACCGACACTCAACCCCAGGTATCCAGCGTCATCGAGGCGATCACAGCGACTTTACAGGCGCGCACCAGCCGGGATCGTGACCGAGTGATACAGACTGCCGCGCAGTTTTTCGCCCTGGCGCAGAGCCAATTACAAAAGACCCGCGCGGAATTGAATCGAGCATTACAGGGTGTTGACAATATCGCCATTTATGTCAACCAAGCGCAAGACGATGATGCACAGCGGCGTATGTACAATCAGTTTCAAGTCATCGAGGGTGCGAAAAAGCTCGACTATTTCGCCAATTTGCGTGCATTTCACAGTTGGATCGCGCTGCGTTTGGAAGAGACAGGCAGTCGCAGCACCCATTACGAGATACTCGTGTCTATTCATGTGCTGGGTCGAGTCGATCGCGGTTTTTTTGCCATATCGGTGCTGGGCTATTGGAAAGACCTCGACGCCGACGGCGGCAAAATCGCGCGAGATATTATGCCATTGGTCGATGAACCGTTTCAGTTCACGTCTGCGCACGACATGACTGCTCTGGAAAAGCAATTTCAGACGTGGCTGGAACGCGCGCTCATAGTCGGACTGGAAACGTGGCGTCGAGGGTTATAGACAGCGATCATTCTATCCGGTCGTATGAGAATCTGCTGACTCCGTCTGCCCAAAGCGCTCGTTTTGCGTCACAATAGGCACCAGACAGGATGAGGTATGGGTTATGAATATCTGGGACTTTCAAGCGATGCTCTCGCGCCGACTGGCGCAGTGGGCGGCGATCAGTTTTTCGTTGGGCGCGGTGATGATGATCGGACGCGCGTTTTGGCGCGGGGTTGGCGGGCAGTTTGCAGGGTGGGCAGTCGTGAACGTGGCGATCGCCTTTTTCGGGTCGCGTGTGGCGGATGATCGCCGTAAGAAACTGAAATTCCCCGATATTCCTGCTGTGCAGAGCGAGGAACGCGGCACGCTGCGCAATCTGCTCTGGCTCAATGCCGGGCTGGATGTGCTGTACATGCTGGGCGGCGCTGCGCTGACCCGCTCGGACAGCGCAGCGCGGCGTGGCATGGGGATCGGCATCGTGCTGCAAGGCGCGTTTTTATTCGTCTTCGATATCTGGCATGCGCTGGCGCTGCGCGAGACGCTGCCTGAGTACGACGATGTTTGATCGCGCCTTCGGCGGAGAAGAACATCGCCCGTTCACCCTGACCGGATCGAACGGGGCAGCGGTTGTGCTGGTTCACGGCTTTCCTGGCACGCCCTTCAAGATGCGTCCGCTCGCGGACGCGCTGCACGCCGACGGCTGGACGGCACACGCGCCGCTGCTGCCCGGCTTTGGCAGCGGCATCGCCCGACTCGATAGTATGAGCATGAGCGATTGGCAGGGGGCAATCGCCTGTGCTATCGAGACGCTGCGCCGCGATCATGATCGGCTGCTGCTGCTGGGTCACTCGATGGGCGGCGCGCTGTCGATCGCGGTGGCGGCGGCACAGCCGCCCGATCGCCTGCTGTTGATCGCGCCGTTCTGGGAGCTCGACTCGCCGCTGTGGAAGCTGCTGCCGATCCTGAGCCCGGTCATCCGTGAGATCAAGCCGTTCAGCCTGACCCGGATGAATTTTAACGACCCGGAGACACGTGCCGGCATCCGCCAGTTCATGCCCGACGCCGATCTCGATGATCCCCAGGTGCAGGATGCGATCGTAAAATTTCCGATCAAGACGCGCATCTTCGATCAGGTGCGCCGCGTCGGACAGGCGGGCTACGACGCCGCGCCGACCGTGACCGCGCCCACGCTGGTGCTGCAAGGCGACGCCGATGATTTGGTCAAGCCGGGCAAGACGCGCGTCCTGGCGGGGCGGCTGCGCGCACAGTACATCGAGCTGCCCGGTCCGCACAATATCAATGAACCGCGCTATACCTCCTGGGAGCGCGTCAAGGGACATGTCCTGACGTTCGCGCGGGCGCTGGCACCGGTGACCGCTCATGACTGACCTGGTGCCGATCCGCAAGGTGACCGCGTTCATCACCCGCGACCGTAACGCCGGACGCGAGCTGTTGGTGTTCTTCCGCCCTGACGACGGCATGACGCAGCTTCCCGCTGGCACCATCGAGGAAGGCGAAGCGCCCGAAGCCGCCGTGCTGCGTGAAGCCGCCGAAGAGACCGGGCTGACCGCACTGCGCATCGTCCGCGAACTGAGCGCGGGCTGGCAAATGCCCTTTGGCAGGGGGACGCGCCTGCTCACAGCCGCGCACCCGCTCTGCGTCGAGCGCGGACGCATCACCGCCAACCTGCCTCGGCTGATGCGCGGCTTGACCGTGCATGTGATCGGGGAGCCGATCGACGGCTGGACGCGCGTCAGTTACCGTGATTATGGCTTCGACCACACCAGCGGTGCGGTGATCACCCGCTGGGAAAAACGCGGTTGGCTGCCGTTGTCGCATCTGACCGATCGGGTGTGGCGCCACTTTTATCATCTGCTGCCGATCGCGCCCGTCGGCACCAAGTGGACGCATCACGACCCCGCCGACGACGGACGCGCGCTCGATCTGCACTGGCTGCCGATGGCGCTGCTGGCGAGCCAGGCATCCCCGCTGCATCCGATGCAGCGCCGTTGGGTACACGATCACGCCGCTGCTCTAGGGACGCCCGGCGCATGATGATCCACGAGGTTATCGATCAGGTGCTGCACCCGGAACGCTATCACGGCGCCACGAAACGTCCGCCTTTTTTCGAAGGCTGGTACTTCAAGATGGTCTCGCCCGACCGCGCCAGCCGCTTCGCGGTGATCCCCGGTATTTTTCTGAGCGATCACCCGGATCAGCATCATGCTTTCGTGCAGATTTTCGACGGGGTGAGCGGACAAGCCACCTACCACCGCTTCCCGGCGGCACAGTTTCAGGCGGCGCGCGGATACTTTGACCTGCAAATCGGCAATAACCATTTCACGCTCGACGGGCTGCACCTGGACATCGACGACGATCTGCGCCGTGTGACGGGCGATCTGGCGTTCGGTAAGGCGATCCCCTGGACGGTCAGTCTGATCGAGCCAGGCGTGATGGGCTGGTTCGGCTGGATGCCGTTCATGGAGTGCTATCACGGCATTCTGGCGTTCGACCACGCCGTCACGGGGACGCTGACCGTCGATGGTGTCGCGCACCGCTTTGACGGTGGGCGCGGCTATATCGAAAAGGACTGGGGTAAGTCGTTTCCGGGGGGCTGGGTGTGGATGCAGACCAACCATTTCGCTCAGCCGGGCACCTCGTTTGCGGCGTCGGTGGCGATCACGCCGTTCATCAGCCTGTGGTTTCCGGGCTTTCTGGCTGGACTCTGGCACGATCGCACATTTTATCGTTTCGCCACCTACACGGGGGCGCGTACCGAGATGCTGACGATCACCGAGGCAGCGGTGACGTGGGTGGTCGGTGATCGTGCCAGGCGCCTCGAAGTCTACGCCACCCGCGCCGAGGCGTCGCTGCTGCCCGGTCCTAACCGCGCCGATATGGGCACGCGCGTCCCGGAGACGCTCAAGGCGTCGATCCACATCCGCCTGACCGAGCGCGCGGGCGGCGTTATCTTCGACGACACGGGAGAGTGTGCCGGGCTGGAAGTGGCAGGCGATGTCGATAAGCTGCTGGCGGCGGTGCAGCCTGTGGCGGTGAAAGTATGATCGCATCCCGGCTCAAAGCGGCGCGCGCGCTGCTCGACCCGCGCGATCTGCCTGCCTACACACTGATCGGCGCGTGGTGCGTGGTGATGGTGGCAGTGCCGATCCTGCGCTGGACGGTCGGAGAGGCGCTGTTTCCCCTGGACATCAGCGCCGGAGTGATCGCGCAGGTGGCGGCGGCGCTGATCGCGCTGCGACGGCTGTGGACGACGCGGGCGCTGGTGGTCATGACGGTCGTCGTCGTGTGCGGGGCATGGGCGATCGAATATATGGGTCACACGACGGGGTTTCCCTTTGGAGCCTACAGCTACACCGACCGACTCCAGCCGCAGATCGGCGGCGTTCCGCTATTCGTCCCGCTGGCGTGGCTGATGATGATGCCGTCGTCGTGGGCGGTCGCGCACCTGCTGACCGGAGATCGGCGCGGCTGGCGCGGACGGATCGCTTTTGTCGGCTGGAGCGCGCTGGCATTCACGGCGTGGGATCTGTTTCTCGATCCGCAGATGGTGTCCTGGGACTTGTGGCGCTGGGACGATCCGAGCGGCTTCACTTATTTTGGGATTCCCTGGAGCAATTATGCCGGGTGGTTGCTGGCTGCCCTGCTGCTGACGACGGCTGCCAGCGCGGTCGCGCCGACGCGCCGCCTGCCGCTGCTGCCACTGCTGACCATCTACGCCGTGACGTGGTTTCTGGAGACCTTTGGGCTGATCCTGTTTTGGGGGCAGCCGGGGGCGGGCATCGTCGGGGGTGTCGTGATGGGCACATTACTGGTGGCGGCGCTGATCCGGCTGCCTTCCGTAGGGACGCATAACGATGCGTCTGCAGGGGTGCTGCCATGACGACGGAGACACTGCTGCAAACGATCGTGTGGGCAGCGATCGGATTTTTCGTAGGGTCGCTGATGCTGGCATACTGGCTCGGCTGGCTGATGCTGCGCAGCGACGTGCGCGCGGTCGGGGACGGCAACCCCGGCGCCACCAACGTCATGAAAGCCGGCGGGGCGTGGGTCGGCGTCCTGGCGCTGCTGCTGGACATCTTCAAAGGCGCGATCCCGGTGTCGATCGCAAAATATGTTATCGGGCTGAACGGCATTTCGCTGGTGATCGTCGCGCTGGCGCCGATCTTTGGGCACGCTTTTTCGCCGTTTTTGCGTTTCAAGGGGGGTAAAGCGTTCGCGGTCACGGGCGGGGTGTGGATCGCGCTGACCCTGTGGGAGGTGCCGACCTTCGGCGGGATCGTCCTGGGGATCGCCTTTGCGCTGATCGAGGTTTCCGGGTGGGCAGTGGCGTATATGTTCGCCATCATGGGGACGTATCTGGCGATCGCGCATCCCGACCCGGTGCTGCTGGCAGTCATGGGCGTCAATGTCGCGGTGGTGCTGTGGAAATACCGCGCCGACCTGCGTCAGCCGATCCGTCCGCGCCCCTGGTTGCGCCGCCGCTTACGGATGCCCGCTTGACCCTGGCGGACATGACCGCTCTGCTGTCGGCGTTGACGCCTGCTGATCTGGCGATCGCCGCGATCACGGCGATCCTGGGAGTCATCCTGGCGATCGCGCTGCTGAACGCGCTCGCCTTCCCCCGGCTGCGCCGCGCCCCCGCCGACGCGCCGCTGCATGATCCCGATGCGCCCGGCACCGACCGTGATCCGACCCTGGTCAGTGTGTGCATCCCGGCGCGCGACGAAGCGCCGATCATCGCGGACACAATCGCCCGGCTGCTGGCACAGGATCATCCAGCATTCGAGATCGTGCTGCTCGACGACGGCTCGAGCGACGGCACCGCCGCGATCGCCCGCCGCACAGCCGGACGCGATCCGCGCGTGCGCATCATCGAGGGACGCCCGCTGCCTCCCGGTTGGATCGGCAAAAACTGGGCGTGTCATCAGCTTTCCGGTGTCGCGCAGGGCAAGCTGTTGTGCTTCACCGATGCCGATGTCGCCTGGGGCGATGGCGCGCTGCGCGCGCTCACCGCGACCCTGATTCACCGGGATGCCGATATGGTCACGGTCTGGTCGACTCAGGTGACGGTCACCTGGGGCGAACGGCTGATCGTGCCGCTGATCGCCTTTGTTATCCTGGGCTACCTGCCCACGCCGCTCGTCCATCACACCCGATCGACGGCGTTCGCCGCCGCCAACGGGCAATGTCTGCTGTTTCGGCGGCGGGCATACGATCGCATCGGCGGACACATGGCGGTACGGGCGTCGATCGTCGAGGATATTGCCTTCGCACGCGCGATCAAACGGCGCGGCGCGCGGCTGCGCATGATCGACGGCGCGGGCATGATCGCCTGTCGCATGTACGACTCGTGGGCGGCGGTACGGCGCGGCTTTGCCAAGAACATCATCGCGGGCTACGGCGGTTTGTTCCCATTTGTGCTGGGCGTGCTGTTTCACTGGGCGATCCTGCTGGTGCCCTGGGCGCTCTTGTTCGCCGGATACAGCGCCGCGCTGATCCCGATCGTTTTGGGGGTGCTTGTCCGTGCCGTGACCGCTCTGGCGACGCGGCAGCGCCCGCTGGATGCGCTGCTGCTGCCCCTGTCCGCGCTGGCGATGACCGCGATCGCCGCGCAAGCCGTGTTGTGGCGTCTGACCGGAGGCGCGCGCTGGAAAGGGCGGATTGCGTCCGTGTAAGCCGCTGGTTTGAGTGAACCCCGGTTTTTTTGACGGATGCACAACAATGCGTCCGTAGAGAAAATCGTGATTCACTGAAATCGTTTGTCCAAGACCGTCGGGTTTGAATTGCGTGAATGCAGGTTTGTGGAATATAACTATCGTTAGGAAAAAATTCAGGTAACAGAATGTCAATCTGCTTGATTTTCGCGCGATCCGACGCACAATAGAAGTATGAATGTGTCATAATCGCTATCATGATCCATAAACTGAACCCGTGCAGCCAGTCGAGGGATACGTGTGACCGTGAAACCTACGACGATCCTGATCGTCGATGATGAACCGATGAACATCACTATCCTGGAAGACTTGTTCAGTCGCTACTATCGCACCCTGAGCGCGACACGCGGCGCCGATGCCCTCGCCATCATCGCGCGCGAATCGATCGATCTGGTGCTGCTGGACATCATGATGCCGGGCATGAGTGGGCTGCAAATGCTGGACACCCTGCGCGGCTCTCCAGAGACGATCGACCTGCCTGTGATCCTGGTGTCGGCGCGCACCGAGGAGCGCGACATCGTGCAGGGGTTGAATATCGGCGCCAACGATTACATCGTTAAGCCGTTCAAAATGGCGGAGATGCTGGCGCGGGCGCGCACGCAGATCGCCATCAAGCATCTGCAGGACGAGCGCAAACGCACCATCGAGGAACTCCAGCGGCTCAACGATGTGAAAGACCATTTCTTTCGCATCGCCTCACACGATCTCAAAGGTCCGTTGGGCAATCTGCGGCTGGCGGTCTACCTGATCCGCTCCAGCATCACCGATTTCGAGTCGCTGGAGCTGCTGGACAACGCCGACATGAGCATCAATACCATGCAGAATGTGATTGCGGAATTTCTCGACTCTGCCACCATTCAAAGCGGCGCGCTCAATCTGAAGGTCATCCCGCTGGACGTGACCAAAGCTGTCAGCGAGCAGGTGCGCCAGTACAGCATGTTCGCCGCCAAAAAAGCGATCACCCTCAATACCGTGCAGGTGCACGGTACGATCGCCGCCGACTCCGGGCGGTTCAGCCAGGCGCTCGGCAATCTGATCAGCAACGCCATCAAATACAGCCCGCACAATTCCGAGGTCACCATCTGGACCGACCATCTGGGCGATAATCTGCGCGTGTGCGTCGCGGATCAGGGTCCCGGTGTGCCAGAGGCGGAACGCGCCCGGCTGTTCACCCAGTTCGGCAAGCTGAGTGCGCGCCCGACCGACGGCGAGAGCAGCACTGGCTTGGGCTTGTGGATCACCAAAGTGCTGATCAATATGCAGCATGGCGAGGTCGGCGTGCATTCGCCGCCAGAAGGTGGATCGATCTTCTGGATCGAGATGCCCACGTCCGCCCCGACATAGCAGTCCACCAGGAAAGGTACTGAAGCGATCTTTTATCTTGGCTTTCTTCCTGGCGAATTGCTGCTCCAGCCGACGTTTGTCGCGCGTCCGCCCTACTATTCCCCCACTGGTCGCTATGCTCTGTCTAGCGTCCCGTCATCAGCCAGGATAATCCATTCATGCGCTTACGTTCACTGATCTCTCGTGCCGGGATGTCTCATGCCATCCGTGCGTTCGTCTTTGCCGCCGTCCTTGTCTGTCTCACGATCGGGTTTGCGTCCGCGCTGGCACAGGATGTCGCGCCCGTCGGCGTCACCCCGACCGAGGAGCCGCCGCCTTCATTCGCACGCGAGCCGCGCCGCCGCGCGCAAGTTATCATCGAGGGTGAGCTGGTCAACCTGGAATTGTTCTTCATCGTGCTGAATCAGGGGCGCACCGGGGTCATCCGAGTCGCCCCGCAGGATGGATCAGCGACAGCGCTGGCAGAGGTGCGCGGACGCTTTCTCGACCGCGATGTCACGTTCTACCCCGCCGACGATGGCTACTATGCGCTGCTGGCGGCGTCGATGGAGCAGCCCGTCGCGCGCAGCAACCCGCTGGAAGTGAATATCACCACCACCGGGGATCGCATGGAGACCGTGAACGCGAACGTCGAGATCGTCACTGGGGAGTTCATCCGCCAGCAGGTGACGCTGCCGCCTGCCAGCGCCGCGCTGATCGACCCGGCGCTGGATCGCAGCGAGATCGCGCGCTTGTACAGCGTGTTCGATGGGCTGATCACCGAACGGGCGTGGGACGCCGACGGCTTCACCGTGCCGGTCGGTTCCGCGCTCACCTCGCCGTTCGGCGCCTTTCGCACCTTCAACGAGACCTTCAACACCCGCCATACCGGATGGGATTTTCGCGTCGGTGTCGGCGCCCCGCTGATGGCATCGGCGGCGGGGCGGGTGGTGTACGCGGGTGACCTGCCGATCCGGGGGTCGCATGTGATCGTCGATCATGGTGTCGGGGTGTATACGGGCTATTCACATCTGGCGACTCGCCACGTCACGCAGGGGCAGATGCTGGCGCGTGGACAGGTGATCGGCACCGTTGGTACGACTGGACGGGTGAGCGGCGCGCACTTTCATTGGGAGGTGGCGGTCAACGGCGCCTTTGTGGACGGCGCGTACTTCGTGACGATGTGGATGCCCTAGCGACGAGCCGAACCGTCTAGCGTCGCTATGGCGGTACAATTGCCTGTACCATGTACTGACATGCCGCAGCGACCTGTACCTGCAAAGGAAGTCCGTCATGACGATCACGATCGAGCGCGCCACGCCCGCCGATGTGCCAGCCCTGGTCGCGGCACAGGTGGCGGCATTCGACAGCGATGCCGACACCTATCCCGGAATCGAGCGCGGCGGTCCACCCGGCTATGACTCGCAATCCGTGATGCTGGAAAAGGTCGCGTATCATCTGAGCTACAAAATCATGGAGGACGCCCGCTGTATTGGTGGGATCGTCATCTCTACGATGGGGCGTGGGCGCTATCATCTGGATTCTATTTTTCTTGACCCGGCGTATCACAATCGCGGGATTGGGACACAGGCAATGCAGTTCATCCAGACGACCCATCCCGCCACGCGCTGGACGCTCGACACCCCGCTTTACGCCGTGCGCAACCATCATTTTTACGAGAAATTAGGCTTTGTGCGGGTCGGGGAGTATATATATGCTGGTTTTGCGTTGATCAGCTACGAGAAGCATACTGCCGACGACGCCGGGACGCATAACGATGCGTCCGACGGTTGAAGATGCAGAGAAAAACGAGCGCGGGAGACGATCTCCCGCGCTCGTGAAGCGGTTTATCCCGTGAAGCGGCTTATCCCGTCACGCGCTCAGTCTGGTATACCGGACTCAACCAGGCGCGGTATTTGGGCACGTTACCCCGCACGACCGAGAAGAACAGCTCACGCAGCGCAGTAGTGATCTCGCCCATCTGCCCCGATCCGATATCACGGTGTTCCACGCGGGTGATCGCCGCGATCTGCACGCCCGTGCCGCACATGAAGGCTTCGTCGGCGATGTAGATCTCGGTGCGGTCGATGTCGCGCTGCACCACTTCGAGACCCATCTCGTCGCGCATCAACTGCGTCAGCGAGCGCCAGACCACGCCCTCCAGCACATCGGAGCTGACCGGCGGGGTGTAGACCACGCCCTTACGCACCACGAAAATATTGGCGGCGCTGGACTCGGTGACGTGTCCCGCCTGGTTGAGGACGAGCGCCTCATCGTAGCCCGCCAGCAGCGCATCGGACTTGATCAGTGCCGAGTTGACATACGACCCGGCGATCTTGCCGCGCGCCGGGATCGCATTGTCGTCGATGCGGCGCCATGCCGAAAAGCCGACATGCAAGCCTTCTTCCTTATCGACATAGCGCCCGAACGGAACGGCGAACATGGTGAAGGCGTCGTCCACGTCGTGCAGGCGCACGCCTATCATCTCGTTCGACTTGTACGCCAGCGGGCGCACGTAGACATTTTCGTGATAGTCCTCGGTGCGCAGCAGGTCGATCAAAATCTGCGTCAGGTCGGCTTCGCTGTAGGGCAGGTTCATGCGCAGCAGCCGCGACGACTGCAGGAAACGCTCGAAGTGGTCGAACGGACGGAAGATGAAGAGGTCGTTTTCCGCCTCGTTCCAGTAGGCGCGCAGCCCGCCGAATACGCCCGTGCCGTAATTGAGCGCGTGCGTCATGACGCTGACTTTGGCGTCCTCGAATGGGACGATCCTGCCTTCAAAGAATGCGTGCTTTGGTTTCGTCTGTGCGACAGCCATAATTTATCCCTTTCTAGAGCGATGATCGTTCATGGTATCGGCGCGCTTATGCGACCGATAGCACCGATGCAGTCCAATGCGAGTCCAATTTTAGCGCACCTACGGACCGATCAGCGCCACCGTATAGAGCGCGCTCGCCAGCAGCAGCGTGACCCCCGCGATCGCGGCGAGGGCGACCTGACCGAGTCGCGGCAGCCGCCGGGCACCGTCCGCCATCAGCAGTACTGCCGGAAACAACATCAGCGTATAGCGCGCGAAGCTCTGCGAAAATGTCACCTGATCGGTAGTGCCGTACACCCAGTTGATCTTGGCAATATAGACTGCCAGATGCAGCAGCGTATACGCCAGCAGCGGTAAGCGGCGATGTTTCGGGACGAAAAAGGCGATCCCCGCCATCAGGAACGAGCCGAACAGGAACCAGACATCGACAGCGACCAGCGCGCGTGCCGGGTTGTTGGCGATCCAGACCAGATTGATCCAGACGCCCTCGATCGGGTTGACGAAGAAGTGATAAGAATAATTGGCGTAGGTGTCACCGAGCGACGGCAAGCCGATCGAGTCGCGGTACAGCACGAACAGCAGATAGCCCGCCGGGATCAGCAGCAGCAGCAGCGCGGCGGGCAGCGCGCGGATGCCCGCCCGCAGCCACGACGCGGGATATGCCCAGCGCCAGCCATGCGCCTCGATCAGCAGCAGACCGACCACGATCGCCATGACCGCGCCCTGTGCCCGCGTCAGCGTCGCCAGACAGCCGAGCAGCGCGGCGGGGAGCCAGCGTCGCTGGACAGCCAGATAAAATGTCCCCAGCACCAGCGCCAGATAGATCGACTCCGACATTGGCGCGGCGAAATAGAACGACAGCGGCAGCAGGGCGGTCGTGATCGCGCCTGCCACGCCGAGCGCCTGATCGTCGAACCAGACCGCGCACAGCCGGATCAGCAGTGTCAACGCGGCGCCAAAGGCAAGCGTCTGCACGATGATCGAGGCGACATCGACCGAGCCGCCGACCAGCGGCGCGACCGCCGCGATCACCATGGGCGTCAGCACGCCAAACACGGTCGATCCAGCTTGATCGGTGCGATAGCCGTTGTGCGCCAGGTCGAGGTAATGCACGGCATCCCAACGGCGCCACACGCCTAGCAGATGCGCTTCGGCGGGCGTGGTCAGCACGGGCAGGCGCGCATCGGCGGTAGCGTGAAAGTCGGCGCGCGCGTCCGGCAGATAGCTGCCCAACACGCCCCACGCGACCGCCAGCCAGACTGTGAGCGCGAGTCGATGGGCGACTGCGAGGGTAAAACCGATGACGAGCGCGTGTTTCCAGCCAGCGGACATACTGATAACCGTGATCCTTCGCTATAATGACGTTCTTCAATTCTAACCAGTCTAACCCGACATATAAGGCATCCGCATGTTCATCGATTGCAGCCGCCTCATTCTGAACAACCCGATTCAGCTCAATTACGGTGTGGCGGTCACCGATCTGGACGGCGACGGACAATTCGAGATCGTCGTCGCGGGATTTGGTTTTCCTAACCTCGTCCTGAAATGGGATGGTGAACACCTGCGCGACATCGCCCGTATAGAGCTCGCCGACTCGCTGCGTCAGGCGATCGGCGTCGCGGGGGCGGACATCGATGGCGATGGGCGCGAAGAACTGTACATCCTCAATTCTGACACCTTTGCCGGAAAAAAGCAGTTCGGCGATCGGCTGCTCGACCTGAGCGACGACAATTGGACGGATCTGTTCGCGCTGCCCGGCAATAAACCGCTGTCGAATATGACGGCGGGGCGGTCGGTGGTGGCGATCGACCGCGACGGCGACGGCTATTATGGCTTTTACGTCGCCAATTATGGCGGACCGAATCGCCTGTACGAACTGGATGAGGACGGCAAGCTGCGTGATCGCGCTGGCGCCGCCGGGGTCGATTTCAAGACAGGCGGACGCAGCGCGGTCGCCCTGCCGCTGGTCACCGATCAGATGGATATTTACACGGGCAATGAAGGCGGTCCGAATTATCTCTTTCGCAACCAGGGCGGGGTCTTCGAGGAGATCGCTGCCGACTACGGCGTCGATGACCCGCGCCACCACGCGCGCGGAATCACCGTGATCGACAATGAAGAGACGGGCGAATTCGCGCTGGTGTGCGGCAACTGGGAAGGGCACCATCGCCTGTTCCTGCGCGGGCTGGATGGGCGCTTTTACGACGGCGCGCCCCACGATATGGCAGCGCCCTCGCGCGTGCGCACCGTGCTGGCTGCCGATTTTGACAACGACGGCTACGAAGAAATATTTTTCAACAATATCGGGCAGCCGAACCGCCTGTTTGCCCGCCGCGACGGTCAATGGGTGGCTATCCCAATGGGCGACGCGCTCGAACCTTACGGCTTGGGCACCGGCGGCGCGGTCGGGGATTTTGATGGCGATGGTCGGCTGGAGCTGCTGATCGCGCACGGCGAGAGCGCCATGCAGCCGCTGACGCTCTACAAAGCGGCGTCGAATAATAATCACTGGCTGCGTGTGATGCCGTTGACGGCATACGGCGCCCCGGCGCGCGGGGCGATCGTCACGCTGGAGGCGGGCGGACGCATCCAGCGGCGCGCCATCGACGCGGGCAGCGGCTACCTGTGTCAGATGGAGCCAGTCGCCCATTTCGGATTGGGCGCTGCGACGGCGATCGACCGGGTGCAGGTGCGCTGGCTCGACGGCAGCGTCAAGACGATCGACGCGCCGAAGGTGGACAGTATGCTGAAGGTGGCGTATCCGGGGGGGGGAATGCGAGGCTAACGCAATGCCATCGGACGCCATGTTTGGCGTGCTTACGAAATGCGTCGCAATCGGCATCGTAGGGACGCATAACAATGCGTCCGAAAATGTGTGATTATCTTTCTAATGGACTAGTAGCGAACCTTTTTTACCTTGTGGACTTCCGCAAACAGCGTCTCCAGCCGCTCGACCCGATTCTCATAAGTGTGGTGCCTGTACACATGCGTCTGTGCCCGACTCGCCGCCGCCACGCGCTGGTCGGCATGGTCCAGGTAATGGCGGACTTTCGCGTGCAGGTCGTCGGCGTCGCGGTATGCCAGCAGCATCGGCGTGCCGTCGTGATCGGGGAACCAGGCGCGCACGCCGGGCAGATCGTCCACCAATTGAAACACGTTCGCCCCTGCCACCTCGAACAGGCGCAGATTGCCGCCATAATGCACAAAATCGCCGTGCGTATTGATACATATTTTCGCGGCGGACAAAATGCGCTGCATCGACTCGCCCAATGCCGCCCCGCGCACGAACGAACGCAGGCTCTCCGGCACGTCATGCACGCTCCAGATACCCAGGTCAAAGTCGCGCAGCGCCTCCAGCGCCCGTACCCGACGGCTGTACAGGTGATCGGGGACGAGCGTGCCGACAAACGCGATGTCGCAGCCATGCGCGGCGCGTTCGTCGTCGGTCAGCACATACGGCTTGTGAAAGTCGGGGTCGCACGCCGACAGGGGCAGACATTCCATGCGCGCGGCACCCAGCTCGAGCCACTGCACGCCGTGATAATAGTCGCTGGTGATGACGAGATCGTACAGGCGAGCCGCAGCGCGGTCGATGCGGTGCGAAAACACGATCGGCGATGTCCCACACGCATACACCAGCGCCGCGCCGGTCGCACCCTTGACCTCGATCAGTGCGTCCGGCGTGAGGGTGGTATTGTCGCCCACCATCCACACGATGTCGGGCTGAAACGCCCGTGCTTTGGCGATGAAAGCGCGGTTGATCGCCTGGATCGACGGGTTGAGTTCGGGCGGGATGCGATTGAGCGCCCCCGCGATCAGCTTGCCCGGCGTGATGCCTTCGCGGTGGCGCGGCGTCTGTCGTCCAGGGTTGTTGCGGTAGAACACGTCCAGCACATGCCCGCGTTTGCGGAATGCCCGTTCATAAAAGTGCTGTGCCATGCTCGGCGGAAAGAGCGGGACGGGTTCGCCTGGCGTAGTGGCTGCGATGGCGGCGCGCAGCGCTTCGGGGTGGTGCAGGGAGGCTGCAAACAGAATACGCATCAGGGACGATCTCGGATGACGAACGGTGCGCCATGATACCGCAGCGCGGGACAAAAATGCACCCCACCCCTGCTTTTATCTCATCCTCCATATCCTCCTGTTCAATCTTTCCGTTGTCACTCTTCCTGGTGGACTGTCAGGGAATAGCTGCCGACCAGATCGTCAGATCGTCGAACCACACCTCGATCGTCCCGCCCTCGGTCACGCCGGCGCTCAATCCGGTATAACCCCGTTTGTAACGGCTGTCGGTGGTCTCCGCGACAAACACGTCGTTGACGAACAACATCAGACGCTCACCGATACAGGCGACGCGGATACGGTTGATCGCCTGATCCTGGCGAATGGCGTTGGAGCTACGCCACTGAATCAGGGCGTCGATCTGGTCGGCGGCGCCGCGTCGGATCGTGAACTGTCCATCGGCGCTGATCAGAAAATAATAGCCGTTGCCGTTGTCCGTCGGCGCCGCGCGGCACATCAGACCATAAGCATTGTCGCGGTAGGCGCTGATCTGGGTGGTTTCTACATCGATCACGACATCCTCATGCACGGTCGCGTCGAGCGCCCACATGATGCCTGCCTGCGACAGGCGCGCGATATAAGCGCCCTGCTCGATTTGAAAATCGATCCCCTGTTCCGCGCTGACATAGGGCTGCCAGGCGCTCGGCTGCGAAAAATCCTCGCGTCGCAGCACGCTGTCCAGCCGCAGTTGCGGCGGCGGGGTGGTGCAGCTCACGACCAGGCTGATCGAGAGCAACATGAAAACAGAGACGATTTTGGGCACGATAGAGTTTCCTGTTCACACGCGATGGGCGTGCATTCTCGGTGATCGTAACGTAGAGACTGGCACGTTATTCTGGGGAATTATGCTATAATCCGCTCAGGTTACACGGACTTGGTTCGCTGGTCGGTAAAGAGCGAAAGCGCAGATTGCTCATGATCGAAGTCATTATCGATACTATTCGCGTCAGCTTGGTTTCGCAGTATCGGGTCGTCATCCTGAAAGACACCAACAGCGAACGCTTTCTCCCGATCTGGATTGGTCCCTGCGAAGCAGATGCGATCACGATGGAATTGCAGGAAGTGACGCCGCAGCGCCCGCTCACCCACGACCTGCTCAAATCGGTCGTGCAAGAGCTGAACGGTAAGATCGTTCATATCCTGATCACCGATCTGCGCCAGGATGTCTACTATTCCAGGATCGTGATCGATGTCGATGGCAAGCAGGTCGATGTCGATTCGCGTCCGAGCGATGCGATCGCGCTGGCAGTGCGCGCCAAAGTGCCGATGTTCGTCTCGGATTTGGTGATGGAGCGCCACGCGATCCAGCCGGAAGATGACGTAGACGAGCTGCTGAGCGAGGATCGTCCTGAAGCGGATGAAGAGCGCCTGAGCGCCTTCAAGGATTTCGTCAACTCGCTCGACCTCGACGATCTCGACGACGAAGACGAATAACGGCACGTTTTTACAGTCAGATTCGGGCAAAACATTTCACAGGTATCGATGGACAATGCACGCTGTTGTCCTTAGAGTTATACACACTGACGGCGCCGTCGCACGCGCCGTTTTTTCATCGTTGGACGACGGACGGCATACAGCATGACGCAAGGACAACCTTTCGGGTCGGTCAATCCGCTCACGCCGTTGATAGAGGGCTTAGCCCCTTTCAGTCAGGAAGCGGAACAAGCGGTGGTCGGGTCGGTGTTGGTCAACCCCGACATTTTCCTGACGCTGGCGTCGTTCCTGCACGGTGAAGACTTCTACTTCCAGCGTCACGGCATGATCTGGAACGCCATGCATCGCATCAGCAATCGCAGCGACCGCATCGATTATGTGACGGTCGTGGACGAGCTGCGCGCCGGACGCCAGTTGGACGAGATCGGCGGATCGTCTTATCTGCTCCAGCTCGCCAACAATACGCCGAGCGCCTATCATGCCGAGTCATATGCGCGGCTGGTCGAGCGGGCGGCGCTGCGGCGGCGGCTGCTGGCGGCGGCGGAAGAGATCAAGGCGATAGCGCGCGATGAAAACCTCGCCACCGAGAAGGTGATCACCGAGGCGGAACAGCGCCTCTTCCGCGTGACCGAACGCGGCGTGCAGCGCGAGATCCTCGGCATGCAGGACGCGATCAGCGCCTATTTCGAGCGTATCGAGTATCTGTACAATCACCCGGACGAGCCGCCCGGCTTGCCGACCGGGTTCCGCGACCTCGACAAGATGCTTGGCGGCTTGCAGCGCAGTGACCTGCTGATCTTCGCGGGTCGTCCTGGTATGGGCAAGAGCAGCTTTCTGCTGTCGATGGCGCTCAATGCGGCGTCGCTGTTCAACGCGCGCGTGCTGATCTTCACGCTGGAGATGGGACACGAGCAAATCGTGCAGCGCCTCGTCTCGATGGAGACGGGTATCAACACGCAGAAGATGCGTTCCGGGCAGTTCACGCCGCAGGAATGGTCGAAATTCGTCCATGCGACCGGGCGGCTGGGCAATCTGCAAATCTTCATCGATGACAGTCCGTCGTTGTCTCCGATCCAGATGCGCACGAAATGCCGCCGGGTCGCGCACGAATATGGGCTGGACCTGGTGATCCTCGATTACGTGCAGTTGATGAGTGGCGGCGGCACCTACGAGAACAACCGTGTGCAGGAGATCAGCTACATCAGCCGTGCGATCAAAGAACTGGCGCGTGAGCTGAATGTGCCCGTGTTCACAGCGGCGCAGTTGTCGCGTGCGGTCGAGCAGCGCCAGGATAAGCGCCCGCAGTTGTCGGATTTAAGAGAATCTGGAAGTTTAGAGCAGGATGCCGACATCGTAGCCTTTCTGTACCGCGAGTCGGTCTACAATGAAAACAGCGACTCGCCCAACAAAGCCGACATCATCATCGCCAAGCATCGCAATGGACCTACAGGGACGATCAGTCTGTATTTCGAGAATTCGCTCACCAAGTTCACCGATTACCGTACCCAGACCGTTGACCTGAGTCAGCGGTAGAGAGACGCTATGCCCCTGCCATCTTCAGCCGACCTGTTCAGCGGCTTTCGCGCCGCGTCCGCAGCCAGCTTTCCCGTGTATGCGTCCTTCATCACCGACGCGCTGCCGCTGATCGACGATCTCGGTGAACTCAAAGTGACCCTGTATGCGCTGTGGGCTATCCGCCAGCGCGAAGGCTCGACGCGCTATCTGCTGCTGGGTGATTTTGCCAGCGCCGGGCTGTTTCCGGCGGCGACAGCCGACCCGCTGATCGATGCGCTCGACCGCGCCTGTGCGCGCGGCACCCTGATCAGCGAGACTATGCGCGCCGAACACGATCTGCGCCTCTTTTTCATCAACGACGATGCCGGACGCGCCGCCGCCGCGCAGGTGCGTGTCGGGCATACCCTGCCGCTCGACGGTGATCTGCCCGTGACCATCCTGCCGCCGCGTCCGTCGATTTACGCGCTCTACGAGCAGAATATCGGCGCGCTCACCCCCATGATCCGCGATGAACTACTGTCGGCAGAGCGTGAGTATCCCGCTGGCTGGCTCGAAGAAGCGATGCGCCTGGCGGTATCAGGCAACAAACGTAACTGGCGTTATATCCGCGCGATCCTCGATCGCTGGGAGAAAGAAGGCAAGACTCATGAGACCGCTCCGCGATCTGCTGCCGAATCCGAACGACGCATCGCGCGCGACCCTTCCGACTTCATCGTCCGCTGACGCCGACGCCAGCGCGTGTGGACTGTGCGGGGCGGCGCCGTCATTTTGCGGCGGCTTTGGATTCGTGCGCCTGGAACTCGCAGTAGACGATCCGCAGTTTGGCAAGCCCGTGCGCTGTCCGAATTACCGCGCCGAGGAGGATTCGCAGCGCATCCAGAAATTGCGCATGTTGAGCAATCTGGACACCTACGCGCACTGTCGTTTCGACAACTTTCATGTCGATTTACCTGGTTTGTCGGCGGCGCACACCCGTTCGCTGCAGATCGCCGTCAATGCCGCCTACACCTACGCCCAGGCGCCTGACGGCTGGCTGTTGCTGGTGGGGGGGCTGGGGTGTGGTAAGACCCATCTGGCAGCCGCGATCGGACACGAGCGAGTCGCGCGCGGGGACAGTGTGCTGTTCGTGACGGCGCCCGACCTGCTCGATCATTTGCGCAGCACCTACGGACCGTCGTCCGAAGTCGGCTACGACGATCTGTTCGAGCGTATGCGCGAGGCGCCGCTGCTGATCCTGGACGACCTGGGCGCGGAAAATCCTAGTCCCTGGGCGCGCGAAAAATTATATCAACTGCTCAATCATCGCTACAGCCGCCAACTGCCGACGATCGTCACGACCAATGTCGATGTTGAAATGCTCGATGCGCGGCTGCGCAGTCGTCTGTTCGATACGCTGCTGGTGCGCCAGGTGACATTCGACGCGCCCGACTATCGCAACGCCACCCAGGGTTTGCGCGATCCAATCTCCGACCTGATGATCTACGCCGATATGCGCTTCGAGAATTTTGACACCCACACCCACGCCAGCCCTGAAGAACAGCGCAATCTGGTCGAAAGCCTGGAGGCAGCCCGCCAGTACGCCGCCCGCCCACAGCGCTGGCTGGTGTGGATGGGTAATTTTCATGGCTGTGGCAAGACGCATCTGGCGGCGGCGATCGCCAACGCGGTCAACGATGGTGGCGGCAAGGTCGTCTTTCTGACCGCGCCTGACCTGCTGGACAAGATCAGACGATCGTATGGCGCGGCGAGCATCCCTGGCGCGGCGCCCTACGACTCGCTCTACACAGGCGTGCGCGATGCCGACCTGCTGGTGCTGGACGACCTCGGTATCCAGAACGAGACCAATTGGGCGCGCGAAAAACTGTTCCAGATTCTCAATCATCGCTACGTCACCGGACGCGCGACGGTGATCACCACCGGGGTCAAGGCATTACGTGAACTGGACAGCCGCATCGTCACGCGCCTGGTCGATCAACGGCGCTGCGTCATTCGTCAGATCACGTCGCGCGACTATGCCAGCCGCACGTTCGTGCGCAATGGCTGAGGCGATCGGGGGCGGCGTCCCGCGCGACTCGATCACTATCCAGCCCTTTACCCGGCGCGATCGCCAGTCGGTGCGCGACCTGATCTTTCGCAGTTCGCGCGTGCATGTCCACCTCGATTGGCAGGAGATCGACGATTGGCTGCTGTCGCCCGATGGCATCGTGCAGATCGCCTGGCTCGGACGGCGGCTCGTGGGCGTGATCGGCGTGTCGAAGCCGGTCGATGGGGCGTGCTGGCTGCGTCTGCTGGTCGTGAGCGATTTTGGCGACGGCGCCGGTGTGATCGACGCGCTGTGGTCACATCTGCGCGCGACGCTGCCCCTGCGTGATCAACGCACGGTGGCGGTGTTGGTCAGCCGCGAATGGGTGATGAACCCGCTGGCAGTACACGACTTTCACCCCGCCGAAGAGATCGTCACCCTGGAGCGTCCCCGTCTGCCGATCACGGCACCGCCCCCGCCAGCCGACCTCACCCTTCGGCTCATCCGTCCTGACGAGATCGACGCGATCACCGCCATCGACCATCAGGCGTTCGCGTCACCCTGGCAGATGGAGCGCGCCGATCTCCGTCAGGCGGAAAAAGCCTCCTCGATCGGCTTGGTGGCGCTGGTCGAGGGGCAGATCGTCGGCTATGCGTTGTGTACCGTCTTCGTCGAGGGCGCACACCTGGCGCGCCTGGGCGTGTTCCCCGCGATGCAGAGACGCGGCATCGCGGGTGCGCTGCTGGCGGACGCGCTGTGGCGCTTTCAGCGGCGCAGCATCTATACCATGACCGTCAACACCCAGGCGAGCAACGCCCGTTCGCTGCGGCTCTATGCACGCTTTGGGTTCGCGCGCAATGGTTACGACATTCCGGTCTGGATGTTCCATGCGCCGACGATCCAGCTCGTCGATCGTCCGTCTACGGAAGGGTGAGCAGCGCGTCGCGGTAGGCATTGGCTTCCTGATTGGTCAGCCCGGCGTTGAGCTGGAGCATGATGTTGCTGTGAAAATAGGTGTAGACGACATCGCGGCGGGTATCGCTGTCGTTGCGCAGCCGCTCAATGAAAGCTGTCCACTCGTTTTGCTGGCTCTGATCCGTGAATACGACGATCTGTCCGCCAGCCGGAGCAATACGCGGCACGGCGAACACCCAGCGATCTTTCAGCACGCGCGGACCGTCGCGCTGCACGTCGGTATCCTGTTCGATGTCGCTGATAGGCAGACCCGCGCGCGCGAACGCCTGCAGCACCGCTGGCACATCGTGGCGATCATAGGGGATCAGCGTCGCCGTTGGCGCCGTCGGCAGCGAGTCGCACCCCGCGCACAGCATGGCGAGAAGCAGCAGCGCAAGGTATCTTCTGAATGTGTGCATCGATTTTCCACCCCACCTGTATCGAAAAGAGAGACCATGACCGTAATATATCACGATCAGGACGGCGATCTCGGCATTTTGTCGGGCAAACGTGCGGCGATCATCGGTTACGGCAACATGGGCAGACCGGTCGCGCTCAATCTGCGCGACAGTGGCATCGCCGTCGTGGTCAGCGAACCCCGCCCGGAACGCGCCGCGCAAGCGGTCGCCGAGGGGTTCACACATCTTGATATCCCCGCAGCGGTGAGCGGTGCCGACATCATCCTGCCACTCCTGCGCGATGAAGCCATGCCGCGCATCTACCTGGAGCAGATTTCGCCTCATCTGCGGCGCGGGCACACGCTGGTATTCAGCAGCGCCTACAATCTGACCTACGGGCTGATCGAGGCGCCGATCTTCGTCGATGTCGGGCTGGTGGCGGCGCGCACCTTTGGCGCCGCTGTGCGCGAACGCTATCTGAGCGGGGAAGGCTATGCCAGCTTTGTCGCAGTCGCGCAGGATGCCAGCCGCCACGCCTGGGAGACCGTGCTGGCGCTGGCTAAGGCGATCGGGGCACTGCGCGGCGGCGCGGTCGAGGTGCGCTTCGAGCAGGAAACCGAGCTCGACCTTTTCTTGCAGCAGGCAGTCCTGCCGTTGTTTCATCGTGTGGTGATCACGGCGGCACAGCTGCTGATCGAGTCCGGTTATTCACCGGAAGCAGTCTTCACCGAGTTGTACCTTTCTGGTGAGACAGCGGACTACCTGCGCAGCGCGTCGCTGGTCGGCTTGATGAACACGCTCGACCAGCAGGCGCTGCCCGCGCAATACGGCACCCTCAGCCGCTACGAGCGCATGAATACGCTGCAAATCGAGCGGGTGATGGAGGTGACGCTGCGCGAAATCCGTGATAAGAAATTTGCGGAAGAATGGTCGAAAGAGTTCGACGCCGATTATCCACGTCTGCGTCAGATGCTGCGTCAGCGCCGGGCGATGGATCTGTGGGAGTTGGAGCAGCAGACGCTCGAACTGTTGCGCCCGGATTACGGGGATGATTGAGGTTGCGCGCGGAGAGAGACAGAGGAAAACAAAAGTCATGCGCGTTTGAGCGGCACAATACACGCATTGTCCATTTATCCATGCAAGTAAAAAGGGCAATCCAATCGGATTGCCCCCATTTTGATGATCTGAACTATGAACCGAGTTCGCCGGAAATGCGGATGACGCGCCCGCTGTCCGGGGCGCCAAATGCCGAGTCAACCGTCACCAGAAAGGCGCCGTCGGCTTCCAGTGCAAACCCATATGGGAAGTTCAGCCCGCCGAACAGCGGCGTAATGCCCTCTTCGGTGACGCTGACGATACGCCCGCTCTCCGGGATATAGCCGGTATCGCCAAAGCCGCTCGCCATCTCGACGGCGTACAGATTGCCGTCCTCGGTGACGATCAGGTCGGTCACCAGCGTCAGACCGGGATAGGTGAATTCCAGTTCACCATCGGCGCTGTAGCGCTCGATCCGCGCCGACTCCGGCAGGAACGGAAAGCCTGACAGGAAGCCGACGTACACTTCGCCGTCAGCGCCCAGCGCCACCGAGGTCGGCACCGCTTGCTCGGCACCATCAGCACCCGACCACGACGCGAACAGCGCCAGTCCGTCGGCTTCTGTCCAGGTGTAGAGTGCGTTACCGCTGGCATCCGCGATGTAGACCGTGCCGTCAGCATCGACGGCAATATCCGCCGGATTGGAGACCAGTTCTTCGGCGTCGTCGGGGTTGTTGTCCACCTCGAAAGCGCGGATATCGATCGACTGGATGACCTCACCGCTTTCACGGTCGATCTGCACCAGCGCCTCGACCATCTTGTCTTCATAGGTCATTTCGGCGGGTCCCATGCCCAGCAGTACCCAATAGCTGTCTTCGGTGACGACCAACCCCATCACGCCCTCGATCTGACCGAAACCCGCGTCCATGCTGACCAATTCCGGGATGACGACCGACGCTTCACCGTCGGCGGCGATCGCGCTCACCTGTGCCGTCAGTCCAGCTTTGGCGGGCCCGAACGGACCAGTCACATCGTCTTCGCCACCCATACCCGCTTCCGCGATATACAGCGCCCCATCCTCCGCCAGAAAAATGTGACGTGGGTTGTTGAGTCCGGTGGCAACTTCGTCGTCTTGTGCGAATGCCGCCCCGGTCAGCGCGGCAGCGATCACGGTCAGCAACAGCAGTTTACGCAGCATCGATTGTCTCTCCTTGAAGTACCGTCAAATAGACGCGACTCAGCGAGTCGCACATGATTAGGGTAACAGATACGATCGCGCGAAAACATGAGAGACAGATAAAAATGGACTACCGTCAGTTTGTCGCTTCGCTCGGATCAGGTGCAATCGGCGCGGGGACATTCACAGGGAAGCGCAATACGCGAAAGGTCTCGGCATGGCTCACACCGTCGATGGCAACCTCCGCTGCGCCGCGCGCATCCCATCCGCGCACCATCTCGACCACTTCTTCCCCGATCTGCGAGCGGTGCTGCAACAGCGACTCGATCTTGCGATCGCCGTAGGCAGACACATCCACCGCCAGATTCGGCTTGTCGCTCAAGACCAGATACAGCTCGGTGACATGGTGCGGCTCCAACTTTTCATCTAAGAGTTCGGGAAAGATTGGGCGGGTCTCGGCGCTCGGAAAGACCGCATAGAGCGCCGCTTCACCCGCCGCCCGATGATCAGGGTGATTGATATAGTCGAATTCGCCCGTCGAGACCAGCATCGTGGTCGGATCCATCAACACGACACGGTCGGGTCGCACCTGGCGGATGATACGAGTCAGGTCGCGGCGCAGCGCCAGCGTCGATTCGAGAGCGCCATCGGCATATCCCAGGAAGCGCACGTCGTACACACCGACGATCTGCGCGGCGGCGCGCTGCTCGGTCTGACGGCGCGCGATCAGATCATCGCGGGTGACGGTAGGGTCATTGCTGCCCGCCGCGCCGTCGGTGACGATGCAGTAGGTGACGGTCGCCCCTTTATCGACCCAGCGCGCTACACTGCCTCCGGCACCAAACTCGATGTCGTCAGGATGCGCGACGATGATCAGAATACGGATAGGCTTGTCGGAGTCAGCTTCCAGCATGAGCGGCATGATGTTGTTCTCCTTTACAAATGTCGCTGCAAATATCGCCTGCTGTGCAGGTAAATTCAGTCGATCGATCCCACTTCAGGAAACTGGCGCAGCACCGCGAAAAAGCGATCGCGGTAATCGTGCGCATCGGCTTCAGTCTCCGCCTCGAAGCGCAGACTCAGGACTGGCTCGGTATTGCTGGCGCGCAGCAGACCCCAGCCGCGCGCGAACCTGACGCGCAGTCCATCGACGCTGACCAGCTCCCCCTGTCCGTCCAGCGCCTTGCGCGCGGCGTCGATGACGCTGTTTTTCAGTTCGTCCGGGCAACGCGGACGATATTCCGGGGTGCTGAACAACGACGGCAGAGTGGCGTCGATCGTCGAAAACGGCATGGTGGTCGTCCCGATCAGCCGCAGCAGCCGGGCAGCCGCGAAATAGGCATCGTCGAAGCCGTAGTAGCCCTCACCCAGGAAAATATGTCCGCTGGCTTCACCGCCCAGCAGCGCGCCTGTCTCCACCATCTTCGCCTTGACGAGCGAGTGCCCACTCGCCCACATAATCGGCACCCCACCCGCCTTTGCCACTTCATCGAAAAAGACCTGGCTGGTCAGCACGTCCGCCACCACCGACGCGCCGGGAAGCCGCGTCAGCAGGTCGCGCGCCAGCAGCGCCAGGATGCGATCGGCGCTGATCACGGCGCCCGTCTCATCGACTGCTCCCATGCGATCGGCGTCGCCGTCGAAGGCGATCCCGATGTCCGCACCCACCTCCAGCACCTTGTCGCTGAGGGCGCGCATATTTTCCGCTTCCTGCGGATCGGGCTGATGATTGGGATAGCTGCCATCCAGATCGCAGTACAGCTCGGTGATACGGTGCCCCCAGGCGCGCAGCAGCCGTGGACCAAAATAGCCGCCTGTGCCATTGCCAGCATCGACGACGACATGCAGCGCACGCGGCATCCGCACGCGCGGGATCACGTCCACCATATAATCGACCAGCGGCGATTCTTTGACGCGCAGGCTGCCCAGGTCGCCGTCGAAATCGTCGGCGTCGATCATGGCGCGCAGCGCGAGAAGCTGATCCCCGTACAGGTTGCGCGCTCCGACGCAGAGCTTGAATCCGTTTTGATCCGGCATGAGATGACTGCCCGTGATCATCACCCCGCCCGCGCTATCATGGCGCACCGCGTACCAGTACACCAGCGGCGTCGAAGCCAAGCCGATGTTGACGACCTCGCAGCCAGCCGACATCAAGCCTTCGATCAGCGCGCCTGCCAGCGCGGGCGAGGTCAGACGGTTATCCCGCCCGACGATCACCTCGCGCTTACCCTCGACACGATACAGATACGTCCCAAACGCCCGACCGACTAAGCGCGCGGCGTCGGGGGTCAGGGGCGCATCGCTGCCCCCGGCGCGACCACGAATGTCGTACTTTTTGAACAGTTTTTGGTCGATCGCTGTCATAGTCGCTCTCAATCCTCGACGATCACGATTTCTTGTTTCACATAGGCGCGCACGCCGTCTTTCAGGTCTTTGTGAACGTGCATTCCGGGACCAACGCGGGCACGTTCCCCGATCTTGACGCCGGGCATCGTCATCGCGTCCACGGCAATGAAGGCGCCCTGACCGACAATCGCGCCCAGTTTGTCGCGCCCGGTGTCGAGCCTGACCCCCTTGACGAAGCTGGAGACCGTTCCCCGATCGATGCGCAGATTGGCAGTCGTGCAGCCCGCCGAAAAATTGACGTAGGGCGCGAACACGCTGTCCAGCACGCGGCAGGCGTGCATGTCGCAGTGATCCGCGACGTAGCTGCGCGCCACCTCGGTGGTAAAGCCGACATTGCAGTGATCCAGCACCATCGACCCACGTACCAGCGCGTTGTTGCCGACGATGGTATGCGCGCCAATGTAGGCAGGTCCGACGACAGCGGCACCGGGGAACACTTTCGCGCCTTCCCCGATAATGACATTCCCGACCAGCGTCGCGGTCTTGGCGATGTAGGCGCTGTCCGCGACCGTCTGCCCCTCGATGCGACTCAGGAATGTGCCCATGATATCGAGCGTGTGCCAGGGGAATTTGAGCGCATTCCAGGCACCGCGATAGGGCACGACGCGGTAAGTTTGAGCTTTCATCAGCCGATCCATCGCGCGCTCGTAGTGATCGTCCGACGGCAGACCGCGCGCGTACTCGTCGCGGATGGCGTCGAACAGGCGTGACGAACTGCTGTGGATGTGCGCGACGATGTTCACCAGGTTGCTCGGACGATTCGCCGCGCCCGGTTTTTCGACCATCCCGGTGATGCGCCCTTCGCTGTCCACGATCAGATAGCCGCCAGGAAAGTAGTCCTCGCGCTCGTATCCGGCGATGAAGGTCTCGTGCGGCGCCGCTTCATAGGCGGACAGCATATCGGCGTGCAGACCGTCGTCGGTCACGTCGTGAACCTGAACGACGTAGATCGATCGATCGCCCTCGACGGCGGACGCGGCTTGCAAGAGCGCATCGCCCATCCCTTTGGCGGTGGGCTGCACGACCACGCGCGCGCGCGCGCCCTCGACCGACTCTGCCAGCGCCCGCATCTCCGCCTCGCCGTCGGGATTGGCGACGATGATCACATCGCGCAAGCCAAAGGCGGCATAACGGCGCATCTGAGTGAGCAGCAGCGGGTCATCTCCGAAGCGGATCATCGATTTTTCCCGCAGCGGCCACATGCGCGATGAAGCACCCCCGGCAAGAATGATCAACAGTGGCAGGTCTGCCATCCGAGCTTGTCCTTTAATGTTGTGTGTAGTGCCGTCCATGCGATACCAGAGAGCATCTATTGTAGCGCAAGCCCATGCCGACAATGCAATTATTGTTGCCAGCGCTAAAATCGAGCAATGGTCATATTGGACTTACGCGGCGCTATTTACAAATGTCCCCGACATTTACCCTAAAGCTATCAACGTTACGCAGCAGCGCGCTCTTTCAGCGCTATTTCAAGGAGAGTAATTCACAATGATGACCCATGACAGCAGCAATCACGTCAACGGAGCAAATGGCAGCGCGACCGGCACGGTCACCCTGAAGCGTGGGCTGGCGCAGATGCTCAAGGGCGGTGTGATCATGGACGTGGTGACGCCCGACCAGGCGCGCATCGCTGAGGATGCGGGCGCGGTGGCGGTGATGGCGCTGGAACGTATCCCGGCGGACATTCGTGCGCATGGCGGCGTCGCGCGCATGAGCGACCCGGATATGATTCAGAGCATCATCGACACGGTGAGCATCCCGGTGATGGCGAAATGCCGGATCGGACACTTTGTCGAGGCGCAAATCCTGCAGGCGCTCGGCATCGACTATATCGATGAGAGCGAGGTGCTCACCCCCGCCGACGACCAACACCATGTCAACAAGCACAACTTTGCGGTGCCGTTCGTGTGCGGCTGTCGGAATTTGGGTGAAGCGCTGCGCCGTATCAACGAAGGCGCGGCAATGATCCGCACCAAAGGGGAAGCAGGGACGGGCGATGTGGTCGAGGCAGTGCGCCATGCCCGTGCGGTGACGGGCGAAATTCGCAAGATCGCCGGGATGGACGAGAACGAACTATTCACGTTCGCCAAAGATATTCAGGCACCCTATGACCTGGTGGTGGAGACGGCGCGTCTCGGTCGGCTGCCCGTCGTCAACTTCGCGGCGGGCGGTGTGGCGACCCCGGCGGATGCGGCACTGATGATGCAGCTCGGCATGGACGGCGTGTTCGTCGGGTCAGGGATTTTTAAGAGCGGCGACCCGGCGAAGCGTGCCAAGGCGATTGTCGAGGCGGTGACGCACTTCCGCGACGCCGACGTGATCATGAGCGTCAGCCGGGGGATCGGCGAGGCGATGGTCGGCATTAACGTCAGCGCCATGCCGGAAGCGGATCGGATCGCTGTGCGCGGCTGGTAGGACGTTTGCAGTGGCGGCGCGGTCGGCACGAGTTGACTTCTAGCGCACCGACGACCGCGCCGCCCGGCAGAACTAAACGACGCTTGCCCATCAAACTGCACATGACAGGCGTTCTACAGGGTCGAGCTTTCCCGCGCATATGCTCGGAACGGCGGTCGATTTCCTGCCGGATTTTTGTCCGCCAGTGTTGTGTCCGAGCAAAGCAATCGCCATCACGGATGATGAATCACGTCGAAGTCTTGCGTTTCCCAATGCGCTTTAAGGCGATAGAACGCATCTATGCCTTCTTTGGCAGCGTCAGCCGATCGGACGAAATAGCACAGCATCGATACAGGGTTCATCAATGAAGTAAACATCGATAAAATGGTTATAATGCGCAAAAGATACAATCTCTTTCAGGACAACGATATATGGCGCAAAGCACAAACGGCAGCGGCATCCCCGCTGACCTGCAAGCGAAACTCTGGTCGGCGGCAGACAAGCTGCGCGGACACCTGGACGCTGCCGAATATAAGCACGTTGTTCTGGGAATTATTTTCCTGAAATATATCTCCGATGCCTTTCAGGAGTTGTTCGACTCGCTGACGAACACCCCCAACGCCGACCCGGAAGACCGCGACGAATACGTGGCGGAGAACATCTTCTGGGTGCCGAAAGAGGCGCGCTGGAAGCACCTTCAGGACAGCGCCAAGAGCGCCGACATCGGCATCCTGATCGACAAGGCGATGGCGGCAATCGAGCGCGACAACCCGACGCTCAAAGGCGTATTGTCGCAGGACTACGGACGCGCCGATCTCGATAAGCAGCGGCTCGGTGAGCTGATCGACCTGATCGGCACGATTGCGCTGGGCGGCAGCGAACACCGCTCGATTGACCTGCTTGGTTACGTCTTTGAATACTTTCTCGGACAATTCGCCAATGCCGAGGGCAAAAAAGGCGGACAGTTCTACACGCCGCGCTCGGTAGTGCGGCTGCTGGTCGAGATGCTGGAACCGTACCGGGGTCGCGTCTACGATCCATGCTGTGGCAGCGGTGGCATGTTCATTCAATCGGAGAAGTTCATCGAGCAGCACGGCGGCAATGTGGACAACATTTCCGTATTCGGACAGGAGAGCAACCCGACGACGTGGCGCTTGTGCCGGATGAACCTCGCCATTCGCGGCATCGAGAGCAACCTCGGCACGCACGCCGCCGACACCTTTCACAACAACCTGCACCGCGATCTGCGCGCCGACTTCATCCTCGCCAATCCGCCGTTCAACATGAGCGATTGGGGCGGGCAGCTCCGCGAAGATGACCCGCGCTGGCAGTATGGCGTGCCGCCGACGGGCAACGCCAACTATGCCTGGGTGCAGCACATCCTCTATCACCTGAGCGCGAACGGGCGCGCCGGGTTCGTGCTGTCGAACGGTTCGATGAGCAGCAATACCAGCAGCGAAGGCAGAATCCGCACGGCGATTGTGGCGGCTGACCTGATCGACTGTATGGTCGCGCTGCCGCCGCAGTTGTTCACGAATACGCAGATTCCAGCCTGCCTGTGGTTCGTCAACCAGCGCAAACCGGAACATCGCCGAGGACAAACACTGTTCATCGATGCGCGCGCGATGGGAACGCTGGTCAACCGCACGCTGCGGATGCTGAGCGACGACGAGATCGGGCGCATCACCACGACCTATCACAACTGGCGCACGGGTGAGGGCGAATATGCCGATGTGCCGGGCTTCTGCAAAAGCGCGGCGCTGGACGAGATCGCCGGGCATGGCTACGTGCTGACACCGGGGCGCTATGTCGGCGCAGCGGATGTGGAAGATGACGGCGAGCCGTTCG
>DAOTUN010000001.1:0-3179 GCA_034437395.1 Anaerolineae bacterium | reverse complement strand
TCGACCTGAGCATGTTCGACGCGCCCTCCGACACCACCGGTGAGTCTGCGCCTGTCTATACATCACCGTCGGCGTACCGTTTTGCCGATGATGACGAAGACCAGCCCGATACCCTAGACCTGTCGATGTTCGACCTGCCCTCCGACACGACGGGCGAGTCAGCGCCCGCTGCCTACACGCCACAGTCGGCGTACAAGCTTGACTTTGACACTCAGGAAGATCACCCCGACACCCTCATCTTCAGTCAGCTCGACAGCATCCACCTTGATGAAGTGGAAGGCGCCGTCAGCAGGGCGGAACCACCCGCCGACGACCCGCACGCCACCCAGATGGTGATCGATAAGGGCGGGTACGACGACTGGCAGCCGCGCATCCCCACCGCCAACACCGCCCACGTCGAGAACGCCGCCTCGGAAAATTTTGTCGATAATTTCAACCTGGATGATCTGCGGACGGCACCACGCACGATCAGTGATGACATGTTCGAGGTCGAGGACATCCTCGCTGCGCTCGACAGCGACAACGCCATCACCGAGGAGGATACCCAGCCGCAAGAGGCGATCATCATCGATGCCGCACCCAGCGCGCCTCTCGATGATCTGTTCGCGGGGTGGGACGCGCTGACAGAGCAAGCGCCGATGACCTCGACCGACCTGGACGACCTCGACTCGATTTTTGGCGTGTCGGCGGGGCAGGGCGACCAGGACGAAGAACAGTCCGCGCCAGACTTTTTTGCCACGTCCTGGGACGATGCTCCTGCGTCCGCCGAGCCGGTCACGCGCTGGCAGACGGAGACTCCATTCGCGCAGCCCGATTTCGACGACTCCAACGACGCGCCTATCCCTGGCTTTGGCGAGGGACTCGATTGGGCATCCGTCTTTGACGCCGACGCCGCCGACCGCGCCAGCCTCAGCGGACAAGAGTCCGCGCAAATCGACGCCTTTTTAGGCGACAGCGACGACGGCATCGACATCTTCACGCGCGACACCGAGCTTGTCCCGCCGTTCGCCGCAGAGCCGCCCAGAGCACCTGCCCAGATGCCTGTGTTCGACGATCTCGACAGCTATCTCGAATCGATCGACATCGAGCAGCCGCAGATGGGTCAGAATACGGGTATCCTGTTCGACCGTCCCAATCGCCTCGACATCGACGCGCTGCTCGATCAGATGGTCACGCCCGGCGAGTCACGCCGACCGAGCCAATCGCCTTTCTCCGACCCTGGCGTGATGGGACTGGAGTCGGCGGACATCGATTTCCTGCGCGACATGGGCGCCTCGGTCGATGATGTGTCGGCTGGCGCATTGGTGCGTCAGAAGCAGGATCGCCCGGTCGAAGAGCTGCCCGCGCGTCTGCGCAAGCTGCGCGAACGGTCGAGGCAATCGGAAGCGGCGTCCAGCGCCCCCGCTGAACTCGACTCGCTGACCGACATCCTCCCCGGCGTCGATATTGCCCTCTCGCCTGCCAATTTCACCACCGGCGCATCGACGCTGGAACAAGCGCTGGCGATCCCCTCGGAGCAGCAGGCGCGCGTCAATCTGCTGACCCGGCTGGTAGGCGCGGCGCCGATCGCCCCCAGCCGCATGAGCGCGATCGAGATGACCTACGACTCGCCGTTCATGCAGGATTTGGAGAGCGACGAAGAGAATATTGTCCACGCGCTCCCCGTCGTGGAACCCGCCGTGATCCCCGCGCGCCAGGCGCGGCAGCGGCGCATCCGTGTGCAGCCAGATCGTCTGCTGATCGTGATCGCGCTGGCGGCGGCGCTGATCGCCCCGATCGTGGTGCCCGCGCTGCGTCTGGGGGATCCGCCCCCGGCGCTGTTCGATGCCGAATCGCCCGCCGCCGCCAGCTTCAGCGCGCTCGACGCCCTCGATCGCGGTGATCTCGTCCTGGTCGGCATGGAATACACACCCGGCGCCGCTGGCGAGCTCGACCCAATGACCGAGGCGCTGCTGCGTCATATCGTGCTGCGTGGCGCTGTCCCGATCGTGGTCGGGGCGAACCCGCTCACCCTCCTGCGCGCCGAACGCCAATTCGAGTCGATCAACGCTGACGCCGCCCTGCTGACGCGCATCGACGCCCGCCAGCCGCTCGAACGCGGCTATGATTACAGCGTCGCCCGCTTTTTGACAGGCGGGGCGATCGGCTTGCGCGCCTTCAGCGCCGACAGCGCCGCGCTGCTGGCGTCCGACGTGACTGGACAGACGGGCGAGATCGGCGTCGCCGGATTGAATTCATTTGCGCTGCTGGTGTTGATCACCGACAGCGGCGAAACCGTGCGTGATTACGCCGAACAGATCGCCCCGTACAGCGGCGCGCCGCTGGTAGTCGCTGCCAGCTATGGCGCCGCGCCGCTGGCGGAGCCGTATGCCCGCGCAGGCGGGGTCGATGCGCTGCTGGTCGGCTATGGGGATGCGCTCACCTATGCCGGGCTGCTCGATGGCGTCGATCCGGTGCCGCGCGGCGTCCGTCTGGTGCGCACGCCCGCGCCTGTCGTGCCGTCGATGGTCGATCCGGTGCTGCCGGACACGTTGGGTACGGACGGCGCCACGCCCGGCGCGGTGATCGAGGTGACTCCGGAGTCCACACCGGCGATGACGCCCACCCCCAGCGAGGCGGCGGCGCTGACCGCCATCATTATCGCCGACGATCGCGTCAATCTGCGCAACGCACCCAACCGCACTGCCACCATCCTGACGGCGCTCGATCCCGGCACCCGCGTTACTCTGTTGGGCAGCGGCGGCGACAATGATAGTTGGGCGAATGTCGCGCTCGCAGATGGGCGTATCGGCTGGGTGCTGGCGAGCCTGCTGACCATCGAGTCACCGACGCGCAAGACACACCCCGACCGCGCGCCGCACAGGCAGGAATTCGACGTAGAGGGCGAGGCGACCAACACCCGCCGCCCACCGGTGACTCGTCGCGCCGCCACGCCGACCGAGTCCGCCACCGACGAGCCAATCCCGACCGCGACCCCCTCAGCGACCTTCACACGCACCCTGGCACTGTCGCGCACGCCCACCCCAACCACTGCCGAATCCAGCCCCGCGCCGACCGACTCCGATGCGGCGCCGGACGCAGCGACGGTCACGCCGACTGAAACAACCGCGCCAACGACAACAGCCGAACCGACCGCCACCACCGAGCCAACGCCGACGATCGATCTGACCCCCTCCGCC